>JAJCZB010000071.1 GCA_029262595.1 Candidatus Babelota bacterium | reverse complement strand
TATGACCAATTCAGATGCCAAGATTGTGGCCGTATGGGGCGCCGTCGTGTCAAGAATTATTTGCTCAATCGTCTTGAGATCTTCGAAACTGAGACCATGACCCGCCATCACCCATGGCTGACTGAGATGCTTACAAGCTATGTGCGCACTTCCTCTTTCATTCGCCCCCGCAGGCTGATGTACCTCATACGCAGCATCATGGTAAAGAATAGCCCAAAACTGAGGTTTAGTTAGAACAGAGACATTATCCCCTGTGAGCTGATGAATTTCCCCAGCCCGCATGAGCATATGCGCAATGTGCTCCCAGGTGTGATACTTTCGATGAGGCTCATTATATTGAGCATATAACCACATCATCGGATCAAATTCCTTCTGCATGTCTACCTCCTTATGCCCGCAAATCGGACAATGCCGTATTCATTGAAAACATCATGGAACGTAGATCAGAGTAAGGCAGCTGAAACATAAAATCCTCACCCTCTTCTACTGACATCACCATGACTACGTCGTCACCTTTCCGAAACATTTCAATCTCTCGAGCTACACTTCCATTCGCTGTGCCGTAACTAATTCGACTCGGCGAGATTTCATCGCTAAGTTTGGCATGATCTTTTTGGTAAGGTTCAACGGCCATCTTGTGCAGATACTCCAAGAAAGCCTGCGATTTATCACGCCGGTTCTCGGGTTTAGCATGAATGAGTTCCCTGAAAGGAATAACATTCGACATCGACAACAGAATTCCCTCAAGCCTTCTTAGCTTCAGAGTGTCTTCTCTCGAGGAAGGTTCCGTCATGTATCATCTCCTCAATTCGACGATCAATCATCCGAGCACAAATCTCCTGGATGTTCTTGCCAAAGATTCCATCGTCAACCAACTGATCCAGGTATTCTTTCACCTGGTGAGTGATCACGATGGACACATTATAATCGTCTTTATCCCGGTTCATTATGCCCTCTATACAAGGGCCGATGATATCTTACCAAGACCCGAAAAAGTGGAAAGTATTATCATTGTTCCATAATTCCTTACTCCAGTTGGCCCATCCGCTCCGCGCCACCTTCACTATTCAGTGTGGACTGCTTACACGTTGAACATCTGTATTGGCAATGCACCCAGACAAATGATGTCTCATGGCCACATCTATAGCAGTGGAAGTTTGCAGGTTCCGTGTCCACGTAACCCTTAGTCCCCATTTGTCTCGCCGACATAGCGTTCCTTTATTTCTAACGTGGCATTTACAATTGCCACCATGCATCGATCGTTCATAGGAATACCTTTGTCAGGGACATAAAGCATATGCTGCGTTTCCCCTTCGGTATCCACGTCTTCTTGGTAATAACCAATTTCTTCGTAAGGATGATCAGGATCACTAAGCCTGTTCCACAACGTAGCACCTAAAGCAATCTCACGTCCGTTGGCCCGCAATGCACGAAATGTATCGCCTACCTCGGTACTCCCAGCCAAAAGCATTGGATTGAATTTACGTGCCATAATGTTCCTTCCATATTTCGGGATGCTCACCACACCAATCGTATTCGGTTCTATAAGCATGATGAGGTTCAGGATTCTGAATCATGTTTTGACCCTGCTGAACACCTGCCGTTTGAATCTTAGGCTGCTCTTTTACCTGCCTCACGAAAATTAGCATATTAGGCGGATACCGCCGGCATTCACCGCCGAGAACCGCCTTCTTCGTCTTCATATCCATACCCGTGATATCCTCACGTACTACAAAATGCGGACATGTCCCGCATCGATGAGTACGATCCATTATGTCAGGAAGTTCCTTCGGTTCCTCTTCCTTCGCCGTTTCCGGAACTATGATATTGCCCTCTTCACTCACTGTGATCCTCCAATCGTAATTCTTTGTTTACCGTTTCTCTGACGTGCTCAATACACACAACAGGTATGTGACGACCATTCGCCAAACTTGAACTCTTATCGTAGGCATGATTATCACGACCGACATTCCGGACATCCCAAGCCTCACCTGCTACAGCCTTATCGAGCTTCACTAACTTGATAAAGTTTCCAGAGGACTGAGGTCGAGTATGCACCTTATCCTGAGTATCGAAAACCACACTGCCGTCAGTATGCAAATCTAGTCTATGACGCCAGCTCCAAAAAGTCGTTCCAACCCGTAGTTTTCCATAAGGAACAGCTGCGTCAATATACTCGGGTTCGATCTTTACAGGTTTGTACGCTCCGTGCTCTGTGAGACCAACAGCCGGTGCTTCGTAATATTCAGGTAACTTCTCAGCGCCAACCTTATCCAACGACTCGAAATGATCCACAATGTTCATACCAAGCGAATCGCTTACACGCACCAACGTCTGTCGCTCTTCCTTGTTTAGCCTGCGTTTCTTTCCAGCATCTATCATGGTTTTGAACATTCAAGATCCTCCGGCAATGGCTCACGAATATTCACATCCTTGAGCCGATAAAGCTTCCCATTATCTGGGTCAATGAAATAGGACTTGTAATCTTCATAGTCCAATTCTGGAGCATCTGGATAATCTTGACCTAGTCCGATCAGAATAGTTTTCCAACGCGTCCACATATATTCTTCCAAGGACTTCACTTTGTCCAAGTCCTTCTTGGTCTTCGCAGCCAAAGCCGCCTTCAACGCATCCACATTGTTTTTACACTCGCAACGTATATGCTCCGCCACGGTAATACCTAAGGGTGTGTATATACGCGTCATAATACTCCTAGAATAGCTGCTTCTGCTTCTCCGGAGGTGGGATCTCTCCATACACCTCATGGCCCTCAACTGTATTCTTGGCGAAGAGAAGGCCGTCACGCTTCACCAAATAATCAATGATCCATTGGTAACGGATCTCATAATGCTGATGTGTTACTTTCTGTAACTTCTGACTATAACAAGTTCGTAAGTTTGCGTCATGTTTCTTTACCACCTTCATCAGCTCAGCGCCGGTAAGAAACAAAAACATCAGCTGATTCTCGAAGGCCTGCTCAAAAGACAACCTCGCGTAGTCACGGTCGTAAACAACAACCACGTATGTCTTGAAGGGCCATATGTCTACCTGACTCTTCTTGATCACTACCCGAAGGTGCCGTTTCTGGCAGGCCTTCACTTCAACGTAGGGTTCGCGCAAATCAAATACCTGATAAACTGCAGCTTCAGCCAATCGACCTGAAGTGTGTGACCCGTGCGTGGTCTTGTCATAGTACGCCTTATCTCTGATTGCTTGGGCCATTACAAATATCTAACTTCCTTCCAAACGCCAACAACCTCATCCCTAATATTTTCCGGTTCTAACTCACCCTTATCATTACGATAGGGCTCGCCGTTCTCATGCAACCGAACTGCTTGAGTGCCATACTTCGCGTATTTTACACCGTCAGTTCCAAATCGTGAACGCGTGATCATACACGTAAACCGCTGCCCCTCAGGCAAACTTTCAAATTCAACCAGTTCCAACTTCCTTATCATTACGCATCTCCCGTTTAAGTATCGCTTTCTCTTTTTCACGCGAAGGATAATCCACAAACGAGTGTACCTTACCGGTTTCAGCATAACTCATGAAACGCTCGAGTTGATGCACCTGCGATAAATGGGCACATCTCAACACAAAATGTTCAATGAATCTCTCTTTGTCCTTCTCATCGAAAATAAAATCCTGAAGCACACACGAACCCATGAAAGAAATAAACGAGGCCATGGCCTATACCGCATCTCGATCTTTAGGGGGTAACATACTCATCTAGATCGCCTTTCCAATTGACATACAATATCGTCCAAACCCTCCAATATCCGGGCGTTATCCTCTTGGCCTAAGGGGTCGCCGCTCATCATATCGGTGAACTCAGAAAGGCCTGTGTTCAACGCTGATCGAATAAGCAACGCCGCATGGGCATACGCTTCTTTCTTTGCCTGGCTTTTATTCACTTTCACCATACTCAGGATGTTGATTCTTCATATGTCTGTGCAAGTCCTTGAAATGGCGATTGCAACACGGGCACACGCCATTCTTTACCCGATTCTTGATTCGTGTAACAACGCCTTTGGTGGCTGAAAGCCTTCGCTCTGTACGCTCCCTCGCCCTTCTAACTTGGTGCAACGAAGCTTCGGTTTGATCATGCCGAGACTTCTCTCGCGCCAACTGCTTCTCCAACTTCTTGACATTGGATTCGCAATAACACTGGCTATGCCCATTAGGACACCAGAATGATTCTCCGTCGTCCCTCCGTCTCTTTTGCATACTCTCCGTCATACCAAACGCTACACCGCACTTGTAACAATGAACGGTAACAAACGTATCGACAAATGTGTGCGTACTCATAATTGCTCCTAAGCCGCTTGAAGTTCTTCAAGTTCCTTCTTCAACTTCTTGATCTTCACACCATCGTAGGGCATGGCTGCGTTATCACAGACCCACTCCCCAATTCCTTCATGTTCAAAGCGCTTGAAGTCGCTGAATATGTTCGGGCACTTCTTAACCATGATCTGGCCGACCTGATCGAACACGGTGCGAATCTCTTCCTCCGACGTGCGGTGGCTCCGGATCTGGATCAAGTGCCGCAATGTACGGATGTTCATGGTAAACATTATCTCTGTGGCTAAGCCAATCGGAGCAATACGTCTGAACGAGGATGTTAGGATCTTCTTGAGCGCGAAGTTGAACTCTGGGTTGTTGATGTCGTAGAGATCTGCCAGCTTCTTCTGATAGCCCTCAGCCGACTCAACAGCTTCCTTGAACATCGCCACGGCCTCAGGATTGTCCTTGATGCATTTGGGGAGCCACATGTCGATATCGGTTAGCCGAACGTACCTAAGGCTCTGCTGAGACATCGCAGTACCTGCTCTGTGGCGAACCAGTTCATGCGTGAATACACGACTCACGTTCCAGAACATAAATGTAAAATTGCCGTGCTCGAGAATGCTGCCATGACCTGTGGCATTGATGTTTGCCAGGTATGCTGCAGGATCGTCACGTACCTTAGTCACATTGGGGTTGAGCTCTGGAATGAAGGACTTGTAACAAGCCTTTCCGGCGATCATCACCAAATTTTCAATGTCTGATATGTTGGGATCGATCTCATATGCCCCAGCGCCAATGGCTTCCAGGTATCCACGTATGGACTCGAAATCAATCTTGGGCTCTGCGAACAGCGCCACTTGGGGTTCTACTAATTGCATTGTCTACCTCTAGTTCGTTGTTTACAGGAGTAAGCCTGCCTTCTTCAGTTTGGCCAGCACACGCTTGGCATGCTTCTGGTCTTTGATCTCATACTCGATCTTGATCTTGTCGCGAAAAACATCGATGTCCACTTCGTACGTTTCCTTTTCCATCTTGAACTTGGCGGTCTTGCGGTAACCCTTCTGCCCAAAACGAACGAAAGGTTTCACCAACTTCTCGCCAGCTACCCTGTACGCAGTCTCGGCTTTTCTCTTCTCCTGCCACTCATGATGCTCAGCCTTCCAGCGGATGATGCAACGGCCTAGCCGCTTAGCTGCAGACTCGGGTCGAAAGTCCTTCGTAGTCTGTGTGAACGTTTGTTTACAAGAATGATAGTACGCGGCCGTACCGAACGCCTGAATGCTGTAGCGTACATCTTCAGTGGAGAGCCTGTACCGAGGAACTTCTGATACAGCGACAGTCACCTCATACCCATCAACTAAAATGATACGTCGAAAATCCTCGCCGCGCTCGGGCTTCTTCTTGAGACCCATCTCAATATTGAACTCAGACAACTGCTTGCGCAGGTGATGCATGAACTTGGAAAACACCTTCGCCGGTGTCAGCGTATTCTTCGCTTCTGATTTCTTACGCGTCTTTACTATCATTTCTTTTTGGCCCTCACTACGGCGAAGATGTCGTCCTCGCGCATAATTACAAGTTTCTTACCTTCGTACTCCACTTCAGATCCGGCATACTCGGAAAACAAAACCGTATCTTTCACGGCCACAGCAATGGGTGTCGGCGATACCATAGCTCCGCCTTTGATCGCACCCGGTCCCACAGCCCTCACGGTACCACGGTTCATCTTCTCCTTGGCCGCATCAGGCAGGATGATCCCACCTGCAGATTTATCAGCTGCCTCATCACGCTCTACAATAACGCGATCTCCTAACGGTTCTAAATTCATTTCAATGCCTTTCTGTAATCATCTGAACTTCTATCGGTATCCTCAAATACGGCTTGTCCAATGCTTTCAACATAGCGTGTAGCTTCGCACGCAACTCATCAGGACTGTAGCCCCACACCAAAGGTTCTGCTGGTAAAGATACACCTGGCTTGCACCAACGCAACGACCATCGACTCTCACCGGTACCAATATCCGCATCATGAACAATTACATAGTCCGCACCAAAACATAATTCCTTGGCGAACGCCTCATGAGTCAAACCTCTAGCCCGCCGTGGAGAAGGATCGCCCTCAATGCCAATAGCTTCCCTTTGTTCCATCTTCTCAATCTGGGGTCCGGAATATGTTTTCATGATCTCTTCTTCGGTATTAGCGACAGACCATCCATCTCCAAAATCCACTCCTGGACATCTGGGTCTTTCATCAACTGTTCCAATGCAATCTTATCGAAAGCATGGCTATCGTCACTAAAGAGCTCATCCACATGCATAACAATAGAGCCGAGCTTACACAGCAACGGCACTTCAGGATGTAGACACTTCGTCATCGGTTCTTTTGACATGTTGCCAAGTCCCATCTGGTTTCTTCCGCCACCTACGACCAAAGTTTTTCCTCATCTTCTGTCTTGCTTGAGACTCTAGGGAGAACCCTACACGATCCGCGACCGCCATTAACAAGATGTTGACATCAGCCATCTCGTCCTTGATATTCTCAAGGCTCCGAAGAGCTATATCTTCACTGAATCCCGACTCTTTGACGAGAACATCATAACGGTCGAACTCTTCAAGGAGTTCTTCCATTTCACCACGAAGTTTGAGTTTGAGTTCGGGCACCGTCATTGGTGGATCGAAAGAATCCATCCATGCGCCAATGTTTTTCTGCAAGTCAATATGCCCAGGGTCACCCCTGGTAATGATCTTTCCCGGTTCCATGTCTACCTCTCTTTGGTTAGGCCTATTCTACAGGCTTATCCCCGTTTATAAAAGCAGTCAAATCTTGTTCTAATGGATGCTCCGATCGAGCATATGCTTCACAAGTGAGCTCATTTGGAAAGTCCGGATCTCGATCCTTATTGAAAGGCTTGACACCAGCTTCTCGAGCGATCACCCAATTCAGATACCAGCGCGCCTTCTTCAGATCTGTCAGCAATGTCTCGCTTCCTTTGAGCTCCGCGCGAAGCAGATACTTGGAAACATTCACATATGCGAAATCTTTGTCTTTTCCTGAACGCGCACCTACCTCTAAACCTGAGATACCTGCATTGACATAGTGATTTGGATTCGTCGGGTCATTACTCATTGGGCGTCTACCTCCTGACTATCTGCAAAAGTGAAAGCATCATCAATCATCTTCTTGAAACGTTCAACATCCTGGTCTTCTCTCGTGGCGCTAAGCCACTTTTTGTAATTATCAATTTCATACTGAGGTGTGCTGAATTGAAAAGAACCACCAGTCGGCGCATCGACACATTCCCAAATCAAAGCTATAGCCGTATCTCGAGAGCAGTTATTCAATTGCAAAAGTAGCGTGTTACCTTTGATCAACGAGCAATCGTAATGATCATCGGTATGCGTAGTACGCGTCACGTTTATCGAAGTGATCTCATCAAGATTGGCGGGCATAAATCCTCATTTCTTTCCAACATGAAGGGCAAAAGGTTCGCCAAGCTTCGTGTTCTTTACCACAATGATTGCACCTTACAGTGCCTTTCGTTGTTTTCAATTTATCTTTATCTGCATTACCTATAATATCCCGAAGCCTTTTGACTGCTTCCATCATACTGAAACACGACTCTGAATTTTGTTTCTTTCCCTCGGCCTCTATCACCTCTAAAAACTTTATCGCCTTTTCGACGGGTTGGACAAAGAAACATTTGATCCAATACTCTATATAGTTCCATTGTTCATCCACCAATTCCTGATACTCATCTCCAATTTTGGACACATTCGGACGCTTCCCAGGATGCTCTTTCTTTACTAAATAGTCAGGATGATCGGGATTGACCAAATTGTCGCTGTTGTACTTTTCGTTAGCATCACTCCACTGATTGAAAAATCTGTCACCCCATTCTTCAAAAGACTCACTTACGTCAGGGCGCAATTTAATAAGAGCAGCCTTCTCCGCTTTTTCAGCTTGTTTCCGCTTATGGACTTCTACTAATCGTGAATACTGGCGATCATATATTTTATCAAGCTTCTCTTGAAGACTCCCAGGATACAACGACACAATCTTCCACTCATGTCTAGTTTGCTCTGTGTTGAAACAATCAACCCAGGTTCCCACTGGAACCTTTTTACGCTCAGTACCCGCGCGAACAACCTCCCGAGTGGCCATATTCACCCAATGACCCTTACCATCCTCGGTCTTTACCGTCTCACTCCGCGCGAAGCCTGAGAAAACATGCCGTCTCTTGATAAACGGGAACCACCAACGCCTGCTAGTAAAAGTGATGAACATTTCCTCTGACGACTCACGACCGTCCGACTCAAGGTGGTAAACAAGTTCGCATGTAAGATACTTCATTCCTTGTCTTTCTCAGGCTTCTTCAACTCCCGGATATCATGCTCAAGCGAGTTGATCTTCCGGCACTTATCGTTGATTATGTCTTGGTTGTATCTTAGCTGTTCTCGAAGGAGCAGACGCTCTCCTTCCTTGGCGGTAAGTTTTACGCTCAACACCCAGGCTGCTGTAATGGCTCCGGCCGCCACGATTCCTAGAATTATTACCAACATAGTCTACCTCATATTCAAACGTTCAAAACGCCTCGGCCAAAATACATCTTCCACTTGCTGTCGTAACTTATCCATACGGTAATCTTGACGAGCTTTCATCATTTCACCTAAGCTGGCTTTGCTCTTCTCTACCTTGGACAACTCATCCAAGCGCAAACGTTCCTCTTCTTCATACCGATCCTGAGCACGCTTCAAAAGAGCATTTATTCCAGCCCATGGATCTTCAGGCGCTGGCTCGGGATGAGCATTTGCCATATGCCGTTCAAACTCGGGCGACTGCAAAACTACGCCACAATGAGGACATTGAGAATCGCCAGTTCCGATATAAGGTGAATATTTCATTTGCCTGAATAGCCCTTCATATAGTCCTTCAATCCTGTAGTGGCGAATAAGCACGGGATAAGAAACCACCACATGGAAGCTTCTTTCTCAATAATAGCCCAAGCAACACATATCCACGCTACTGCGTCAAAAGCTACGGCCGCAACGAAGTTCCATTTCGAAGGGACAACTCTTTGCACTGAGGGCATCTGGCTTTCCGCCATCCTCTACTCGACTTTCCATGCCCACATTCCAGTAAGCACCAATGGGAATAATTACCTTCGTACACCAAGCGTTCAACTATCCTGCGAAGCGGAGCAGGTGTGTCATCAATACTTTTCTTCCGTGATTGCTGCACACTTCTTCTCCAGCTCAGGCGTATCTATATCCCACCACATATCTTCCATGGACTTGTACCAGAATAGCTCTACCGCAGGCTCATTGTCTCTTGTGGCATAAAATCGATCTGTCTCCACACGAGTCACTGTGTAAATATATTCCACCTTTGTCCGGCAGTGGTACACCCGAACTTTCATGCCAGGCTCTAACCGATCAAACTGACGTTCGCTCTTTGACTGCATTTTCAAAACCCTCAGGGTCATCATGTACTGCGGTCGCCAAAGGTGTTATGAACGGTGTCTTTTCATCCATACCTATAGCACCAATCAAAACGGGCAATGTTTCACAGATCGCAGTACACATTCCGTACATGAGATCGGGTCGTGTATCCTCTGCCCACAACACAAAGGTGCGTTTCTTCTGACCAACAGCGAAGCCGAGCTCTAAGTGTGAACTGTTCCCGCATGGTAGGACAAGAACTAACGCATCACACTCACGCAATGCTTTCGTGTCGTTCAAGAATCCGTCTACCGCGCGATCATCCTTCCGATACTTTACGTAATCTGAAAATTCCCAGTTCTCCCAATTAGGATCGAGATCCGCCCAATCAAAAGCATGTTCAGGATTACGAAAGTTATAGACCGTGTGACCGACTCCTTCGAGAGCCTTCACTACGGTGTCGAAATATTCGTTACGCCAAGACGACGCTACATAGATTTTCATTTGAATCTCCCGGTTCTAATGACTTGTGATCTTATCAACTTCTGTGTTCAAGTCCTTCATTTTTTCAATAATTTCTTGAGCCTTGACTAAGGCATTCTTTACATCTTTACCTTCAGCTCCTGCACATTTGAGATGGTAAACAATATCCTGCATATTCGCTTGTGGATCATCCATGAGATCAGTAACGATAGCGTGCATTGCTTTCAACGAGTTCATTCTTTTATTCCTAGAAGTTCATCTCTTTCACGATTGGTTTTGCGCAGCTCCTCAAGCCAATTGTCCAAATGTTCAGAAGGCCCCAGTTCTTCATCAATCGCTCGAGCTATCCGACTCACCTGAATTCTGTCCACGCCCTTATCTGATTCGTATAAACACATAATCCTCACTTTGTAAATTATGTGTTTGAGGAGTTCTAATTCTTTCTCATTGGGATCCGTACTCATGCTTTCACTCCGAGCTGGTCCAACGACCATTTCACACATCCCGGTGGATGTTCACCCGAACGCATCATTTCTTTCGCTTTCAATAATTGATCACGCTCTGGCAAGTGAACCAAAGCCAGCACCAAAGGATTCATCAGCTCTGACAACTTTTCCTCGTAACCCTGAAGAGCCACGGTTCCAAGTCTGGACTTACTCCGATATGGTGCGCCCGCCTTATAATCCATGATGGCCATCTCAGCGCCTCTTGAGAATCGTTTCTTTCGCTCCCCTGCTACACGATCTTTGATTACCGACAAACGAGCTGGCAGCCACATGCATAGTTGCTCCATCTGCTTTGTGTCTATGGTCCAGGCCAAGATCTTCTTCTCGGTGCCCCAATAAAGACAGACTTCCCCATCTTGCTCAACAAGGTGCATATTCACGAATGTGATGGGGAAGTCCTCAATGGCCTCTGGGACGTCCTCACGGGCCGCGTGGATCGCGCCGGCGAGGGTTGCGAGCCCCAAGTCCTCCATGGAAGCCTCGGGCGTCTTGAGAGCCGCATTCAACGCTTTGTTGAAGAACAGCTCCATGGCCTTTTCAAGTGGTAACTTCATTTCAAAACCTAAGTCGATAAGAGCCTAATCACCAGATACGCATTGAGTACAAAACTAAGAATAATCGCAACCAGACCCATCTGAGTCATACGTCGAAATTCTCGTGCTTCTCTAATCTCTCGTGCCTCGGGCAAATCCACTGGTGAAGTATTGAACTCCAAATATGTCGGCTCCCTCAAACGCTCCACTTCTTCAATCAAAAACTTACCGTGATCTTTGGCCCACATAGCCAATACCTCATTATGCCCGTATGCTGAAAAGAATTGTTCACGCACCTGACGCAACTCTTCATCAGTCTTCAACGTCTGTTTCGTCTTCGTCTTCATTGGCCTTACCTTTCAGCTCTGCATAATGGGTACACGCTGCCCGCAGATCCGCCATCAATTCGATATCCTTCGATGAGCTTGCGTACTGCAAAATTAGCCCCCGAGCCTTCGGATCGGTAAACTTCAAAGGGAAGAAACCCTCTGGGCACCAATCATATTTATCACTTTTGAAACCGCCTTCAGGCGTCAGATGATGTCCCACTCGTTTTCTCCTTATGTATTCTCACAGCTTACAAAAACAATAATTCCACCCCCACAGCCGCAAGGCTTGTACTGCACATTGGCATCAAACCTCGGACCCATATTAAACACTTGTTTCTGAGGATCAAATTCCATTTCAATTGGGCCGTTGATTTCAAGTTTCTTTTGACACAGCGGACACGACGGTGCTCTGTCCTTTAGGAGATCCGCGAGCTTCTTCCCATCAATCTGAAATTTCGATATTTCAGTCACAACACCACCCATCATTCAACAAATCATCCACCTGAGCGAACATCTGACCACTTCGGAAAGTTTGACGATCCTCAAACCGCTCCTCTATATAGATGATGACATCCTCCATCACCTCCACTACGAAAGCAAACTTACCCTCCCCTGGTTTCTTCAAACGAAAACCAGTACCTGCAACAAGCAAATGCTTACGATCATCGTAATAGTTGCGTTCATCAAAGGGATACTTGGTATCTTCACGCAAGAGCTTTTGAGCGCTTGTCACGTTCCTTCTCCTCTTTGTTTTGCAATTCCATAATCACAGTGCAGCTAGGACACTTCACCTGAAGTTTACCGGAAATCTCCTCAGAGAAGATAACCTTCCGTGGTGTATCACAAGCTGGGCACTTCATGTGGTAATAAAAAGCCATGTATTCCTCACTTAATGTGTTTCCAAGTTTTACGTAAAATAACTGATTGCATAGTCGGAAACGCTACGCCGAAACCCTTGGCCAATATCTGGGTAGATACTCCTAGCTCACTCAGTTTCCTAATATGAGGGATATCTCTATCCGTCAACTTAGCTAAACCTATCCTATTTCCTCGAGCAATATTTTGGTTCTCTGACGCACGTATAAGATTGTTCTTATGCGTATCCCAGATAAGATTTGTGTTCCAGTTGTTTACAGGATTCCCATCAAGATGACTGGCCTCCATATGTTTCGGGCACGGACCCTTGAACGTCTCCAACACTAACTGATGCACATATCGATGCATCCTTTTTCCGTCCCGCATGACTGTTACTTGCTGATACTGTCTACGATTCCCCGCGTAAGAAACCTTTAGCAGGACATCCCGTAAACATGACCAAACGCGTCCTTGATTAGACACCTTATAAGAACCATCACTCTTCGGTAGCGAGCGCCATTGTTCATTCACATTGCATGGTGGATTCTTTTTCAAACTTCTAACCTTCCTCAGGCAAAGGATCTGCCTTCCTAGCCGCAGCAATGGTCTTATACGTCTTCTTTTCACCCTTCCCTGGCAACATGTTGTAATCAAGAGCCTTTTCCAAAGCATGCTCACGCTTGCAATACTCGTAGGGGAAAAGTGCGGAAAGATATGCCGGACCATCTTCCAAGCAATAGAGCTCAAAACGCTTGCGCGCTTTGTCTTCCTTCAGACGCCAAACAATGACGCCTTTCTTATTTTTTAGATCGTACTGCTGGTTTTTGTCGAAGTGGCTTAGCAACTTTGCCACCTTGCTTTTTTGACCTGCGCCGAGTTCCAACTTTGGATTCGTCACCTGATCTGGCAGCATTTCGTCGTCCATGTCCATCGTATACCTCCAGATAATCTTGAATGAAGCTTAACAATACTGTTTGGGGCCGTGATGAGTCCATCTGCGCACAAGCTTCAGCGAACTTGTTCCACTGATCGGAATCGACACTTATTGACCGAAGAACTTTCATTGACATCTACTAAAAACAGAACCCGCACCGGTGTGCTGACAGGTGCGGGTTCCTACAGTAAGTCTCTCCGCTAAAAGAAACTTACCAAATCCTATGAGTCAGCACGGCATGAAAAGTATCAGGTGGTGATGGTAGGGTCAAGCGAAAATCCCTGATTGAAACTTTGCTTGATGTCTTTCTTAGAGAAACTCAGCAACGACGGCAGTTCCACAGAAGGATGGTACGCAATAATTCTTTTCATTCCTCGCGATGACACACCGCTAAATTGTTTCCTGCATATCTCAATGTCATTACGCAAGGTCTCGTGTGTCAGTATATCCAAAGATCGCAATGCAATCTTCCACGCACTCCCTACTTTCTTGACACCCTCTACATGTTGGGGGTGAGCTGTAAGAATTGCCGTTATGTCAGAAGCACCGGCCTTGATAGCTGAACGAATTGGAGCAGTCTCACGAAGAGAACCATCAGCATGGTATTGTTTACCACTTGTGGTCTGGATCTTTACAGGTGGAAACATCGCAGGCACCGCGGAGGAAGCCAATACCCAATTGAGCACATCTGGAGTCTTATGTGTCGCAACAGCCAAAACACCTGTAATGAGATTGACGGCGGGTATCCGTAATTCCACATCCGTATCACGTAGATCGGCTAGGTCTATGTTCTCACGCAATAACCGTTTGAGATTCCGATTGCTACCTATGGACTTGGCGCCAAACAATGTCGCCAGAATCCTAAACGGTAAGAAACGTGGCTTCCAAACTTGGAGCCCACCCAACCACAAACGCTCCAGCTGCTCAACAGCAAGCGAGAACTGGTCCTTTGGAAACTGCGCAAGGAATGCGGCGTTGATCGCACCCACCGATGTACCGGTAATGACATCGAAACCACCCATGCCCTCTTTGACCATGCGTGATAGCACGCCCGCTTGAAACGCTCCCCGCGCTCCTCCACCACTGAGAACAAGTGCTTTCATACTCGATTATCCGCTATTGTATCCAGAGCTGGGGCATCAACAGCTGATGTAACCATACTCTTGAGAGTTAGACCACCTTGAAGATATGTATTCTTATGGGCCAAAGCAGCACCTACAAAACCGAGTAGATCCGCTTCATCTACGATCGAGTATGTGGTTTGATCATCCGCCGTGATTACCGTTATCGGTAATGCCAACAAACCCGCCTGGAATGTAGCCAATAAACCAGCCCAATTGATCTGGGCATTCTGACTCATTGAGAATATATTACCACTGGATGCCGGATATTCGAATCCCTTTGAAATCAATTCTGCCGTCTTCGCATCAATCTCTTCCACGCGATCGAGCTTATCGGCATCTAAGTGAGCATTGCGCCATGCGTTCTTTTCTGCTAGGACCATCTCCCGTAAACCACCCGCGCCATCGGACGTGATAAAATAAGAAGGTACACTGATGAGATCATTCCAATTCCGTATAGGGGCAATGGCTCCTTCAGGAAATGGCGCATCACCTTCGAGAAGAACATACCCTTCATCATCCGGTTGTTGAATTGCATATCTCATGAAGCTACTCCGGCAAAGATGGCGTTTATTTCCCTATTGGACAAACTACGTGGATATGTTCGTACATCTCCGATTACTGCCTTAGCCCATCCAGCTGAACCCTGAACACTTCTACCTAAGAGCGTTTTAGGGAAAAGTGAACAATTGATATTCGAAGGGAAACCGATCAATAAAGATGGACCTGTCCCATTCACCCGGAATCCAATCTGACCATTTCCTGACTTGCGTATAGCTACATGGGACCACACATTCAAACCGATGCCTCCGCCAACAGTCTGCGCGCTCCTGGACGTTCTACCGAGCGTTGCCTGGCGTGTGTAAACATTGACATTGGACCCTACCAAGCTGATACGCATCCAATCATTTATGGATGAGGAAATGGAAAGAAGGGTATCCGTTCCTGATGGCGCGGCTGTTCTTTTCACCCATAAAGTTACAGTCCAAGCATCCATTGTGGAGATATCCAAACTCTGAAAGTCTGTATCCATGCTATCCCCGTCGGCAAGAAAGCGAATACCCTCTCCACCGTTCGGAGGACCTGATTCCCACACAGGGGAACCGGTAAGATTGGCGAGGATTCCACGTCTATACTCACGCGTAACGAGAGCTGAAGATCCTTCAGTAACCCGCCACCAACTGTACATGTCTTCTATCAGAGAAGGAAAAGGGCGTTGCGTCGGCGTAAGATTATTCTTCGCCCACAACTGATTGCCATACGAGCTCGAGGATATGTTCGTGAATCCCATTAGCCTAACACCAACAAGTCCATCTTGAAACTTACCGTTTGAGGGGATCCAAGACTCACCCTGAAATATAGATCCTTGGCCTCATCCTCGTTGAAGATGCCGAGACCACCGAACTCCACCACACGCGAGAAGCCTACACCTGAAGCATGCCCTGCATCGAATTGACCCTCAATGTTTACCGTCGGATCGGCTATGCTCGATATGCGCTTGAATTCTGGAGCTGCTGCATCGGTAATAAACACCAGATCATCAGCATTGAACTCAGACGTATCATCTACATCAACGCTAGTATCCGTAGCAGTGATAATCGATGTTGTCTGTGTGACGGCCGTCCGTGTAGTAGCCCGGAATAACAGATCCTCTCCGAGGAAAGAGTCCTTGGTGTAAAAAGAAAGGATCGCATCCTGGGCAAATGCGCCTGGATCCACGTCAACGTACAACCTACCTCGAGCAATTGTCGCTGCATTCTCCCCAATGTTGAAGGTGACGTCTTTGGTTGTTTCAGCAGCGAAATCGATATCGATTGTATGAGAACGGAGTAACTCGTGAAGAAAGGCACCCGACAGGTATCCGAGTCCACTTAACAAGTCCGAGGGAGGTAGCAGACACACGTTCTGAGGGCGATTGATGTCAATTCCGACCTGCATCAGCTCACCGCGCGCTTCGAGCTGCTGAGCCGTCGATAAGCTGTTGTAGCGATCCAGCACCAGACCAGCCAAGAATGCCGATGATCGCTCAGTTGTTCGTGAAGTGTTTCCGACAGACATAGGTTCTCCCTCGAGAACGTTTTACCCTTTCAACCAAGACCAAGTTATGCGCTGCCCGATCTTGTACACTTGACGTCGATTTATACCGAATTTCTGTGCAATCTTGTCGCGATTCACACCCTTGTCGAACATCTTACGTAGCCGTAGAACACTGTCCTCGGTCATCTTCTTAGCCAAGTTGCCCTTTTGAGCAGCATTTTTTGCTATCGAGGATGGATGCCGCCAAGCTAGGTTGGTCAGTCGACAATTGGTGCGATCACCATTCAGAAAGCATGCTTTCATACCTTCTGGCGCCAAACCGCAGAACGACTCTAGAACAATCCTATGAAGCTGTATGTCAGCCCGCAGATGCCCACCACCGGCAAGCCGACTGCGCTTAGCATACGTAGGACGTGTCAGCGTTACATTTACGGCACCATCAGGTCGACGGACACCTGTAAGATATCTTGATTTCGCTTTGTAGCCTTTGGCGGATGTTCGTTCTTTACGGCGGAGGCGTCCAAAGTTGGACACCTCATACCAATCTTCCCAATCAAAAACATCAACCCACAGCTCTTGCATGGGAACGTTTTAACTGCTCTAAACAATATTCACTAAGACCCATAGTAACATAGCTGTGAACACACCCACTAATCCAATAATCAGCCACCGATTAATGTTCTTGCGGCGTATAAGGCGTAAGTGTAAACCAGTCGTGCAAGACATGTTGTCACTAATGAATGACAAACTATCTACTTCAGCTGCATCGATAACGTCTACTCCATCCTCGTCCCTGTGAGACTCGAGCACCTTACCTCGCATGCCAATAGATATAGCCTGCTGATTCGTGATCTTCTGAAAGGTTTTCTTATCTACGTCGATATCTGCGTATATCACATTGTCTTTAGCATGAACATGCTTAACAGGTAGTTGAGTCTTATTGAGGGCCTTCGTAATGCCGGCTTGTGTGAATATACGACCGTTAAGATTAGGACCGGAAGGAAACTGACCAGTCACTTGATAGTGATCACTGCGCTTCTCTACCTTAGACCCTTTCTGAATAATATCACTCTGCATCGTTCTCTTTCGTATGTTCACACTGGAAGTCTTTCTTTGTTTTACCGCTTTCACGGATCTTTTCTTGGATGTAATCCCCTAGGCTTTTGGCCATTGAAGAATGCAGCTTGAACACAAACTCAGGTCGCTCAACAATGGTGTATAGCCCACGATCGAAATCAGGCAAGCCGGTATTGAACGGATTATACAAACTCTCTTTGATGCGACTCTCATTCTTACCATGGGAGCACACACTCCATCCAGCATGTAAGAAGTCATCGATCTGCATATTGAACTCTTGCTCGACTTCCTCTCCCTGCTTATTGATTCCCGGCCTCCAAACATAGACCCGATCACCGGTCACACTAGCCTTTCCATAATCATGGATGGGTTGTGGTGTTTGACCGTGAGCTGTATGAGAGTAGATTTCCACCTCACAATCCGTTCGCAGCATCACCAACCTGGCCCAGTGAAGGCAATAAACAATATCGCTCTTATACGGGAAAGCACCTAGATCCTTACCTGGCTTGGGATCATAATCCCAGCAAAAAGCATTTCGCTGACGAAGACTTTGATACTCTTCTGCGTGACCATCGTAAAGCGCCTCATGTGCAGCCCGATCTTCCGCTTCACGCTCAGCCTCAGTCATAGATCCACGACGATTAAGCTCATTGAAAGTTCGCTTGTTAAAATCCCTAATGTTTAGACTCATTTTCTTCTCCCGGTTCATATAAATCGAACTTCAGCAATCCAGCATCTAGCACTGCGCTGATATCCATCTTGATCTTTTGAACAAAACTAAGGGGCTGCCAACAGTTGGACTCGTCCATGTACTCAATCGTAACGCGAGAACCAAATGCTGGCTGCTCGAATTCCCGAAAGACAACAGGGGGCAGTGTAACCCGCACAGGAGTGCCGTCTGGGAATCTCTTTTGGAGATCCATGAAATAGTCTTCCGGAGTTTGATCAGAACGATTATCCTTAGACCAGACCCAGTCTTTTGTTGTTTTAGCCACGGATATCTCCAATACATATGTGCTCACCATTCACCGTCAACGACCACATGGTCTCTGATGTTTGGCGCCCCTAAAGACCTCGCGGTGGGAGTATATAGCCATCCGCTTCATTTTGGGGTCAGGGCCGCGTCTAAGCGCGAGGACTTCCCTGATCTAGCCTAAATTATCAATCCCGCTTCCCGACACTTACGTTCCATAATATCGAGAATGCTGACTTTATAGAGTTGAAACAACGGACAGAAACCTCGATCGGCTTCTTGACGACTGTCCTCAATTATATCAGGTATCAGCGCATCATATGTTTCCACGTCTTTCATACCATAATCGGTGATCCAGTGCTTGCGCAAACTACCCAACAACTTGGTCCTTGATTTAGTACCGGAAATGAACGCCTGAGTAAATAAAGTATTCCATGTTGTAGGGGTCATGCCAACTCCGCCATTTTCTCAGCAACTGTTTTGAAAGGTTCTATTGTATGCAGATCCCGTCCATCAATTCGATCAGCTAACTTCAGTAACGCATGAGCCACCCGCAAACTCTGCTCAGCGTTATGCGTCAACAGGGCAATTTGACCAGGTGAATTTTGCAAGAGTACATCTTGATAATCTTCCTTCAGCATACGGATAGCTTCTAGGATAAGAGGACCTGGCTTTGCCTGCATGAATCTTACTTGCTTATCCCCACCTAGGGCTTGTCCACCAAAACCTGTCCAACGCTCGTAAGAATGCCCATTCTTTTCCGCTTCACAAATGAATTTGTAAGGACTGACCTGTTGACCATCGATGAAATACTTGTGGTTATTGACGTCTAAGTCTTCGCCACCCTTCTCACTCGGGACAACACGGAAATAGTTATGATCTCTGTAATCATCCTCTGAGTCATTTGGGTTATTGGCCAACCACTCAGAATATCCTACATTGGATAAACGAGCCATCAGCGTATCTTCTCCCGTCAGCCCCCTCATACCATCAGGCATCTTACGAATAACAATATCGCCTTCTGTGAGATAACCGTCTGCTCCACCAACATTCAGTTTCTTGATCAACTTTGGGCGCTGCTTATAAAAATACAGATCTCCTCCGGCGAACCCAGGTCCCATACCTGCCCATATAAAATCATCATCGAGACCCTGAAACACGTCTTTTGATAACTGGCCTTCGCGTTGACCTTGAACGAAGAAACCATGATCCGACATGATCCCTGAATCACTATCCATGTCTACCTTACTCATATCACCCTCAACGTTTCTTCGTAAACTTCCTTATAATCAAGCCCGCGAGCTTCACACCACTTGACGAAATGTGTCTGAGCTCGGCTCCACGCAGGACCATTCTTCATCTGACCACCTGGATACTTCTCATGGGCCAGAACATGCATCGCCTTGACGAGCTTTCGCTTTTTGCGCTCATCTGCATTTAGCTTCAAAACTACGCCTTTGGTTTATTTGGAAGACCACCCAAATGGTGCAAGCGTTCCTCAAGGATCTCTAGCACCGGCCGAAAGAAGACGAAATGATGTTGAATCTTATCAGCTCGAAGATCTCTCATTATCTTACCTAGCATACGGTCAAAATTGACACCCAGATCAGGTCGCGCATACTTCTCATAGAAATACTCTTTTATGCGTGCGCACAACTGTTCAAGCTGGAATTCTGACCTGATTGCCGAGTTGAACAGTTCATCCAAAGAATGTGATTCTTTCTTTAAGTCGGTTTCCATCGTTTTCCTCTCAATATTGTGCCGCGTGTCTGTAGATTGGATGCAGGCCGAGGGATTTTGTCACTAACCATCCCACGCGGCAAGGACAGCGGAGGCGTGTGGCTTCATCCGGACTCTGACAGGACATCCCTGATCTCCAAAGGTGAACCGTAATTCAGCAAGGCTGATAATCATGAAAAGAACCTTGCACCTCTCCTCTGCTGGGGCGATCAGATCCCCGGCATCCAACCTCTAACACTCAACGGTAAGAGGGATGGCTTTCAGTTTACGGGTCTCTGCGAAAGACCACTTGACCCAAACTTTCTCGGATCCCCGCATTGTCAGTCTTTCCATGCAGTCGTTCAAACGCCAACGCATACTGCCCACAGTCTCATCATCGTCAGAATGTATAGCGAAAATGACGTCTAGACCGTATTTACAATCACAAGAAACATCGTATTGCAGCTTGGTGTAGTGATCGAAAACGGCCTTGTCCAATTCTGGACGATAGAATCTATCCCAAAGGATATACGCCAGCTCCTGTGACATCGTGTGCCGGCGCTCATGCTTACCTTTCCGAAAGTGCAGCTCCGACGCCTGACGATCGTAATCCCTCATTCCCAACTTTCGCTGGAACCAATACTTAAATCTCTCCCAAAGCGAAGGTTGGATCTCCTCCTTGAGGGCAGCATAGTCAAAACCCTTTGGGCGATCTTCATCCTTATGTGAGCTGTACACAGCACCGTCGTCTGTTACTCGTTGTTCATGTGTTTCACTTGGTCCGTCTTCCATTGTTTTCCTTTCAATGACCCAAGCCCATATGATTCTTGATTTTCTCGCGCTCCAGTTCCTTTACGATACGACGTACAGCTTCATCCATGACCTCTTCATCGGTCATTTCATCAATGGGCTTGTAGATGATGGTTTCCCGAACAACGAACGCACAGCTCGTCGAAAGAAGGAGAAGAGACGCCAGTATAGTGGTTTTGAACATTGTCTACCTCTTGAAGGATATTCAAACGACTGGAATATAAGATTTAGCTTCGGTTGGGGCAAGGGCTCGATCGTCTGCTGGGTGTAAGAAAACGAGGTATCCCACGGCGCATTAGGGTCATCCATCATCCCTGGGGGATAATACTTACGCTGCTCACCTGGCTTTCGCAATCATACCTCCACATCCTGAAAATCGGAGAAATCCTCTTTATTCAAGCGCTCAATGATCGCCTGCGCGAACAAAGCAAAGAACGATGTCCAGTTGATACCCTCTTCTCGACGAATGAACTCCACATCGATATAAAGCTCCGTGGCCGTACGCTTGACGGTCTTGAACTCAATGACGAGCTGTCTTGCAAATATAAGCTTCAACATCCTACCTGGGATGAAAGTATTCCTGCATAAATCGTGGTGCATGACACCCTCGGAGAAGGTGTACTTGATGTCGGCATCCTCCGACATCTCCTGCTTTATCACTTGAAAATCAACCACAGTTTCCATCATTCCTTACCGCCTACACTTTCAATAATATCGATGGCGTTCTTTTCAATCTTCGCCAGTATCTGTTTCGAGATCCCCAAAGTCCTCGCTTCCTTCACAAGAGACACTATCCTCTGGGCTTTCTCTTTCGTTTCTTTCGACACGATATTCCTCCGATAATCCGTAGCCTTGTAGCTTACGATTTCTTTTCGCTATGCCAATAAGAAATGACGGCATATGAGATTGGTAAAGTATTCTTTTGGTTAAAAGTGATCATGACCCATAAGGAAACGATAGAACGCTCTCCATTCTAGTCCTTTTCACTTTATTTACGGTATTTGCTAGCCAACCTTGGTAACCGAAAGATCAGGAACAGCTGCGAAGATTTCTCGCTTGCTGATAGTAATACGGTCCTGACTCTGATCCACCTCTAATTGACCGCCAGATCCGAAGGAGCTGACTGTGATAGTTACAGGCATACGTACCTGTCGAACCCCGAATACCTTGAGTAAGCCGTCAATGTCACTGACCGTTATTGTTCCAGCCTGTGGCAAATCACTGATGTAGTTGGTCAAGATGCGCTTTACTTCAACCACATCCTGATCACCCTCATACTGTAGCAAGATATCCGTATTCCTTGGCTCTACCGACTTGACCAAAACATCCTTGGTTAGATCTCGGATGTCAGTTTGCGACAGAAAGGCCTGAACTCCCGCTACGTCCGCATTGGTAAGATACGTGATCTTCACACGCGAACCATTGAATCCCTTGATACGTATCAACGACTCTTCATTCTCGGTAAATCTTAAATCTGGGTCTCGGGTCAAAAATACAAAGTCCGTGCCCTCCCTGAGCGTACTCAAAACGATACCATCATCCGACGGATCCACCACGTCGATTTGCTGCACAGTCAGGAAAGGCAGGAGGAAGGACCGGTTCTCTTCAAAGAGAGGCTGGCCCAAGATGTCCAAAACCACATCAGTCGTTATTGGTACATCTGAGAAAGTAGTGTCAATAGAGTTAGCGAGCAGAGTGACAAGCACCGTCTCCGCTACGATATTCGAAGAGTTTATGATGACGTCAACCTTACCACCAATGTGGAACTTATCCACTCGAATAGCCGTATCCACAGAATATTGGGTCGCTGTGACTTGATCCGCTGAAGGAGCGCCAGATGTCCATACGCTGGGCTGCTTGAATGTCTTATCCAGGACCAAACCATGGACCGCTTGCTCCACACCATCGAACTGAGCGAAGAGGATATCCACGACCTTGAAGATCTCTCCAAAGTCAGGATCCGTAGTGTCTAGTATGCGAACAGGGTCACCTATCTGGATCGATACCTTCTGCAGCTCAATCTCATCTGTGACGAGCTCCAGCTTATGAAAGAAATACGGATCTCGATCGCTGGTAGCATCAAGGGTATCTATTACTACACCTTTGAGCTGGTCAGTGACTGACGGTACCAATACGGGCTCTCCTGCCCCATTGAAAGGGACATTCATCTTGCGAGCAAAACGACCCTCAAAGATGGGTGCTGTAGTGGACACAACCGAAACAACGTCCCGCTCCATATCCTCATCACCAAACCCAATAACCTCAATGGACTTGAGTGCGTCGAACTCATCGAAAAGAACGGATCGAGTGGCCTTATCACTGGTTACCGTGCGAGTGGCCAAAGTCTCCCTGGCACGCACAATGAAATCACTATTCGTCTCAATATCACGGCCGGCAAAGGTAGCTGCTGGATTTGACACCTTAACCGCACCGGTTATCCCCGTAAACTGGGTTATCGTATTTGCCTCAACAACACCATCCCCACCATCTTCGACAGCTGTCACAGGCACATCCACAAAGTTCAAGCCGTCCTGGACTCTGAGCGTCATAGATGCAGAAGTAATGCTTACCCGTGTGGCTGGAGCAAAAGCTACCCCGTCAGCTGTGGTGAAACGAGCACTGGTATCAATCACGGCATCAAGAGGACGTGGAAAGAACACTCGGACTGTACCGGCAGCTGTGGATCCCTGCTTCCTGGTAACGAAGAAGTTAGCGAGCAGGAGATCTACCTCATGCTCAAACTGATCCTCGAAGCGCAATATTGACTGATTCTGACTCAGCGTGGTGAGACGATCATAAAAGGGTTGCAGAAGGGCGGCCGCGGGGAAAACAAGCAGGTTATAAACAGCAGAGCCAGGCCTAACCTCAAGGTCAGGAAAGCGCTCCCTCAGGATCTGGACAATGAATTCCAGTACGGGGATGTTGAATCTCTGGTCTACCAGCTCTGGCATTTATTTCTTACCCTGGGCCATCTGTGCTTTGGATTCCAGCTGACGATAGATGTCTGAAGCTCTTCCTGTTCTTACATTGGCTGCTTGAGGGAAAGCCGATCGCAACATCGTCATCAACCGCTTAATCTCCGGTTGCATGCCCTGCAACATACGCTTCGCATCCGTTGTGTCGATTGAAATCCCTACACCCACACCCTTCAAAGCTCCAAGTAGCCGAGTGATAGTTTGCAGAAGCTGTTCCAAGTCCATAGTTGGAGCCGAATCCAAACTAATAGCCCGTTTTTCCATAACTTCGCGGAACGAGGAAAGTTTACCCATCATCTTCTCCAATTCTTTAGGTGATGGTTTCTCACCCCACTGTTGAACCTTACGAGCTGCATTGGTGAGAGGGTTTATAGAGCGGCCTACAGCTCCACCAACCAACGAACCGCCAATACCTGGAATGAGTGGAGCCAGACCCATTAGAGGCCCGAGAGCCATTCCTCCAGCTAACCCGCCAATTGCAGGTGCTCCCATTAATGCTGTTGAGCCTAAATTGCCAAGAAGACGACGAATGATATTCGCAACCTTTACAGAATCGGCAGATGACACCCGCTCAGCTGGAATATGTCGACGTTCATTCATTCTCCGAATAAGCTCACGGTATTTGTTTGAAATGTTTGAAGACAACTCCATCACTCCGTTACCTAACCTATACCGTCTTGGGTGCGTTCTTTGAAGTAACCTTTTGCTTGGCCATCCTGGTCTTAGCACGCTGCTTCAACCGGCGTACCGTAGAAGCCGCAACCTTGGCTGGTCATTTCTTCTTGTCGTCTTTTTTCTCGTTGTTCTTCTTACCGTTATCCTCGTCTTCATCCTTGATGTTTTTCTTCTTCTGAGTGGTTTGGTCCTCATACTCCATCATGGCAAGCTTCTGGTAAGATTCGATAGCTGCAGATTTGACAAGTTCTAGCTCTTCACGACTATTGTGGGTCGCAGCCAACTTGATGGAAGCTTCACAGCTCTCAACATCGTGGAGAGGGTAACGCTTGGTAGCTGGCAAACCAAAAGCTCTATCGTCAGCCTGCGCATCACGCGCTTTCTTGATGACAGTGCAAGCCTCTTTGGTGAGCATCCAAGGCGCGTAATCGTATAGATTGAGCTCACACAGGCTAGCCTGAAGCAAATCAGCCTTATCCGCATCCGATGCCGTAGCTAACTTCAGAAGTTGAACTTCTGCTTCTTTTTGAGCTTTTGAAACTCCATTCTGAGTATTTACTTCCAAGACCTTCAGATTCCCTGAGATCTTGACCGTGCCCTCGGGAGAGATCTCCACAGAAGGCTTTTCGGCACTAGAAGCCTCTTTTGGCGTCTCAGATGCCGTTTTCTGCGGATTTGTTGCAGAAACAGCTGGTTTCGTTTCAGTTGAGGCCTGTTTTGTTTCAGGCGCAAGTGTGATCATAGACCCTAAGTTCATGACAATGACTCCTTCTTGACCAGTCCAACAGCGCCTGCGACTCTGTCCGGACTTAACATTAACGTGTAGTGTGGAAACACTTCCGTCCCTAACGGTGTACGAATTTTTACATCCCGCATCTGCAAAACATGTTGCCCCACTTTTCGAACAACATCGCCATACAGGAATGAACCATCCTTATAGTCGAAGCGCACGTAGTACGCCTCCTTCTCCATACCATTCTGAGGTACTCGAATACCCGCAGCTTTCTCTAATTCTTGGGTTGCCAGGTAGCGTTCAAAAGGTGCTGGTTCCTGAACATCATCAAAGTCGGGCAGCCATATCGAAGCATCTTTCTCGTGCTTCTTGATGACTTTCTCGGCTTTACGAGCAAATTCCCGATCCTGCTCCTTAGCTGATTCAGGTAACTCATCGTAAGGAACCCAATATTTCTTCCAGCGTTTCAACCTGCCAGGAGAAATATCCTCCTTCTTGGCAACATCTTTAGTCCACTTCATCCATTGATCATGCTCAACCTCGGACAGCTCTTCCAAACGTGGATCTTTCGAACTAACCTTTTCAGCGAAGTTCTCAGCAGCTGACTGCGTAGCAAAAACATTGTAAGCACGATGAGAATAACCTACATACTTACCAGCATCCTTACCCTTGGTAACACGACCAACTCCAACTTTGGACGGGCTTACCGGTTTCACACCCAGGCGATCTTTGAAGCTCGTAGCAGACCAATGCCCATTCAAATTATTCCGCTTGGCATCCTTTATTACATCTCTGATACCCTTATGTGCGGTTTTACCCTTCCCAGAATGCATCGTTTCACCGTCGGATGGATGCCGCGACGTCGAATTCATATGCCCTTCGTGAGGATCCAGCTTATCGTAATTATGCTTGGCCTTGGACTTGAATGAGCGCTCCTTGTCCCGCGGGATCATCGGTGTCTCTTCTCGACGACCGGTGACAGTGGATTTACTGTTGCCTTTGAGCGGAGTAGGATTCTTTGGAGTAATGAGCTCACCCTTGCCGGCCAGCTTCAGATACTCACGCCAGCCTTCCGGCATAGGTGTAATATGTGAGGCCTCTTTCTTCCGCTGCTTCCTATGAATGGAGTCAATTACCTTACGCGCTTCAATGTATGCCTCATGATCTTTCTTGTTTAGCTTCCCGAGCCACTCGACCATATCGCCATTGGCCTCTTTCTCCATTACCTCGAGCTTATCGTAATATTCGGGATCCTCAGTAAGGTGATCCATGGCAATTTCACGAGCTGTCTGCTCATCATCCGTATGCTCCAGCTCAACATTGAGGCCCTTAGCCAAAGCCTCGGCTGAAAAATCAGAAGGTTCCTTCTCATCGGCCAGACCACCCGGCAAAGAGTCTTTCCATCTTGCAAGTTTACCAACCGAAGGTTCAGCTGAATGAATATCAGGATGAATATTGTCGTAAGCCTCTGTCCCGCTTTCACTTGGACGATTCAAACCTGTTGGATCATCAGAAGGAGCACCGCCAAATTCCGTGCGTTTAGTCACAACGTCGGATGTGGCCTGAACCTCAGCATCAGATAGCTCTTCAGGCTGCGGAGAATACTTCTCTTGCGCCTTGAGTATCTTTCTTAGGCCTGAAGCCTGATCACGACCGTATTCGCCCTCAGAGCTCAAGGGAGGATCTTCCTCAGGCGCCATTGGGTCTGGCTCCTGCTTGGCCATATCATCTTCAACAATATCCTCAGCCTTCTTCATGGCTGCGCGCATCTTATCAACATCATTATCGGGATCTGTGAGCTCGATCGCTGGAGTAGCTGCTACTTTAACGTGCAAAAGAGCCTCGATCTCAGGAGAACGATGCTTACGCTGAGGCAATAATGTCGTTGCCTTTTTTATCACATCTCATCCCCAGTATCGATCGGAGCACCTTGATAATTCGATAGATGGTTATCCGCAGGTTTACTCTGAGATTTGAAAGGAAGACGTTCCCGAATATCTGAGTTGTCCTCATTGATTTCATCAAGATCGGGCAAACCATCCGAATCCTCAGCAGTATCCTCATCGGTTGCTAACCGAGACATGATACTTTCCTCTTCCTCTTCGCTGATCTCAATGCCATTTTCTTTCATACCCGACAGAATCTTCTGAACCCTCTGGGCTTCTTGTTCTTTGGCTAACCCTTCAATACGGCCGGGCTCTGAATCTTCCATGAAACTGCGCTCAGTTTCGAGACCCGACATAGCTGCATTATTATCAACACGTTGACCTGGACGATGACGACCGTTGTGCTGTGTAGATCCACCCATATGAGTATCGATACGTGCGGCTACTTTATTGAGTACACCAACGGGTCCAGGTTTGGAGCCCACACCTTCTTCGGCGAAACGCTCAAGCATTCCTTGCACAAACCAAAATGAGCTCATCTTGTCCATAGTTTACTCACTATATGAACTGGAAAGCTGAAGTGAATTGAACATTTTCACCCGCTCCAGTTTCTAAATCCAAATCGATCAAAACCTTACCTTCAATCAATTGTACATCGATAACAGAAAGACCAGCCAATGTTTCATCCAATGTCAAAGTAGGTCCAGGCAACGTTTGATAGCCTGTTATATTTATTCGTGTTTGTTCCACCTTCTCAGCCACAATAGATTGCACACTGGTCGAAGTAACATCCCGAATAGTACCATCGAAGAGCTCACCTAACCCCGAACCTGTTCCATCCGGAAGAGGCGCGCTGAATAACTCAATAACAACAGATTGGATGAGCTTCTGTAAGCCTTTCCAGGCTAACCCTGAATTTCCTCTCTTGATCTTCGCGATTAACTCACCATCAGGAAAAGAAACCACATCAGGATCCATACGTGCGGCCTGGGTTTCCGGATCTGGAAAGAATACTGCAAGGTCAAAAGCCATTAAAACTTACCCTGTGATTTATTCACTCTACTCTTGAACCCGTCCATAGTTGGAGTCTGAAGATTCGACGTGCTCACAGGAGCCGCATTGGCCGTCGGACCTTTAGGTGGTTTTACCGAAGCATCCATGGCCAAATTTGTGGCTGCCTGCATAGATTTCTGCTGGGCCGGATTCTTTACACTGTTCGTATCAAATCCTGCAAACTGAGGAGCCTTAGGGACAGCTCCAACATTGGACGACTTCAGGAACCGTTGCATCACCTCGGCCAGTTTATCTCGACCAATACGCTTGGACTGAGGGGACAACAAATCTTTATGCACGTACTGCGGTAAATGTCCTTTCGAAGGCATGTTCATCATTGCCGTGGCCTGCGCCTTCAAAGAAGGTGTAGGTGGTTGATTGAGAAACATCTGCTGACGTTTCTGCTGAATCTTCTTCTGTCCGGCAACTAATGACGGCGGTAACATTTGACCTGGGCCAGGAACTTTGGCAGCTCTCTTAGCTAAAAGCTCCAACAGAGTGGAAAACTTCGTTGTGAGATTCTGCTGCATAGTGCGAGGTAAAGGTTTCCGCACATTCTTGGATACCTGAGCCAACTCAGGTGCCAATCGTTTTGTCCTAGCCTGTTCTAAACGCTTACCTGACTCGGCCATGGTAATCAATTCCCCCGTAGCCTTATCCTTCGTCAATACACCCTGACCAGGACCTGCAATACGAGCCGCAAGTTTCCAAAAGTCACCTATCCACTGAAGCATGGCGCACTCCTCACAGCATCAAGCGCGCGTACACGCTCCTTGATTGATTGTTTCTCCTCAGCAATGGCAGCTTTCTCATTATTTACGAAACCACCTGCTGCCTCTTCTGCTATTGCTTCCTCACGCGCTCCATCGATAAAGAAATCCGTCAGAGCATCCAATTGATCCACAGCCAACGCACTCAAAGCGGCATCACCTGTAGTAACCCCTTGTTGCACAGACGCACAACAGTTTTGAGCCTGAGCAAGCGAAACAGCTGCTAATCCATTCAAGGACGTATCGAATGGTCCCTTAGCTGAAAACAATACATCCCAGTCAGCATTTTGAAGGCCTTTGGCAACACGACCAAGCGTTTTTATACCTGCCACGGCTGACATCATTGTTTGGGCGATCGCAATACCTTGCTCGACACCTGGAATGCTCGAGGCTGCTTCCTCAACTGCAGAATACGTATTTCTACGTTGAGCAATTATCTGGCCTTGGTTCTCAATATCTGTTCGCAGCACCTGCAAATTGAAAACATTCCCTTTACGACGCAAAAAGAGTGTCGCTGCGTTAGTGAAATTATCAATTGAAGTGAGTAAGTCTCCCAAAGTTATTTCTTGCACTTCAGCCGTGGGCTGAATGACATTGAGAAAGTCCTTACCGATGTCAGATCCAAGGAAATCATTAACAACATCAGCTGGAGCCTTGACTGCAATCCGCATGAAACCTCGAAGAGCCTTTACTTTGACACACCATATCTTCTCGAGTGTCAAATACTGAATCAAGTCGTTCGCGCGTTGGGCCTCATCCATCTCGGCCACAATTTTCCGGATTTCACAACGGATCCTGTGGAGCGCAGAACCAAAGTAATTCGTGACGGTGAATTTCGAACTGAAGTTGATTTCAAAATTCGGTATATCCTCAGCGAGCTTGGCCGTTTCCTCTCCATTTACCTCCAATAACTTACGAATACCCCGCATCTCAGCCAAAGCTCCAATAAGCTTGGCCATTTGATTGAATCCTGCAACAGACGGGAAGATATCCAACCCGCAGAGAAGATCTTCTGCCCTCTTCATGAACAATTCGGCATTTTCAGATACTGGATTCGACGTCGCGCCACCGTTCCGAAGAAGGTATGTTTCCTCCTGAGCCAATACTTCATCAGCCGCCAAGAGGTTCTTCTGGGCCATCAAAGTCAGTAAGAAATGATTCGCCGTATAGTTTTCAGGCCCGATCTCTGCTGTGACTTCGATAATAGTGTCAGCAAGATCTAACACTCGTTCGATCAATATGTTCTCAAGACCAAAAGCACGATTAGCATTACCTAAGGCAGTACAACCTAAGCCAACGACCGCATCTGGAGACCGAGAAAGCACAGCTCCAACAGCAGATGCTGCGGCTACTGCCGGTTTGGATACATTACTGGCAACTGCCCCAGCTATAGCCGATGCAGAATCGATAGGTCCTGCAAATGTCCCTACAAAAGGCTGCCGGCCACATTCATCTGCATCCTCGAGTGGGGGCTTTGATCGAACATTCTCGCGGGATGTATTTCCTGCTTCATCCATCTCCAAATTAGCAGGATTCTGAATGTCGAAATATATAGGTGACGTGTCCGCAGTTGGATCCGTCGGAGAGAGCGTTGTGTCAAGATAATTACGGAGCTGTCCATCCTCAAACTCAGCATCATCTGGCTCAGCTCGGAAAGTATCCAGAACGGATCCTTTTATCGGGTCGATAAAATGCTCTGTGGCAATTTTTCGTAACTCGGCCAAAGGGTCTTCTGCATAAAGCTCAGCGGATTCTTCGCGAACTTTTGTTACTGCTGTAAGTGAATTGAAAACGAGCTCAGCCGTCCGAAGGGCGAGCACAATAGTATCACCACACAACGCACCGGTTGTGATATTGGTGGTTACATTAGCAGTATTTAGTCCTCCGGCCATTTCTCTCCGCGTTTCGTCATCTCATGCGCTTCTCCGTTTGCGATGACCGTCTGGACACACTCTTCCCAAGCCATTTTGGGACAGGTGTCTTTCATCATTATAATCGCCTTGATCTCTTCGGTAGTCACAAAACGGGGGATAGCGACATACGCGGGAATTCCGAGTTGTTTCGCTCTGGGGTGAGGTACAACTCGAGCCTTAGGTTTTATCGTTGTAGTACGTCCGGCCATTATTTTGGAGTCCTTACTTTTTGTGCGCCACGCCCTGCACCCGGATTCTTTACCGCCCCAGCAACCATTGGCTTAGAACGCGCGCCCATGGAGGTTACAGTCCTCTCCATATCTGGACGCCCAGTATTCTTTTTAGCCATCGGAATAGGTTGCGGTACAACATCCGTCGCTGCGCGACTGACCTTTATTGTTACATCATCGACGAGATATGCCACCTTTGAAAATGGCGCATCTAGCACACCTTGTGCGTAAAGAGAGTCGACTAATGGTTGAATCAATTTGTGTAAGGAAGTTTCCATGAGAACGTTATACGTTCCGCGCCATTTGCTGGCGGATTTGATAAACTTTACTTGCGGATATTCCTGTCCGCGCAGCCGTCGCATTCACCGACAACTGAGGCTGGCCATTGATACCGTAAAGAAAGTCCACAACTTGCTGATCTGCTGGTGAAAGTTTGAACCGGGCAAAGCTCAAATTCTCGTAAAATCGATCATTGTGCGCTCTGTTCGATTCCCCACCATAACTCTCAGATTCAGCCACAGAAGCGTGTAAAGCCGCTTCCATCTGTCTGATATCCTTTAGGGGCCAGGAAAGCTCGTCAGCGAGCTCCTGAGGGCTTGGGTGACGCCCCAATTCAATCAGCATACGTTGATGGGCTGCTTTAAAAGCTCCAATTTTGAGGGTCCGATGTTCTGGAATCCGTGCCACATTCTTATGCTGGTTGACAAATCGGGACATGCCTCGCAAATGATTCTCCAGGTGCGTCCTGACCCCCGATTTATGGGGTTTGTACACGTCGAGAGCCCTAAGAGCCAGAATCTGTCCGTTACCGATAACCGCGGGTTGAGGGACAGGTGCTTCTCGATATATTCCTGCTCGTGCTTGGATGAAAGGTTTGGCTGCCCGAAGGAAGGCATTGCGTCCTTTCTTGGGATCACGTCTGAACAGGTCATAGGCTTGTTCCAGTTCGTCTGACATCAATCCTTCAATGTCCCATTCGTGTGATGGGTATCAACTTTAGCTCTCAAATCAGGAGCCATTTGAGCAAGGATCTTATCCAGTTCCTCGAAGCCCCCCAAAGTCACCGGTGAACCGATGGCCAAGCCCCATACTCTTCCCTCTCTCTGGTAGAATAACAATAGGGGATTGAATCCCCGGCGCTCAAGCGCCTTATATTGGTCGACAGCTGCACGAATCGGAACGATGCCGTGCAGTCGATCGTAAGCATGCAAGATAGGCTCATCAGGATTGATGTGATCCACGTACATCGCAAAATCATTCTGCACATCACGACGTCGGGACTCAGGCACCATCCGAAGAACCTCAGGATCATTTCTACTGCCGAAATCAGTTGTCTGCATATTCATAATCCGTCAGTAATTTACCGTCCAAATGATCCATTTCGTGCTGAACACAACGCGCTTCCAAACCTGTAAAATTCTTTTGACGAAGTTTCCCGTTTATATCGTGAAAGCTGACTTTAACAGAATTCGCTCGGATAACTTCAACCTGCTTCCCCGGAAAGGTTAAACAACCCTCCATCCCCTTTTGTTGATTTCGTGGATCCCGCTGGATAACAGGATCTATCATAGCGTATCTCTCACCACAATTCATGACAATTACCCGAAGGCTAACGCCTATTTGGGGAGCGGCCAAACCAACCCCGTTATTCTTTGCCATAATCCAAAGCATATCATTCACAAGTCGAAAAAGTTCACTCTGGGACATACTCGGCGTTCGGCCATCTGCACCGTGCATATTCACCGGGGCGGCTACGGCACGCAATACAGGATTATCTTCAGAAACCAAAGATTTCCAGGTTCGAGCCTTGGTAGGTTTAAGAGAATGCATTGTTTACGTCTCGCTAATTGCTTGCAACATGTCAGATTTAGTTTCAGGAGCGTCTAACTGTGACAAAAGCTCAACCGTATCAATAGGATGCACCAACATAAACGATACAGGCAACTCTTGACCTTGTTTCTGGAACTCCATCCGATGATTATGCATGTTCATTCCGGAACCTAAAGCTCCGCTCAAGCCCGCTTCTACCAATTGTTCACAAATAGACGGATCAGATGCGGCTTTCTCGTACAAAGATTCCGCAAACCCTCTCTGGAAAGCACGCGCTTCTATGACAGAAAGCTCTCGACCAGCCTGTTTTTCGAAACTTTCAAGAAATGCTCCCACAAAAAAGGGCGTTGCGTCTACCTCAGACGCATGTTTAGACGTCCGGTCTTGGACATCAGGCATCTCTTCATCCAAAGCCTTATAAAGCGCTTCTCGAACATTATTTTGCGATGTCATGGGCTACCTCCATAAACGGTATATTATCTGCCGAGGATCGGACGCTCACCAACATGACGTCTAGAGTAATCCAACACATCTCTTTGGCGACCTATCTCGGTCAATCTCTCAACTTCAAAGGGCTGCTCTTCGGTCTTCTTGGTATATCCTTCACTCAAAGCCTCTGCATCCGCATCTGTAGCATAACGCCCGACCCGTAATTTACCAAAAGCTGCTTCTGTAGCGCCCAACAACCCTTCCGGATTCTTAGACTTGAATACGTAAAAAATAACACCATCCCGACCGGTATCTGTAGTCAACGATAAATCTGCCTTAGGGAACTCTTCCAAGAATCTTCGAATAGTTACCTGATTCAATTCTGCAGATGCTTGACGACGCACGTTATCGTCCACCGCCTTAACCGGATCTTGCTCCTCCATCCACTTTCCATATCGGGTATCAGCAGCTTCAGTGCCTGAAAAAGGAAACATCTTACGTGCTGCAAATGAAAACGTCCGAAACACGGCATTCATCTTAGCCTTACGCTCATCAGTTGATGTGGCTCGGGCTAATGCAGCTACACCGCCGCTTGTAGGCAGTGCTTCTTGACCGATAACTTTCTCATACGTAAGATTTTGCTGAGAACCCAACAACGTCGCATATGCCTTATCCATCAACTTCGGATCCAAATACCGAAAATCACCGTAAGGTAGAATCGGAACCATCCCCTGCGCTCGTGTGTTCAACACCACATTAGCATCAACACTCGATGCGTTCTGAATGGTTATCAAATCGCTATTCGTTGACGCAGCATCATTAGCGCCAACCAAAATACTCGAAATAACAGATGATGCGTCCCTGAGCGTCTTCTCCAATGTTCCAAAGAAGGCCATAAGATAAGCCGTGAAAGCTTTACCATTGGCCGCAGATGTTGCACCAAAAGGCTCAGAACCCAAACCGCCGCTAGCCCCGACTTTATAACCCAAAGACTGCGCCAAATTGGCCTGCTCAACAACTTGAGTGCTCACCAATGCATTCAACTTTCCAAAGAACGTAGAAAGCGAAGGATCTGGTATTGGAAACTGAGTCAAAAGATTCAAAAACTCAGGCGAAACCGTAAGTGCTGTTATTAAATCCCCACCACTCCCTGAATCCAAATCTCTAAGCCTCTTCTCGATCGCAACAAGTTCAGGATAAAACGGTGTAAGTGCAGCATGGACATCATCACCGCTCTGAACCCTGACAGCTCGATCCCCCAACGCTTCCATCGTTACGTCAAACGAACTAGGCATCGATTCAACAGGTGGATCTTGTCTAGCGAAATCATTTATAAGATGGAAAACAATGGTACTCCCTAAACCATCCGGCCTTCTTCGACCAAGAGCAGCCGATGCGATAGTATAAGCGTCCTCACCCTGAATACCGTGCAGCGTCTTGTTCCGAAGAGCCTCAATAGCTGCGGTATCCATTTCTCGGAGAAGCGGGATCAATTCATTATCCGTGATCTCCTTATATTCCTCACTTATCTTCACTTCATCCAACGCACCAGATACGAGCAGAGGACCCGATGCTCCTCCATACTTTTCCGGAGCATTGAATGCTTTCACCATTCCTTCAGCATAGGCCAGAACTCCAAGAAAATTATTAAGCTCCTCAGTATTCGCCAGGACATCATCAGCCCGTTTATTATCAACAACCGTACGAATCGCCTCGAATGTTTCCTCATAATCCGCCATCACATCCGCATCAGTATACCCCAATATAAGCTTCTGATTGGCTGGACCTTTGGAACCTGCGGGCAGCGTGATGTATTGACCATTCGGGTTGAAAAACGTAGATAGATTCTCGGAACCAACAGCGGATCTGAACGCCGTAACATCTAAAGTCCGACGTCCCATGCGCGAAGGTGAAACAAATCCTCGCTCATCGGTAAAATTATCAGCCAAACTCCGAAGGGTAGGTTTTGCAGGATCACCATCCGAACTGGCGTAGTTTAAATTCAATTCATTGTACATGCTTGAAACCAAACTCGGACTGAATGAGTTGGGTTCCTGCTCCACTATTTTATCGACAAAGGATGTCCACGAAGAAACACCCGTAGTGCTTATAATACCTCGTGCCTTTTGGATAAGCCTTGTCGCCGCGTCTGCTTGATCTATCAAGCTCGACAGCTCACCTGCTAGTTCCTCAGAAGCATCCACATCTGTTCCAGTCTCATCAGCTAATGCTTGAGATCTTTCTGCAGACTGCCCCTTGCGAATCTCTCGAAGCTTACCTTTCACATCAGCCACCTCTCCAGATGTTGGAGAACCTTCCGGTTTGAAAGTCCGAACATAATCTACTGTGTAAGCCGTCGTAGCATTCCCGCCCACATTCAATGTGTCGATCTTTCCGGTAAGCAAACCGATAGCGCTATCTTCACGCCGAGCAACGATCATAGGCATCCCAATCACAGGCCACCGGTTATACGGTCCCTGCACCGACATAGTTCGACTGAGTTGAGAGAATAGCAGATGAAACTCTGCAAGATTAAGCATCATGCGTTTGTAATCTGAATTTCCTTGATTACGACTTCCCACAGAATCCGCATTCTCATAAAAATTCTCAATGTCCTCAGCTTTTGAATTCTGTATCCGACCGGGGTATTTTTGTGCAACGGCTGAGAAATAATCAAAATCCGCTTGTTGGAACTTGTAAAGAATACCCTTCTCCATTTCCTCAACAGTCATGGAATTGAGTAGATTGAAATCACCGAATTTGAAGCCCTCTTGCCCTTGTGCAGGATTAGGCTGACCAACAGCATTACCTACTGCTGTCTGACGTCCAGCACCACCTTGCTGCCCTACGATATAGGTCCGCAACTCCTCAAGGGTCTCTGTCAGTGAACCTGGCGCCAAAAACCGAATTCCGTTCAGTGTCGTAATGTTGGAATCCAAAATTGCCAACCGTGTCATCTGCTCTAAATGATCCCGCTCAGTAGACCATGTCTCTAGCTGCGTAGGGAACAACCAATTACACACGGGTGGAAACGCATAATACAGATTCGGGACAATCCCAAAATCCTGAACAATAGATGTCGGATCTGCCTGTTTATTACCAAGACTGGTAATATCAGAAGAATTGGACTCGATTTGAGAATTCAACGCATCTCTCTGCGCTACAAGGTCCGCAATAATACCCTGCAAACGCTCTTTCTCTGCTTGGGCCGCTATTCCACTGAAAGGTGTTTCATCAGTGAATGGACCATCCAAAAATGCTTGAACCTCGGTCAACTTTGTCTCATTCAAAGATATCTCATTATTGATATCTGACACTTTTTGAGCAGCGTCTGTATTCTGGCCCTGGAGCAATGATATCTGGTTTCTTGTTCGATCATCTGCAACTCTACCAACTGGTGGTGAACCCATATTCACACGAGAGTAAAAACCCTTACGCAGCAACCAATCAAACAAATCCATTACCGACATTTCATTGCTGAAATTGTTTACCGCGCCTGGACCTAACATGTCGCGCATCATCTGAAGAGATACGAATCGTTGAAATGTCTTATCTGAACCAGTTCGATACCGCTGTAAAAGTTCTGATCTAGATAAATGCAACCTCAACGGTGCGGCATACTTTGAAAAGAATTCCACCGCCAACAAAGACCGGAAACCTAAGTTGTCTTCCGCTAGATCGACTTTAGACGTGGTATCCGCAAGGGGCCGCCAATTCAATTTCCTGCGCTCGGCAAACTCTTCTACGGATTGAGCTGTTTCACTTGCAACTTGAACTCCCGAAGGGTCATCCTTTACAAATTGCTCTTTTGGGAAAAGAAATCCTTGAGCCAGAGCTTGGAAAACAATATTCGGGTTACCAGAAGCATCATCTGGGATCCAAAAGGAGGATCCATTCACAAAAGGCGCGGCAATACCATCTGCTATCTCTGTTACACCAAGCGATTGCTTCTCAAGGAAATTCTGATCGTCTACACACATCAAAACAATATGCCTGGCCGCACCAGACTCTTGCTTGAAATATCGAACAAACTCTCCACGCCATTCCAGAGTGAAAGAATCCATTACCTTATCGATGGGGTCATTAGACGTAGGTGTAATGTAAGGGTCTCGCACAAACACCCATATTTGGGAACGAGCGCGGAAGCGATCAATGGCTTCATCCGGTTCTACCGCAATCTCACAAACAGATACACCGAGTTGCCGTGTTATCGTCACACTAGAACAAGGTACTTCAACGCCTTCAAAAAACACTTTGAAGTCAATTTTACGTTTACTTACAGCACCGTGCTCTGTGGACATTGATCACCTATCTATTATCGAAATCTTTCAGGAAGATCGGATGGCGGAGGATTCACCGGATCCACAGGCTCACTCGATTCAGACAAACCCAATCTTTCCAAACTTTCCTTCGATAACAACCCATAAGTCTTTGCGCTAGGAGGACTCCTGTCTCCAAAATTCATCTTCGGCACTATACCAGAAGCATCATCCAATTCCCTAAAAACTAAGAGTTGAGCAGACAAAGCTACCACGTATGAATTCTGAGCTACGTGGCCTAAACCATATCCTGTAAAAGCTACATCCCAGGATCCACCAAGCCAATCGAACTTTACCGTGTATCGATTATCGGCCACCTTGTCAAAACGGATGAACTCCTCATACACATGTCTGAATATTTCAACTTGATTACGTACATCCGCGTCTAGGAACTGCTGTCGACGTTCAGCATCCAACGGAACCCTTCGATCAATCAGTATGGCGTCTAGCACAGCCGTACGAACTGACCGATCAAACATGTAGAGTTTACCGTCGTCGGTTGTAACGGCTATACGTTGAGTCTTCTCCACGTCTGTGTACTGAATACCCATAACCACGAGCTGATCAAACCTGATTATATCCCGAGTATCTTGAGCACCGCTTGGCGTAGCCTTAGGGTTCTTTTGAGGAATGACAACGATCTGAGAGGGCCGTTCCAAGACATCTCCCTCGGCGGGAAGCATGGTCTCCAAGAATCGCGCTCTCTCACGCAGATCCTCCGGTTCCAACAATAGGCCCATATGCACTCCTAATAAAAAAGGCGGCCAAAAGACCGCCTTTTGAGTCCCTCATCTGGGAACGTTTTAAGCTTCTATGTTACTTCGAGACGAAATCCTTCAGCTCTTTCTTACGAACTTGCAATGCAGCGATCTCACTGTCGATATTTGCAATCTTCCCATTCACTGAGACAATCAACTGATTGGCAGTTAGACCCAGGTCTAGCAATGAATCCAGATCACTATTGCCCAGCTCGGTAACTTTACGCGAATTCTTCCTAGGCTTTACCTCTGTTGTGTTACGCGCCGAAACTTTCTTCTTTGAAGCAGTCTTCTTTGAAGTGGTTTTCTTCTTTGAAGAAGATTTCTTCTTTGAAGCAGATTTCTTCTTCGACTCTTTAGCCTCGGCCTTTGGCTTAGCTTTACTCACAGTATCCTTCTTCTCTGACGTTTGCTTGGCCGGAGATTTCGCCTGTCCATTGTTGGACTTGGCAGATTTCAAACGGTCAAAAAACTTTGGATCAACTTCGTTTATAGCCTTCCGTAACGTTGGTCGGCTGACCTTCATCTTGGCTTGAACATCTGGAAAAGGAATCCCATCCTTATCCAACAATTCCATCGCACGCTTAGCATCATCTTCTGAAAGTGATGGTGTCCTTGGCATGTCTACCTCCTACTCGGACGGCCCCATATCTAATCAATACAGATGAAAACTACAGGGGAAGTTTTCATCTGTCAACCCCTTTACTGTTATTTCTTACGCTTTACTAGATAACCCAGGAACCTCTAAAACCGCGGGCTTAGGAAGATCCTGCGCTTTTATCTTTTCGGCTGAAACCACATTATCTAGTAGTTTTCTTTCATTTTTACCCAAAGCCTGCCCCAGACCTCCACGTATAACCGTTTGCACAGAAGGAGGCAATTGATGCACTACACCAACAAACTTTTTCGCTACAGCCTGGTACTTTTGTAATTTACGAAGTACCCATATAGCTCCGCCAACTAGAGTGCCTGTTCCAGTGAACGCACCTACAGCTGCAAGAACCGGATTCGTTTCGATCCAATCGGTAATCAATCCTAAAAAGCCCGCATCCGCATCTTCCTGACCCTGCTTAATTGTTTTCTTACGAAGAGCTTTATTATCTATCGGGACAGGCACATCAGGTTCACCCGCATAGGTCATCATTACTCGAGTGCCATCCACGAGATCCTTCGTATCCTCTGGATCAGGTATATTCCCATCCATGACGTCATTGTGAATATTCTTAGCCAAATCATGCGATATCTGACCACTCTGTCTAATTGCCTGAGTCGCACAGCCCAGAGGACTGAGAACCATCACAGACCACGCCAATAGTGCAAGAAACGTTCGCATAGCTACCTCCTTCAGATAACGTTATACGACATCCGATCAATGGGAAAACAGGCACTTTTGTGGCATAATACTATGCAGGAAATATATAGTGTATTTCTTGCTTCTCACTTACTTGAAAGGAGAAAACAATGGCTAAGAAATCATTCGACATCTCCGTAAAAGGGATGAAGCTGAAAGACGAAGACCTCTCCTTTGAGGAAGGCGTCTACCGTATCGCAGGATCTAACATACAGATTCCTGCTCTTGTGCATGAAACAAACGTATTAGGAACGATCCTAAAATCAGGCGGAGATATTGAGCAGTACCGATTGTTGGAAGTAATGATACTACTTCCACGGGACGTTACTTTCTCGATGCTCCCAGAAGTTACTCCAGGAAAAGATCTATTCCAATTCACCGGACCTATGATACTCAAATACATGTGGGATCCATACAATCAGCTCGTGGCATCCACATGTGGACCCGAAGAGATGGAAGTCCACAGCTGGAACACGGTGAAAACAATCATTTCAGATCCGACATGGCTTCATACCCAAAATCCTCTGGTATACCCGCCATTCCCTGGATGGGTAGCGAGTCAGAGCAACCCTGAAGTCTTCGTAGAAAGCATCGTCGCGCGAGAGCGTGAGATTGCTTCAAATTGAAGAAAAGGGAACCTACGGGTTCCCTTTTTCTTTTACCTCGAATTAGGCGCCTGCCCACACGAAGTAGACAGGCTGGGCTCACGAGAAGGAGGTAGACGTACTCCTCTAACGAGCCTTATTCCTGCTCATCTATATCTTTGGACTTACGGAGAACCTTCGTATCTTTGATGAGATTATCTTGAAACTTCTTCCTACCCTCAGAAGTAGAAAGGGAAAATAGAGTTTTCAAACCTGGAATCTTCATTCCCATAGCTCTAAGATTTTCCACAATGGAAACAAACTCAGTAAGGCCAATGTAAAAATATACAGCAACAGGCAGCCAGAATAATAACTGAGTAGCGACAACCGCTTGATTAGCCATCAGGATCAACAATATATACGCCATGATCTTACCGCCACCAAGGCGAAGACCCTTACTTGAGAACTCGTCCTTAATCCATGCATTCAATGCACCGGTGAAAAAATCCACAGCAAGCATACTGCCCAAAGCAATGATCGGCGCCATATCCTCCACAACTTCATATCCAAATATGTAAACAGGTGTCATAAGGACCGAAAGGACGAACAATTTCATAGGCCATCCTTGTACAATTTTTTCGCAGCCGTAAATGAGCCCAAGGAAAGGCTTGAAGAAATCAGAATCCTCAACTGCGTTTATTAGCGTTTGGGTTAACGCCATTGTGTTATCTCCTGTAACGTCATGCGTTAGGACAAAACTTAGCTGACAACGTTATACGATTACTTAAGATCTGCGGATATTAAATGGTCTATCAGGAGCGCCACCCTGGGTCTGGAATCGGGTGAGACCGTATACGTAACAAGATAAGGATGCTTGAGCCACATTAGGGTCAGCGGCTCCATATTGACGCATCAAGGCTACAGGAGCTACTTTCATCGTGTAGCCCTTGATCAATATCTTCATCGTGTGATCATTCCGTGTGAGCTGGGTAGCACGTAGGAACTTATTGTAGAGGAATCCGAGTATTCTCCAGCCCTGACCAGCATAATCACCTTCAACAAAGCCTGTTTCGTCATCACGACGAACAGCGTTGGAAGTGAAGGGTATGTTCATCTGAAAATTGTATATTCTTGGCTGGCGTTTGAAGGAATCAACTAGTTCACCCTCAAAGAGAACATGTATCTCCGTGAATTCTTGCTCAGTCAGCTGCACAGATGTTACTGCAACCTGATCGTAGGCCACTACAAAACGTTGTTGAATATCTTGAACCGTAAAAATAGCCGGTCCTTGAATATCTTCCAAATGACCATCAATCGAGTCCGATCTTGGACCCGACTGAGATCTAGGATTTCGATTGGCTTCTTGTTCAGCTGCAGTTTCATCGTCTAATTGGCTCGCCGGAGGAACCACTTGCGCAGCTACTAAACCCCTTGCAGCCCGGACGGCTGCTATAATCGCATCTGAGGACGTATCCGTAAGGAAGCTCTCAATGATTCGGCACTTTTCTTCTTCTACCCGCGCCTCAATCTCATTATTAGTAAGCTTCTGTCCAGCTTCCAAACGTTCATTACGAAACACCAGCGCTGACCGCGTTGCTTCTAGAACATTGGTTTCACGGAAGAATAAGGCGATGGCTTCTTGAACAGTAGGCTCCAAGGATGTTATATCAACAGTGGCCATCAAAGCCCTCCGACATCCTTAGGCATAAACAAATAGCCGGCAGGAAGGTAAACTCCACCTTCCATACCGACTGAACACTCAAAATGTGAACCGGCTGTTTTAACGTGTACGAATTGAATCGCATGACGAACAGAGGGTTCGAGATTGGCGAAGTAATCTATAGCGTTTTCACGCGCTAGATCCTTCTCCGTCTTCCTCTTTGCCACTGTCATCCTCGCCGGCTTTTACGTGATCGATAATTGCTTGGACTTTGTTCTTTTTACCTTTTACCGCAACGACATCTACTCCGTAAGCGGCACCTTCTTCGTCAATCTTGGCATTGGTGAGTTCGAGAAGATAAACTTCAAGTTCTTCAACCGTCATTTCCTCATCACCGTTGGTGTCATCCCCATCACCGTCTTCTTTATCTTTTTCATCCGCAGCCGCTTTAGCTTCGGCTTCCGATTTCTCTTTCTCTTCAGCAGCGGCTTTTTCTTTCTCTTCAGCAGCCTTTTCTTTCGCCTCAGCATTGGCTTTTGCCTCAGCATTGGCTTTCGCATCAGCTTCTTCTTTTGCCTTGGTCTCAGCAGCTTCTTTATTCGCCGCATCATCCTTAGCTTTGGCCTTAGCAGCAGCCTCTGATGATTCTTTCGATCGATTCGCTTCCTCAATACGAGCATACAAACCGGAAAGATTGTAAGCCTCTCCGAAAGTAGTGCTGATCTGAGGTTTATGCAAAAAGAGAAGCCTGCCCTCTTGCCCACGGATACGAAATCCGCGCTTACCGCTCAGCCATGGTGTTGGTGTACCCACACCTGTCGCAATAATCTTGTTATTCGACAGAGTTGCAGTGTATGCCCCATCAGGTGCTACCGAAATAGTCCCTAAAATGACATCTCCTTGACCATATGGAAGATCACCAATTAGTTGATGTTTACCAATTGGAAGGATGTCTTTTACAGGTTTCACACCAGCCGGTAATTGTTCTGTTGCCATTATAACTCCCTACGCTATAGGATTTTCATCTAAAGCTTTGCGCATATCTGGACTCTTTACAGTTATGTCATAAGCCTCTTCGAGCAATTGCTCTATGATAACGGTGTACGCATTAAATTCTTTGTCGTCTTTACGGGACATGTATAAGTGGCGGATCTTCTCCAGGGCTTTCTGAGCTATCGCTACGTTCCGGCTCCCTAGAATCTGTGTCGGTATGTTCGTCATCCGATTCAAAAGCCTTCAAAAGCAGATCTGGACTAGTTGAGCTCTCCCGTATGAGCTTTTGCAACCCCGTCACCATAAGGGGTTTATCGGTTGTTTTCAAGTGATCTCTTACAGCACTGACGACACTCGGGGCGTAAAGAACCAATGGTGCTATTTTTCCATCGATATTCCGGACAGCTTGGCGGTCCTTTTCTTCAACGATGTGCGAAGAAAGGGCATTGTAAGCAACGGTCCCCTTCCACACCGTATGATAAGCGCGTTTCTTCCCACTCTTATGCTCAGGTATGGACGTGTAACCTATCGTTTTCCGAACGTTGTTGACCAGAGGAATCACATCGGTGCGAACAAAACTCACACCTTCGAAAATCATCGGAGCTTTGCAAACCATCAATGTAACGGTCTCTACGATACCGTACGGTGTAGGTTGTGCATAAATCAGACCTGCATCTACCATCAACAGGGGAATAGCTACGCAAGCATCTGGAGGCAATACTGTGCCAGCCATACCCTTTTCAAAATCTGGTGATGTACGGAAGTTTTCAACAAAACCGTCATACATCTCCTTTTCTTTTTTCTCCAGCTGACCCTCAATGAAAACACCTGTAGGCATTTCCTCTTGCATCTTGTCAGCTTCGCCCTGACGGACATCTTCTAGGCTCTTGGAGTGCTTAGATAGCATCTCTGCAGCTCCACCCTCCTTTTCAGATGGGTCCATATCTGGACCTTCGTCAGCTAGCATGTTGTCTACCTCATTTTCCACTGATCCTCCTTCGACTTTCCTCTTCGATATCTTCCAGATTACCCTTTTGGACTACGCCACCCGGCACTACGGAAGAATTAAAAGTTGTATCTCCATTTTTTATGTCCAGCAAAGACATCACCATTTCAGGTGTGAGCCTCAAAGACTCATATGTTCCGTTTTCCAGATCCGATTTGTAAAGAAAGGTTTGGCTGAAAGGCCCCAACACAATTGTAAGCACCGTATTATTTACAGTGGCCTGGTATCCTTTGCAGCGTACACGCTGGCCCCGCCGTACCATGGGAAAAGTAACGTGCTTCCATTCACCAAGTGATTCATCAACAGGATTGGAGCTGATTCGAAGAGGTGCGTTTGATTCTGGTGATTCGGTAATGTCCATAATATTGTATCTAATGATGGTAATCTATTTTGTCAAGCATGCTGGGAGAAAAGTGAAAGGAATCCTGATATCACTGGGTGGCTTGCCACCCGTTGTAGTAATCTCTTCTTAGAGATTACTGTTACCCTGTTGTACTTAAAGAACTGTTGTTATTTATGACCGCCTTTTTCCGAACATTTCGGGACACCTAGCGCAAAATCAGAAGATTTCGGGACACTTGGTGCAAAATCAGAAGATTCCGGGACAATTGGCCCTAGGGGCCTCTACGATACATAATTCCAGCTCCTGCACTATTAATGTTGATATTTGCGTTTCTCAGGTTAGGGTATCTTCGGTTTTGCAGCATACTGGCGCTGTCGCAAATTATACAATACTACAGACGGAAGGGTCCTTGCCTCCCGCCCATATAGCCAGTATGCAAGCTGGCAGGGGCCACCGTCGCCTTACCGGGAAGACCACCATCTATGATTCCTTTCGATCCCTCGATCGCGGTTGACATCGCGTGTTCCAAAGTATCTTCAGACAAACTCAACATGCTCAGCACCTTCGCTCAGCTCTACTCAATCGTTCCTTTCGAGCAACGAGCGTCGACGGTGTACATGGATCCGAAGAATATGACACGGACCCTGGCGAAAGCCTTATCTATTCCGTTGGGGAAGAAATACTCGATCGAGCAGAATCAGAAAAGAATCAAAAATAGACGGAAAGTCCTCCATCGAAGGAAATCGTGTATTGAGGATCTTTGTGAGGTGGTTGGGCAGAAAAGAAAGATTCCAAAATACCAAGGTGTGTGGGTAGGTATGGAATTCATATCCACAACTGGACGTGTAGAAACGCCTGAGAATGCACTTATTCTGGACCGGAAAATTATACGAAGAGAAGCGGAAATTCGAGGAGCGGTTCCAGTAGGTGAGACGTATACCGCTGCGAACTACAATTCACCATATGTCCTGCTACCAAATCCCATACCGGGTTATGTGTTGTTGAGTTTGCTGGGCCTCGTACGGCGTAACCCTTACATGCTAGAGTATAGCGATGCAGGTGCTGCTAAATCCAACAGACTCATAGTTGTATGTAAATCTCCTCGTAAAAGAGATTTCTCAGTTACCGAATCTCAACGACAATTGGATGATCAATATCGTGGCATTCGAAATGCGATACTCACGAGAGCCGCTAAGCATAAAGCCGAAACTCTGCTCAATGACATGGGAAGAATACATTTTCCAAAGAAGAAGTTTTTCGATCTTATGTGGCACCAAAGTGTCGATGTGGATTATGTCATTTCAGATAAGCGGATGAGCACAGAGAAAGTGGAAAACATACTTTCCCGTCGTGGTGTTCGAAAACAAGATTTCAAACCAGGTCAAGCGATAGCGTACACTGCACGCTCGCCGTTCACTCAAGTCTATGACGGAGAGATTTTCAAGTCTCCACACTTGAAAAAGGTATCCGAATGGGAAAGTAAGCTGAGGACTGCCTAATGCCGAAGAAAAAGAACCGGGAAGTGGATCCATTGTTAGCAGCAGTGGGTTTGAAACAGGGCTACACTCAAGAAGAAGCTGATGATAGCCCGAAAAAATCGCATTTAGACGCCATGATACCCTACGAAATGAGGGGATCTACTTTCCACACCCGTACAGGATGGATGTCGGCGTTTATCAAGTATTGTTTCACGAACGATGCGGGTAAGTGCCTTGGGGCTGATTGGAAATATTTCCGACGAGAACGTTTCATGAAAGTATGCGCGCATATTCGCAAGTGGGCGGTCGACGAACTATGCCCCTTCGCGAGATTACGGAGCATCGAGAAATCTGAGAGCGGATACGACTACACTACGCTCTGGAAAGAAATGAAAAAGTTGGAGAAGAAGCTATCTCCCTTTTGGGCAGCCTTAGTCTTTCTCGATATGACCGTTTTCAAACGTAATCTTCCACCGGCCATCAATTGGAGCGGTGGAGAAAAGAGTCCCATGTTCAGCCGGCCAGCTTCGGTAATAAAAAGTCGCTGGCAAGTATACAATGGTGCCTATTTACGGCGGTTGCCTTGGTTGAACGATTCCTTACAGCACTATCTGGTGTGGCCTGATAAGAATGAAATTTTCGAGATTGCCCAGGATTACCGTTTCAATCTGGAAATAAAGCTCACTGATAGAAAAGAATACATCTCACGTCCAGAATTGGAGACCATCGGCGGCTGGGCGATTAAAGAACTAGCAGAAAACCACACAATACCTCTGGAGATACCTATGAACGGAACCACCCTCGAATTCGACCCTCAAATTATTGAAAACTTATATCTGAACATCCCTAGCTCGGCGCTTTCGAGCCTCCGTCAGGTGGGAGAATATAAGGTTGAAGATCAACCGATGACTTTCATCCGAGATTCGAGGAATTTAGAGGCCACGGTTGCAGGGATTCTCCACCTAAGTCAATACGAGGACTCCATCCAGTGTGTAGATGGTTCGAGATTCGAATATACGCTGAATAACTTTCAGGAAACTTTCGATTTTCAGAATCTAGAAAATGTGTTGTATGGAGGTGACTCTCTCTTGCTCTACAACATCAATCAGATACCATGGAATCACGGCGGCCTAATAAACAGTGTACTGGCGCAACGATTCCAGAAGGAGCTGCCAACAGCAGTGTGCGGATGGTCCTTCAGTCTCGCGGACCCCTTTCCGTGCATTCATGACTTGGTGCATAGCGTGCCACAAAGGAGTTACCGTGATTTCGTATTATAAAGGCCGTTACGTAGGTATGGATCCCATTGCTTTTACTTACCAACCTGATGGGGATTCACACAGACCTGAACTCTCTTTGAAAGATTTCGTACCTATCCCTGCACGGGAAGCTTTCGAATTTCTTCGGGGATACAATGTTGTCGGAATAAAGGGCAATGTGTTGATCCTCAAACAGAACATCTGTATAAGTTTCGGAGAGCCGGATTTCATGTCAGGACAAACTCCGGCTGCTGCAGAAACTTTGAAAGAAATGGCTAAGGACATAGAAATCAATGCTGCCAAACCGGCGCCTATCCCTAGCTTGTACAAAAATCAATATGCAAAGAAGGAGGTAGACGATGGGGAATTGGAACGAGGAAAACCAGGGGAGCATGGTGAACCCGGCGAGTATCAAGAAGTTGGAGCAGGAGAAGAAACTCAAGGACATGGGAGTAGCGAACCAGACTTCTTCGCCGGAGCAGACGGGGGCGGCGCCCAACCAGGAAACACAGAAGGCCTCTGCAACGAAGGATTCGACCCCGGTAAATTCTAGTTTCGAGGATCCAAATAAGGAACCCGACGAACCCGAAAACGACGAAAACAGAATAATTGAAACTTCCTACGGGCCAAAACCTTTTTGGAAAGTAAAGAAACGTTTTGCAAGTGTTTTCGAAGACGTCGCTAACAAAGCCCACCTATCTGGATTCATTCAATTCAGAATTACGCCTGCAGGCGACACAATGCCTATTGTATTGAGATCGCTAGACCATGCTGGATATAATTTCGGCAATCAGATAGCTATTCTTACCGGACACCCCTGCTCATGGTTCGCTCTTTCCCTCCTGAAAATAGGAGAGCGCATGTTTGAGCCTATTGATTTCGAGAAAATTCCTGAAAGAAAAGCAGTTGCTCATCAAGATGATTGGGCCAAAATGATCGATGAGTGGATGGAGAACCACAAAGATCGTTTCAACAGCCTTAAAAAACTACCACCAAATATCACAAACAAGATCCTTGGAGAATTCAGCGATTTCAACGAAGCATACGCTCAAGCTCTCCAGGAGGACATAGACGACCCTTTCGAAATGATCTAGCCTGGTACCGTTGTTGCTTGTGGCGTGACGGATTCTACGGCAATGCCGTAGTCGGCCGTATAGCGCATACCCATTCAGCGTATCTTGAGCTTTTAGCCATTCGGCACATCAATATGAAAATGCAACTTGATGCCATGCATGCGCAAATAGGCATTCTTTCCACCGGATTGGATAAAAGTAACGCTGAAGCGGTCTACAATGACTTCCTGCAGGCGTTGTTCCCTGGAGAGAAGCTGCGGCGTAAGACGCAGGCGGATGAAGCGGAAGAGGACATGCGCAAGATCATGAATCAACCTTTTGAAGTGACTGTCCAACACGGTACTCCGACAGTTATCATGCCGAAAATCGACGAGCTTCCAGAAATCAAGTAAAACGATATTATGGCAGGCGGATCATTCCAACCATTCAACCCGAACGACCCCCAAGGGCTCTTTAACGTTCAACAGAGCGTATCGAGATCAGAAGCCCTCCTGGACAAGATGCGGGGTAGTTACGAAGCCGGTTCGGCTACGATGCACGGCGCATTTAGCGTTGCTCGTGGGGATATGCGCTCCGCAGGCTCTCTGATGAGTGCTATTCAAGCACCCGCCATGATTGCTGGAAATGTATCTGCCGGCATGCATATGCGAATGCAAGCCCTCCGCACGCCCATGGTCGGTCTATCGCCTATACAGTCCCTTGGAGCCGCTGCCGGTCTGCCTGTGACATTTGAACAATTTCGCGGGGGTGAGGTAAACACCCATGTGCGTGAAGTAATGGCCTCAAACGTCCGTGCAGGCATCCAGGACACCGCTTTACAAGCGCTTCGAACCGGACCTGGATCCATGGCTCGAATGGCCGGATTCATGAGTGGGACACCGTTAGGTATGATAGCCGGTGTAGCTGGTGGTGCTCTTGCAGATACCGTTGTCCCTCAGGTCCTACGAGCAACAGGACTCGAATTTGAACTCCAGCGCGAGCAGATAAACCAGCGTGTTCACGGCTCCTTAGTTGGACGCATGGTTGGAAACAACCTTATGGGAGGATCCCTTCTTCCAAGTATGGAAAAATCACGAGGAATCGTAAATACGCTCGAAGATGAAATGAAACGTTTCCAGGGTGGGGCATTCGGTATCGAAGCCAAACAATTCGGAGCTCTTGCCGGGGCTACGTTGGATATCGAAAGTACCCCGCAACTCAATAAAATGGTTACCGATAACAAACGTCTTCGTGAAAACTTCCGCGCGATGCGTGAAGCAGCACTAGATCTCAATCTTTCATTCGAAGAGCTAGGAAACGTAGTCCGAGAACTAGGCCCGCTGGAAGGCGGAGCTCAAACAATGGGCCAATTAGCTAGCCGGGCTAGAAGTGTAGCTGCTTCCACCGGACTGAGTCGTATGTCCTTTATTCGAGCTTTTGGCGAAGGTCGTGATATTGGACGCCAGGTAGGTATCAGTGGTAATCTTGCAGGTCAATCTTTGGCTGAGATGGCAGGTACAGTACGCGGCCAATTCCAAAATAACCAATTGTCACTTGATCAACTCTTCCGTTTCGGTGGTAAAGATGAAAATGAAGCCGCTCTCAATTTTGCCCGCACAATGATGCAGGCTAATGTTGGAGCCATGCAATCTCCACTTGGAAAAATGCAACTTATCAATGCGTTTTCTAGCGGCAGACCCAATGCCGGTGGTGGATTCCTCGGTCAAATGACGACGGCCGGTGCGAATTTAGCAGCAAATCCTTTCGCCAGCCTTGACGCTTCAATGAGCGAGCGTGCTATCTCTCAAACTGGGCCTGCCGCTTTTGTTAGAAACTTCGCCACAATGATGGATTCCCCCATGGCGTCCATAACCGGTGGAGGTGTTCAAGGTCGACGTCGTATCGCCGGTATCATCGGCCAACAAATGGGTATGAGCGGTATTCAATCCAACGCCCTCTTCTCTGTCATTGAGAATCAAAGAAAAGGAATAACCGATCGAGGTATTGTTGGCGGAGATTCCGTCATGGAACGTATTGCGTTCGAACAATCGAACCCTGAGTTGATGGCTGCTGCAGCCTCAGCTGCCAAGGGATCGGGTATCTCTGCCCAACAGATGATGGATGAAGTGTTTGCCTCATCCGGAGGAAATCTTGATGCAGCTCGTGCTCAATTAGTGATGCGTTCAAATAGTGTCACCTCCCAGCTTACCGGTGCTGATCGAGATAGACGCCTTGGTGTACTCACGAATAGCCTTGATACGATAGTGAAAGATATAGACCTCGCAGGAACTAGCACAGCGGGTGGCTTTGCGCGTGAAGTCGGAAACACGATGTTAGGTTTTGTAGGTCTTGACCGGAAAGTTGGATCTAGAGGCATAACCCGGATGGGTGATGTTATCGAATCCAAGTTTGACGTTGGTTTTGAGATAAACCAGAAGAATTTTGCAGCGCTTCTAGACGATGCTTCAAAAGAAGAAGGTGAAGACATTGTCAGTGAGATTCGAAACAATTTCTTCCGCAATAAACATCGAGGTGTTTTTGGTGTTGATGCTGCAGGCAATTTATCTCGTGTGGAAGATATAACCGGCACTGGTGATCTGAAGAAATTCACACGGTTTTTCACCGCAGGTCTAACATCTGACGGCCTCTACGACCCAACCCAGCAACACGGAACCATTGAAGATATTACAGGTAATATTACCAGTATTGCTTCCCGTCGTATGACTGATGCTGTGATGCAAGAGAACATGATGATGAAGAACTTCGGAAATATATTTGGAGGAACAGGCCTTACCAAAGGTCTTGATATAGATGCCTCGAATCTAGCTAACATATTGATCGGAGCAGATACAGGAGATCAAAGCGCTAGATCCATTGCAGGCCGACTTCGTGGTGGCGGTCTTGGAGATCGTGCATCAAATCAAGTTATTGACAAATTAGCCGAAGGTCTTTCTTCCCAATTTAAGTTCGGTCGAACCACAGATGCTAATGACAACGATATCCTTAGTCTTGAATTCCAGGATGATACAGCTCTGAATCAATTCCTTTCTGGTGGAGCTTTCCGACCTGAAACCTTCGGGTTGTCGAAAGATATTTCTGTTGATGAAGTACGTCAGAAAGCGCAGAACGATAAGACACTGTCTACTAAGTTGGCCTTCGGCGCTCTCTCACACTTTGCGGGAACAGAAATATCACCTATACTCAATGACAGTAAGAATCGTATGCAAGATATGATTCAGACAAACACATTCAACATGCACCAGGAGTTGAAAGCACTCCATACGACAATAAAAGACAAGGGAGGCCCCTAATGCCGTTCGTATCTCTTGATCTGATGAATACTTTCCTTGACGATTATGCCGCCGGCGCGCGAGACGTACGCAGCGAGAAGTTGTCATCGTTTAAAGATCCGGATCGTTCTGCTCAGGATCTGGATAATCGCTTTACCACTGTTGAAACAGAATCCCAAAAGGTAGTGGACCTGAATTTCTTCATAACTCCGAGCATCTCTGATCTAGCGGCACCTTTTGACCCAACAAAGACGCCGGCAGAATTTCAACGCAGAGTAAACCGAGCAGGTTTGAACATCACTTTTGATGATCCTTTTGAAGAAGTCGAAAATACGGTGTTCAACATTCAAAGCCGAGAGTATCGAAGATTAGTGCAGCTGGCGATCGATGCCGGTGCCATTCGGAATGATGAACACCTACAGGAAGTTGTGGCTAGAGCAGGTGGCTCTCTATTGTCTACTCGAAAACTCCACGCCAAAGATGTTCTCTCTCCGGCTACTGGAAATGAATTTGATCGCTCCGCAGCTATAACGTTACGGAGGATGAAATCCTACGTATCAATCCTTACAGGACTAAAACAGATATGAAATTCGCCGACGTATACTATGCCAATGTAAAAAACGCCGCCTCTCGGTGGAAAACAATGCTACGTACACCAGGTTCGATGAGTTCCGGCGGAAAACAGAAATTACGCTCCTTTATGGGATCCAATCAGGCAGCTCAGCCTGGGAAACTTACAGTAAAGCCCCTACAACAACGGATGCGAACATCGTCCACGCCTGGACACCGCCAACCCAAGGTTCAATCTCCTAAACCTGCTCTGCCAAAAGTCACAAAACCAGCCGGCGGCGGTATGATGAAAGATATGGGCCGTATGATGGCCTTCAATGAAGCAGGAAGTTTCCTAGGCAATATGGGTGCGAATCAATTAGGTGAAGGGGTGTCCACTCTTGGATTCATGGGCGGTTTTGGTGGAATGGGCGGTCGAAGAAAAGCGGCGGCCTTCATCGCTAAGATAGCAGCTCTTGGTAGTGGACCTGAATCTTTTGGAGCGGGCGATACCGGGACAAATCCTGTGCAATTATTGATGGATAACGCGGCCGTAAGCCAGTATCAAGATAATCTTCAAGAGAAACCGGCAGAGCATAATCCGAACAGTGCTGAAGCTCCAGAGTCAGGAGGGGCCGAACGTGTTCCCGACAGTGGAATGCATGGCAAATTGAAGGACTCCGTCATCTCTCACATGAACGCCATTTCGGCTTAGATCTGTGTAAAAACACCTGTTTTTGTGGCATAATACTATGAAGCGAAATAATAGAGTTTCGGCTTCTTTTCATTCATGCTCTGCGACCTCCTAACAAGAGGTTGTTTTCATTTTACAGTATCAGTGTTCCTCACTAGGCCCCGAGGAACACACGAAGCCGGCTCGGTACGTGTTGTATCAAGCCGGTTTTCAATTCGTGGCCTGCCGTACGTAACCCGGCAGGCTGCTGAAATCCAATTTGGTTACAGGAGAAATTGAAATGGAATACCTATCAGATCTTTACGTAGAACACGCCCTAGCTCTGCATGAACAAGATCAATCCCTGGCTGATTGTATCGAGGCAGAAATCACTATCGTGGTAAATCGTATGCATGAAGGAACTTTACCAACCGCATTACAAGCAGCATAAGATATTGACCCTGATATTTCAGTGGGGTACACTGAAAGGCTATTTGACAGGATAGCGAGACGATTCAAAGGTCGGCACATTCACTTGTGCCGGCCTTTTTGTTTGGAGGAATAGTGCATAGTTCATCTAAAAAGAAACAATGTCTGCTTTGCAAAAATTCGCTACTGGAAAACACATACGTATCCAGAGGTCGAATATTTTGTTCTGAAGACCACGCACTACTTTATGAGGATATCGACAACTCTCTATAAAGGAGTATCCATGTTCAAAAAGATCATCACACTCTTTCGCCCCAGGCGAACCGTTCCCTCTAAGTTGACCGTGACCATAAAGCACGGCTCGTACTAAGTATCTCAATCATATGCCTGTACCTTTTCGACTGCAGAGATGCAGGCGTTTTCTATTGGTAGTCACTCATTCATAAACAAAGGAGACATTATGTCGTCAGTTCAAGAAATTTCACAGAACAAGGCTCTTTCCCATTCGGCTCCAAAAACTGCACGTAAAAAGCGTAAGCCGAATAAACGACGTGAACAGTCAGCGGCCTTTCAAGCTTGCCGAAAACTCATCGCTGTTTTGCTAGGAACAGGTGAGTGTCCTCATGGGGACAAACGCATGCGCCAAGATGTTTACCATCTGAAAACCACTCATCCCAAATTGTTTGATCTCCTTTGCGATGAAGCTAAGCAGATGCCAAACAAATTTCCATTACCTCGCGTTGCGAAATGCGAGCATAGTTTCGGACTAGTCGAAGCTTCACTCCGAGGGTCTGTGAGAGACGCGGTCAATGCAAGCGGCAACGTGAATAATGCCAACGCTGCCCTGTGGCTTGCTCTAGTGGTACAGCGTTTGAGTGAAGCTTCGAACCCACCATTGGTTCTTCACATGGCTGTGACTGAACTACTGTCGCTTGGTGTTATGGGAGCTAAAGCGAACGGCAAGCCGAGACTTATGGCAGAGGCCGGTTGGAGTCGAATTGCAGCGGCAAACCGTGGAGAATACTATACTGACAAGAAAGGCAATAAGCGTCTGATTACATTCCCTCGTGAATTGTCTTTGACTCAGGAATTAGTGAATTCCCCATGGTTCAAGCAGCTTAGCGACTTTGGTGTTGGTGGCAAACGACTACACGATGCTATCAAAGAAGATGCATCACCTGTAGTTGCCCAAGCCATTCCTTTGATGCTTTCCATTGCGGAAGATACAAAGGGTTCTATCTTCGAGAGTGAGGAAGCTCTTCACGCAAGACTGTTGCTTTTACGTGTTCTGACAACAGAACCGTTGGCTGCAGGTTTCGCTTCTGAATTCTATCGGATCACCGATAGGATAAAGACCGAAGTACCTAATCCGAAAATGGCTGTGGATATGTTCCATCGCCTACTTTTCCCAACCAAATAACCTGGTCGACACCGCACGGTGGCGAACTTGTAAATCCAAAAAATAAAGGATACAAGTTTGCCATCGTGCCCGTTGACTAGGAAACAGAATTGTATTTCATTTTTACTTTGGGAGGAAAATGGACTATCGAAAACGGCATTATGTAATCATGTACGGACATGAAGGAAAAGTTCTAGAGGGTTGGTTACCGAATATCACGATCGAGCAAGTCGCTTATGCTTATTACATCGAGGACGCCGAAAGGAAAATAGTGAAGAATCGGCATTCATCATCGATCGGGATTCCCGGAACAGAAAAAACGAGAGCCGCGGTTCGAAATAAAATGCTCCGAAATATAGCAAATGGTGAATACGGGGAGGAATATGCGACGGAAACAACGCCCTGACCTTTATTACTTAGATGACGGGCGTATTCGGTTCAGCGTGAAAGAATGGTTGAAGACGCCGGGTATGTTGATTGATCTTCCGGCATACGATTCCGCTCTAATGAAACTTTACGCGAATACCCAGAATCAAGCAGATTGGTTAGGGGATACTCATGAAATGTTTCATATGGCGCCAGGTGATGGAAACGATATCGTGTATTTCATCAAACACAGACGAAAGGCTTTTCAACGTGGGCGTACCGATATCGAAGCCATATTCGGCAATGAGGTTGTCTGGGACATCAAATGGGTAGTCAAACACTTACCCGAGTCCCTCTGGAACTCCAATGCTTGGCGCTGTGAAAAAGTAAACAACGATGACACGGTAGTTTATCCAAAATTGGAGTCCGGACTCCGTGATGACGCTGACTCGTGTGTTCAGGAATTGGCAAAGATTGCCACCTGGGTAACCGAAGGCGCAATAAATAGAAAAGTCGGGATGTACACTGACGGTTTTTGGATGTTTGGAGGAATTTAAGAATGGGAAAGAAAGTAGTTAAGTCCAACGGTAATGGACTACCCAATGTTGAAAAAGCATTAGCCGTATTGGCCAAGAAGAAATCAGATCCGCAAGCTGCAGCCGAAGCGTGCGATGACGTAGTTGGGGCTCTGGTTGACGCTGAAACCCGCTTAGAGGACCAGCTTCAGGAAAATGATGTAGAGATCAAGAAGTTGCTCAAAGGCAGTAAACTTGAAAAGCTCTACACCAAGCAAGATGAAATAAAAAAGCAGATCAAAGAGGTCAGCACCAATCGTGACAAAATCCGTGTCGAAATGGAACGCATCATGCGTGCAGCCGGTGGCAAGGGTCAGGATTTCCCAGAAATTGATCTGGAGAGTCCTACCGGATTGGTTGTCCAATTCCGAATGGTGAAGAAAGGTCAACCGCCTTTGGAGATACACATCAAACCTGAGGAATACTACGGTAAGCTAGGTAAGGAATACCTCAAAATTGACATCAACAAAACTGCTCTCAAAGCTGCGGTAAAGAATAAGAAGATTGACAAGAAGATTGCTACCGTCGCGGATGATGAGTATAACTTGCGCGTCACGGTCAAAAAATAAGGGATGGCAATTCGGTGGACATCCCCTACCGGTAGCGTATACAGAATAGGGCATGTCGAAGCTCGTAAGCTTCACACTATGTGGTCTAAAAAAGAACCGGAACAAATTGCGGAAGAAATCGGTTTGCAGATTGATTTTGTTCGCTATATTCTGAACCGGGTAGAACAAGAAAAAATCGCAAAGAGAGGTAAAGAATGAGCTTTGATTCGGAACATGACAAACTTCTGAAGAAGCTCTCTAATCTCTATTGTTGCGACATCAATACTGTACGTGGAAGCCTGGCCCACCTCTATCAAAGAGCGAAGGCCGGGCAGCGTACAAAAATACGTGAAACTTCCCTCAAACCCCCTCAGCGGGCTTTATTCGGAATAGATACCTTCAGTTGCACCGGAGCCACGTCCAGGAACATCAACGCTGGGGTTGATTGGATGTTGACTAATTACGCTTATGGTCCAGAAGACAATCCCTTCTTAGAATCCGCAATCTACTGGCGTAAAGAAATGGTAAACATAGAAATCGAAGAAGAAGGTGAAGAATGGGTTGATATCGAAGCCGAGAATTTTGATCATAAAAGCAAAATTATGGCAGATCCCGATGATATGCTGGCCTTTGTTCCACGAGAAATGGATAAGAGAACCAGTTCCATATTCTTTGATCACAAAGAGGGTCGTTGGAAATACTGCTCAGATAGAAGTTTCGGTATACCTGTACTTTGGATATTCGATGTAATGCGAGTATTCCCGCCATACATTACATTTGGCGTACAACAGGATCTTGAAACAACTGACCGAACATGGATATTCAGTCACCCCGATTGGAGGTTGCACATTGTCCGAAACATTTAGGAAGAAGATGTCCGGTCTACTGAATGAATCCAATTCAGAACAAGAGAAAAATAGCGCCAGACGCGCTGCCAAACGTAAAAAGAAACCCACACTCAAAAACAATCCGCTCGGTTCTGACGCACCTACCCAATATAGTGCGTTGGTGAAGCGACTACACAAGGCGTGCCCTCCACGCGAACAAACAGCTTTCTCAGCGGACGTAGCCTTTGTTCGGCTGTATGTGACGAGCTTGCGAGAAACCTATCCGGAGCTCCCTGAACGTATCATCCGGCAAACAGCTATGCTCTTCGCCCATAAGGAAATAGAGTGGCCTGATGCTGTCAATAATTATGATGTGTGCGAAGCTCTTGGCCGGTCACACGAATACATCAGAGAAAAATTTCGAACAAATTTCAGTAAGAATACGTCTCCTCAGCCAACAGCCGAAAAAGATGTTGACGTCGAAGAGTAATCGCGTATCTTCGTCCTTCCGCGTACTGGCAAAAGACGCAATAAATAAATTACCAAACGGGAGACGCCGATGGCGTTAGTGGATGACTTCGCCATTACGGCATTGATCGCTCTAGCGAACAATCCTAGCGAAATCATTCGGTCTGGTTTCAAAGAAGATCTACTTCCATCAGAGAATTATTTCATAGCTGACGGCACCTACGCCGAAAAACAGCAGGTGAAAAAACGACGGAAGATGTATCGAGAGGTGTATCAAACCATAACAGACTATGTCAGCAGACATGGTAATGGTCCTCCCTGGGCACATATTCAACAAGAGTACGAAAGTTTCCGGCTTCCTGCCGAGAAAGCTACTTCATTTTCAGCCGAAGAAATTGTTGAACAATTACACAACCATAAGCGGGCTGAACACGCCATGGTTGGACTACAGCAGATGGAAGGAATTCTTGAAGAGCGGGATATCCTCAGCTCAAACAAAGACGTCCTTCGAATTGCTGAAATAATGCGCGACTGCGTTACTGAGATAACGGCGCTAAGCGCAGATGACGTTGATCGTGTGGAAGAATTTCAAACAGACGATCTTCTTGCAAATTACCGCGATCTACGAGACGGAAAACTGAGCGGTATTCCACTGCCTTTCTTCGAACTATCAGAACCCTTCAATCACCTACAAAAAGGCTATGCTTATGGGATGATCGGTTCTCCGGGTGTGAAGAAAACATTCGTATTGGCGTACTGTGCAGCTCATATGGCCGCTAATGCCAATGTACCTACTTTCCTATACTCTAGTGAAATGGATAGCTTGGATCTCAGACGGCGTATTGCTGCCATGTTGGCTGGAGTAAGTTATGACGGTGTAATCAAAGGAAAATTGGAAAACGAACAGTTCAAAAAATACAAGCGATGGATGAAAGGAGAAGCCGCTGAAAATTTACGGAAGAATCTATTTGTCGGTGGTCCAACAAGCTGCACATCGCTGATTGATCTAGATCGTGTATTGGCAGAACACAGTATTGAAGTAGCCTGTGTTGACACCATCGTAAACTTAGCCATGCCGAGTAAAGAAACCGGGGATATTGCAGCTCCACAAGTGGACAACCTCATGCGGAATCTTCGACCTGTTCTATTTCGAAGAGGATGCGCCTGTCTCTATACCTCACACTTCAATCGATATGGTGGACAGCGCAGATCAGGTATAGCTCATGGTGATGCTTTTTTCAAATGGTCCGCGTTCATGTGGGCTATGCGACAAGAAGGAAAAGAACACAAAGAAGGTATTGTTTTCACAGGCTTCAAAGCCCGCGATGCCTCAAATTCGAAAGAAGGTTTGGTATACAATTTCGACGTTGTAAATGCAGACTTCAAATATATCGGAGTTCAATCTAAGGAGGATAAATCAGATGAAGAACGTAAACAAACACCGCTCAGTCCCAACGCTAAGAAACTTGCAAAAGACTTAGCCTAATGGAGCGGGATAAACTCAAAGATCTCTGGGAGAGACACTTTGGATTCCGCCCAAAAGGTTCCGGTAAGTGGCTGAAGTGTAAGTGCCCCATGGCTCCTTACACAGAAGCGCACTCAAACAATGTGGACTCAAGCCCCTCATTGACAATATCGGTAGATGAGGAAGGGATCAGTTTTGCAAGGTGTTATACCTGCTCAGAAAAACCCTATCCGCTCTTGAAATTCTTAGATGAGCTGGTACGATTCACGCAGGCAGATAGCCTGATAGAAGACTTCGCAGATAGCGAAAATAAAGAAACGCCCAGAATAGGGCTCTTAGGTAGAAAAAAGGAAAATAAGGCCGAAGAGGCAGAGGATGACAAGGATTACACTGAGACGTTAGCTCAGTTCAAATTGCCACCCAACAAACAATTTATTGAGAGCAAAGGCGTAGATCTTGCAACTGCCCTAAAGTACGGCATACGCTCTAACGCCGAACCTGCTGAGTGTGCAATAGAACTGGGAATTAGAAGAACCGGGATCCTCATACCATACTTCGCACTGGATGGTAAAACGTGCGTAGGAATCAAATACCGACCCTTGGTACATACCCAAGGGCCGAAATATTGGTACCCATGCCCGCTTAGTCAAACAGCGCATCTGTATGGCTCCTGGTTTCTTCCTGAGATTGATGAGGACACACATGTGTTCTTATGTGAGGGAGAGCTGGACGTGATGCATCTAAGTATGATTGGACTATTCGGAATAGCTTGTGCGGGATCTTCTATGTCCCCGTTACAAGCAAACTTCCTTTCCAGCTTTACCGAAAAAGTTTATGCATTGCCTGATCCAGATGGAGCAGGTTTAAAGTTGGCAATGCAAGCAAAACCCCTTCTGGCGGAATACGGAGTCAAGTGCCATTCTTTACATGTGCTAATGACAAAGGATCCAAAAGAAATGTCAAAAGAAGAAATAATGGGACTCGTATCCACGGTGGATAGTGCCCAAACCTTTATTCGACGAGGAGATAGCAACGATGGCTAAGATGTTGAGCGCAGTACGCGCCATTGGTGAAAAGAACGCTGAGAATGCTTACGGGGTGAAATATCCAGGGCATGAACATCGTTTCAACTTTTATATTGGGAAACCGGGAACAGGACAGATGCATCGTGATGTTGTTGTCTGTGGTGAACCCTTCTTCCTGACAGCACATTCGACAATTGTTGGATCAATAGCAAAAGGTAATGGTCAAACCTTTGCGGACAAAGTAATTCATCGCTGTGGTAAATTCGCCTACGGTTTTGATTTCAAAAAGGAAGAGATGTCCGATGAGCCCTTACCCATCAAAGGTGGAAAGTGCTCTTTCTGCGATTCTGACATTGACGCCAATACCGGCTATGCGATAAATAAGTTGGACGCCGTTCTAATCGTCCCATTACTCATTCGTCCATACCAAGGTGTTGGTAAAAACGGGGAAGAGGTAAAAGGACCATATCTCAATCTCCTAGAGTTACGGCCCTACGGACATCAACAAAATGTCATGGAAGAAATGATTCTTCCGGTTATCGTTTCACACTTCAAGAAGCATGGCACAGCGATTGGAACACAGTTTACAGCCAAACGTTACAAAACGGACGCTAAGAGTATAGGTAACGCTTGGGTGTTGAATGCTGAGAAACCACTCATGCCGAAGAACCTCCTTATGGGGTATCTGAAGAAAAACAACGACGCTGAGAAAAATAATCTTGTACCGAAAAACGCAATGACTTTGTATCCAGCAATGGACGCAACGGATGCGGATAAGGTTATCAAGGCGCATTGCCAAATTGCCCAAGCGCACTCAAGTTGGAAAGAAACAGGTCTGCCTGCAGGGGCTGCTATGTCCAACGCAACAGATCTCAGCGACATTGATCTCGGTGATGGCGGATATGGTGACGACATCTTTGGAGCCGACAGCGGTAGCGGTCTTGAAGATGAAATCGCTTCGGTTGAAGCTGAAGCCGTTGAAGAAACACCAAAGGTTCTCGATTTTGGAGAATACGGACTACTTGACGCTGAAGGCAACCAATACAACGAAGACGGAGAACCTACCGGTGAAACCGTACAAATGACCGAGGAAGATACGGCTCGATTTGATGACGAAGATTCTGTTTTCGGAGATAAAGCTTTTGAAGAAGTTGAAAGCGGGTCGTTGGAAGACGATATTGTTTCGGCTGAAGCTGAAGTCGAAGGAGAATCTGAAGTCGAGGAGGTTGAAGCCGAGATTATCGAAGAAGAACCCGACGAAAAGGTCATCGATGCCGAAGTAGTATCTCCTGGAAACAAAGTTACAGGTATTGATGTGGATCCGGCCAATGAGGATCTGCGTTACGTAAACTTTGACAATGGTACTCGTGAGCCCATTGTAAAGCTTACAGATTGTGAAGGTAACTTCGTAGACATAGAAGGGCATATTTATGATGCCGAAACCGGTGAGCCTGTGCTTGACGAGGACGGTGATCACGATGCTTATGAAATGACACCTGCTATGAAGACCATTCATAAGAAGCAATGGGCGTCAGCACCTAAGTCTTCTCCGAAGAAAGCCTCAAAGAAGGTCGCCAAAAAGGCTTCTAAGAAGGTAGCTAAGAAAACGGTGTCAAAACCCAAAACGGCTGCCAAGAAGACGGTTGCCAAAAAAACAGTAAAGAAAACAAGCGGTAAATCCGCTTTCGATCCAACGGCTGAAGAATTGGCGGCTATGGATTAAAGACCAAATAAGGGGTCGGCAATCGTTGTCGACCCCTTTACTTTGGAGTTCATGTGATTGATTACAACAAATTATTCAAGAGCACTAATGCTTTCACTGTACATGTCACCTGTGATAAGGACATGTTGCAGAATCGTGCAGAAGGTGATCTTACATGTGAACTACTTCAAATATCAGTACACATGAACGGTCAAACTTTCCATTTTTCGCCTTCGGCTCATAGTATAAAAATGTTCGTACCTTTTCTTCAAAGCAACCTTCGCTGCGTGATGTACAACGCCAGCGCTGTTACCAAGATATTGGATCGTTATGTCCTGCCCATGGAAGCGTGGCGTATTCAGTTATTCGATATTCAGGTAATGGCTTGGATGTATCACAACCGGGGCGCCGGCGATGAATCTGAATCTAAATTCGATTTTGATGATCTATTACGACAGCATATGAAGATCAGTCTCAAAGAGGAACGAGAAAGGGCGCGTGAAGACGGTCGTATAAATCGTCCCGTAGACCAGTGGCAAAAGATCAAGAAGCTAGCTCAGAAAATAAAGAACAACAAGCTCAAAACTGCGAAGACTCAACTGGAAGTAAGAATCCGGAAACGCCGCAAGAAACGCTTGGACAATCTCTTCAAATGGATGGAAGAGACGAAGAATTATGAAACCAAAAAGCAGTTCACTGAGAAGAAGAAACAACTTAGGGAAAAATTTCTACGTTTTGAGATACCAGCAGCGGCTTTCAAAAAGCACTTAGAGAACAGACTCAAACGTATGGAAACCGATGCCAAGACCCTATTGGCTTTCGAAGTGAAGCTCGAAAAGATAACAGCCAAATGGATGTTTGACCTATATAAGAAACTCCGCAGAGTATTGTGGAACAATCGTAAACTTGGGTGGTGGACTACGATCGAGCAAGGCGTTCGTCAAATTCTGATGGATTGCGAGCTAACCGGTATAAAAATCGATCGACCTAAGATGGGGCATCTCCATGATAAAGTTCAGATCATGATCGAGGATCATGCTACCGAACTTCGAAATATGGCGTTCATGTTAGACGAAGATCATCCTGATGTGCCTTCCCTATCTACAGATTTCAATCCGAACAGTCCTGAACACGTAAGTCGAATTGTATACGATGTCCTCAATACCATTGACGAACACGATCGATTGGAGAATAAAACATCCTTCAGTCGACGTGAGAAAGCTCGGGAAAAGGGAGAAACAGAACCCAAGAAATTTTATTCCGTCAGTAAGAAGATTCTTGAGAACTATAAGGGTACGCCGTTTATTGGAAAGTATCTTTACTACAATTCGTTGAAAACAATACGTAATAGCTTTCTGAAGCCATTGAGTGAAGATTACCCTACAGAGATACAATTCGCCCGCTTCGACTCCACAGGAACGGACACAGGGCGTTTCACATCCTATAAGATCGACGCGCCTGGCCACGTAATGGGGACACGTTCTGTCCAGCAGATCCCCTCAAGAGATGAAATGGCCCAGGCTATACGAGACGCCTTCGTCAAGCGCGACGGGCAAAAACTCATAGTAGCTGACTTGAGCCAGATTGAACTCCGCGTAGCTGCAGTCATCGCTGAAGAGAAGAAGATGATTCAGATCTACAATGACGACGGGGATATCCACCAGGAAACCAATGATGCTATCAAGCGATCGAAGAAATTCCGCTGGTTGGCCAAGAATTGTAACTTTGGTCTGCTTTACGGAGGATCTGCAAAGCTCCTGCACCATATGACGGGTTTGCCTCTTGAAGAATGTGTGGAAATTCGAAACAATTTCTTTGATCACTATGCAGGGCTACTACCGAAAATTGATGAGCTGAAATTTCTGTGGGAATCAGGATACGATGAATCCACCGAGAAATTCGTTCACGGACTCCGCTCATTCGTTATTCCATTCTCTGGACGTAAGCGTCACTGGAACAAAAAGCGCAGAAGTCTCTCACCCGGCACCATCTTGAATACAATGGTTCAAGGAAGTGCGGCCGATGTGCTCAAGGCTCAGATATATTTCTTCTTCTACTACTTCGTTGCCAATCATCCTGAATGGGGTGCAAAATTCCTCATGCAGGTCCACGATGAAGTGGTTATCGAGGTGAAAGAAGAATATGCAAACGAAGCAGCCCACGCACTGAAATATGTTATGGAATTCGCGTGGTGGGATCTTCCATTACCCTTGAAGGCCGATGTGAAAGTAGGAGATACATGGGGAATTGGAAAAGATGATGACGCTCCTGATATAGACTACGACGAAAACTTAAAGGCAATGTTCGCAGACGAGCTTCCCATCAAAGAATCTATATTCCATTATGCAAAACAAGCTCCGGTCATAAATGATGCTGAGCTCACGGAATATGGCTATCAAATGTTCAATGAAGGCCATCTGTTCAAAACGGACAGATTAGCTTTAGCTACCGCATAGGAGAATCATGGCTGACAAAGAAAAACAAGCAAAAGCTGTAGCCGCAAAAAGCAGAAATCCGAGTGCTTTGAAAAACATGGCCAAAGCTGCTAATGAAACATCAAAGGCGAAGAAGGGCTTCAACTTCATACGGGAAGACAGCAAACAATCTCTCGCTACGGTAATCAAGTATCCCACCTGGTTCTTGGACTTGGATATGAAACTCCGGGGCGGTGTGGTGTATGGTAAATTGTTCGAAGCATGGGGGCCTGATCATGCGGGTAAAACTACGCTGATGTACAATGTGATTGAATCGGTGCAAAACTTCTGCCATCTGTGTTTCACACCTATCATTGACTTCGTTGATTTCGACACAGGAGAGGCGGAGCGCACTTGTCTTTGTGGTAAGTGCGAGGGCGGGACAGTTTTGGTTATTTTCAGCGAAGATAGATTCGATGAATACTGGGCCGAACGTAATGGTGTGGATACAGGTGAAACGTTCTTTCCCATGTTTCCAAATACATTGGAACAAGGTGCTGCCTTCTCAGAAAAGGTCGTATTCAGCAAAGCAGCGGATCTCATATGTATAGACTCCTTCGCAGCCTTCCAAGCGGAAGAGAAGATTGGTCGCGATATGGGCGATGCACGACCGGGAACAGATGCTCGAGGTATCACCAACTACCTTTCACGTTTCATGTCTTCAAACATGGCTACTGGAGTAGAAGTAAGCGAAGAAGTAGCTGAGACATTCAAGAAATTTCGACCAAATGACGCCCCTCCATTGTTACGGACTACAGCTTTCGGGACGAATCAAGTAAGAGCCAATGTAGGAGGTACGGGTAAATACGCACCTAAGTATTCCACACCAGGCGGCTATATGCTCAAGCACTTACGATCCCAAACAGTTCAAATACATGCTCCGGCCAACAATCCCGGAATCAAGGACGCACCTACTACAGTGGTATCCGAATTCAAATTCAAAGTAGTCAAGAACTTTGACGGCGTGAAGGGTGGAATTGGTTCATACCGCATCTATTCCGCAGATTGGAAAGATAATGAGCCCGGCCATGATAATGAAGCTCAGCGCATCTTCACAGTCTTCGAAGATGCCGGTCTGATAACGAAAATCATGAAGGGAAAAACGATCAAGGGTTATGACTACTTCGGCATCACATTCAAAACGCGTAAAGAACTTTTGGCAGCTTTACATAATCGGGGGCTTCAGTGGTTCGCCCGCTTTGTGTTCACTACACGGTACATGTTGCGTTCCGGTGAAAAAATAAGCCTGGAATCATATGATTATAACCCCTTCTATAAAATTGAAAGCGATGGAAATGACAACAAGGGACTTCCCAAATGGAAACTCGTCCGACGAAAGTCCGTATCAACGAAGACTAGCGAAAACTCGGAAGAAGCAGAAACAGAGGGAAGCGATGAGACTTCGGGAATTGAAGTTGTCGAATCCGGGGCTGGACTCGATGTTGGGTCCGGATCTGGAGGAAGCACAGGGAAACCGAAAAAGAAAAGCAGCAAAAAGAAAAGTATCAAGAAAAAGACACGATCCAAAGGATAAAGGTGATCGTGGAGAAGAGATTGTCAGCGCTCGATTAGACGTTCCACTCCAGCTAAGAAGTGGAGCCGGTCAATGGCACAAAGGTGATCTCAAAAATGATAGGTATGTGGGATCTGTGAAAACAATGGATGTTCCACGTATCACAGAAGATATGTATGAAAAAGCAATCCAAGATGCCCGTTTCCATAACTGCTCACCTTTCATCGCGGTGTTTGAAATTGAAGAAGACCGTATCACCGGATATGTATTGGAATCAGGTAATTGGATCTATATGGAGGAGAAAGAATTACGAAAGAAGTTGCATGAACCAACACGAGATTGACGTACTTACTGAAACATATGGTCTTGAGATCATCTCGATAATAGAGGAAGCCCGTAATGAGTGGATCACACCACATGAAATGGGTTTATACGCCATTCAATTGATGCAACAAGAGCTTGCCATCAATTCGACGGCTGCAACAGCTATATTCAAACAGTACACGAACAAGGAATAACTATGCAAACTGTTGATTCATTACGCGAATTCTACAATGGCAAAGCTTACATTGATTTGTCCAAAAAAGGATCTACTCGTCGTTCACGTCGAGAAGGTGAAAACATCACTCTGCGTGCATTAGCTGCAGAACTAAATGACCAAGCTCAACGAATGGTTGACGTACTTGTTCCCTATTCGAAAATTACATTCACAACAGGTGTTATCGCCTGTGATAAAGGCATCACAAAACGGTGCATCCTTTTGTCCATCACAGATTCCGACAATATGCATCTGGGGACCTTCCCCGTTGCGGATCGTGTCATCGCTCACCTAGTTCGTCATTGTTCTGAAGACAACGGCACGAAGACAACAATAGGTAAACATTATTTGGATGTCTTACTAGATGATAATTCTGATAATGAAGATGTGAAAATGGCAGCAACGAATCTAACGCATTGGATGAACAAGCGTAGTGGCGAAAGCCATTACAGCCGAGGCAAGGATCAAAAGCGCTTAGGTGACAAACGCGTTTTTGTCCGTCTCTTGAATGCTCGAAAAGATTTCGAACCAGGAACATCAATCAGTGACGTCCCTACCGGATATATCGTTACAGCATTGATGTCCGATAGTTATTTGAGCATCCCAAGTGCAGAAATGCTAGCTACCGCCCTTCAAGTGGTCAGTGGGGATTTCTATATGCACGAAGATGTTGCCGCTCGTCCCGATCACGACGGCCATGAAGGTGCGAAACTCACAGATTACTTTGTCGACCCTTACAAAGTTCGACTCACCCTGTTGAATCCAAAAATGGCCTTCAATCTGAATGATCCAGATGCCGGCGTTATTCATGCGCGCCAAATTGAAGATCTAGGTGGCGGATCAACAAAGTACACATATGCCGATGGCGTATCTTACACGGTAAATCCCAACGGCACGACTCACGGAGAAGGTATGGGTAAAGAACAACCCTACAATATGATCTTCCCCAAAGTATCTATTGAAAATGATGAAGGTGGCGGTGGGAGCGCTCGCGCATCTTCTGGTTTCATGGAACAATGGTGTAACAACGGTTGCACAGCTGAGTATGAAGCCATGAAGAAATCCCATTCCTCCAGCAAACAACTCGAAGGTAAAGATTCGTCTAAGACACATGAAGCTCGTAAAAAACTCATCATGTGTGAGATGGCTGATGCGATTGCCGCTGCCTTCGATCCGGAAAAGTTCCTTGAATTGGCTGTTGGGTTTTACAACCTACAATCTATCAAGGTGAAAGATAAGAAAGACACTCTTGAATTCGTTGCTAAGGCTGTCGGTATGGAGGGTATCCTCGACGACTTACTTGGCAAATATGAGCAAATGACCCAAGGTCAAGATACGCTCATGGATGTGCAACGTGCTCTCACAGACGTGGCTCAAGACCAGTTACCCGAGAACGCCGATCGTATGGAGCGCTTCGCGGGTTCTCTTGTGACAGGAGACACAAAGATCTCTAAAGAGCTCATTGCGTCCTGAAATAAAGAGGGGGTGGGCTTTCAACCCACCCCCTTATTTCTATATGCGAGGTAGACAATGTCAAATTTTGAACCATCTAAGTATCAGCGGAGCGTATTCGACTTTATATCCGAAGGCGAAGGTTCTGCTGTAGTTGAAGCTTGCGCCGGCAGTGGGAAAACAACCACAATCGTACAAGCTCTCAAACTCATTCCTGAAGACATGCATATCGTCTTCTGCGCATTCAATAAACGCATCGCAGAAGAACTGGCTAAACATACGCCAAAGCATGTAGATGTTAGAACATTACATAGCTTAGGCGCTCGAACACTATATCGAGAACGTGGAAAACCAAAGCTGGAAAACAGCAAAACCAGGGACATCATGCGTGACAAACTTTTCGAGTCTTTCGAAGGTGAGTATGGCGGCAATGAGTTCAAAATAAAACGTGAGATCAGTGCGATCATGGCGGAAAAAGGAACAGACTTTGCAAGAATTATCTCTTTTGCAAAAAGCAATCTCGTTCATCCAAACCGTGGAAACATTCTAGCAGCCATAGCTGAAGATCTGGAAGTCACCTTGAATGGCGATTCGGACATTGAGTTACTGCAAGATATTTACCATACCGCAATGACCGATACTGATGTCATTGATTTCGACGACATGATCTTCTTACCAACGGCCTACAATTGGTTACGTCCGGAGTACGATTATGTGTTCGTTGATGAAGCGCAGGATCTCAATATCGCCCAAATAAAGATGGTAACGTCTATTCTGGCTCCAAATGGTCGAATGGTTGCCGTTGGTGATCGGCGACAGGCTATCTATGCCTTTCGAGGTGCTGATAGCAAGGCTATGGATAAGCTAAAACAGGCTACAAACGCCATTGAGCTACCTTTGAGCATATGTTACAGGTGCCCTAAAGAAGTAGTGCGTCTGGCCCAGACTCTAGCGCCTGAAATAGAGACCTTTGAGAACGCTCCAGAGGGCCATGTGAGCGCGAAGAGCCTTTCGGAGGTAATTCGGGATGCCAAACCTCATGATTTCATCCTGAGCCGCATAAACGCCTCTCTCATGAGTGTCGCGTTTAAGCTTATCCGATCCGGTAAAAAGGCAGTTGTACTAGGACACGATGTAGGTCGAAACCTCATCAAGCTCATTGAGCAACTGGCGGATACAGGTGAACGTACATGGGACAAGAAACCCGTTCTGGATCAAGATGTCCACGCCCTAAAAGTGGCCACCCAAGAATGGATCAAAATAAACACCGAGGAAATGATTGCGCAGAACAAACATGGTCGTGCAGCTGCCATTCGGGATAAGGGCTATTGCCTTTTGGAACTTACAGGTGTAGCCAAAACGGTATCCGAGATTGTGACCTTTATCGAAGAGGCGTTTACCAACGACTCTGAGAAAGAGGCTGTAATACTTTCCTCTATTCACAAAGCTAAGGGTCTCGAGGCAAAAAACGTATATGTGATGCGGAAGTTACTTCCTCACCCATACGCCTTCAGATCCAAAAACCCTGAAGATCTGGTTCAAGAAAAGAACCTTGAATACGTGGCCTATACACGCGCTCAAGAAAACCTATATATCATTCCAGATGAACAAGCACAGGAAGACGAAGATGACTTCGACAATAACAGCGAGGGGAACGATATTCCTAAAGAACCCGCCGCTGGAACTGGTAGCGAAGGCTCAAAAGAAACTGACGTTCAAGAGCAAACACGACAAGGAGAAGATTGTAAAAGCGTTCCAGTGGGACGACGATCGGAAGATTCTCCGACTCCCGAGGTATTGGACAGACACTCCTCGGAAGTTCAAAAGTCTTGAACCAATTTCTTTTGACTGTAACTACCCGTTTCAATTGCCCTTGTACGAGCATCAGAAAGGCCCAGCGCTAGAGCTAAAAGCGGCCTTGAAGAAGCACAAGGGTGCAGTTGGTGTAGCCCCTCCGGGATCTGGTAAAACAGTCGTGGGGCTTAACATGATCCATGAACTTTGTCCACGTCGCGTCATTGTCGTAGTGGATACAGATATCGTAAGAGAGCAATGGATCGCTGGCGGCCATAAATTCCTGGGCATAAAAATCCAGAAGCTGACCTTCAAAAAGAAAATCGAACAAGGCGTATATGTAACAACATATTCGGCCATGACGAAACATCCGGACATCTTCCACGACTGTGAACTTCTTATCCTTGATGAGGCAGACGTAGCAGCTGCGGCTAAATTCGTGAACTGTATCTTCGGAACTAATTTTAGGTTATCGCTAGCGCTCACGGCAACACCGGATAGATCTGATAATCTAGACGTTGTTTACCGAATGTTAGCGGCTCCAATGGAAATAAAGTTGGGAAGTAACAGTCAGGTTCCGACAATTCTTATGCGGCCCTACGTGCATAACCGGTCTTTTGCGGAAGGAATGAACGACATCGAAGCCCCTTTTGTGGTTCCGAGAATTGTCGCGAAATCAAAGACGCGAAATCGTTGGTTGGCTAAACAAATATATCGCGTTGCATCTCGTGGTCGAAAAGTCATTGGCATATCCAAATTCATCAATCAATTGGAACAGGTGCAATATTACCTGGACTTGGATTACGGCTTGAAGGCAATGTTATTCATCGGGAAAAAACCAGGTGAATCTAAAATCGATTATGGACGAAAGCTGGCGTTAGCGGCAAAATCCAAAATCATACTAGCAACGGCAAAAAAAGGTGGTCGAGGATTGGACATCCGCGATATCGATGCGGGCGTAATGCTCCTTCCAATTCTGGACTCGCGACAACTGATTGGCAGATCCATGCGTCCTGAGGGGGAACAACCCGTTTGGTTGGATCCGGTCGATATCGGTATTGGGAGCATGGCGCGTCAGGCTTACGGACGTATGCATTATTACAATACTGAAGATGTAAATGGTCGAGGTTGGGATGTAATCCAAGAATTCACCGATGACCAAATAAAATGGATACCTAAGAAAAAGAAAGTGATGAAAAATGGCGACACTAAGTGATACAGCAATGCTACTGCAGCGAATGTTCTTTGGTGACAAGTGGAAATTCACAGTTACCACAAGTCGGATAGATGAGCGTGGAAACCCTACAGAATACAAAGTTGAATTCGAGGGTGAAAACCGAGAAAAGAACATTATCGACATCCCTGCTATCCATATTGACAACAAGGATACGCAAGCAATAAATCAGGCGCTCAACGGTATTACCGTAGGCGACACAAAGGTTTCTAAACCTTCATTATTGAAAAGACTTATCGGAGGAAAATAAGTGCCGAAGAAAAGAACCGGGAAAGAAGACGGAGAGTTTTACCGCATCCTACACTTTGCGGTAGCCCTCCCCAATAAAGATGATCTTGATACCGCCGTGTTAAACCTATCCAAAGATATTGTGGAAAACACAGATGGTGTGGAGGTCCACCTGCTTCCTTGTCATAATTCAGAAAAAGGACCTACGGGATACATTTCCGTTGCTGAGGGCGACAAAACACTTTTTGATGAAAGAACGACTCGTGAAGGTATCTTCCCTTTTATAAACCCCAAACAGTTTTGGGGTTTGGTAAAAATTGGGAGCATGTACTATATGGATGCGGAGATATTGGATGTAGCCAATGGCTTTGTGGAAATGCGAGCTACTCCGAAAATATTCGACCCCGCATTCGCTACAAGTCCTCGGACAATTGTATGCCCAATAAATGAAATAAAACATATGGAGAATCGTCGTGCCTAACACAAACTGTTTGAAAAATGTGGCTTGCCCATCATGCGGCTATGAAGAGGAATTCCAAGTCACAGGTCGTGCTGTCTTTATCATCCGAGATGCCGGCGTTGAACATACGTCCAATGTTGATTGGTCAGATGCCGCTGAATATATGAGCTGCCGGAAATGTCTACACGAAGGCACATACGGTGAATTCTGTGGAGGTGCAGTGGATTCAAAATCCTCTAGCGCATTCGCTGGAACTGTACCTATCCTAAAAGAGGAGACATCGGATGAATCCGTATCTTCGGAAGAAGAATCTGGATCTGACGAAGCTAACGATAGCTCCACACCAGATTGACGACAAAAACCCGAATCATTACATGTACAACATCGAATACGAGGGTGATGTTGTAGCTGTCTGTGTCCTCATATTCACACCTGAAGCTGAAGAAGCCGGAGGCTATTACCGGTTATACGTGGAGGGCACAGATTGTGGAAAAATAGCTCGTCGTGAAGGTCTATGGAACAGACTCATAAATATTATAGCTGATGACAGGAGGAAACATTCAGTGAATAAACTCAGGATCGTACGTTGAAAACAAAATTACTTGGCGCCCATATAGGTACAAGTAATTCCAAACTTGGACTAACATACTGTTGGAGCATACCGAGTCGATACACCTGACCTGGAAAAACAGATTTCTGTAGCTATCGATGCTATATGTCAAATCTGGAAACTTTCAGAGGTCATCTGAAAGACTTAGCGTTCCTAAATTTGAAAATTTCAAAGAATTCAAAATTCGTAGACGACATGAAGCTGTCAATCCCTCTCGGCGGACTGTTACGATTACACGGAGGGGGAGATTTCTACACACCCAAGTATGCTCGAGACTGGTGGTACATCTTACGAGATAGACCAGATGTTACAGCCTGGGCATATACCCGCTCATGGGCTGTGAAAGGATTCATACGGGATTTGAGACGACTGAACAACCTACCTAATGTAGAGATAATGCTCAGCCATGATCATCAAATGCCCCATCCTCATGATCAAGGATACGATGATTTCAGAACAGCGTACATGGCCGAAAACAATGAAGAGGAGGATCCACTTGCTGACGTAGTATTCAGATTGCAGCATCACAGAAAGACCGTGAAAAAGACCTTTGGCAAATCGATTGTTTGTCCAACAGAAAATGGCGAAAAGGATCCCGGTATAAACTGTGCCGTCTGCAGACATTGTTTCATCAACACTAATTCATCGCAGCCACTGACCATAGATCTGGCAGCCTTGGCCAAACTAGGGAAAAAACATGCAAGACATTAATATTGAGGAATGCGAACTAACTGCTCAAACCGACGATGGAGTATGGGTGCCTCTTATCCTAAATGCAGCTGACCTTCCAAAAGTAGAAAGGATAAGTGGAAAGGGCGCTTTGGCATTATTGACGTGGAAAGATGATATTGAAGAACCTTCCCTCTCAAATGCCTTCATTTTCGTAAACAACCGAGCCAGTAGAATTCTTCAAAAAATAAATGAGTTCATGAACCGTCAGAGATTTCTTCAATGCTTGAATTTAACCCGAACACAAGAAGAGGGATTGAAACAAGCATTGAAAGAAACCTGGCGTGTTCCAGTCAACCAACTACGCGATATGGTTGAAGGTGCTCGAAATGCCATCGTTCAAATGCACTTTGAAAAATATGAAGATGGCTTCATAAGCCTAACCTATTACTGGCAAGACGGTCGAGTCCATGTTCGAAACGTTCAAGAATACGACACCGTTATGCCCGAAAAGGGGTTATTTGAGCTAGTAGATACACTAACGGAGGATCGCTGTGGCGAAGAAGAGATCAAAGAAACAGATGCGTGAAAAATGTGAAATGGGTAAAGCCAAAGTCACAGCTTGTGTGGCTATACATTGGCCCGATGACCCTTTTGATCAACATACCTCAGCCGTAGACCTTCTTACCGATGTCATGCACTATTGTGAAGGCTTCGATGTCGACTTTGAAGAAGCCCTACGTATAGCAACCGATCATTTCGAAGCGGAACAAGAGGGTTTGTAATATGATAACGATACGCGAATACTTTCCTAAGAGATGGCCTTTGTCACCTCTCAATTTTGATAAATCTGGACAGTACCGGGTAATATGCCGAGAAACAGATTGCAGTCCTATGGGCGGTGTCTGTCGCGGAGTGATGCAATACTCCAAGCGCAGGAAAATGTACACCTGCGTTGAATGCGGTAACACAAGAAAAGCATGGTTAACGTAATGACTCTTAGAAAACAAATGGCTTCGGCTAAACAGGCCAAAAGCTTAGGCTTTGACATAAATACAATCCAAACCAACAACGGAATGGATAGATGGTGGGTAGAGGAACTCAACCTCTCAGCCAGCTCAAAAACTAAATTACTCGAGTTGATAATTGAAAAGTTATCGAAGGGACTCAATCCATGATGCTATGTAATAAAACCGCTCTGTCTGGTGAACTTGTGGTCGATAACTTCGCAGGTGGAGGCGGTGCGAGTACCGGAATCGCGTGGGCGATCGGACGAGATCCAGATGTCGCAATCAATCATGATGCATCTGCCCTTGAGATGCACGCTAAGAATCATCCTGATTCAAAACATATGTGTGAAGACATCTGGCAAGTTGATCCCAGAGCTATATCTGATGGAAGACCTATCGGACTGGCTTGGTTTTCTCCAGCGTGCCTTCACTTCTCTCGAGCAAGAGGGGCGAAACCTGTAAAGAAACAACAACGCGCTCTTTCTTGGATCGTCATAAAATGGGCAAAGCTGGTTCGACCTCGAATCATCATGCTTGAAAACGTAAGAGAGTTTCGTGAGTGGGGACCATTGAAGAATGAGCGCCCAGATAAAGAACGAATGGGTGAAACATATCGTTCATGGAAACGACAGTTAGCTGAGCTGGGATATGCTATTGAAGAACGAGATCTCAATGCGGCCGACTACGGAGCTCCTACACACAGACGGAGGTTATTCCTTATAGCTAGGTGTGATGGAGCACCTATTACCTGGCCTGAACCTACTCATGGTCCGGGGAAACTCCCTTACAATACGGCAGCCGATTGTATTGATTGGTCGATACCTACGAATTCTATCTTTAACCGTAAACGGCCGTTGGCAGAAAACACCATGAAGCGGATTGCTAAGGGACTCAAGAAGTTTGTCTTTGAGGATCCTGAACCGTTCATTGTCAGGACAGGGCACTACAATAAAGATAAGCCTGTCTACTTCCGAGGCCAAAGCACTCAAGATCCATTAGGAACTGTATGTGCCCAAGGAAATGACAAAGCTCTCGTGGTTCCATATGCTGTAGATATCGCGCATTACACCAAAGATGGTAAATTACGCGGTCAAGACCTGAAGAAGCCCCTAGGTACTGTGGTATCTCATACTGCTGAAAAGGCTATTGTGATTCCACACATCAGTCAATTCTATGGAGGTATGGTTGGTAAACGTGCAGATGCGCCATTACCTACAGTGACGTCTTGGGATCACAACGCTCTCATAGCGGCTTTCGTCAGCCGATATTATGGGACAGGTATCGGTTCGGACATGAAGGAACCGCTAAAAACTGTGACCGCTCAAGGGAATAAATTTGCCAAGGTGACTGCTTCCATGAATAAACTCTCAACAGTTAAAGCTGCAGCTGTTGGCGAATTTAACAACACAGAAATGGTTCGAGCTTTCTTGATCAAATATTATGGTACAGCCACAGGTCAACGTGCCGCTGAGCCTCTCCACACAATAACAACAAAAGCCCGTTTGGGTGTTGTGACTATCAATGGTGCCGATTATCAGATCACTGATATTGGTCTAAGGATGTTACAACCTCGTGAACTTGCACGCGCTCAGGGCTTTCCTGATTCGTACGAATTGACTGGAACAAAGGCAAACCAAATTGCAAAGATTGGTAATTCTGTTTGCCCCATAATGGCCCAACGTCTTGTTGAAAATAATCTTCTCGACCCTGTTGAAGGAGTCAAAGTTGCATGATAACGAAAAGTATCCATCACAAAACACCCAGAGGTAGTGCATGTGATCATAACGACGATTGGGAAAATGCGATGCATGCCTCCGGGTGTTCCTGCAAAAATGGTCGTCCGGAATACAACAATGCGTTCTTCAAAATTTGGAAGGCACTAGGGCATGATTGTTATTATCACAGAGAATGTATCTGCTATGTGCAGTTCCGATATCCGGGAAAAAGTTATCCCCCGCGAAGTTAAATAGGAATTTTCCCCTTCACTAAGAAAGTTCTAATGACAGACCTAGAATTTGAACGTTTCATCAAACAATCAGCTAAATATGTACATGACGTATGGTATTCCCGAGATGGAGTCCCCATGACGCAAAAAGAACGAGTTAATCTCGAAGACGTCCTTGTCGAATGTTTCGCAAAGAAGCGTCCGTCAAACATCACCATGCAGCCTTATGAACGAAATTGAAAGAAAGAGAACCTTATGCTGATTAAATTAGCACACGCTCTTGAACGAGCTCACGCGGAACACGCATCCTACGACGAAAAAACAAAGAAGCGCTTTCACAAAGCTGCAAAAGCATTCTTCAAGAAGTTGGCAGACCAACTCGGATTGAAAAAGGGCGATTATACGCTCAGCACCAATCCAGGTGGGATTGCCATTCTTGGGGATACAACACTACACACAAACAATTGGTACCTCAGCGCTGGTGAGGGACTCTTCGGAGAGCCTTACAGAATGCTGGTACGCACCGTTACGCACCAAAAAGATTACACAGGTGGGCCTAACCAATGGTTGACTCCAAGTCAAATAGCTAACGAACCAGATAGATACAGGAAGGTAAATTAATGGGTATGAGCACTAACGTCATCGGCTTTCGACCACCGGATGACCAATGGAAGAAAATGAAAGCCATTTGGGACAGTTGCAAAGAAGCCGGAATTGATCCGCCTGAAGAAGTTGAAGACTTCTTTGAATCAGATCCTGACGAAAAAGGGATAGAAATCAAACTTTCAGCACTCTCAGACGATTCGCATGAATGCTGTACAGAATGGAGTAATGCTAACGCTGAAGGTTACGAGGTTGAAGTATCTAAAATTCCTAAAAATATCACTCACATTCGTTTCTATAATTCGTGGTAAGTAAATATGAGAAAATCAACTGAAGCTGATAAAGAGCGTCGTGAATGGTCAGAGGCGCGTAAAAAGAACGTAGATGCCCTTCGAAATTTGCTTATCGACAGCGGTGCTAAAAACATCCGGGAAAATGAAATGTGGGATCCCGAAGAATACGGCGGTCGAGGTATACGACTAGAATACTGGGCGACCAAAAAGGGATTACTCCTCATTCAAACAAATATGGAACACGATATCGACGAAGCACCGCTAAACATGGGTTATGATGTTTACACTCCTATCACACCCAGTAACAAAGTTGAGGACACGCAAATAGCCCTCCAAGAATTCTTGGACGGTAAATAATGGATATACGTGTAACTGAAGATGAATTGAATTTGGAAAAGGGTGGAGGTGTATGGGTAAGTGCTTTGAACTTCAAAGGACAATCAAACTCATACGCTGACATAGACCCAACTCAGATTCTCATCTTCGTAGCAGAGGGAAAACTGCAAGTCCGTGTTTGGACAGGAGATGAAGATCCAACACATGAAATATCGATCGACAGGGCTCTTCCTGAAGATTGTAAAAACCCAAAAAATGGAGAAAAGAAATGACAGTACAAGAACTTATAAACTTGTTATCACAACAGCCACCGGATTCTCAGGTGACACTTATGACACAACCACGCCATCCTACTGAAAGCCAGGTGTTTGGTGTGGTCCAAAGAAAGCAATTTCAAGCAGAAGCCAACGCCGATCGCAACCCTGAGGATGTGATTGTCCTTGAAGGTACGGTTGCAGGTTGGGGAGCTGTTACTGCATGGGAAGTAAAATGACTTTCGAAAAATCAGATGTAGTAAAATTCGTAAAAACTTACGAGTATTATTGCTCCATGAACGAAGAAACAGTAGTGACAGGTGAAGAAGATATAGGCAAAGTTTTCATCATTTTTCGAATCAATGAAGACCCAACCACCTACCATCTCTCCAATCTTTACTACCCGAAACATCCCGTTCTGGGATTCGTACCCGCATCTTCACTTGAGATATACAAAGGCTCAATTGAAGCTTTCCGAACTACAGATGGGAAGTTGTTTCAAGATGTGCATAAAGGGGCCAATCACCAAGCCGTTATTGACACCAAGGCGGAATTGGCTGAATTGTTACAACCTCAGGTCATTTATGGACAAATAAAACCTGAGGATGCCGTGACTATACTCTTGGAACATAAAGAAGATGTTCAATACATCTTGAACAAGCGACGATCATATGAAGGCCAATTTGGCCCTATCCATGCAAAAAATGAGTTACGGGCGCCCACGCCCTTTTAAGAGAAAACAAAATGACTACACAAAAAGTTACACCGCGTTCCGAAGAAGAAATGCTTCGGATAGAAGCCATAATGTTGGCCGGCATGCGTGAATTACAATCCTATGCCTCAGGAGACATCTCTCATGGTAAATCTGCAGAGCTGATACTCGGAGATCATGGTATTGATGAACGTAGCAAAGAATTCGCTAAGGAACTTGACGTTCTTTGCGAGGAATTCAATACCGACCAACTCATTCTCCGAGAAAAGACATCCCAAAAATACTTCTGGTTCATCCATATTTATGGCGACGTTGAGCCGCAGGAATGGACTGGCCCATTTGACACCTATGACTTAATGATCGAAGCCATCCGAGAAGTGAATCATTCTCAAGGCGATATGCGTGATGGTGTCTACTGGGCTGAAAGTAACGTCAAACCCACAGAACTTCTAACGATCGTAGGAGTGGACCTTGATGCCTAAATTTCACGTAGGTGTGCGGGAAGTCCATGTGTCTACCCGTGAAGTAGAAGCGACTTCACCAGAAGAAGCTTTGGAAAAAGCCGGAGAGATAGATCTCTCCCATGAAATCATGTGCGAATACAGTCACACGCTCGACAAGGAGCACTGGTCTGTGGAGGAAATCAATGAAGCCCAAAGTGGTTCTTGAAATAAGCGGCGGTGTCCTGCAGGACGTACGCTCTGATACGGAGATGGACATCTTGGTTATCGACCACGACAACATCCAAGCGGGGGACAAACCTCACTTCATGTATATCGGAGCCGCCTCCAAAGAAGAAAAATTAGATCTTCACGAAGAGAAAGCCAAACATGAATCTAATCGGTAAAACAATAGCAAAAATGTACCGCATGGATGATCGTGACATGAAAGTCTACGGCTGGGAAAAGGATTTCAGCATAGGCTACCCTGTCATCATTGAATTCACTGACGGCTCAACTATCTACGCAACCTCAGATTCTGAGGGAAACAATTTCGGTGTTCTCCAATGGGTAGACGCGACCAATGATGCTTTTGGAACGATATGCACTGACCAAGAAGGTACAGTAAAGGTAGTGTGTACCAGTGAGTGATCGTTGTGGAGTAAAAATCGTTTGTTCAAAAGCTGATGCTCCTCTTGTGGAAGCAGTTTTTGATGCATGCGAAACATCTGACAGTGAACTGCTCAAAAAATATCCCGTATCCAATTCTGGACCCTGTGTAGAAATAGATTTTGAAGAGATCTCAGGAATCCATGAAATTGAACAACGGCTAGACAGACTCAATATAGCATTCATCGGCTCCCATGGGAGTTCGCATACCTATGATGCTTATTGTTTTGCATCAGACGGGAAAGAATGGTGTTCAGCCCCAATGCTTTCGCACTGTGGAAATGTTGGTCCTGCTGTAGAACTACATCGTTGTGGTCAATTAGCTTCAGGATCTTTGGAGCTGGCTCACAAATTTTGGAGCATATTCGATCGAGCCGTCGATATGCTTCAATACGAAATAGGTGCCGGGGATATTCCGTGGCACCCCTAAACTGATAAAGAGGACACCTAAATGTTTGCAGCTATAAAAGCATTACTTACCAAACCTACTGCACAGGTAGCAACTCAACACGTAAGCACGTATGTGCGCCAAAATGGAACGAAGGTAGCTGACTACGTACGCAAAGCTCCGATACAAATAAAATGAATACTTTCCGAAAGATTGACGTGTTCCCTCTCCGAACGTATCTTACACCGCAGTAGACGAAAGAACTGGGAATGGCAAAAAAGATAAAGTTCAAGTCCAAGGCCGTTGGCAAATTTGAAGAATCTGTCGGCGGCCTGGCTAATGCAGCTCCTATTCCAAAACCGAAGCGAGAACTATTCTCGCTTCAAAAACATTTGGATAGGGGCTTCCAAAAAATATTCACACAGATCCAACGTGAACGGCCGCGAATAGCTCACTTGCACAGCAGTGAACTTGCCGATTGGTGTCCGCGAAAATTCGTATATGCTAAGCGAGACAACCCTGGAGGTATTCCTTACGAAAAGGAAGAGATACCCGAAAGTCAATGGCCTGAATCCGATATCCTTATGAAAGATATCCCGATGCGTAAGAAATGGCATCGTGGGAATATTTACCATGACGTCGTTCGGGATGCCTTATATGAAGATGGTATTCTTTGGGGCGATTGGGAATGTCCGAATTGCGAACATGTTGAAGCTGAAAAGACTCTTTGTACGGAAGCGCCAACCCATTGCTCCCAATGCGGCTATGAAGGTCGCCTGAAATACAGAGAGGTCATACTAAAACGAACCCACAAAGGTATTGTCGTAGCGGGACACGTTGATTGCATAGTTCTCTGGGAGGATATGCTCATCATCATTGAGATAAAGTCTCTGGACAATAAAATGTGGCGCTTTCAAAACAGTGCCGAGCCTAAGCATATCGCTCAACTTTCCACCTACAAGTGGATGGGTAAGATTCGTGTAGGGATTGTCCTGTACGTAAATGAAAATTTCGAATATAAACCTTTCTGGTTCCAGATGGATGCCAAGTATGCTAAATGGATTCAGACCGAACTCGACTTGGTAAACAAAACCAATGAACCGTTAGACGTACCTCGCGGATGCGTCAATAGCACTTGTTGGAAAGCAAAAGACTGTCCGTGGGTGACAGAATGCTTTGCTGAGAAAAATTTCAAAATGATCTAAGGAGGGGCCTGATGCCTATTGCCAAGAAGAAGGTTAAGAAGAATACACTTGCCAAGAAGGTAGTCAAAAAATCAGTCAAGAAGACGGCCAAGAAGACGGCCAAGAAAAAGGCCATAGATGCTCCTGTCACCACTATGAGTAAATCCTCCGCCGCGAAAGGTGAAGGAACTGCCTCTGAAGCTGAACGAGTTCATGACGCAGAAATGCAAGCTGCGAAGCTCATGGAAAACTCGGTCGATAAGCTTTATCTCAATGATGAAGAGCTTATTGACCGAGTCAATACACTTGAAGTATCGGATAACGGCCTTCGGAAAGAAAAGGCCTTTCGTTATCACCAAATAAAGACACGCGGTTTGAGTCAAGAATTTCTTGCCAAACACAACGTTGAACACCTCAAAGACTTCATCGATCAATATCTGCCCAATACGTCTAAAAGTCAATTCTACGATTACGCAGATACATTCATGGCACTTACCCTGCTAAATATCAATGATGACACCTTCGAAAAGATAAGCTTCCGGCGTGCGTTAGAAGCTCGATCGCTCATAAAGAAGGGTTTGATCAATGATGACAATATCATCCCGCAGTGGATGCCTTGGTTAGATGAAGGTTCAGATCACAGTGTAGAAAAACTGCGCCACGAACTTCGTCGGGAAAATGTCGAGAAAGAGGACGATTCCAATACAGACGAAGAAGTTCACAAGTTTCGAGGTTTCAAAATACCAGGCCCTGCCGGCCAAGTTGTCAAAGACTGTCTATCGGCTATCAAACGCACCTACGTGGGTGTAGGAAGCGATGGAGAGTGCTATGTCAATATGGCCGGTGCGTGGATGAGTAGTTTTGATGCTGTTTCATCTGGAGCAGCTCAGGCTATAGGGCTAAATAGGCTCCTAGAGGGCCTCAGAAACACCTTCGGCATTGACATCATGGTACTGAGCCTAAAAGACCCTGATTTGGTCTCAGAGACGCTGCCACAGCTCACCTTGGCCAAAGTACCGACGGCCGGAGGGAAGGTTGCAGCTCTGGGAACAAGTAAGAAGCAACTGGCTCAATTTTACGGATGTGCCCAGAAAGAGGTCGAGATTGTCCCTATTGATACCTCAGCCTTACAAGGAGCTTATGTAGGCAACCTTGAGCTCTTCAAAGAAAGCAAAGCGGCAGAAGAACCGAAAGTTGAAGAAAAGGACTCGGTGGCGGTTTCAAGAGAGAATTTCCATCCTTACCAACTGATTCATCATTTGAATGTTGCTCAGCGTATACAATACATCAAAAATCAAGTCCCAGCAGATGCTGAATTCATGAAGAATGTCCTTTCCAATGTTCTCATTGTCGATGATCTTGAACAGCTCGAGGATAAAGATGATCCACGCTGGCGCAAACTTATGGATTACATTGATGCTGAGTACAATACGGATATGAAGTATCAAGCTTTCTTGACCAAAGAATGCCAACGCTTGGCAGATGGCTCGCCTGCTCCAAGTAAAAAGAAAACACGAAAGAAGGCAGCGAAAAAGAAGACAAGACGCCGCAGCTAACAGCTGCAGCATTAATAAAGGGGTTTGAGACAAACCCCTTTATTTTTACTTCGAATTGGAGACACCATGGCTGACGACTTTTTAGATGACGATGAACTACCCAGTGGCATGAAAGGTCACATGGGTGAATTTGATGATCCGAACACATTACCCGCTTTTGGTGAGAATGAACGGATGAACGCCGCGAGCTCGGAACCTGCTTTTGGCCGCAGTTCGCCTGCGGTGGATCCTGCGGTCGTCCGTGCAGCCCAAAAATCATTGGCGGATGATATAGATGCATCCCGTAAACAAGCTGCTGAACGCCCAGAGTTCGATGTTGCGAATGAACTCTTCACGGGCAAGAAATCTATGACTGTGTTGGTAGACGAGATCCGGTGTGGATCTACTATTTATGATGAGTTTTCGCCGTTGATGCCGAAAATTACAGCATCTGTCCGACTTGCCTGCATGGTTGAGTATGATATGACTTTACCGGAAGGTGGTGTTCGTCCGTGTGTCCAAGTTATTCCAATTTCTGATCTCTTCGATGTAACAATTCCCTTGAATTATTTGGAAAGAAACGTAAATCCAGAAAAGATAGATATCGTATCGGCAACAAAGTTGTTGAATGAAATGTTTGATACCGCTAAAGTGATTCCTGATGTGCCGAAGGCTCTAGAAAACTTGGCAAAGCAACCTTTACCGTTTTCTGGGCCAACGCGGAAAGAATGACATGGAAAAGTACGGTGTCACGACTATCTGTCCGGAGTGTAAGCGTCACGATTTGCAAATAGAAAAAGTTGCAGATGAAGAGGGAAGAGAATGGGAGAATCGAGCATGCCAATGCGGTTTCCGCACCAGGACGGCGACGAACCCAAATCCTATCGGGGAAGGCCAACCCGACGATTCTTCAGAGACGTAAAGTTTCACACCACCAAATCCGGATATGAATGGTTGGAAAAGGCCAGCAAACCTTTCCCTGCAGCATGGGGTATTCGCGCTATTGTTACCCTCTTATTGGAAATGCAAGTCGAATGCCCACCGGTAAAACTCGAAGAGCGACATTGTAATCTGGTAGGAAACTGCCAAGCATACGATCTTAGATCTTTATCCAGAGCCAATCACGCTCCACGATCGAAATACCTCGGATGGGGTATTGAATATTTCAAGAACCGGGACTTGGACCTGCGGCAAGTTATCTGCAGACTTTTTAATCCTAAACGCAGAAAACGGCGGATCCAGTAATGGTAACTTCCAAGACACCCGGTGGAAAATGGTGGAACAAATACTCTCAAGAGGGAATATCCTCTAAGGGTATGACTGCCGACGGTCGATTGAAGTTCAAAATCGGACGTTCCATAATCGATATATCTTCGAATTATCACTCTGATCCAAAGCTCAAGTATTTCATCCTGCACTTCGAGAAGACGTCCTACAAATTCCACGATGATCTCAGCCTGTTTTTCCAAAGCTGGGTACGGAAGTATAGGCCGGACTATGAAGTAACGTTTGAACGCAACAAGTACATGTCTAACAGCGATGTAAGCTTCAATTACATCGACTCGGCCATCGTACCTACTGTGTTCGAACAAGTGATGAATGCTCTTGATAAATCATTTGGGATATCAGAGATTGATGCAAAATCCGAGTAAATCCATATTTGGACTAGCCAACTTCAACTCCGAGAGCATTAAAAAGTTTCTCGAAGAGACTGATGCCGGCAAGCGTCTGACCAAGAAGGAGGAGAGAATCCTTCTGATCGCCGCTCAAGACGGTTGTGAAGTAGCTGTGCATCGATTAGTTCAATCCTGTTACCGGGTGATCACCAAAGAAGCTACAAACGCCGTGGACAAACATCGTTTCGGCCGAGCAAATGCCGAAGATCTGTTTTTCTCCTGTTTCCACGCCGCTGTGGAACGTCTCTTCGAAGCCATCCGCAGATTTGACACAAAATACGATGTGTATTTTATCACGTATGCTATGAGCTGGATAAAACTCGGAATCCGAAAAGAGATCGAAGCTGATGCAAAGCAGATGCGACCGATAAACAACATCGCAGATAAGACTGAAGCGGGCTTTGTACCCGTGGAAGATGCAGAAGACGTAATAGACAGCAACAACTATGAACCCAACACTGAAATGAAAAGTCGTCTTCGCGCAGCCCTGAACAACGGCGCTCTTGATTACACCGAGAAATACGTTCTCAAATCACGATATGGCATCGGCGGGCATGAACATACCACAGACGAAATCGCCTCCGTGCTCCATAAGAGTCCGAAGGCGATAACTGAAATAGAAAATTCCGCTCTCAGAAAGCTTTACAAAAAGCTGACCTAGCCTCCCGTCAGCGAGAACTGCTGTACGCGAATAGGTATAACCCTCTTGAATTGACCACTCAATGTTTCGGAGATAATAACAGCTCCTGAACTTACATTGAATCCGTGGTTCTCAACCTTGACCGATTCCATATAGAATGAACCGTAAGCCCGGTTATTGGCTCCCTTGAGGATAACCACAAGACCCGTCGGCTGATTGAAGACTAGGGATAGTAGGTTGATCCAGAAGTCACGGTTGTTATCGATCGAGTTTTGTACCAAAGCGTTTTGATCGATACCAAAACCTGCGTTATTGCCATAACCCGGAGCATCGAAGTCTTCGATCTCAGGAAACTGATCCAAACCGGCAAGAGCGTCATTGTCCAAAGTACCAGCGTTAAGCTGCTGAGCGAAACGACTGATCTTTGACGCGGGAACATATGCATAGAGTAACCGCATCAAGGATGGTCCGAAATACATGATTCGGCTTACCTGGAAGCTAGCTCTCATACGGCCATCGACAAAGTATCGCAGCCGAGATCCGATTTCGAAGATCTCCTGCTGAGGCTTCGTCTGACCTACGGTGAAGTCCTGAAGAAGACCGATCGGCACCAACTGCGAGTGGGCTTCCGGTGTTACGTTTGCGCCAACGGTATTACCTTGCGCAATCTGAGCCTCACGGAGACTCAATTGTTCCAATCTTGGAGGTGCAGCAAGGATCAACGCCGATTCTGCTGATAGATGCTCTCCATCAACAATAGCGGTCTGAACGTTGTTCCCGCTCCATTTCCAATCTCTTAGGACGTTTGCCATATCTTATATCCCTATACTAGACGTGTTACCCCGTGCGCGAGCGTACGAAGATTCTTGTCTGACCATCATTTGCTGGACTCAAGTGTTCGTAATCTATTTCCATAATCACACGATCCGCCACATTTGGATCCTCGAATGTGCGAAGGATGGTAATTGACCGCGCTCTCCGTTGAACAGGGTTGGTGAACGCATTGACAACACTCTGAACTGCTATCGAGAAGTCCTGCAGGAAGTTACCGTCAGGATCCAATATTCTGGATCCATTGAACAGTTCGGCCGTAGCCAAACGCAGAGTTTTCGTAAACTCATCTACTGCGGCCGTGACCATTTCCTCTACTGTGGTCGCATTTCGATCGTCTGAAGTGACACCTCGAACTGCGATAACAGGACCGCCCGCGCTAGGTTGGCGCACCAAGAAGGTTCCGGTAGAAAGAATTCGATCACGCTGCTCGCGTGTGAAATACGGCTGTGTCTTCTCCAACTTGTAGATACCTACACCTTGACGGCCGGCGAGAGGAAGACCTGTCGAGGTTCCGCTACGCATAGCCGAAAAGACCGCATTCAAGAAGTAGCCTGGCGCATCTTCCCAGATCAGATCGCCGCCGCCCCAGAGACCTTCGCCGTCTGAAGCATTCAGTCCCGCCGTTTGATCCGTAAACCTAATCTGCACTTCATCTGTCCAGACATTGGATACGCGACGACAACCGATATCGTCAGTATTTTGAGCGATCGCTGTAGCTTGTTCATCTCTACTGAGGGCAGATGACTGCACTCTCCAATTATTCCAAGCATCGCCTGTGATCCCAATGACTCCTGAAGAGTCTGCCGTATCAGTGACGGACACAATACGACTATCAACAAACTCGGTGAGAGTCACAGCGCCTGCCACAGCTGAGGCTGAGAAAGTTACAGTCGCACTACCGACTGCGCCAATAAAGCCTGTAGCCGCATCTGTTCCGGAAGACATCCCATTGGTGTCAATAAGAATGGAACCTGAAACACTTTGAGATCCACCACCAAGACTGTCGAGGAATTCGAATATATCCGTATCCACACCGTCAGTAACAGTAATGATTGCATTATCAACAGGTACACCGGTGAAGTTTACCACAAGGTTTCCAACCTGAGCATTCGGCTGGGCCAGTGTCAAAGTTACCGGATCCGTGTTTGTAAGGAATGTGGAAATACTGATGACCCTAGTTGCAACACCGGTGGTGAGGTTGATGACCTCATCGCCGACTACAACATCTTGGAATTCATCATTATCGCCGGCAGCACCGACATCTACGTTGAATGTAACATTCGGAAGAGCCACAACAGGCGTCTCCCAATTGACAAGATCTTCTACCTTGTTCTCTTGAATGACCAAACGCGCAGTACGCCAGAGATAGCGTTCTGATTCTTTCTCTGGATCTGATGCAAGCAATACATGCGCTTTGTATGCAGCCAATGCCGACTCGATCGTAGTGCCCGGTGTAATACCGTAGGCAATATCATCACCAGCCAGAATATCGATAGCATCTTGGTGGCCTGCAAGCGTATCGCCGCCCATAAGCTGGACAGCTTTAACCTGACGACCCGTATTCGGTAAACCAATAGCAACCATCAAACTCAATGGACTGGTAGGGTTAGCTGTACCAAATCCGAGTTCTGTATCAAAGGTACCAGGACTGATGTTGATAACTTCTGTGGCTCGATCGGTTCTTTCAGCAACAATAGTTGCTCGAACCGTTCCACTGAAAGAACCTGTCAATGTTTTCTGAATGATATAGTTTTCAATTCCCGTCAGAGAATCTTCAGTTGGAGAAAGCGACGTTGGAAGCACGTCAATCGCAAAAACTTCAATATCATTCTTGATGAAAACAACGTTCATCACGTCAAGTGCAGGATTGATAGTGATAGGATCACCGACAGAAACATTATTCTGTAAGAAATCCGCTTGAGTATCCCCAAAGATTCTCAAGTCAGCTTGCGTGATTACAGCGGGTCCAGTAATGGACAACGTAACCGTCAATGTCAAACCCGCACCGCTCTCGATCACAACCCGGTTATCGCCAGGCGTACGATGGAGAGTGATGTTCGGGATAGTACCGAAGTTTGTTACCGCAGTAATGAAGGCCGTAAGGGCATCGTTCATTGTTACAGAAGCTGAGGTATCGATATTGAAACGGTCTTCACCACTACCGAAGCTGCTAGATGCAGGCGCAATCAACGTACCGGCAATAACCGGTGTGTAAAGTTGTGCCGTATTTCCAGCTGTACCTGGCGTGACCTGAGTGATCACCAAGGTAGCTGAACCAGGAGCATCAGTTGTCATATTCAAAGCTGACACACCAATTGCCGTACGAATCAAATCAGCTGCGGTGATATCATCTACAGCTGTACTCAAATCTATTTCAACATTACCCGGCGCCGGTACATTGGTACCTGAGATATCCATTTCGAAAGTTACCGAAGTTCCATCGGCATCCGTCATGGCCCATAAGTCACCGTCATCGGCCACACCGCCAACTGTTGGATCGCCAATGGTCACAGATAACGTTGCCTGAACACCTACACCGTCAGATGCGGGATCAAACTCGTAGATATTCGTAATTGTACCGTCTGTGATAGTGATCGTATCACCATCCGCAGGTAGATTCGTATCCGTGCCGTCCGGAGTACCGAAAGTAAGAAGCTCATGGATGGCCTTTGAAAAGGTTCCAGTGCTGCCACTTTCAATGGTAAAGACAGGCGCATAGGTTTTCGAAAGAGTGATAGTTCCAGCATTAGGATCTACGGTAAACTCCGTACGGGGGACCGTGATTTCTCCAAATTGGGCATCTTCGTAAAGAACGTCCGGTGTCAACGGAGGTGTCACTGTCTGACCGGTCTCAACACTCACAGCTGAAGGCGGTTGGTAATCCACCAAAATCTCTGCAGCGAAAGGTAATACCGAATTAACGATGAAGACTGCATCGTCAGGTTCACCACTGGTAAAAGTGCCTAACTCTTCTCGGTAGCTTACAAATCGATGAAGCCCAGTATACGCAGCAGGCAACACGGCTTGAGGCAGCAAAGGCTGAGCCGTCTGGATGATCTGCAAGATCGTGTTTCTTGGCGGTTTTACGGGTCCTGGAACAGCCATATCTTAACTCCTCTACGGACAATCTAATAATTCGGGCTTCAGAATGAGTTTGATGTTCGCGGCTTTGAAAACTTTGCCGTTATCTGCATCAACTAGTTTTTCAACCTGCCAAGCCCAAGAAAATAACGCTGTCATATTCAGATTCGTTACGTACTTGAGCCCTCGTGAATCACCTTCCTCGGCCTTTATAGTTGCACCCATTGCTGGTTCAGTAAGGGTATGTAATCTCGAAGCATTCTTGATCTCATCCCTCAACGAAAGCGTTATACGAAATACAAGATCTGCTAAGAATTCTGATTCACGCGCTTTTTGTCCGTAACAAGAGATCTGGACACCAGATTGAATAAAAGTCGTGAAATCCTTTATATTTGGGTTTGAAGACAAGGCGCGATTATTATTTATAGCCAAACGTTGAGTGTTCATATCTGTTCGACTAACAATGATGGCGTGTCTGGGATCCTTTGGGTCATTTTCTTCGACAAAATTCTCAGCAATCAGTAATGAACCCTCACTCTCCCCTTCCGAACCTTCTGGGAAAAATCTGAAAGGATTGGCACAACCAGGAGAGATCTCCTCCTGGCTGAAAATACTCATGAAAATGTCCATTAGAAGCCGGCGTGCCAATAAAGACGGTGTCGCCAACTGATCGAGGCCTGTATCCCCTGGCGCTTCAAAAACGCTTGTGTTCAGGGTTGTGGATTCGACGTGTGTCGGGTCTGTCCCGTCATCCAGGAGTACCAGCTCATCATCGCCACCTGCCATTATGTACCGTCATCCCAAATGACTCTCATCTTGTGAGATTCACTAGAAAGTTCATCAATATCAATAATGTCTACTGCCGCAAGAGTCGCTAAGGCGCCATCCATACCTGACGCAGTTAACGCACTTGTTTCAACTATTGGTACATTCCCTGCAACCCCGGAATTCACATTCCTGAGAATCAACCCTGCTCTATCTTCGGTTAGAGTAGCGCTGAAATTTTTGCTAGGTACATTCGAATTTATTAAGGATGCTGTAATTTGAATAAGCTTAAAAAGGTTCTCACCTTGGCCTGCGGATGTACCGACAACACCTGGTGCATGCAGAGCCCCCTTGAGCATCAAATCTTTCAATCGTTTGCCAATTGGAATAGGAATATTCCCAACGCCGACAGATCCGTCATCATCAAATTCGAAAGTTACAGCCCCGCCACCACCACCATCATCAATGTCGAAAGTTTCACCATCGGCTACTAAATCGAAACCCGTAAGAGTCCCGACAGCTGTGGCTGCCATTCGTTGCAAAGCAGCACTCGCTGCCGTAGAAGGCAACATTGGCGGAGTGGAATCCGTCTGTAAGAAATCGAGATCAATGTAATCGACGCGAATTGCCATTGTTTACGCTACCTGGGTTGATTGAATCGTCGAGAAAGTGACATCATCGAGAACAGGCTTGTAGCGTTGAATCACGCTTTGGAAACCTTTAGCAAAAGCTTCCTTTTCCATAAGTTGCTCGATCGGAACACCAAAGACCAGCAATCCGTTTTCTACGGAAGCCATCTTGTAAGGTTCACCTTCTTCACCGTACTCTTCCTCAGCCATAGCTGCAGGAGAACCGTCATCACCCATATCCTCTTCGGAAGCGACACTGCCTTCGCCGTCCTTACCCTCTTCGAGAGCTTCAAGGACTTGAGCAACGGCACCTTCACCCGCTTCGTCATCGCCTTCAAGTGATGTTGGGTCCGCTTCCCCTTCTTCTAGGGCTTTCTTTTCCGCGGCGGTCTTGTCCAAGTCTGGAGCCGTACCGTCGTTTTTTGCACGGACAATGTCGGTTTCGGACTCGAGGAAACTGGCCAACTTTTCGACTGCGTCATACGCGCCGTACTCGTCATCGCCTTCCTCAGTAACTAAGCCTGCTTCTTTGAGAGCTGTGCTCTCATCGGAGGCTACCTTTTCGAGGTCGCCTTTGACCCCGTTAAGAAAATCTGATACAGCATCCATTAAACTATCCTTTCTCGATAACCGAAGATTTACATAAGCGTTGTAACTTATGCGACAAGTTGGAGTCCTTCACTTTTCGATAAATCTGGTAGTGGAAGATCATTTTCGACCCGTGTTGGATCCAAACGTTTACATTGCAGAGTCTGACTGATAAGAACTCGACCATCTTCCGTTTGGCCAACAGTATTCACAATCCACCAGCGACCTGTTCCTACCTCGTGTAAGACATCCTTAGGGGCCACTTTAGGGAAATTCATCATCTCGACAGTGGTGTACTCTACCTCAGAGGTAGTATCCGCCACTTGATTCTGCTTTGTAGAGGGCTGATAGGCCGCCTTCACACGCACTGGAGGGAAATATCCGCCTATTCTCCCGGTACCCATGCACGTTTTGCAATCACCCCGCTCCACAACCTTCCCAATGGGATCCCAACAGTCGGGACAGCGTCCTTTTGCCGAGGGATAGCTATAAATCAGTGTCTCACGCCCCTTATTTGTGGACGAGAATACGATATTCTTGTGTTTAATGATCTGTAAGGCTATTGCAGTCGGTTTGTGGGCTATTGTGAAAGGCCTAGTAACCTGTTCCCTACCTGTGGAATCAGTCACACGAATTCTATAGAAAATTTCCCGCCATTTGGACACAGGTACGCCATTTTTATCCACAAAGTAGAATTGGCCAGTGACCCTACCTACCTCGTCAAAGGTTGACGGATTTTCTGTAGGAGCCCTTTCGATAATAAATTCGGTATTTGGGAGATCCTCATTTGTAGGCAGTACCGTCCACCAGACAACTTGATTAGACAAGCTGATGGCCTGGACACGAAGCTCTTCAAATTGGATTGCCATTAGAATCCACTCAGGAAATTAGCTCCACGATTGAAATCGGTGTGAACATGGCCCCATGCCGCATCCATATTGATATGTGCTTTCACATTTACTTTTGCAAGTTCATACGCATTTTCATAACGATCGATCAAAGGCTGAAACTCTCGATGCTTATCATTTATGCTGTACGAGTTCCCAGCATCTGTATATTGCAAGTTATTCCGTGCATGAAAGATCGATATCGACTTCAATGCTTCGGCAATAGCTTTTTGAAACAACAATATTTTCGATGGGTGATTCTGAAAACTTGCATCGGTTATAATAGGTTCAGTCCTATTCCAATCTCCAAGCGCTCTACCCCAGGCTTGGCCTAGTTGTTCATCTGTTGATTCGAAGTTTCCTTCCAACAGGATATTCAACTCTGGTAGATCGCGAAGATAATCGCGCAAGCCATCAATCCATCTCTGAGGAGGCTCTGGAAAGAATGAAAACTTCTCTGCAGCTCCGAGATCTGGTTGATTGCTTTTATTGGGTGCTTCGGACATAGGCTAGTCCTCTACAAGAACAAGATCATCCTCTGAGACCTCAACATCTTCGAAGTTTTCCGTATCTTCTGAGATATCAACTTCAATCTTTTCCGGAATGGTGTCCTCAAATTCGTAAAAATCACCAAGATACTTGTCTCGATCAGATTTAATGTAAGCAACAGGAATATGCACCCGGCCTGAGAGAAGATTAGGGACACCCACAAAAGATGTTGGCCGAAAATGGCGGTAATCTATTTCTTTACCGGTGTCCGCATCAGATAAAAGAAGCCGTCCCGTGCGGGCTTCCGACTGAAGCTGAGCTCGACGTGCTTCAAATTCAGTAACCACTACGCTCTTTCCGGGTTGAATCGGATTGATGCTGTGGATCCTCAAATGAAGAGGAGCTCGTGACATATTGGTCAATCGAACGTTCATTCTACCTCCTTGAAAGCGGAAAGAGGGCGCCTAAGCGCCCTCCATCCTTCCATAACTTACCAACTACTCTCCGAGACCTACTGAGTTGCGTCAGTTGGATCAGGACGGGTAGTAAGGTTAGCGTAGATCCGGATGACCTGCGCTGGGTGCGACTGAGTCGGCACTGGGAAGTCAACAGGCGCTGAACCTGAAAGAAGCAGCAAGGCGCAAGCATTGACGTTACCAATACCCATTCCAACTGTTTCCTTCGCCCAGAGCTCGACTTCATCTCTCCACTTGTTGATGTAGAACTGTACACCTTCAAGGATGAGGAACTTACCAAGAGCTTCCTTGTTCGCGAAGCCATAGATATGACCAGGTCGAACGTAGCGGAGATTACCCTTGATAGTCGTGACGTACTCGATACCACCAATTGTGGCCCACTTGTAGCCCTCGGTGGTGATCTTGTCAGCCGTGGTCAGACCTACCTCACTGGAGAACCAGCGAAGCGTGTCATCGAAGTTCGAGACGTGCATCAAGAAGACGCGAATCTCAAGCTCACGGTTGTGAATCATCTGCTTGAGCTCAGTGAGGGTATCACGGAACAGAGCAGGTGAGTTCGACAAGAAGATGTTGGAGCTCGAAGGCGTTGCGTTGGCAAAGAAATTGTCAACGTAGGTGCCTTCATCACCAACTGCACCAGGGATGTCAAGCAACCCACCGGAAGCCGCAGGAGAGTTGTTCAAACGGAGAGTCGCAAGCCAGATACTGGCTTTGACGATCTCGATGAAGAACAAATCTTCAACTTCCTGAAGATCCTTCAAGCTGTTCTGCTCAATGATCTTAAGGAATGGCTCGTGGTGCGCCAGAAGCTCAGTCTCGTTTTTACGCAACGAGTGAGTCTGGTACTTGCGGAAACGGATTGGGAAGCGCTTGCCACCCATCCATGTATTTGGAGGACCGCCCTTGATATCCGAAGATACCGCCACAGTTTGAGGCTCGAGAGGCATGTGGTATTCCAGCTCGTCGTGTTGCGTGCTGGTGACACATTGCTCGGGCGTCACTGTTTGGACGTCGAAAATCTTACGGGCATTTCCTGCCTCGCGAATCTTTTCCTGGATGTAATCACCCAGGCGAGCGGCCAGCTTATGCTCCATGGCAGGGCCGGCTTTAAGACTCGTGAGAAGGAGCCCGTTGAACTCAGCGGATGAGACTACAGACATATTTTTTCCTTCTTCTATTGAAGACTAACATTCAATTTCAATACGCAGCTCTACGACTTACGTAAGGTTACCGGCTCCAACATTGGAGAAGTTGAACCAGAGAATCTGGCCACCTTCGAGACGCTCAACCACACCGAAGAACTTTTCGCTGGCTGCTAGAGCGTTTACACCGAGTGGATTAGCCGCACCGGTGGCTGCTCCAAACTTGATCAAGCCGTTACGCGGAATTGTCGCACCTGCCGTCTCAATCTTCAGAATGAGATACTGGCCAGGCAGTGAAAGATCTCCACTTGCAAGGTCGGCTTCATCGAAGAAGTTGTTATTGAACGGAAGACCCACACGAAGACCGCTGCCTTTCAAGCCTGTGAAGGCCGCGACAGGGAGGTTCGTGTTGAATACTGCTCCGCCCGTTTCAAAAATTCCCTGCGTTGGATTACCTGAAGTGGTGTTATCCAAAGATACGCGAAGAAGAATCTCGCGTACATGGAGTTGATTACCTGCAACAGGAACTTCCGCGCCTTTACCCGTAGCGTCAACCACGAAAGGAATACCGACAGGAATATTGTCAGGCCCCTTATCAACTGGCATCAGCTTATAGGCTTGGCGATTCGCATCAATACGCACTGGATCTGCAGTGAATTCCAGACCGGATGTGGTATTGAGTGTAGACTCGTTGGCCATGATGACTTACCTTTCTTATTAGTGACTCAGTGGATTCGGTGTTCCGTACACTTCTTCTCGTACTTCGAGTAGAAATTCTGTAACTGGGTCCACTTCCTCGCCGTTGTACATTGCCCATCCTCGGGCTGACTTTTCCATGTGGTCCAAAGTCCCGGATTCCACCGGCTCCTTAAAACCGTTATAGCTAGTTGTCGAAAAGCCTCGCTCGTAAGCTATCTTCTCAACTTCGAAATCTTCAGATCCAAGAAGCCTGACCGTTTCAGCTCGAGCTCTTGAAGGATCCAATTGTTCATCAGCGATCTGCTGGAGAACAAAGTCCTGAACATTCGCCAGCTTCAGAAGACGAGGTGTATCCACCTCAATCAGCTTCTTGAGGCGTTTATTCGCCTCTTTCAGCGGACCAATCGATTTAACCGCAGCTGCGATCTTCTCGAGGTCTTCTTGTGCTATCGTCTTCACGATTAGTTTCCTGTCGCATAAATGCCATCTACCAATGTCAAAGCCTTCGCCATCCCTTCGGACACCTCATCTTCGAGGTCTTGGCGGGCTTCCAGCTTGGCCTGCTTCACGACATCCTCATCGGATATCTTTCCACCAGCCTGGAGGATAGTTTCACGCAGGCTACGCACCGCTATTACGCCTAATCACTTCTTCTGCGGCGTCACGTCCAAGTGCAGCTGCTGCGGAAGCGCTCTTTACGAGCTCTGGATTTTCAGCCAGCTTTTCTTCCAAAACAATCTGCTCAGCCATCTTTAGGATGGTTATACTTGGGATGTGATTCGCCTTGATCTCTTCAGTGTTCTGAAGCTCTTCTTCAACAGCAGCAATCTTGTCGAAAGTTTCCTCATCGACAGATTGATGCAGAAGGAGAGCCTCCTGATCATAGAGGGAAGTGTCTAGCTGACGATTCACCTCTCGGGCCATTGTGGCTAGTTTGGTCGTCATGATTCTTATTCCCTTGGTTTCGAAAAGTTGTTATGAAGATCATCTGCCATTTCGGAAGCGACCTTCACAATGTAATCCACAGTAGCCTCGTCGGCTGTAACGTCTGCGAAGTCCACCTCACAGGCGATCTTCGTCAAAGCAGCGTTCAGAGTGCAACCGACGATTTCCTTTTCCGAAGCGGAAAGAGAAGCGGCCTGAGAAGCGGCTGTTTTCAGAACAGCATTCTTCAGATTGGAGAAGTTTTCAGCTCGTTGGCCCTGAAGCCCTCGAGATGCAACTTTCCCCATACGCTGAGCAATTGAAAGACCGGCTTCCTTCTTCTTGTCGTCGCCGTCATCGTCTTTCTTTTCTTTCTCAGCAGCCTTTTCGTCCTTGGTGTCACCATCATTCTTTTTTGACGGATCCTGCCCGGCCTCTACCTGCGCTTTGTTTTCCTCAAAGGAATCGACATTTTCATATCCTTCCTCTTCGTTAGCAGTCTTAGCCGTTTGAGAGGTATTCGCTAGACCTGCAATAAGTAGGCTCATGGCCCGCTCCTTTCAAAATTACCCTTATGGGCTTGCCTGTCTATTGAACCTCAGCTGCGAATGAATCCTTCTTGGACTTCAGACTATTCTGAATGCCAGGATGGGGTTTACCATTCGCGCCACCTTCCGTAGCTTCGCCGTCGCCAACGTCATCAGGAGACGTTCCACTGGTCGTGGGGTTCGTCTTCGTGATGTGCTTGACTGAGCTTTCAGCACCGGGTTTTGGACCTGGTGAGTCCGCAGCTGGAATATGAGTGCTCGAATGAATCGAACCATCACCACCACGGCTGTCCACACCAGATTCAATTTTGTCGTCCGCAGAACCACCACCGCTACCAGCAACCTCTGCTGCTTCTTTGATAGCTCCGTGTACGTAGCCCATGCCCATAATCTGACCCGCCGCATAAAGCGTCTCTGAGTCTTCAGCCAACTTGGACATGCCCGCGGTCTTCTCAGATGCGGGATCTTTCGTCGCAGTGGCCTCTGATTCGGACGCGTCGGCTCCTGCTTTTTTCTCAAACAGGTTGTTGAAAATGCCTTGCATATCCATATTCAGTTTCCTCTTCTTTAAGGTTGCCGCATTTAACGGCGTTTTGTGAGACCTTTCAAACTATCCGCCCAACCGCTCGCTTTCGAGTGAAGGAAGGCGGCCAAGCCCCCACTCAACAAAGGATGTTTCGCTATGAAACTCTGTAGCGGATTCAGCTCCTGCCCGCGTTGTGCTTTCCCCCTAAAGAAGGCAGAAAGAATCGCCGGCGCCGAAACATCCATCGCTACCTGTTTCAACCCATAAGGAGCTGCACGTTTCTCATGCAACTGCTCTGGAATAACGGTATACAGAATCTCCGGACGGGAGAGATTTTCGATGTATCTCTCCTGCCAATCATTATCGAGCATTGCTTCGGAGAATAAGTGAGCCAGCTTCGTATTGAAGTTGGATACCTTTATTTGCTTCTCAGGGCACTCTGAAGCCCTTTTCATGATCCTTACCGTCAAATAAGGTCCGTGCATAGACCTGTGAGTCATGGCCGGAGCAAGTTCCTTTAGGCTGCCCATGTCTGGTGCAGGGCACTCCGACATTTTTTCAGGAATATCCTCGTCTTTGATTCCAGCTTCATCCAATTCCTCTTGCATTGGGAATATCCCAGAATGCATCAAGTCTGAAAGCTTATGCTCAATGGGTTTGCTCTTCTTCAGAATGATGACTACAGACTTATGGGGTTTCTGATCTTCTAAATCATGGGGAACGACTTTAGAGGCTGAACCGACCAAATCATCGTCCACTTTCTCGATCGAGAGTGGAACTTTCTTATCCATTTCGGCCTGCTTGTCATCTGATTCTTTTTTTAGATCGATTGGAATAAGAATCGAAGCGCGAACAGCCGGAACGTTGAAGAGAGGTGTTTGTGTTTTGGCAATTTTGAAAAGATGCATTGCTTGAGGGTCTGCCGGTGTCCCTACCAGGGACATATCGAAGAATTTAACAAATGGATTGATTGCAAAATTCTTAGTGCCGTCATCGTGAATCTTTCGCATTGCGTATTTTAGATGTTCACAATATTGATGACGATTCTTTGCCTGATTGTGACACTTCGAGCAAATATCGTAAGGAACGCGAGTTCCCATTGAGAAAGCTACATCATCACCACGAGCAACCTTTTCAACCAAATCGGGAATCTTGGCATGTTTTAAGAAAACAACAACTTCGACGCGGTGCATCGGTTCGTTGTAAGCTGCGTATTTTATCTTTTCGCCAATTGAGTGAATGGGGTCATGATTCTTGTGTTCGAGATAAGGATAAGCGAACTTTTCAAAAGTACCGTATCCGTAATCTCCACCATTCTTTACTAAGTGGGGTTCTCCATTGATGTACTCAGGGAACGCGTCACCATTAGCATTATCACCCCAATACTCAGCACCACCAAGCCCATGAACAAGAAGATGAATACCGTCGTCACGGGGTTTGATGTTTGCGATCGCAATTTTTATCCTTTCCGGGATAAATATCTGTGAGGCAGATTTTTCAAACTCACGTCCATGAATTGGGAAATACCACGGCTCGTCGTTTAAGAGCGTGGGAGGTACCTGTTTGCCGCTGGCTGAGAAGTCTTCAAATTTCATTATGCTGGCTGCCTCATCATGTTTTGCATCATCATCATTTGCATTGGGTCAAAACCACCACCTGTATTCGGCGGACGAAGAGCGTTGGCCATAATCATGGCCGTCAACATTCCCTTAGGAATACCTTTCTGCATATCGATAAGTTCGTCACCTGGCGCACGAGCAGCTGCCTCTTCCTGGGTCTTCAAGATATCTTCCCCACGTCCCGAAGCTGCTGATTGCGCAAAACGGCGTCCCTTACCAGATTTCAAATCGTAAACATTTTCCAGTGTTTTAGCCGGATCCCCACTCAACATGTCCATCATGTCCTTTTGAGTGAGAGCACCTTCACTTTGGGAAAGAATAGCTTTCCCTCCACGAGAAAGTGCTTCCCGCGATCCACGCGTGGACATTAGTCCTTGAAGATCTCTATCGGATAATCCACGAGACTTGAGATCTTGGTAAAGTTTAGCATCGACACCAGCACGTTCAGCACGAGCCATGGCCTGCGATTCTTCAGGGGCCATGCCCTTACGAACACGCTTCACTTCTTGTGGTTCAAAAGGATGTAGTAAACCACCTGCTCGAAGTTTCAAATTTTGCATAGCTCGACCGGCTCGCGTTTCAGGTCTACGAGCACTGCGTGGCGTCCCTGCCGTATCGGTAAGATATTCCTGGCGCTTAGCCAGCTCTAAATTCTGTTGGGATTTCTCACGAGCAATAGCTCTTTCCCGCCCAGTCATCGATGCCGCACCTGGCGTGCTGGACGCAGTTCCTGTCGCTGGACGCGGAGCTTCTGCACCCATCATTGATCTAATTTTAGGCTGTTGTAATGCACGCGGATCCCCAGCAGGTGTAGGATATTGAGTAGGTCCTTTACCTGCGGCGGCCTGTAGGTCAGCCATAGTATGCGTAGGCTTTCCTGATACTGTAGGTTTCGGTGTGGGAGAAGTTACAGCTTCTGATTGACCGGCGCCCGGCTTCCTGGCTGAACGTGGTCCAGCTTCCATTTTTGGACCCGGAGCAGGTAATCGGTGAGAAATCGGAATACGGGCTGCATCCTTACTCAACAGAGATGCGATCCTGGCACCTTTCAATAACGGGGCGTCGTCATTCTCATTAGAGAAAGGAGAATCCTCAACTTCTGCAGCAGAGGCGTGTCCATTATCGGACTCCCCGGATTCTTTACGAGCGCGATCCAAAATTGGACCAAAATCGAATGTTGAGGCCTCGCCACCACCTAATGTTTGCGTAATTGATTCTGGACCGTCCAACTTTGGAGCACCTTCGGCATCTTCATCCACAACCGGAGCTTGTCCAGAATTGGACATCGCCGGAGAAGTCATACCGTACATACCTTTTGGCAAAGCTTGTTCTGCAATTTTCACAGCCAACTTTTTGGCTTTGGCCATCTTGTTCTGCATTCGTGGAGAAGATACCGATTTATTCTTTACCGGGTCGACAAGGCCAGAACGATAATCACCAAGCAAGTGATGTGTATCCGTAGCAGCACCATCCAGGAAAGTTTCCTGACCGTAAGCGCCTTCCAAAAGTGGAGCGCCTTCCATGTCAGAACCATCTAGCAAAAATTCACCTTCATCAGCACCACCTAAAAGGGGTGCATCGATATTGATGTCGTGGTTGTAACCGTCGAGGAGATTTTCATCGACTTCTTTATTACTTTCATCGGGATGGTCCAACTCCATATCTGGAGCCGGATGAGGTGTCGCTTGACTACCTGTTTCTTTGTTTACATTATCCGTTTGAGAGTTTTCATCATCTTCGACTTGAGAATTGTAAGGTGCTTGCTGATCCTCCTGCGCCTTTTCAGCACCAGAAGCCATCTCTTTGGGTTCTTCAATTGTAGCGATCGAGGGATCGTCAGCTCCAAAATTGGACGGCGTTTCTTGAGCGACGAGAGCAGGACGTTCGTAACGAGTACGATGCTGCACGTCACCTTCGAGTGTGGCGTTGGCCGCAAGCTTAAGGACACGATCGCTGAAATCTTTCACGTTCATAATTACCTTAGTGACTTAGCTGCTCCGGACATCAGGTCAAAACTTGAAGGGCGCATCAACTTTTGTGCCTCTATCAATTTCTTTATCTGGTCTAACGTTATGGCAGATGGCCCTAGTGCGTGTAATTGTTTCAACAAAGGACCGACTGCATTCGAATCTTCCGCAATATCGGGCGCAAAATGAGCAATCAACTCGAAGTTACGAGCTGTCTGATCGGGATCTTGCGCTAACTCTGGGCTAAGACGTACAGCTGAAGCTAAGGATTGCTTCAAACGACTGTTTCTTCCCAAACCTCTAGCCGCGTTTGAAAACAATGGAGCCAGACCAAAAGCGGCGCCCATTCCTTTTAGTACATCTCCAATGGCTTCTTTTACCTGGGCATTCTTTTCAATCATCTGAATACCCTGCAGGTGTATCGCCACACGCTCCATAGCTTCTTTGGAGAATCCTTCAAAAGTCTCCTTGATGTAAACATCAAGATTTCCTTTAACGGCGGCTAATTTGACATTCGCCCGAGCCTGAGCAATTTTTTCAGGTTGGACACCGGTATGGAAAATATTGTACTTCTCGAACAACATTATATTGATTGCCTTACCGGGGTTCCGTGCGGAACAATACCCATCGACGGCTCGCCAGGGGTAACTCTACCCAAAGCATTCGCCGGAACTCTCATTGCGTTTTGGATAGTTCTGCCGCCAACATCAGCGCCAAAACGTAAAGCCTCCGTACCTGCCAGGATAGGGCCTAGGAGGCCAGAAAAACCCTTACCTGCTTTTCCCACTGCTTCTCGCAGCAATTTGCTCAGTAACGCGTTGCCCTCTTTCACCATGAAAGCTACCTTCTTAGTAGTTGGTTCAATCCCCTTCTCGGCAGAGCGACTCAATCCAAAAATTTCGTCCATCACGAAGCGATCGACTTTCTTACTGTCGCTGATGTCCTTGATTGCTCTAGCGACTCCAAAATTGGCCGCACGGTAATCATCCGCTCCGCCCATAAGACGACGTCGATCGTATTCGGTACTTTTCATATCGTCTACGAGGATAACCAGACCATGCTGTTTATCTGTGTAAGTAGGTTTCTTGAGATCCTTATAAGCTGGATCATCCTCAGGTGTCGTATTTACAACAGGCCAATCTTCTGCAGTCTTCGTAAGATTCGCATATTTATTGAGTCGTTGCACACGTTCAGGTTCCCAAGCCGCAACCTTCTCTCGAAACTCTTCAGCAATCAATGCGGCGCCTTTGACCAATACATTCCGCATTGACTCATTTTCTTCGATCTGCATCAGCTGAATGACTTCATCGATATCTGGAGTGTTGGAAAGAATCGACTCCTTTATGTAGGCCGCATACTTTTCCAAGTTGTCCATTCGACGTACATCTACTGAATCAACTTTGCCCTGAAGCTCACGGGAAAATATATTCAGATGGGTTTGGATCATTCCCAAGTGATGCAATGCTTGCTTGACCATTTGCTCCTGCTCAATCGGATTAGGATTCCGACGCGTTGAGAAAGAAGCATGCTTAGCCTGTGTCTGCATAGCTGAAGACAAAGAAGCTGTCTTTACCGGTAATTCTTCTGGAACCTCATCCAGATGAGACAACACCCCGCCCAAACTGGCCATATCAAACGTGAAACGTTTGTCTTTGGCGAGCTTACGCAAGCTGGCATTAGCAAAGTTATTTGAAGCTTCCACGAGACGTTGAATCTGGAATCGATTCATGTCCTCTGCCTCTGCGACCTTAGCGATACCTTCATCTAACGAGGCTTCTTTTCGAAGCATCGATATGACCGCCTCTTTCGCATTTTTTTGGAGCTTTTCTTTTGTCAAATCCATAAGCCTACCTTCGCGCTAATCTTGATAATAGTAACGCGCCTAATCCTCCGGCTGCCGCCATCGGTCCATATTTTCTTGCCAAGCCAGGCGCCCCTACAGGCACTCCGCTCAGTTCCCCGCTTTGACCTAGAGCTTGTTCAACATCTCCAGATGTACCCTTACCCGCTCTTGTCAAAAGATTCGCCACATCCTTATGGAGTGTTTCTTTGTTTGAATCGGGGAGCATGCGCAGCAACTTATGCGTAGCTGAACCCGGTCCCTCGATATTCTTACCTAGCTGAGAAATGAACTTCCCAACAGATCCACCGCCAACCAATCGTCGACCGGTTAGGTAATCTTTAATCCGTTGTATTCCGAATCGACCAGGCCCACCTAAACGAGCTCGAGTTCCACGCTGAATTTCCTCTGGAGCCAAAGCGCTAAGAGACTCTCGCATTTTGTCTGAACTCAATACTTTGGCCAGTTCCTTCGCAGATCCAATCTGAGTGGGTACCTGTGAACCGCTTTCGTCGGCGCGCGTCAATTCAGGCATTGATACAGGAGTTGTTGGTCGTTTAAGTCCGTGATATGCAAAGGTAGCTGGAGCGGTTGCACCCAATAACGGTAATAATCTACCAAGTGATGTTTCAGCGCCACCAACGGCTAATCCTCCTAGCCCTCGGGCCATATTTGCAGCGCCATGGGCTATGGGATTTATTACTTTACCGGCTTGTATGCCAACATCAGTAGCTAACTGACGGCCGGCATCAAAACCACCACCGGTCAAAAAGTCCATAGATCCATCCCAGCCTGAACCGACATCTGCCCATTTTTCCATGAGTGCAGCTGCTTTTTGTTGAGGCATGGTGAAAGAGAACTGGGGTTGCTGTTGTTGCACCAATTTTTGGTAATCCGGCTTACGCCCCATTATTCTTTTCAACAACATGTATCCGAGCAGACCGGCGCCAGCACCCATACCGAGACGTTTCAAACCTTGAGCTCTGCCAGAACGTGCAGCGTCTCCGACTCCATGAGTTAACGCTTCATTGAAGGGTAGATCGGTTCCAGATCTGGAGCCTTTCAGTGATTGTTCCAACATAGTTCGACCAACAACTGGATCACCTTCACCCATAATTTGAGCTTTGCGATGAAGTTGAGGACCGATATGCTTCTCGATGAGCTTTCTTATCTTATCGGGATCTTTTGTCATCTTCAGCTGGGCACGACCTGTTATAGGCATCCCTGAAATGAGATTTTCGATAGCTTTCTGATGCTGCGGACTGATTGTTCTAGTCTCTGCAGGTAGAGGAGATCCACCCTCCATGAGCTTGCGTAGGTCCAAACCCGGAAATGCTAACTTGATTCGAGAGGCTGTACCCTCACGACCTCCAGTACCGCCGTAATTAAACAGCGAATGGATCATTTTTTTGAAAGTTTCAGGATTTGCAGCCGAATGCAAAGTAAGCGCCCGCATAATCTGCGGATCCATTAAACCCGCTGCTCCAGCAACCGCAGGAACAGCCATCTGTTGCTCTGGTGAGATTTTGGGTGTCGACTTAGGTGGGTCGAGCGTAAGTGTTCCGGCCATCAGTATCCTTTACTCAAGGTTCCTGATAGCGTTGTACAGTTTTATTCAACTAGGCCGCGCGAGAACTTACTCGTATGTCCCCGATTGATGTCCAACGCGAATTTCGCATAGACCAAGGATTGAAAAGTGTCGTCGGGCTTACCAGACGGATGATCGAAGCGCATTGTTCCTCGAATAGCGTCAAATTCGACAAAAATACAGGTGAAATCTTCATGAAAAGGGCCTGTATCCCCCCATTTGGGGAAAGTTATTCGTCTTCTCTTGATATCATCGATCAGCTTATGATGCTGCTCAGTGCGGTCTACGATATACCTTTGAGCCTCTCTGTTCCACTTAACCAGGTTCACCATGCTGCCATACTGAACTTCATAAAGCTGATCTGGACTCCAATCGAATTCATTTATGAGTCGTGCATTTTGAGAAGCTCCAAAACCCCAATCACAAACAACTGTTTCGACACCAAATGAACGCAATATGTGGTTCACAACGGCGGGTTGACGGTATATATCGGCTTCCTCACCTATCAGCTTCCGCATGTATACGACACGAAACTTGTCCTTGTACCAACCACCTATAGTCACGACTGTGAAACTTCGAACTCTAGCTCCTGCTTTCCCGATGGCCGCTTGATCCCCTGTTCCCCAGTCAACTCCGGCAACCAAAGGAAAAGGGTATTTAGTACCTATACGGCCCATATCCCGCTTACCATCGCAAGCGGCTTTCATGTCCCCCACAGTCAAAGCCAACTCACCCTGAGCGTAAGGTAGCCCTAATACCTCATTGTAGAACGCGGCTCGCGTCATGAAGGGATTGTCACGCTCGCGGATTACGTCAGTGAAAGAGATATTCGGATTGAGAAATTTCGGAACCCTAAAACCGTTGAATATCCCTATCTGTTTAGGTTTACGTGGAACCCAAACACCGGTTTGTATATTTATAGGTTTGCCGCACTTTTGACAGATGTATCCTTTTTTCCCAAGAATGGATTCATCCATATAATTGTAATGATTGCAACTTTTGCACTTCACCATCCATTCGTAACCACAACTATGATCAAAATACGTTGTGATTTGATTGGAGAATGTCTTGGGAGTCCCTGTGTAGAAGAATCGTCTATCTGGATAATTGGTGGCGGACTGTTTCAGAACGCCAACAACGTCCATGATCATGTCCTGAAATTCATCAAACTGAATCCAACCTGCAGAAATACCACGAGCTGAATCAGCTGAATGGAAAACTGATCGAAAATAGCACTTAGATCCAGTCGTAAAGGATCGAGCGCCCATCTGCCATTCATTCTTGAAATCGCAGATCTTCTTAATAGCAGGACTCATCGTGCAAAGCGATGCGTAGACGTCATTACTAAAAACAGATACCTGTTTTCCAGTTGGAGCGGTGTAAAGTGTTCTATATCCAGGAGATGAAGCGTTTTTTATGGCTAAGTTCAACCCACCCCAGGTGGATTTACCAAACTGACGACCCCCGAGAACAACAGTTTCCTCAGCGTCCATATCCATGAACGCCGTCATGTAAGGTCGCTGAGAGAAATTGACCGGCTCGGGACCCGCTCCTACAGAAACACGGAAATGTTGAGTCGCAATTTGGGAGAAACGCTGCTTGGTTCGTAAAAGCCCGCTTTTATCCTGCCTTGCTGGTATTACCGTCAACTGCTTCGGAGAGAGCCGGGATTTCGATTCCTTTGATTTCAGCATCTTCACCTGTCAGGGCTCTAGTTTCTTGCAGTTTCATAGCATCGAATGGTATTGCCGTATCTGTGGTCGTCACACCCATATTTTCCATCTGAGCCAGAGCTTGCAAGTAAAGTTTTACATCATCACGGAAATCTTTCTTTTCCTGGGTACCGGATGTGGTGTTAGCTTGTATTGAATCTTCCAGCTTGTCCACCATTGTTCGCATGGAATTTAGATACTTTTCAGCCACAGGCAAATTGTACTTACTACAGAAATCTTCACCGGGTAAAGAAAACGCAGATTGCTTCATTGCCGATTCACCGCCTGTGAGCGAATGAAAATATAGCGCTGTGTCGCGCGTGCTCATCCAATCCCGACGGTAAAATAGATCTGTATAAGTTTTCAGATTTCCCCGACTCATCTTCCATCCAAAACCCACCTCGCAAATTTCCACAATTTGATCTTGTAACAACGCGCTTTCGAGCATCGCTTCTAATTTTATACGATGATGCACATGCTTGAACATATGCTCTGGGATAGTGGTTGGATCATTGAACACACCATCAAGCCCCAAAAGCTCCAAAAATGGAACCCAAAGTGGATTCTTTATGAGTTTCTTAGATTTCAATATGTCTTTGATGGACTTGGGAACTGCTGCCCAGAAAACATTCCAAAAGGTCGCAATCTTCTTTTCACTTATCAAACCGTCCGATAAATGATGATTCTTCCCGATCGTCAACTTCTTGTCTGAAACATCCTTGAATATACGTGTTTTATCGTACCCCGTAATCCGTCTGTAAATTACGTAGGGCATGAAGGGTCTAATCCAATCAAGCTTCCCCGCTGCGCGTAGCTGAATCGGATGGCACTTCATGATCTTGAAATAAGGGACTAGGTGTTCGGTGATTTCGTATGTCTGCTGACCGAAAAATACGTCAGTTTCGATATCCTCAATAAGAAAATCGAGGACGTATGTGCAAGCTTCAGGACTAAGCCCGAACTTATTCTCTAGTTCGACTTGTGACAGCATACTTAAACTTCACTAGCCACCATCAAACGTCGGAGTTGATGGAGGCTATTTACTACATCGTCGAGCGCAAATGCAGCCGCTCGAATTGGCCCTTGTGGTATTTCTAACCCAAGGCGTGCCGCCAGTAGCAGTTCAAGTGCTGCGCGTCGTGCCTTGCGGAACAAATCTATTTGGTCCATAAACTTCGAAACGGTTTCCTCCGTCAAGAAGTGTGCGCCTAAGATCCCGTCTACGGTATCCGCCTTCATTTCTTCGCTCAATTCGATCGCAACTTTTGCGAACACATCTGGAGCGCTTTTCAACTGGGCTGGTGTCAACCCTCTGAACGGCTCAATGTCTGCACGCCTAATAAATGGTATAGCGTCCAGAGCCACATCGAGGTCAGGAAAGCTAACACCAGCGGACTTAATAAAGTCCGCATCAACAGAAGCCGTTTTCTCAGTTAGCTTTACGGGCGCCTTGATGCGCATAAACCCTCGGTGGGTTGCCACCTTAAGAACTTCACCTACGGATTCTGGTTCGAAATGCTGGCATAGCTCACGTCGCATACGAGGTCCTGAAATAGGCTCTCGGCTAAAACTCGAATCTCCAGTCGCAATATATCGTCCATTATTATGAGTCAGCGTGATATGGGCTACTTTCACATCCGGTGCTGAAAGATCTATTTCAGCATTCACGCATGGATGGAAAATATACTTCTCTGGAATGTAAAAAGTGTCCACAGATCGAGAAGCGGTTTTTAGATTCACAGTTGGTCGGACAATAAACTGTATTTCAGATTCCAAGCTTTGAATAACAAAACCATCACTGAGAACTTGAGCAATTTTTACAGGATACGTTGTTCCTTCTGCCCAACAAAAACTCCCAATCATGCCCTCAGAGGGTTCCGCCTTTTTCAGGGCAGGAGACTTATTCGCTGTTTTCACAGCTTTACTTGAAATCGCGTGCCCTTTTCCTTCAGCTTCGTGGAATATCGGGGAATCTGACTCATATCCCGTGAAAGGATCATAGGCCTTGGCAAAAACAATACCGCTAACACTACTTCCGAAAGCCGTCTTTATTGTGTAAGAACCCGGTTCCAGATCTTCCACAACATCGTCGTAAATAGCTTTGGCTACAGGTAATGCAGTGGATTCTTTCTGTAAATCATATCGGCGCATGGTTTGTAATTCAGGATCACTGAGTTCATCCATATGATTCTTGATTATTTCCTCGAGCTCACTCTCACCGGTCTCGGGGTCCATATGGTATTTTCGACCCTTTTGCAACACAATGGCTTCAGCCTCTTTCAGCTGACCGTACGTAAGTAAACTGGCAAAAGTATATTTCCCATCAAAGGGTGGAATCGCATTCGTATTGAATACATCAGCTGTCTCGCCAGAACCCGCAGGGATAGATGTCCCAAAGTTCGTATCCTGGAGAGCCTGCATGACTGTCCGTCTGTTCATCGGTAAGAGGTCTCCACCGTGCATGAACATATCCAGAGGTTGGAGTTCTCCTTTGTCGATAACGAACGGAATATCGATCTTGTTATCGATGAAAATATCACCCGTAGCAGTCTTCTCAGGCTCATTTCGTTTGTTGAACTTCACTTGGATGGTATCGGACTGCAAATATGGATGAGCCTCATGAAGATGCCCAATTATCTCTTGTTCCCACTTTAACGAATCATCGCCCATCTCTATGCCCGCCAACTTGGTGAGCACTTCCGCAGGTTTAAGAAAAATTGATTGTTTGGTCATATCGTCATTCCTCACATCCATCTGCTAACGGTATACGTTATGGTGTGCCTTCCAGTTTCACCGGCACTTTCCCAACCGTCAACTTACCTAGTACATCAATATCCCCTCTTATGGAGGCAGGCTGCCCATCTGCTGTGTTTATCACGACAATAGGAGCTGCTCCCGTAGGTATATTCAGGGTCAAAACAAGCTGACCATCGATCAATTTGGTGATAATCGGTGCTTTTTCTGTCTTTGATATGTTCCCGCCGGCCGTTTCAGCCTTCAAAATGTTTGCAGAAGCATTCTCTACGGAATTTCGGGTCTCCCCATCTATTTGCTCCAATAAAGACGCCGATACTGTACGAGTTATCGCACCTGTAGCCGGATCAACTGCCGAAACATCACCACCTCGAGTCAACAAAGGTGAATTCAGTGTTACCCCAACTGGCGTAATTGTGATCCCTGTTTCTCCAGCAGCGAGTTGAATCCCAGCATCTGTTATTCGCACGCTGAAACCCAGCTCTGAAAGTTTTCTTTCCAGAGATATTCCGGTTGGATTTATATTCAGACCGTTCAGGGCATCGATGATGTTAAAATTTTCAGAATCTGCCAGTTCACCTGGTAAGGAATCAAATTGAATTTTACCTGCGAGCGCATCCGCCAGCATTTTTATGAAGAGACCGACCGTAATATCTACACCGCCCGTTTCAAACGATTGAACCGTTGTTTTTGTAGCATCGGTAACGTCTTTGGGTTTGGAACTGTGTGTAAATCGAAAAAAGGGAATAGGCCTTTTGAAAGAATTCAAAGGCTCTGTTATATCGGGGTCTTCTACACCAGCGTTGAAGGTAACACCTGGCGTTAAAATACCAAACTTACGACAAACGTCCGTGATTGTCCTACCTGGCGCACTAAAGAAGCGAAGCGCTGAAGCTCCTGCACGCATTATAAGCGAACCATTCCGTAATTTATGGACGTGGGTATCATTATCACCGAGGAAAATATCCCCAGGTTGCAATAAACGTTTAAGTGTTCGATAAGATGCAACCTCAGGGGGTAATACATTCTGATCGAGAGCAAGCTTCAATATAGATGATATGGCTGCATCTGTAGCATCCGTAGGTGGTGATTCTCCGGTAGTATTTGGACGAGGAAGCTCTCCGAGAATTACCCATGTTGTTGTGTTGTATCGTTGCAAAACTACTTGGGAACCAGAAGGATATGGTGTAAATATACCGCAGGGCTGCACAGCACGAGCTGTCCCTCCTTTTGGGCCGTTGAAAATATCTACGATGTAAGAATTCTCATCTGAGAGATATTGACGTATCGTTCCTATTTTACCGTCAAACATTACGTCTTAGCCTTTTCACCGGGAAATCCAAAAGCAAATTGTGCTATAGGACTACCCTTCGAAACATCAGTGGTCTTACCAAGCGCAGCACTTTCTGATAGGTGCTTAGGTAGACGTTGATGCATCAAAGGAGAAATAAAGTCCCCTCTAGCAAATGGTACCTGTTTTATGCCCAGCATTACCGGATCTGCTTTTATACGTTGGCCTGCCGGCAGATTACGATTGTACTTTGCGACCACATTAGCTGACAGGACTTCTCCGTCAGTTACACCATACTTCCAAGAAGCCGCACCAGGGTCTATTATTTTCACTTTATCCGTCATCGGTTTAGCTACAGTTTCAAAAATTCTTTGACGTACACTTATGCCAGAATCCTGATAAGCTTCGTTTAAATCACTTATGAGTTGAGTTCGACCCTTGTCAATACCTGCCACTTCGGTAAGTTTCACTGGATGAACGACTCCATCTTTGGACAACTTAGTACCTGCGGTTACATGCTGGCCGTTTTTGACGGATATCCCTAATTCTTTCGGGATGAAATATTTCTTACCCTCAATTTCCACATTCCAACCATGTCCAGGTGCATTCTGGATATTCGTCACGATACCGCTTTTCTCAGCGATCGGAGCCTGACCCTTCATCTGATTGGGTAAAGACATAACTTGATAGATTCGCTTGAACCCTAATTCCTGACCACCAACGGCCCCTCCTGAATGGAAAGCACGCATCACACTCTGCATAGTAGGCTCAGCAATAGCTTGTCCTGCCATTGCACCTATATGATACCCAAGAGAATGTTTATTACCGTTTTCATTGAGACCTGAGCACATCTGGCAAACACCATCTGAGGCTTCACAGTACATCGGAGATCTAACCCTAATCATCGATTGGTGTTTCTTACGGAGAGAACTGATAACTTCTGTTGTGATCAATTTATTATGATAAGGCGCATCAATACCGTAACGATCGAGCACATCGTTATGAGTGATAGGTAACATAATGCCTTTACGAGTTTTGCAATCGGGTATGGTAACCTTCACGTCCAGAGTGGTATTGAGCAATTCTTTAGAGAAAGCTCCTGTATCGCGTGTACCTAAAGCTCTACCAGCGAGACCTGTTCGGGCACCTGCGAAAGAAGCGAAATACTGTGAAGGTTTCAATCCCTCGGCGTAGGATCTATCAATCGGCACCGGAACAGGTTTGCCTTTATTATCTTGAAAGGCCACTGGGGCAAGAATCAGCTGACGAACAGCGTCTTTCTTACCGATCGCCTTAGCGTCGACAGACATCTCAACAAAGCGGTTACCTTCTTTGTTGTCATCCATAAGTTTTTCTAGATCACTAATTCCGCGTTTGTAAGCTTCATCCGGTCCAAACCGTCGAACGTTCTTTACCAGATTACGAAGAATTCTCTGACGATGACTCTTTCCAAAATCTAGATCCTTTAGAGATACCGAGAACCCAAGAGCTGTGACGTAATTGAAACCGATGTCCTTAATTTGATTTAGGACAGCGCCTAACGCCTCTGGATGCTTCTCTCCAGTTTGGTTTATGAGATTCTGAACTGTACCGCCGTCCAACGGCTTAGAAAAATCCCACTGAATATCTGGAGGAAATACACCGCGCATGAGGAACTGTCCGGCCGTGGTTCGGTTTCCTCGGTAAATAATACCGTCATTGATCCTGATCTTTTTATCTCGGAAAAGTTGTAGGGCTTCGGTTGCACTCTTTACCACAACGCTTGTCATCTTACGAGGCTTGGTAATGAGATAAATACCTAGGAGCATTTCTTTTGACGGAGTATGCATTACCGATTTTGTACGAGGCGCCATAAAGTTCTTTGACGGTAATTTTCCTAAAGCCTCAACACGCGCTTTCTCACTCACCGGTACATGCACGGCTACGGTGTCTCCATCGTGATCCATGTTCAAACCTGAGACAATCAATGGATTCGACTTGATGGCAAGGCCATCCGTAAGCTTCGGCATAAGACTGACGGTAGAGAATTTATGGAGGGAGGGCGCACGGTTCATGATTACCGGGCGTTCCTTCATCTCTTCTTGAAGAGCTCTTAGTGCGGCGTCAGTTTGATCCGTAACGTTCTTTTTGGCACTAGACGGGTCCATCCCAGCACGTACCAGGCGACGGATGATAAAAGGCGAATACTGTTTGAAAGCCATGTTCTTAGGAAGCCCGACTTCGTCGAGCCCAAGCTTATGGTCAGGGATGGTGGTGGACCTGCCTGACAGGTCAACTGGGCGGTGAATGACTTTGCCTTGAAAGAGTCCGGTCTTGTTCCGCTTGCCGGCGATCGTTGAGATGAAACCCTTAAACTCTCTATTCCGGGTAAGGGGTTCTGATATACCGACGGCTCCAGAGACGGCAGAGTAAAGACCTTCCCTTGAATTCTGCAAACCTTCATCGTCTACCTCCAGGTTCTTGAGATTCTTGAGCTGGTCATTTACTAGCATGACCTCTCTATATACGTGGTTGGGGTCAGATACTACGAGTTGACCGCTATTGTTGTTGTAGACCGGTCGGAAGCGGGCAGGGATAACCGGCAGGTTCTTTGTCATGTAGGCTTCATCAGCCTTCATACCAAGTCTATTGAGACCACCTAGATAGCGGAGCTGCTTGAGGATCTTTGGCTTCTCTGTCTTGTTAGCACCGGAAAGTTTCCGTTGCAGACGCTGTGTCATGTTCTTGGCGTCAACTTTAGAAAGCAAATATTCCACCGCAGGACCACCAGTAAGATTCCCTTTTGCCCCAGAATAGTTTTCAAACGTGTTCTCGATCGAGGCAGCTCCCGTAACCAAAGCCTGATACTTATTAGCTGTGAGTCCAAGAATGGACGCGATCGGACGCTCATAAAGAGGATTAGGAATCCGCTCACCCAATGTGATATGGTTGAAATGATCTCCCTGAAATCCACCGGTTAGCTGCTCATCAAACAAGCCTCCCTTTTCGGGCTCCAGATCTTTCGCACGAACCGTGTGTGGGCTTGTTATCTCACCTTTCGACATTTTCATAACTTGATGATCGGTAAAAGGTGTAGCTTTGACATTGTTTCCATCTTGCTCCACATTGATACCTGCACCTGCAAGGTGGGCCTTGAACTTGTCAAACACAAAGGGTGTTTCAGGTGGTGGTGTAGGTTGACCTAGTTGTAAAGCTGTCCAATATTTATCATTCCGATTTGAGGTCAATCGAGATACATCCTTTACGAATTCCGTTGATCCGTTGGATAATAAAGAATACATCTCCATAGGGCCGACGGACTGAGCTGAGGTAGGACGCCCCTTGGCAGGACGTTCCTCACGAGTATATCCGTCGTTTGATCTAGCAGACCATTTCTTGTGAATCGAATGTTTCAACTTTATCCAATTGACTACCCCTCCACCGACGTCCTCATGTACATCACCGGTATTTGGATCAGTTACGGTTTCCGTATCGTTCATTCGATGCCATCGAAGATCTTTACGCACCTTGTCTAAACTGGATTCAGGATCGAAACTTTCTATCGCGTATTGTTTACCTGTTTGTTCTGCTAATTTACCAGCTGCAGCTTCGTACATCAGACCTGGATTTACTCTTCCAACCGTCCCCATTGGATTGAATAAAACTTCGAAAGGTTTACCCTTAGAATCTTTCGGCATCTCTGAGTCGGGGAGCACGGCACTCACAATGCCCTTATTTCCCGCGCGCCCGCTCAATTTGTCACCCGACTGAAGAGCCTCATTGGTCTCCATGAGAACCTTGACAAATCTGGGCGTGTCAACAACTTGCTTTACGATTCCTGAATACGGTTCTTTCCATCTTACAGATGCATCTGTGAAAGGGCGTCTAAGCTTAGCTGCTCCACGAGCCTCAGCTGTTGTGGCATCAACGTGTCGTTCGGCGACTGCAGGGATAACAACATCCCCTTCTTTGAACTTCGATCCCACACGAGGAAGATCTCCTTTGAAGGCGGAGATGTTTCCAAGTCCACTGACATGAAGAGGTGCAAGTCCTGCGAATCCGACCTTGATACCTGGTTCTTTATCGATTCGTAATTCATACATGTGCTCCGAGGTGAGCTTCTTGGCCGCAGTCTCACTGACTACCATCGCATCCTCGAACGTCAATCCTTTCCAGGGCATGAAAGCCGTCCTAAGATTCTTACCAGTTGAATACTGGCCTTTGGCCGAGAAGTTATCTGTTGTTAGAGATTGACCCTTCTTGATACGTTGACCTGCAGCAACAGATGGCCGCTGCTTCAACCAAGTTCCATCATTGAGAGGGTACGAATCATGGATCTCTACGACGTGTTTACCGCCGTCTAATCCACGTATAATTATTTTATCGGTGCGCGCCTGTTCGACAACACCATCTACCGGAGACTTCTCTTGAAATTCATCATGGAGAATCTTGTTTACAGGTTTTCCATTTACTGTAGCCACAACACCTGGCGCATCAGGATCCACCAAAGGCGATGCTTGTTCCATGTGCCGTCCCGCCATCAATACTCGGTTAGCTGAGTTATTTTGAATGAAAGGAATTTGAGCGCTGACCGCAGAAAACATATTAGCTGCCGCGGGAAGTATGTAATCCACTTCCTTAGGATCGACAAGTAACTGACGACGCGATTCACCGATCGCTGAAACTTTACCATCATCATCCGTGTTCCACTTTCCGTCTTGGTAAGAATCACTAAATGCCAACACAGACTTACCTAATTCGACTGTTGAGGCCTTGATGCGTTTACCAGTCTTCGCATCGATTACTTCCACTACAATCTCGTTGCCCTCTTTCGAGGCTCCTAATGCCAGATGGTTCGTGATTCCGATCTGAGACGATTCGCTCGTAGCAGAGGGATCATAGACTCCCATATGGGATGGATGCACAGTACGGAGGGAATCTGATATAGCTCTATCAGATTGGATGCCACCCTCACCCATAACTGTGGTTTGTAGGTTTTGAGACAGGATAGAGAGAGGACTCATCTGGCCCGAATAGCGGGACAACGAGCTTGCAGTGAAAAAACCAATTATCGGCTGACTAAACATAGAGATGGGCAAGGCTCGGTCAACTGTACCAGTCTTTTCCATCATATACTTGATACGACCTTGGATTTGCGGGCGAATCTTTTCAAGACGCTCGGCAATATGGTCCTCAGCGGAATGAATGGTTTTGAAGGCCATTGATTCCATATCATCCGGTTCGCGTTCTCCTTTGGTTACGTCTCTTGCTTTTCTGGCTGCCGCGATTACTGCATCCAGAGAAATATTTCCGTACTTACCACCTAGTGTTTGCTGGTTCACTCCAGCATCCATAGGTTTTGATTCAAAGAATTCACGTATCTCGGTTGCAGGATCCTCGATAGCTTCTGTCCTACGTAAGAGGTTCCGCATTTCGGGCATCTGTATATTCGGATTAGATTCACTTTTTGTTTGCTCGTAATAGTCTCCCAATGCCTCCTTCTGTTGTTGTTCTGTTGCACCTAATGCTTGGAGCAACGTGTAAAGCGGAAAGTGTCTTGATCGGATCTTTACCAGCATTCTGGATTTCTCACGATCAACTATGATCCTATATTCACCACCTGCTGTGGTTATCCGAGCTGAAACATTGCCGTCCATTTGTGGACCCGTATAAACACCTGGACGACGACGGACCTGATTTACAATCTGAACATCCTTACCGTTCAGCATGAATGTTCCCAACTTTGTAACAGCTGGAACTACGGCAATAGCCTTATCTCTTTTTTGGTCAATGACTTTTCCAGCCTGATCCACCATCTTGACGTCGCCTGTAAGCGTGACAGTATGACTGCCATCTTTCAATTTTGCTTGAGCATATCGACGAACAGAATTGGCTTGTCCAAGATTGGAATACTTAAGATTTGTTACTTCCAGTCGATATTTATTCGATTGAATAGGGAATGAACGTTCCACCGCACGGCGAACACTCTCCAAGAGTTGGGGAAACTGTTTGGATGGAGAAAGAATCAGGCACTCCCGTCACTTTTTGTCACCTTCTTTACTACCTTTTTAGCCGAAACCTTCTTAGTCGTAGTTTTTTTCTTAGACGCGGGCTTCTTTTTTACCTTCTTTGCGACCTTCTTAGGCGGGGTAGCGTCTCCTAGATCCGATAACACATCTTCTTCAAACGAATCATTTTTACTGATATCTTTCGATGCGGTGTATGCCTTCCGGAGATTGACTTCATACCGAGCATGCCATAGATTTTTGCTTATCCGCGGATCTCGATAGTGCAAGACGATATCGGTGCGCCCTTTGAGTTCCCAACTGATGATCGTTATGAGCTTAAGTTCATGAGAAGCTTGATAATAAGCCCACTTGTCTTTTCCCCAAGCGGTACTGATATCGATTAGATCGATCATTCGAAGGCCGGCTACACCATCAAGGTCGTCCCCTGATAAGGCCTCTGCCATCTCTGGAGTGATACCATTCATACATTACTCCACCGCTGTTCCGGCAGAGCGTTTGCCTGGTTTTTGTTTCGCAGGAGTAAGAGCTGCAGTATTTGCTGCTTGCTGTTTCATCTCGCGCATAAGTTCACGAATCCGTCTAGCCGTCAGCTTCGCTTCAGGCGTAGCGTTATTCGCTTCCATCAGAATCAACTCATTTTCTCGTAATGTCGGAGATGCGCGACCCCTAAGGAATGCGCGAGCTCGAATATCCACTTGTTCAGGGGATAGTCCTTGCTCTTGAGGTTCCATATCGATTTCCGATACATCTACTGAACCCGGTGCTATTTTCTTATGTTCATTTCTACCGACTTGTTCAAAAAGAGCTCGAATATCAGGAACTTCACCGGCCGTCAATTTCTCCTGAGCAAGCTGCTGAACAACCATGCTCTCAGTCTGCATAATGAAGTTTTCACGCGCCGCTTCATTCTGAGCTTTGATTTGCTCAAGATTTTGCACCTTGATCTTTTTATTCTCAGACTTCAGTTCTTCATTAATCTTCTTTTCTTCAACTTCAGCATTATAGCCCAATTCAGCTACTGTAGTTTCTTTTGAAATCAATCCACCCTGCATCGCCTGCATTGCCGTTTGCTTCTGCTGGATATCGTCTGCCATCTTAAATTCTTGATGGTGTATTTTTTCAGCAGGAAGATTGTAAAAACGACGAAGAAGATTGGTAAGCCAATCTATAAACTCATCCAGCAAAAGGGTTACATTCCGAAAATCATTCTCAAGCACCCGGAGTTCAACGCTAGCACTCGAATATGATGCGCCACCTTTGAGGAAAGACGGTGTCACGCCCAGACCTACGGTCATCATGTCCGCAATCATGTTCATCGAATCCATATTGTTTAGATTGCGATATTCACCGCGCAGCTGAACCTGGTTCACCGGGAATGGGGCTAAGGCAATATGGTTTGGATCCCGACGCCAGGCAACAATGTTACGCTGCATCTCAATCCTCCAACGTTGGAGGTTGTACGTCTTAATGGGATCAATAGTAGTACCTGCAGCAGGACTTACCATCAACCAAGGATTGATGTTCTCGACCGCTAGAGCTTCTTGAGCTCTCCATTGTGTGTGGAATAACCACAGGTACTTGAAAATAGGCATGAGTGGAACTTCGCCAAGGGAGTTGTCGTCCCGTGAAAGTGAGTCCCATTTGAAGTGAAAAATCTGATCTTCTTCCAGCTTCACATTCTCTTGTTTTCTTACCGCATCAATAACCGCCAGAGGAATCTTCGACATGTACGTCTTTGACACTACGGGGTTTTGAGATTTCAGACGTGCCACCACAAATTTCGGAATGACGTACACGTACATATAACTGTCCGTGATGTCTTCATAAATCGGATCAATATATCGAGGATTCAGACGAATCAGCTTGAGCTTGTTATAGCTCTTGACATCTCTATCCTGAGCTTTCATTTCGCCTTTGTAATCACAACCGTCTTTTGTGCATTGTGCTATAAAGGCCAGATCCTGAGGCTCCCAATCGACGTTGTCCAATTTGTGCTTAGATTGACAGCTTGGACATTCGAGATATCGCTCGTACGGGAACATAACCATGGCGTAAGCAGCCCCGTAAGTGAAGTAGTCGAGGAGATACATTCTCTCCATTCGCTTCACCTTGAGCTTCCGCTCCATCAGATTTTTCCACGCTTCAAAACTGCTGGATTTATTACCGGCGCCGGAGTAGACCAATTCCGTCGTTACGTAACCCGCCATTTTACGAACAGTTTGGTAAACATGAGGATTTACTGTATAAGCATATACTGCCCATCTGTACAGTTCTTTCATAGTTGAAGGAATGTACTGATCGGATAACGAGAAGAAGGGCGAAGGGTAATTTTGGCGCAATGACAACAGGTCCTGGCGATTGCCGGGAGTGCCTGAAAATAACGGTGATGGTCCAGCCATATCGAGTCCCTCTTATCCTTGTTGCAAACGTTTTATGCTTATTCAGGATGACGGATTCGATAAAGCTTGTAGGCCCAGTTCAGGAAGAACTTATCAATCTTCTTGATGGTCACACGTAATTGGTTCAAATCACCTTGGGGTGGTAATTTATCGAGGTAGTAGAAGATTCTATAGAGGGAGAAGAAGAGGAGTACGCCTACACCTAATAAAGTGAGTGTGATAGCTGTGGCGAAGTTCCTTATCCAACGTCCTACAGACGCCCAGAATCCTTCTTCTTTGTCATCTGACTCCTCAGCATCATCTTCTTGCTTGTCGTCGCTCACAGGTGCCTTCGGGCCATTCAGAGCGCCACCTACAGCTGCACCTATATCCTCAGGATTCTCGATCGTGACACGTAAAGGCTGAGGGATCTCCAGTTTACCGTCTTTTGTCTCCAAATTGAGAGGCCGAGATCTTAGCTCTCTATTCTCGGCTTCCAAACGCCGACGTTCGGCCAAGTCTTCAGCTGATTGTTGAGTTGAGGTGCAACCTATCATAGCGAACATCAGAGTTACCAAAACGAAAATACGCATATCTACCTCCCGAGGGTGTTCTTCAGTGTTTTTAATGATTTACGCACTTGAGGAACCTTAAGTGCATGACCCAAACCCCAACGAGCTAATACGCCGGCCGAAAGTAAGGGTAAAAGTTTGGTTATCGCAGGGTGTTGCGATTTAGACATATGTCCGAGTTCGCTGGCTGTCAAAATTCCGTATGAAAGCGCTTCTAAGGGATGATGTTCACTATACCCGAGCGCGCGCCTCATATTCTTCGAGGGAAGGCCGAATATTGCTTGTTTCACCATTTCATCCACGAGCATACACCTCTATATCTGCGAATCGAGCAGCCGAGTAAGTTTCTGGATCCTCAAAATCTCTCAGATCCTCAAATTCGCCAGGCCTAGCTACCAGAACCTTAGCCATTTCTCGAGCTTGCTTGGTCTTGGCTTGATCCAAAATAGATGATTCACAATCGAAATCAGCCAAAACCTCAGGTAATCCTACGAGGTGTTCTTTACCTGCCAACATACATACGTATACACTTATACCAGGGGCAAACTCAAGAGGAATACCTAACACCTCGGCTATTCTTTTCATTTCGACAAAACCTCGAGCGATCAATGACAAACTTGGAAATTCGTAAACATCAGGATCTGGAGCTTGCCCACCTAATGTCATTACAAAATTTTCGAAAGCTTGAGGATGCTCCATGAAAGAGTTAGGTGAATTCACAAACGCGTTTATCGCACCAACCACATTGGCCGCATGATCGCTGAAAGGCTGATCTATTCCATGCAAACGGGCTTCATCTAGCATCATATGCCGAAGTCCCTCACCATCCAAATCTGGATCCGGCCAACCTTCTATTGTTTTCATTCCTTCCAACACATTACAAACGAGGCAATCTATTTCCTTGCCGTTATTGTCCTGTCCCAGAATGGAAAACCAATCAATAGCCATTAGCGCCTTCGGTATTGTGTTTTCTCAGACTTTGGCCTGTCTTCCTCTGCAGGATTTGAAGCTGACTTACTGGAAAATTTACGCTTCGCCCAAGCTCCCACTATAATCAACAATAGCGGCCCTACAACAGATAGTGTGAAAGTTTGCCAGAAAGGCATATCATCATCGCCAGAAGAGGCTGAATCTCCACTGTGATCTATAATGATCACTTCTGGGCCTTCATCCTCTTCTTCCCAATAGTCCTCTTCCCAGTCCTCATCAGGATCCAATTCTGGACCCTCATCTTCAAGAGGACGCTGCTCAGATTCATCAGGTTCGTATTTATCTTTTCCGGGCATCATAAATCATTCCTTTCAGTTCATCAGGAACGTTATGCTCATTCTCCACGGTTCTCTCAACTGCTCTTTTGAGCTCCATCGGCGTAAATGAGGCTACGTAGTGTCGATGATCTTTCTTACCTACTATTTTACCGCCTAAGGATGCCTCTACCGATATTCCTTCTATCAGCCCCACCACGATAAAGGGGCACCCTTTTTCAGCATCGTTTTTTGCAATTGTTGTTTTACCAATTCCGCACCAGTAAGCCACTGGCGTTACCAAAGGGCGAAGGAAGTCACGAATTAGATTCGTTGTTCTTCCCATAAATCTCCTTATGGAATACAGATTAAATTCCCGGAAGAGCCTGCCATACCGCATCCTCAATAGGATTCCAATTAGGAGGCAATTGGATAACTTCCTTTTTACCATCAAGGAAAAAGTAATACACATCACCATCCTTAGCCTTGTGGCGTTTTACTGGAAACTTGCTACACCCACACTGCACTTGCGTAGGAGGGCTACCTGGCGTCGGTTTCCATACTTCTCCGTGCTGCACAATCTCTCCTAAATAACCAATTCTGACACTTGGGCGTTATCAAAGAACGACCTAAGCAGCTCAACTGACGTACCGCTACCTCCATCGATCACATTTCCTAATCGCGCAAATCCTGGAGTATTTATCCTGGACGCGTCAGTGTCGGAAAAATCCACTATCGTGTCGAATGCAATGCCATCGGACGACTGCTGCACGCGTACTCTGGTAGCGCCAGCCGTAGTATCTTCAGCCTTTTGAACGCGGTATCTGGTGAAGTTGAACAAGCCATTAGCCGGCACAAAGGCCGCATCGGAGAACAGCGTAGTCGGTACCCCGCCTATCACTCTCTTTAGTACCAGACTGACCGGGTCGCCCAAGGCCGCCACGTCGGATGAAATATCGACTTCATACCTATCGTCTGCGAACAAGTTCCCCTGGGCTCCCACAATCAACAAGGTATGCACATCCTCGTTATCTGTTTGAGCCCCATGATCTTGGCGTGTCCAAGTTTCCAATTGTTGGTTGAGCAACACGCCGTCGGTCACATGCTGAAATTGTCCAAACACGTCTACGCCACTACCAATGCGCATTCCACCTATCGCCAACACGTTCGGAGAAGTCACAAAGTCATCGGCTAGAGTAACCCCGCCGACGCTTGCTTCGATATTTTCCCAATCAATGTTTGCCATGGTTCTCTTATGAAAGCGAATCTACGAGTATGTCGTCGAACAACGCACCGTTAAAAAAAGAAGCAGGCCCGGTTGCCCTTCCGCCAACACGAATTTCTCCGGGAGAAACGATACGCGCGGCATCAGTATCTTCAGTTTCCAATGCCGTAGTAAAGGTGGTGAAAGGGTCTGGGGCAAACTCTACTCGCAGGCGTACGCCCGCTCCGTCTGTGAATTTCTGGAATCTCCAACGCCTCCAAAGCTTATTACCGCCGGGCAACAATATACGAGGCATGCGAATTAAGACGGTATCAACACCACCGACTACCCGCACGATTTCCAGATAGTTAAGATTCTGCCCAGCGAGATTGATAATACTGTTATCGGTACTCAAATTTTGCCTGAATTCGTACCTATCATCATTACCCGTTACACCTTGGCATCCGACGCACAGAAGCATAGCCATTTGGTCATTATCTGTGCCTGCGCCGTTTTCGGGGATCGACTTTACGTCAACTTGATGATTCTCAAACCCAGAACCGCCATTGGTTATCGATTGATACCATACGTAACTAGGAGCAGTGGTGTCATTGTCAACCGTAGCAACAAGAACATTTGGAGGGCTTTGAACCTCTTCACTGAACACAACACCGCCAGAAATATTTCCGGCCCCAGGTACATATTCCACCCTAGTAAAATCTGTATTCGCCATTTCAATATCTCCTTACGCCAAGGTGGAAATGTCAAGGTCATCCATGAGCACTTGGGCACCGAGGAACGTGCCATTATCAATTGTGGCACCCAAACGCACTTTCCCGACACCGGTTATGGCACTACCGCTCCCATCAATGGTTTCCATAATGGTTCTTTTGGTCGTAAAACCATCGTCCGACATAGTTAGACGCAGGTGTACTTGACCACTAACCACGGCTCGCTCGAACCGGTAGTCATTCCAAGAGTTGAGGCCATTCAAAAAGAATGTGGCTCCGAGTATGGGTTTCGTCGCCACTAAAGTTGTAGCTACTCCACTATTCCAACGCCTTATCATACCGAACGTATTTTGTGCCGCAGCGCCGATATCCATATTGATCATGGCTTCGTACATGTCTGCCAAAAGAACGTCACTTTGAGCACCAACTACAAGGTGGGCGGCAGCGTCCCTACCTGACCCCCCATTGGCTATTCTGTTGATTTTCATCTTTACTTGAATTCGTACGTCCCCGACGTCGCCTGCCGTCCCTATAGATTCATTTTGAATGAATGATGCCGGCCCTGCTAATAAGGGGTCCAATACGTCTGATCCGCCATTCCAGCCAAATACACCGTCACCGCTCTGCGCGTCGTCGTCGAACATCACACCGACGCCATGAGTTTCATTGGCTATCGCGCTCGTATGATCTCCGATGTCCAACCAGTCTGTATTTGCCATCTACATCTCCTTAGGTCAGGGTGTCCAATTCCAAGTCATCCACAAGAAGTCTGTAGTTGACATCTGACCCGCTAGTGAAGTTTATCCTACCGCCCACCCGAACGCGACCCGCCCCATGTTGATTGCCGCTGCCGTCTATGCATTCCAGGATAATCTGCGGAGTAGCGATAACGCTGGATGCTACTTGTAAGCGTATATGTGTCTGTCCGCTATCTACAAATGTCTCATAACTCCAATAGTTCCAGTCATCCGGAGCATTGGGAACGAGCACCGTATCTGCCAATTGCAAGGTGGTAGAAAGAACGGCGTCTTGACCAGAGTCCACTCGCACTATTTGCGCGGACATGAGCGGGCCTCCGCCGGCTTCTACGAGCCGAATACGTCCTTCATATCTGTCCGCACCGAGTGTGTCGTCTTGGCAGTGGGATATGAACTTCATCTCTGTCCGCCTGGCCGAACTTCCTCCAGTATGCGACAGCATCTTCACCCACGCCTTAATACGCACGTTCGTCTGGGAAGCGGCCAGGACATCGCTTTGAAGGTGATTTTCCTCGTCGCTGGTGAAACCTTGCCCGTCGGTCGAATCCACAAGCCCTAGCACGTTTGTGCCAGAGCCACCTGGAGGAATATCCGAGAGGTCGTAGGCAACGAAATCAGTGCCGCCAATTTGTGTAAAGTCACCAAACGCCATTTTAGGCTATACCCTCACCTGATAAGTCAAAAGTGAAATCACCAGTAATAGCCGGATCATCCGTCGTTATATTCACTGTAGCCGCCGACACCTGAATAGCTGTTGGGTCGAAGAATACCTCAAACGTTGTACTCTGACCTGGATTCAGCGCGTTCACAAATCCAGTTGTATCAAGTCCGAACTCCCCAGCGTCAGTCCCACTGAGTGTAGGCGTTCCAAGATGTACAGGACCTGTTCCTATATTTTGTATGAATATTATCGCATCGGCAGTTGGGCCTGCTCCAATAGCCTGCTGCCCAAAGACACGGTTTCCAGCGGCTGCATCTCCATCACTTATTGAAGCGCCACCTGCAGTATCTTCGTGAACATCCATAGTACCGGGCCAGCTTGCCGGTTCAAAATCCTCGGTATCTTGAGGGACACCCTCGGTCTTGCCCGACCAGAACGTGTCTCCAAAGTCGTCGAAGCTCTCGGTGGCGACTGAGCTTGGGGTCAGTGTCACGTCAAACAACGTATTACCGAAGTCGTCGAAATTTTCTGTCGCTACTGAACTTGGGGTTAATGTCACCTCAAATAGCGTATCGCTGTGTACTGCAGACTCAAAGGGGTCCAACGCTAGTTCATTGGTCACTACCTTGCCGCCCCAAAAAGTGTCTCCAAAGCCATCAAAATTGTCGGTTACCTCGTTCGCCACAGCCTTGCCATCAAAGAATGTGTCGCCGAAGCCTTCAAACGGAGTAGTGATCTCATTCCCGACAATCTTGCCTCCCCAAAATGCATCACCCCAATCGTCGAAAGTGTCATCAGTGATGATGTTCACACCGAACTGTGCCCAAAAGTCTGTGCCCAAGACGAATGGAGGCCGTCCATATACTTGGAAGGCCGCATTGCCAGAGGCAAGCCCCCCATTATTATCATGAACTATCTGAATACGTCCATCAGCACTGACAGTGAGTGTGGCAGTTCCACCATTGACGTCTGATTGCGCAGTAATACTAGCCAGCACTCCTTGAGTAGTCCCTGTTTCACTCATTTGAAATGCGGCAGCTACGGCTCTACCAACGGACGGTTGGGTCTTACCTCCAACTATCGCTTGGGTGGGTTCAATGAGAAGTTCGCCAAAACGATCCGACACAAAAGTCACTTGATCCTTGGTAGCGAATTCTTCAATGGTAAACAACGCCGAATCATCACTTGCAGCTACTGTAACTAGATAATCAACTCTAGCGGGAAGAGCCTGCAATATGTCAATGAGTCCTTGAGCTGAACCATTGGCTACAATACCAGAAGCAATCAATTGAAATTCCGGCTGAGCATCTTGAGTGACCCATACTTTGTTCACATCAAAAACACGTTTGCGTTGCAGGGTAAAGTCGAAGTAGGAGTCCCCGACTACCGGGATGCCGTTCTTGGCCCCCGCCGCCGCGGCTGCTTCGTTTGGAAATACACCTAAGTCTGCCATTAGCTCAAGCTCCTTACGATGAAGCTATCAATCAGCGCGTCTCTCCCACTTGATCCGCCATCTGAACCACCGAACCTGACTCGGCCTGCACCTGTTATACGGCTAGCAGATGGATCATCCACTTTTATGAGAGTCGAAAACAACCCGGTGCCGGGATCAAAAACTTCGAGCACGATACGTACGGCTGGGACGGGGGTGAGGGTATCGGCCCAACGTACCCGGAACCTGTGCCATCCGTTACCATTGGTTATCCCGTCCGGGTAAGGAATGGCACCAGGACCAGATACAGTGGTGAGAACAGTCGAATTGAATCGTTGCAGCTGCGGTGTAACAGAGGTCCCTAATAGGGACGTAGTTAACAAAACTCTGTATCTGTCGGCATCTGACGCATCAGCTTTAACCCTGAACGATATACCCATGGTTCCTGTACTGGTAGATCCACCTATTCTACGATGAAGAAATTCCAACTCTCCATCTTCTATAAGCGTATCTGACCCACCAGCAGCTAATTGGTATTGGATGTCCTGCGGACCCGACAGGATCAAAAACATTTCAGGAGTGACACCATCGGATTGTATGAACAAACCGGGGCCAAATACGGTACCGTATCCCTCATCTCCAGATTGTTTCCAGTCTCCACTTGCCATATCAATCTCGTTACGTAAGGGTTCCGAATATCAAATCGTCTAATCTCCATTGCCGACCTGCGGTACTATTACCTGCCCCGCCAATCGTCATGCGCCCAGAAGTGGATATACGGTTTGTTTGATCCCAATCTTCTACAGTCATCACTTCAACGAAGTCATTCAAAGGACCCGGATCGAAAAGTTCCATCCTTAAACGAGTCCGTGTTCCCGCAAAATCAGTGAAATCCGCGCAGCTCAACCGCATACGCGCATAATCAGTCGTATAACTATCGCCACTAGGAAGGCCAAGACCTACGGTATTGAGGAAGTAGCCTAAGGTAGATGCCACTGTACTGTTGTATCTAAGTGCAGTTACTAACCCTAACCCTGTACCCGGAGAAGAATTCAACGTAACATTGAGCTCATATCTATCATCCGTAACCAAAGCTCCTTGTTTCCTGAAGTTCGCCGTCATAGACACGGTGTTTGTTGACGGGACTCTTAGGTAATGGAACTCCATATAGCTATCTAGAACGTTCCCTATCGATGTGCGTTCGAGGAATATCTCCTCCTCACCCAAAAACCTGACGGCCAACGTTCCGCTTGGTGGGGTGGGTGTACCGGCAATCGCGAGCACGCTGCCCGCATCCGCACCGCTGATAGTAAAATCTGCAAAAGCCATTCAGTCTTCCTACGACAAAGCTAGTGGAATAATTCGATCCATACGAATTTCTCTATTAGAACTCAACGTACCTGCCCTAATCCTACCAGCACCTAAAGGAGTAGCCGCGTCTGTGCCTCGGCCGATTTCCTCAAATAACTGAGTGGTAAAATTGAACACATCAATCTTCAATTCCGCATCCCCGCCCACCGGATTCGTTATGCACACGAACTTATAGCGTTGATACTCAGTCGACAGACCCTGCGGATAGGATATAGGAGTGGCCACAAGCATAGTCGAATCTACCAAGCCTCCTAAATACTTGACTATAGAAGCGGTTGCGGTCCCGTTACTGAGTATTATTTGGCACACGTATCTGTCAGCAGCCACAGTGTCATCTTGAGCGCGGAGTGCGAGTTGTAGAATTGCTGAACTTGTACTCGCAAAGCGTTTAGCGTCGAGGATTATCCCCGAGTTTTCGTCTGTGTGAGTTACACCAGCCGGAGCGTATTGAAGGAAAACATCGGTACTTGTTAGAACTTGGAAGACATCTGATGTATCCCCCAAAGACAATGGATCACCAATGACCGGAAACGGTCCTGTTCCAACTTGATCCCAATCTTCTACAGCCATATCAATTACCTATGTAGGCCAACCCGTCTCAAAGTCTTCAGTCGTAAGAACGTTGTAAGTTTTTCCTGTCCAGAAACTTCCATGCCAATCGGTGAACTCTTCATTAACCTCTTCAGTTGGAGTGAGATCGGAGAAAAACGACCCAAACCAATCGTCAAACTCCTCTGTATCAAGAGGGGTTTCACCAAAGAGAGTAAAAACATCTGGCGGGTCTAAGGTGACTGGAACTTGTCCATATATGACAAACGCTCCATTACCTGAGGAAGCACCACCATTATTTTCATGACCAACCAATACTTCACCATCATTACGCACACGCAAGATAATGACGCCCCCGTTCAAATCATTTAGAGCAAAGGCAGCTACGATATCACGATTCCCAATACCTACTGTTTGCATCTTTAGTGAAACAGCAGCTACACCTTCTTGCAAAGGATTCACCGTTCCAGCGTTCAGTGCCGTGACAAACTCTACGTACGGATTCTCCAAACTTTCAGTTACAATATTGAAGTCATCTGAGGCATCTACTTCAGCAGCCAATATAGGCGCCGCATCGTTACTCGCAGCAATAGCGATTAAATACTCGTTACCGTTTACAAGTGTAAAACCAGCACTGGCTAACACTTTTCCGTTCGGGATGACTCCAGATCCACCGTAAGCAAGTACCGTAGCCGAGGCTACCGTACCCCAAACCGTCCCATCATATTCACGAATAACACCATCAGACGTTCTGAAATATTGCGCACCAGCTACAAGTTTATTACCTAACAAAGCCTCAGCCGCAGTATCACTGGGGAGTCGTACTGGAAGCATTTGTTCTGCGCGATTCGTCATTCTTTACCTACGGATTTTCAATACTGTTTACTAGATCCAACCAAGTTTGATCGCTGTAGCGGTCCCAACTCGGGTATGAAGGGTGTTTCTTCAGAATTACTTTCCCCTCAGACACCACATATTCAACATCATCAGGAGCATTAGCGGTGTACGTACTAACATCAAGCACTCCCTCTGGACCAACCATGTCTTCGTTCGCATTTATTTTTACCGTCATTTTTTCTCCTATGGCAAACTGAAGAACTCAACGTCATCCATTCTCATTTCCATTACCACTTTTTGAGTCAGCGCCCCAAATCGCCCGCGACTCGGAGTAACTGAATTGTCAAATCTTCCAGCAGCCGTATCACTCACTTCCATAAGCGTCGAAAATGAAGAAGTTGCTTTGGGCGCTATCATTAGACGTAAACGTGTTTCTCCAGCTGCACCATCTTTGACATCAAAGCGCCAACGATTGAAATCAGCATCGCCACCTACAATTATTCCAGCAGGTATGTGGGTATTGAAATCCGCAGGTTCGATTCTCCTATACGCTATCGTGGTAGCCACCGTCGAATTTATTCTGCGCATATAAAGGTCAAGAGCGACCATTGCACCTGGACCACCACCTCCCGCAGAAGGTAGATAATTTATTTCAGCTTCGTAACGATCAGAATCTTCGGCAGTCGATTGGGAGCGAAGACCCAAAAAGGCAGACAATCCTGTTCCTTGGTTATTCCCATATTCGAGCTTTATCTCAGCTTCTATGCCCGAATCGCCTTGGTCACCACCTGTAATGTTTTCATATTGAGTTTTTGTAGTTCCACCAGCGAAATCAGAGAACATGACATCAGTAGGGCTAACGTTATCTACGTCAGTCACTACAGCCAAAGGGCCGGTTCCGATTGGACCTGTCCAGTCTACTGCAGCCATTTACCCTTCCCTTACGTCAAGCTCTCAAAGAGGACATCATCAATTCTGAACTGATTATTACTGAGCGATCTAATGATTGACCCAAACCTGGAGCGGCTCGGCGTCACTGTATTGTTGAACCTAGACCCAGACGTATCCGACACTTCCAATAACGTCGTATAAGACGTTGTCCCTTTGGGAGCCACAGACACACGCAGTGCAACCTCCGCTGGGCTAACGTCGGCACACTCAAATTTCCAACGATTGTAATCGTCTTCGAAAGCGCCAAATGGCGTACCGCCCCCGCTCAAAGTTATTCCGGAAGGAATGAGTCCTGTAACATCAACCGACCCAAGCGTAGTAGCTACAGTTGAATTGACTCTGCGAACAATAGCTGTAACATCGGCAATAACACCGACACCACCACCGCCCGGTAAATTGTAAAGGATTTCACATTCATAACGATCTGAGTCCTCAGCAGTGGACTGAGAACGCAAAGCCATGAAAAGGCTACAATCACTGGCATTAGTGGAACATAAATAACGCGACTCTGTAGAGACGCTAGAATCACCAATATCCCCTCCCGTTACACTCTCAAACTGAGCAAGAGCAATGGTGCTACCGCTCATGAAAGCGATCAAGGATGGGCTAACATTGTCAGCATGTGCAACGATAGACAGAGCGCCTGTCCCTATTTTTGATGACCAATCTATACTTGGCATATTTTCTCCCTACCCTACGGCCACACACCTTCAAAATCTTCGGCGAGCTGTGAAGTCCGGCCACCCCAGAATGCATCACCCCAAGTATCAAACGGCTCGGTAATTTCAGCCGATCTACTGAAGGCATTCCAAAAGGTGTCATTCCATGTATCGAAGGGTTCAACAATAATGTTATTGCGTGTAAACACATCCCAGAACGGATCATTCGGTGAAATAGCCAACCGCTGGAAAACTACAAATACTGCATTACCTGCAGCGGCACCTCCATTGTCATCGTGGCCTACGCTTACTATTCCGTCGGAAGTAACTGTGAGTAGCGCCACGCCACCCGTACCTCCATCGTTATTGGCACTTAAGCTCACCATGGGGAAACCAGTTCCTAGACTGATAATATCCGCAATTGCAGAAACAAAAGCTTCTGGATCCACACTGACATCGCCGGCAGATATTCCTGCAGTCGGCTCAATCAAGGGTTCCACATCCCCGCGGTGGACTATGGTAAATTCCGAGAGCTCGTCGAAGTCGGTGGCATCCGCAAAAGGTGCTGATTCCTTACTTGCGATCAACATGATTATGGTTCGCTGGCCCGCATTGAGTGTCACACCTGTAGCAGCGAAAGCAGCGCCATTAGCAATGAGAGTTGCTGATTCAAGAGTATAGTCTTCACTTGTTGATATCTGAGCAAGAATATCCAAAGCCGTTTGAACTTCATTGGCCCCGAGAATCTGCTCCGCATCTGATCCTGGAACAAGTGGAACATCAGACGCATCCCCAATTCCACTACCGCCAGATGAAGAATAAGTTGCAGGATCTGTATCGACTGTGATCGTAACCAGGCCGTCCAAACGGAAAGTTCGATTTCCGTTGAGCACACCTGCTGAAATGAGAACAACATAACCGCCGTTCACACCTCCAACTGTGGTGGTTGAATGATCTGCAGCTCTAACCCAAGTTCCCACTTTGGCTAGATAAATGCCGTTTTCAATTGGATCAGTTTGATCTTTGAGGAGGACACGATCGTCGAGAACAAGCGTCTCACCATCAACGGTAAGAAATCCACCAGTCGTAATATCTATGTTAAATCCCGTGGACGCAACACGAACAGGAATCTTCTGGAGCCGTGTTCCATCTACTCCCGGATAGTCTCCGGTCATGAAATCTGGTTTGACTGTGTACGTTGGCATTAACCGTCATCCCTACGCCGTGCCGAGGTTCGTTATTGAACCATCGTCAGTGTTGTGCCATATCACGGCATTGTTCAAGGCTGCCGTGGCTCCGATAACCGGCGCGGTGTCGGAATAAACATGTATGGTATTCCCAGCTGCACCGTCCAAAATTGTTACACTGTCACCGGACGTCTCCAAGGTGCAGTGAAATACACTCGAAAGATTGGTAGCGCCGATCGTAATCGCATCCGAACCCAGACCCGAAGTTGTGGCTTTTAGCTGAACATCCACATTTGGACAGAAGCGAGCGTCGATAAGAATCAATTTTGAATTAGCTGCACTGATTCCCGAACCAGGTAAACGAAGAATCTTCACACGGTTCCGACCCACGGATGAACTACCGAGAGGTATTGTTAAAGGCTGTGTATAAGTTTCACCAGTGTCAGTAGTAAGATTCAGCTCTAATGTTGAATTCGACATAGTGTTAGTGATTGGTATATCACCGGCCTCTACGCCAGTAATACTCACTTTCTTAGATCCACCAGCCAACGCGATCGAATCAATCACCGTATCCTGGCTCGTAGTAGTAAAATTCAAGTGAGCGCGTGAAGATATTGACGAGAGCGTATGATTCCCGATCGAGCCACTTACCGTTGCTTGACCGAGACCTGTCTGCGAAACATTTTTGACATTACCTTCAAAACAACCTGAACCGTTAAGCACTCCTGTTTGAACAAGATTCACCACACGACCACGACCTGTGGTTTGCGTGTCCATATTTAAAGTTTCACAGCTTCCTTCGAAATCGCAACCTTCGGCATTCAAATTTACCGTTCCACCACTCTCGGTTTCATCAACGATACCGTAATAAGAAACTTTGGAACCTCTCCCGTTGACTGTGATAACGTGATTGTTTCCCGAAGCATTATCTGCGGTACCTCGTATCTCGGCACCTTTTTCAGAACACACAGCTAAGGTTCCAATGTCATTGGCCGTTACATCAATATGGAAATCGTGCCACTTAGCGCCATCAAAGAACCCGCCGGAACCGAGCGTTCCCGCTTCCTTACGAATGGTATGTGCCCCTTCGATAACACAACCTGCTCCCCGGTGAAAGGCGGATGCAGCGGGTGCCGTAGTATCTACATTCCAAAGAATACCTTCATCCACAAAAGTAACATGAGGAGATGCCGCTAATGCAGCATTCCCAATTCGAAAAGTTCCAACTCTACGAATACTCTTCTTCGCAGTTGCTGAAGCGGTTACAGCTGCAATAGCTGCATCAATATTTATCTTGTCCGTAGCGGCGTTATCTGAACCCAGAACGATCGCGTCAAAATGTTTTGCTCCTAAGTCTAAGAGCTCAAAGTTCATGTCGTTAACAGTGACAACTAGAACACCACTACCCAGTAATCGAAACATCTTACCGGCGAACAATGTACCCGATTCTACAGGAATCAATGTATTCCCAAGAACATCACCTATTGAAGAACCGTCGAAGTCAGAAGCTCTTGACCATGAACCCGATGAGACTACGTAGATACCGTTCGCAGCTGCGGTGGCCTGAGTGGTTAGAAGAACACGATCTCCAGTGGTTAGAGCAACACCATCCACCGAGATCTCACCGCCTGTGGCTGTATCCACGAGGACATTCGAAGCCACACGAACGGGCTGTTTTAGATTTCCTGCGCCAATAATCCCGCCGAAAGATCCTACTACAAATTTTTCTTCAATCGTGCTCGCCATAGCCCTCTTGCCTTATTATTGCTGTAGCACAACATTAACCGTATCACCGGTGCTCAAAAGCCCCGACAACCCAGTGGCAGCGCCGTTATTGTTGAAGTGAAGTTCATTCCCATTCAACACATCAAAGTCCGGTGTTTCTGCTCCCAAACTTGGAGCCTGTTTACTTATCTGGGCAGGACCTCCCGTTGGGAAAATTCTCACAGAAGCTGCGTTTATCGGAGTTACCGTCAACGTGAAGAAGCCTGCTGCATCCTCACCGCCGGTTATAGTGTGAATATCAGGTTTGACCTGCTCGATCGTAGCCAGCTGATTCTCAATACCTTTCAAGTGTGCCGTAAGATCCATCACATCTGCGGCTTCAGCTGGTGTAGCATCTCTCGTGTATTCCGTAGGAACCCAATCAATGGTCAGATGATCGCCATCCAACGTTGTCACATCAATACCGGCTCCTGCTGCAAGAACAGAAAGAGGAGCGACATCCCCGCCAGTAGTTATATCGGGCTTGATCTCAATGCCGGCTGCACCGCCATCAAATCCAAGACCGCCTGCTGGATCCAACTTCACCTGAATATTATTCGCGCCATCTTCAGTGAGACCTGCCGCGGTATCGATAATATCTGTCACATCAACTGTGACCGCATCACCAAGGATATCAATACCGTCCCCCGCATTTACTTGCATGGCTCCACTACCGTCTTGTGAAAGACCGTCGCCAGCCACATCGGCATTCATTTTAGCGGCCGTCACAGCATCATCCGCTAACTGCGCCGTGTCTACTGCGAGTAGCGCCAACTTAGCACCCGTAATACCAAGATCTTTCACGCGAAGTGTATCCGCATTTATCTCGATCGTGGAATCATCAACATTTACTGAAAGAACGTTCCCCGTCTTATCAAGGCCGTCGCCTCCAACAATGGACGCCGAACCATTAAAAGCTGTGAAAGTCAGAGCTGTACTATCCAGAACAATTACATCATCCGTCACCAATGTGTACCCATTATCAGCCTGGGTAACTCCTTCGGAAACGAAGCAGTACATATTTGCCGTAACCTTGGCAGAGGTGTCGGCATCAACCGAACGAGACCAAGCTCCTGCTGCATTCACAACATATATACCGTTTTCAGCCGGAGCCGATTGAAACATCAAAAGGACGCGATCGAGATCAGCTGTCCCAATTCCATCTAATGTGACATTCCCACCTACCCCAATATCGATATTTCCATCGCCAGCTGTCGATGAGAGTCTGCAAGACGCCTTAGTATCGAGACCTTGCGCTATACCATCAACATATGCCTTAGTTGTAAAATCTTGAGGTGCCGAAGGAACTACACTTGACTGAGGCAAAACAGTGTTATGCGTATGGAGCGCAGTCCACGCAAAAGCAGCTGCGAGATCTACATCAATCGTTACACCGCTGCCACCAGAGATATGCGTGCCCAAGGCCGAAGAAATAATCTTGTCCGCCGTTACAGCATCATCTTGGATCTTTACCGTAGATACGTTTCCATCGATGATCTTTGCGGTGCTAACAGAGTTATTATCCAATTTGGCTGTTGTCACCGCCAAAGCGTCGATCTTCGCAGTGGTAACCGCAAGATCCTCAATAAATTTGGTTTCTAATTGTGCCATAATTCTTGTCCCTTAGAAGAACACCACCAGCTCGTCGCCGATTTCAGTTGGAGGATTACCACCCCACGTAAGCGTTGTACCTGAAACTGTGAAATCAGCCGGCTGGACATGAACAAGTCCGCCGTATTTTATGTAAACCTTAGCTTCCACAATGGGAAGAGACGGAAGTGTAAATACCGTTTGACCGTTTGAAACAACTACCAACGTAGTCACATCTGGAAGACCAACACCCGTATCTGCAACATCATACGTATTGAGAAGAGTAGCTATTGCTAAGTCCAACGTATCGCGTTGTGATGTTGAAAGTTTCAACAAAACCTGAGGAGCAGGAATCACTGAAGTATCAACGTTCAGACCCAGCTGGGACTTCAATAATGCTCGTGCATTTATCTGATCCTGAGCAGTCAGCCCATCAATTGTGTCGAGGATTTGCTGAGCTTGTCGAATATTATTTCGACTAACCCGATCTTGTCCTCTTAGAGGGATGTCCATACGAGACCTCCGGAAACTATAAGGGAGCCTGCACTAACAGGCTCCCAAAACATTTGAGGCCTGCTTACTTTTCGAAGACAACAACGGCCGTCAAGCCATCTGATCCACCGGTCAACAAGCTCCAGTTGGCACCTGGCGTCAATGTCAATATGACGTCGCGCTCTGCGTGAGGTGTAGTTGGAAACTGTGAAGCTGAGATTTGATTGACTGCATCAATCAAGAAAGTAGCTCCTGATGACAGAATGTTATCGTCAGCCGCAGCATCACCAATTTCACTTGCAAGCGAAATAAGACCAGTCATTTCTTCGCCATTATTGCGCGCGTAGGCCAACACAACCTTCGCACCCGCAGGCATAGTGCCCATTGCGATGACCTCTGGGTCAGTATCCGCACCGAAAGCCAACATGTCGGCTGCAGAGAGTGTGACTTCCAAGCGACCTGTACGTTCATCAAACGTGGTCAGCAAGGCAACCAAACCAACTACTAACATGTCACGCGGTGACTGTGCGAGTTTGACTCGGAGATTGTCCTGATTAGCCGATGACTGTGGATCCGGCACAGGCAAACCTAGCGTACCCAAAAATGCAATAGCAGATGTTTGGGCTGCAGGGGCCAAAGCGTTCACTTTGTCAATAATAAGGTCTGCATACGCAGAACCATCACGCGGCGTGCGAGTTACACTGTTTGGGTCGAAAACCATTTCTTAACTCCTCTATTGAGCGTTGACACTCATACGGTCATGTTTTTGATCAAAATAAACCGGCTTATTACGATCCACACCTTCGACAGCTTCATCCATCAACTGATCGAGAAGACGTTTTTCATTTGCACCGGCTTCCTCGTAATAGGCTTCAGGATTGGCCGTGATCCGATCTACAGTCTGACCATCATATATCTCCTGAAGGCGAGACCGCATATTGGTGATCAATGAATCAAGTTTATACCGACGCTGAAGCTTGTGCTCTACCGAGCCTTCTCCGGTCATATCTCCAAAGTGCGTGGCAGTCTTCGGCGTCGTCAAAGACGAGCCTCCATAAGCTGCCCGATATGGATCCATGAACTTGGAGTAATCATCGAGACCATGCTCTCTATCAAAAGCCGACAATAGTTGGATGGCCTCCTGAGAATTATGTGCCTCTTTGAAAAGTGTTTGAAGTTCGGTAACGGCATCCTGCTTACGCTCAAGATTCAAAATCCGCTGCCGCTCTTTCAAAGCCTGCTTGAAGAATGTTCCGACTTCAACTCTCGGTATATATTCCGAAAGGAATCCTGGAACATCCTCTCCAATTTCCTCACCTATCTTCATCATGATCGCAGCAGCCTTTACCCGCTGAACCGGAGGAAGTAAGGCATATTCTGAATGGAATTTATCCGTCAGTTGTCGAAATGCGGCTTCTTTACTTATCCCTGTCTGCCTAATCTCGATCTTTTCAGGGTAAATGTATCGAGAAACACCGCTTGAAGGTGCATCTTCATCAACAGCGGCCACTTTGGGCAAACCGTAATGTGCAAGAGCTTCTTTGATGTAATAAGCCGCAGCCTGGCGAATTTCACGAGGCAAGTTTTCGCGATTCTTTACATAGTAAGCCGCCGATGTTTTCAGCAACTCAGGCTCGCCTACAGGGAATTTTTGATGAATCTTTCCATTCTTTCCATGTAAACAAACCGCGTAAAAACTATCCGGTAAGAAATCTGCAGGCTGAGCCATGCTGATCCCTGCAGTTTTTATAGCGACCAAATTATCCTGAATTTCAGGATCATCGTATTGGTCAATAATCTTACCTGCTAATTTCCAACCCATTACTGTCCTCCGCCCAACATGGATGCGAAATCTTCTGGGCGCATCATTCCCTGAGGCAATCCACCTCCGGGGGCTTCACCGCCACCTCCGGCCATAAGGGCGCCCATGTCTTCTGGAGCCATGGCACCGCCGCCAGCACCGGCCATCATTTCTTCCGGAACTCCACCCATGTCCATTTGTGGAGCCGGAGCTTCTTCACCGCCACCCTGCTGTGCTTGAAACTGTTCAAACTGAGCCGCTTGCTGTTGCTGTTCTTCAGCTTGTTGAGCCTGCATCATCGCAGCTTGATCTTCAGCCTGCATCTCACGAAGCTCCTTCTTCAATTTGAGATTCTTCAACTGGCGATCGAGACTCTGATTCTCGGTCTCCATAGGATCATTCACCATGTCCGTTGTTTGTTGAGCGGCTTGTACGTCCATAATGGCCTTCTGGGTTAGCATCTCTGCGAGCTGCGGTAATGCTTGCGAGGGCTGCTGCTGAGCAAACTGCGCCGCAAGACCTAGTATTGGGTTATCCTTGGCTTCCAATGCTTCCTTCGTCATCCATGTTTCAGGTAGAGTTAGCATCAAAGACCCTTCTTTTTTGTGTTCCGCCTTATGCCCAGCGGATCCACCACTTCGGCCGTGAGCTGATTGATGTTTTTTCGCTATCATCATGGCGGTCCCGTAAACTTTCTGTTTCTGCTCTTTAGAGGCGTTTGGGCCGGCTTTCCCGTAGGACTTCTCGGCTTCGTCTTTGCCGACTTCCCAGTTATCTTCAGAAACTTTCTTACCTTCTCCAACAGCGCCAACCGGCATAACATCCTCCAAATCACAATAACGGTATAACTAGAATCGCAATACCGGCGTACGAGACTTCGGCATAGCTTGAAATACCCCCTTTTCGTCCTCAGAGGGCTCCTCGTTATGAATATCCGTACTGGTGTAATACCGAGGATTCGTAAGCTGAGAAAATTCTGTACCCTGCTGATCCGAAAATGCAGTAAAACTTTGTGGAGATTGAGCTCCATCAGTACCCGTAGGCGTGTCGGCATTCGGACCACCAAACGTGTGGATAGTCCGAAGACCTCGCCGGCGGCCAGATTGATCCACATCCCCACTACCCGGTCTATCCTCAGCGCCCTGATCCTCATAAGGTATCTTGTCGCTCTGATCCATACCCATCGGAGTAGCCGCATCATCTGGGCTATAAGATGCCGATCCTTGATTGAATATCGTACGCCGCTCTTGATTGGCCCTCTTAACCACTGCCTTTATGCCAGCTGTGTGAATAAAAGGAGTTCCTCCAGCTAAATCTTGAACTCGACCAGGCACAGCCATTGGACCAGCTCGATACACATCATTCGCCCTGCGTTTCTTACCCTTTTCCAACAATTTACCTAGCGATCTACCAACAATATCGCCGGCAGCCCCACCTGCCAAACTGGCTCTTATGCCTGCCCGTTGCATAATATTTCCACCGAGAAAGCCTCCGAGAAAACCACCCACATTACTGGGAGACTTATGCCTAAGAAGAGCTGGGATGGCCAATGTCGTCATCATTGCCCCAAAAGGGGCCATATCCATAGCGGCAGCCGGAATATTCTTAGGGTCTTTGTATAGCGTTTTCAAATGCTTACGGATGCGTTCCATGACAGGAACGCTACGCGGCTGCTGCAGCTTCAAGAGCCTCTCTCGTGCGAACACGGGGTCCAAAAATATCTGACGTAAAGAGGGACGTGGCATTAAATTGGGTTCCCAAATTGATCCCTGGGTAACACAGCTGGCTGATTCGTCTGAATAGAACGAAACTCCGCACTGGGCGCATCAGGTACCTTGATTTTCTCTGAATACGGAAATTCACTCGAATATATGTGAAGAAATACATTCCTCAGAACTACGACACAAAAGAATCCGTTTGAATCAGTGCCGACAACAACCGGTCTACGGGAAATATTCGTGAAACTTTCACGCTCCGTTGAATATGAAACACTTATCGGAGAATTCGCCAATGGACGACCGCCGGCATCTACCAATGTCCCATAAAGTACGCAACCATCCGTAGTTATATCGCAAGACTCAGCATTGGTATTTGGTCCAGCAACAACAAAATTTCGTATAATTTGGGTTTGCCAGGTAAAAGGTGAAACTCCCGGATCACTAGCATCGATCGTATATCGATAAGTTCCTTCGACAGCTCCCGCCAACAGGGGAATGTCAAAACTGTATACCCCCGCCGATACCATCGTTCCAACTATAGGCAACAAACCAACAATGTTCGCAGGGACAGCCCCTGAAGGATCCGTTACATCAGTTATTTCCACAGTTGCAGGATCTATAGGTACACCGCCATCAAAAAATGCATGCTGAACCGTAAGAGTTTGACCTGGGAAAACAACCGGTGGCGGAAAAGTTTGAGTATCCGCTTCCGAAAGATCTAAAGTTACGTTCAATTCCAGAAAGGGGGAAACAGCGAGTCCAATTCTGGATGCAAGACGAATAGGTATAGTCCCGACGAAATTTTCCAATCCAAGATCTTTAAGATCTCGCGCAGCATCCCAAACAAAAGAATGGGCTACGGCCGGTGTATCATGCTCTAAGTCAAATACACCTTCGTGTAAACCGTCAAACTTAGCCTGAGACATCTTTCGAGCATCGGTAAAGGTTCCAGACATTGAATAATCGAAAGTTACCAAATCACCATCCGCCAATGTGGGATTACACAGGTCGTAAGCTATATCAACCTTGCCATCTGGCCGCTGAACTGCTGTTGCCATTACTCCACCCTCGGAAACGCGGTGTTATCTTCAAATTCGGTAAAGAACCCAATCGGAACAATCTCTTCAGAGAACTCATCTGAACTGTTATTCGATTGAAAAGTCGCTACATAACGTTTATTGGGCAGTAACCCGTCTAAATCCGAAATGTTTATGGATACTCCAGTGAATCCTCCATTGAAATCAACAGTGTTATCCGTAACGTTGTAAAGTTGCACCAAAGTCTCATCGGCCAACGCCGCGATTTGGTGAGAAAAGGCCACTGACGACCGTGTAGATGTTATAAAAGCTACGATTGGTGGATCCAACAAAGCCACTACTTGCCTCCCAACAATGCCTGTTGCACTTCTTCATCCGAAGCAGGTCTCTGACGTCGAGCTGGGATATTTCCACGGATCAAAGCCCTAGCCATATTCGACATTTCATTTGGCTTTACTACATGTTGATTAAAGCGTTCTGGATTGCTGCGAAATAGCTCCATAAGCGTAGGAGATTCACTCGCTCGTCGCATACGATCCATATCGCCTGGCGGTGTCACAAAGGCAGCCTGTTTCCGACGAATCAATTGTTCAAAAGACTCATGACGGCGCGCATGTTTACGCGCAATCAGCCACTCGCCTAATTTATTAGCGCCCATAGCATTCACAAAAGAATGGTCCTGTCCAAACTTGGAGTCGATATCTACACCCAGATCGCCACGATCTCGAATGACCAAATCGCCCATATCAAGATCAGGCATTACGGCCTTAGCCAATTTAATCAAACTATCATCCATTCAAAAGCTCCTATGCGTTGGCCGGTCCTTGGAAATGAGGAACCAATGTCAACGTATCAAGATCTGCTGTTGCCTGTCTTGGAACAACAAAATCAGCTTGTAAACCGTATTCTCTTGCTTGAATAGTGATTGGCAAATCCCAAGGCAGGTATGCTCCGCACAGTCCCTCTCTACCTGGCACAATAACTATCGACTGGCGATGGAAAAATACACCTCTATGCAGATAAGGTTCATGATTCGCCAAACGATCTCGAACACGCGGAAACCGGGCTATGAGCTCAAAGCGGCCTTGCATTCGAGGATCGCCTATCAAATCAGTAGCGTTCCACGTCAAAAGGCACGTAGGGTGGTTATGACGAGATCTAGACCGACACTGACCCAATTCTTCAATATTCTTCACAACATGCTCAACACGATATTGAACTTCGTCAGCATCACCTTCACTGGCGTATACCGTGCAATCTTGCAACATGTTTACAGGAGAAGTGTTCAGGAGTACGGCCGTGTTGTCATCGTACAACCGGTATTCCGTAGCATCAGAACGTGAATCTGTGACAATATATGTGCATTTTACATCACCCCAACTATTGGAATTCAACACAATCGTATTCGAAACATCTGAAACGTTGCCTGATATATCGAACCCAACCACCGTAAAATGCAAGTCTCGGTCCTGAGGAAGGGATGTGACGGAAAGTGGACTAATTCCCGAATCTTGACCTAAAACTATTCCAGTGAGCGGATCTACAGCATATAACGTAGCCGTAATAGACGGAGCGTTGAGTGTGAAACTCACATCAACATCACCAAGCAGTGCAGAATCTAAATTTGCTATTAGGGCCATTATGGTGTCACCGAAAAGAAGTTTATGTTCTGCCACTCATCCGAGATGGCATCGTAAACAAGGATATCACCATCGGATGGCGTAGCCGCACCGCTGTTTATAACCTTGTCAAATATCTGAATCGCGCGTCCAATTGTGGACGGCGAAGGATCAGAAAAAGGCACGCCCATCATTTCAGTGATCTTCTTGATGATGTCTGAATCAACCTCACCGGTAACATTCACCTTATTGAATAGGGCATCTGTGTCGAAATTATCAAGAGTCTGACGTACAGCGTACTGAACGACAATATTAGTATTCGATTGCAGGGGGATATAAACATTCGGATCCGTCCCAGCCACACCATCGAAGTCAATAAACACCTTTATTGGCCCGGTACCTGCAAAGAAACCATCGGAATCAACCTGAGCAGGATTTGCCAAAGGATCTATTTCCGTAGCAGTACCGTCCTCAATTCGAGTGATAACCAAGGCCTCATCATCCTTGTCCGTATACTCGTCCTCAGTCACAGGATCTGTAAGGCGGAACTTCGCACGAGCTCCCGCAGCATCCGTATCTGTATTAAGACCGAACCACAACGAGCCACTTCCGAAAAGGAATGAAGCAACACCGCTGCCTTCATCCGTGAAATCTACAGCCCCATCTACCAAAGCGGCTGACTGCATAGCAAATGGCTTAGCCAAAAAGCTCTGGAGTAAGGTCAATACGTGCCGCAGACCAGCATCAACATCAGAGATGGGTGGAAGGGTATCAAACGATAACAAGCGAGAATCTTCGGCGTCTAAGGCATATTCTCTATCGGCCAGGGGCGTATCGCTCCGAGTAGAAAATATACGTTCCACCTCATTACGATTGGCGGCCGTATCCTTGATGATATTGAAAATTTCCTGCAGACGGGGGTCCGTGAGGAAACGTTCTGCTCGAAAGAAATCTGAAGGGAATGTTCGTTGATTTATCTGAAGTTGAAGGGTATCAACAGTATCCGTGACCTCAATAGTGTACGTATCCCGAGAAACCGTTGTTGGTGTCCCAGAGAGCACACCCGCTGAACTGAGCAATAGTCCCGGAGGTAGAGAACCTGCCACCAAAGACCACGTAACAGCGCCTTGAGCCTTTATAACCTCAAACGTGTAAGTAAAAAGTGCGCCAACGATTGCATCGGGAGCACCATTCGCTAATAATTTCATTGCCATAAAAACGCCCTTTCGCTTAGTGCTAAGAGCGTTTTACGGAATGTTTTAGGAACTGACTTCTGCGAACGGCATCAAAGCGTCTTCAACACTATCAACTAGCTCAAAAACACCCGGATATAGAGCTGGAAGCTCTTCACGAAGGGTATTGTAGATATCTAGGGTCATGAGGACATCAGGCATGGCTCTGTGAGCCCCGCGTTGCTCAATATCGAAATACCCTTGGACCTCCACATTTTTCTTCTCATCACGTCCACCGGTGGCATCCAACACACGGCATCCGCCTTTCACGCTTCGGATAAAACCTGTTGCGAATTTTTCAATGCAATCGTCTTTATATTGCAAATCCATCCCGCGCTTCTTCTTAGCAACCCATGCACCTAACATTCCCTGAGTGTCATAGAAGCAATTCTTACCGGCCTCAATCTCGAAATACTCCGGTTTTATACTGTCCTTCCAATCATCTCGAATACCGTCTTTTTCCTGAAGACGTTCGATATTTATCTTCAAGAACGGCAAATCGAAGCGGAGAATATTGTGCCCGACCAGAGGACACTTCAACTCCGAAACCATTTCGCAAAATTTCTTGTAAGCAAATTCAGGAGGTCTACCTTCTGAATCAAGAAGTTCGTAGGTGATCCCCGTCAGCTCAATAATGATGTCTTCTAGGACATGTTCCGTTTCCAAGAGGACAGCCCCTTGAGTTTCAATCTCTCCTTGAGCATTCTGGTACGCCATCCCAATCTCAGTTACATCGTGCCCGTCTTGAGCACGGAGACCCGTGGTTTCCAAATCAAAACAGATAATCTCTTTCGGTAACGGTATCACTATTTCCTCCTCGTAGTTTTCAGGGACCAAACCCCTTCTTTTGCAAGACCATCGGCTAAATCGTTGAAAGTATCTCCAGAATGACCCTTCACATGGTGGAAAGAAATCCTTCTTTTATTCGGATTCTCATTGTACGCTCGGTAACAATTCTTGGCTAACAATAGATTACATTTTGCATCCCATTTCAGCTGGGTAAGATTCAAAGCGTAGAGACTATCCGAATAGATTTTTATAGCTAGTCCATTCTTTACCCGCGCGGCCATTTGTAGCGCCCAAAACATAGCTGTCAATTCACCCGTCTGATTACTCTGTTTCTCTGCGCCTACATATTCCGCATGTTCTTTCACAGTCACCACCGGACCAAACATCTCCTTATTGATACACTGGTAAAAACCTTCGTATATCGTAGAAGCCAATCCCCAGCCTGCTCGACAGTCAGGCCGTCCATTATGATACGTCGCACCATCACAGTAAATATGAAGTTCTTTCGCCAATGACGAACCCCGATGTGCGGAACCGGGAAGATTCACACATCGGGGTCGCAATGGGTTGTCGCGAACGACAGACCCAAAGTTCACTCAATTGTTTCCCGGTTCTAAGTCAATCTATGTGTCATACTTTACAGCATGCTTTGCGTCGAGCAATCTCTTATTGAGACTATTCGTACCCGCGCCGCCATCATAGTCATTGTCGGCATACAAGTCCACCAATGGACGTCCAAATTTCCCTTCTTCGTCAAGGTAAGTTCTCACGTACACTTTTGAACCGACAGGTGCATACTCTTCACAAAACTTCTGAGCATCAAGAGCGCGTTTCTTTTCATTCTCGAAACTTTCCTCATCAAAATTTCCATCCGCATCTGTATGCTTGGATTTATGAGGGCGCTTCTCAGGTGTATTCACACCCATCAAACGATAATGTGGTTTTCGAGGTTGGTAAACTTCCAACATCCCAAAACCTTTATCCTCTAGAATAATCTGTAAAACTACCGTATCTCCGTCTACCCAACGAAGAACAACAGCTTCGTATTCAAATTTCTTGTTCGCCATCTTCTGCCTCCTCAGATTCGAATTCAGTCACATGAAAACCTATATTAGGATCGATGTTCTTATCCACATCGCCGGATTTTAGCGGCTTAGACACATCCATTCCTTCGACAACCTCCCGCGTATCACTCGAATTCGGATCAGGCGGCGCCTTATCAGATCCCCAGCCTACCTTACCTCTATTCTTTTGGTTGTCGTACTTACCGGTTGCCGGATTGAAATTCCGATCAATATTGTCAAACACATTACCTTGGATATTCTCTATATCCGCGGCTGTCGGTTTGGACTTAGCCTTCTTCGGATCTGAAATTTCAGTTTTTTCAACCTCGCCCTCTTCCCGTGTGGGCGGCGCTGCTGGAATAATTGACGTCTGATAAAATGTAAGTTGATCCAGTAATTCTTTCAACGCTCGAGCTTCCCGCTCCGTCAAACTTCCCAGCGTCATCAAAACGTCCATCTTCTTGATGACGCTTTTCATCACTGATACACTGGGTAAATCCTGTCGAAAAGAATCGTAATTTTCTTGGACTTTTTCTCGATCTTTTTCAGCCTTCGTAAGATCACTTTTTAACTTACCTATTTCCCCCTGCAAAACCTTCAAGTCCAGCGCATGCTGTTCTTTCAAAGCTACAATATACGCGTTCTTTACCTTTCTGAGATAGAAGGTTCCCCCAAGAGCAACAGCTGCAGTAAAGAAAGCCACAATGCTGATAATTTCAAACATTCATAGCCTCCCATTTCTCTAGGGCCTTATTCTCTAGCGCCAAAGGAAGAGCGCATCGACCAAACTCTCTAGAAATATGTCGAACCGAAAAATCATCCCATCCTCGGGACTTTGGGGTTATCTTGTAACCGAAAATACGACCGCCGTATCTTTCAGTGGTTATTTCATCGCCTAACCACTTCACCTGAATTGCGTAATAAAAACGATCCAGCGATTTAGAGGTATACAACTGCCGGAGTACCTTGTACGCCGCAAGAAAATTTCGCAAATGCTTTCGCCGTGCGAGTCTTCGTTTACGTAAACAACTTCTAATCATGGCGCCCTCGATCTGAGGGCCGTGCAAAAGACATGAATTCTCCCGGTTCCCGTCTACTGATACTATTCTGAGGATACGGCCTCTTCGACTTCCTTCAAGCGAAATCTCGCATCGACAAGCAATCTTTTCATATTCGGTTTCTTTCCTGCCAAAATATCAGCCTTAATAAAAGGCACAAGAGCCGATAAAACTTTTCCAAGTTTGGACCCGTTCAATACTAAATTCCCATCTTCACCGTCTATTACCAAAGAAGGAAACCCTGGCAGATTTAGTTCTTTGTGTTCCTGGATCTTAGGCTTACGAATATCTAGCTCAATGCCTGTCCCTTCCAGAATAGCCTTCACCTGCGGTTTTACTTCGTCACAGTAAGGGCACTTATCTACAAACAACAGAGTCAGTGGCGCGGCCATGTCCATAAATCTACCTCAACATATTCAACTTCAGAATCTACCTTCTCAACAACTGCTTTCTTAATCCGACAATCATTGATCCCTAATTTTTCACATATAGCATCTTGCGTCAGTTTCGGAAAATTATCCCAATCTCGCTCTACGGGTTCACCCTTTGATTCAAGCGGGAAACCTAAAGTGAGTTGTAAAAAGTACCATTTTGATTCCGAAATAAGACCCGCCGTGTTTTCAATCAAAAGCTTTTTATAAGCCTTGGCTTGTTTGGTAAGAAACCTTCCACGACCCGTCTTCTTATTATTACCGTAAGCGTGGTTCAACGAGGGTAATTTGGTTTCCACCCGGACCTTTACATGATCTGTCGGAACTTCACCAGACGCAACAAGAATTTTACGATAGTCGTGGTGTTTCGGTCTAGACCGCTGAGATTTCTTTCCACCTTTTTGGCGTATGACTGCCCCACCTTTGATCAGCTGCTGGAATTCTTCAGTGCTGATCCTGTCGGGGCCTTTAGCCATTAGGTGACTTCTTTCTTTACACGAAATTGCATCGGAATATGGACCTTACCATTGGATCGAGGAAGTTCAACCTCAGCCACAATTTTACCGTCCTCGAAAACATCAACAATCCAATCGTTATTATCCGCCGTATGGATCTTGTGGCGCATCTTTGTTTGTTTACGAGTAGTTTTAGGCCACAAAGCGTCGAATATTTCCTTTGAAATCTCAGTTTCAGCTTCATGATTTTTGGGAAAGAACTTCAATGTCGAAGTATATTTTTTACCTTGTTCACGAATGCGAGCGTAACCACGCTCACCGTCCGCAAGCATACCTTGACGAATCCGAACACCCTTCCCTGCGTTGGACGGGAGCTCCTCAAGTTCATAGCGCTTCTCGTGTTCTTTTCCAAGCTCGGCATGCTTTTCAAAGATACTGAGATGTGCTGCCGCGGCGTTATGCGTGCATCGTGTCATTCTTCACCCTCATCGTAATCATCTTGCAGGTTTTCGTCATCCACGGGTTCCAACTCCTCATATTCCTGTAAATGTTCAACCATCTCGTCTTCGAATACTATTCGAATCGAGTTCTGCTTCTTCTGGGGCGATTCTCGATCGAGAAACATAGCCAGCTTACGAACGAATCGGTCGTCCTTATGGTAAGATCCGTCATCATCTGACCAATAAATCTGAACATCACTGTCTTTTATTTCCCCATTATCATGCTCGAATTCCAGAAAAACGTGGGCGCGCAATCTACTCATAGACGTTCACATACTCTTAGTGTGAAACTCAAAGGTGTCTGATCGGCCTCTTTGACCTTATGTTTGTGAGACAAGCCCCATGACTTAAACTTACGTTGCACAATAGTGTTGGTCCCTCGTGCCGTTGTCGTAAATCCTCCATGCTCATGAAGCGAATCTCCTTCTTTTATAGACAAACGATCTTCGAAGACCTCAGAATCTCCAACCATCGCCCTCAAGTTTGCATCTTCTACTTCGCAGACTTCCCGGTAACCAACCGGACAACTGTCGCCTACTGAAAGAACAGTTGTTCGTTGAGACTGTAAGGCCTCATCGGTAAACACGGGCTGGGCGTACTCCCCTAAGTACAAGATCGGCGCTGCAAAGAAAGCCGATCCCGAACCCTCAAAACGCACAAACCATTCAAGATCTTCCCAATCGAACGGAACGTCTAATGCGCGGTCATGCTGCACATACGATCCATCATGAATGGTGTGAAACGTTTCAAGAGCCACTTCCACATTGCTAGAATTTCGAATACCTAATGTCCAGGCTACATCACCCGAATTCTGTTTTGAAAACAACGAAAGAGTGACCTTGTTTCCCAACAAAGCCCAAGGTTCAGCAATCTTTTGTGAAAGCACTACCGTGTTACCCTCTATAGTTTCTACCAACATTGTTTGACCATGCGGTGGGAACTCAGGTACACCCTCAGCATCCAAAGGATTTATTATCAACCGAGCCTTTTCAGCCGTAACCGTGAAACCTGACAAAGACTCCGAATTTTCACGTACTGTTATGACAGATGAAAATTGAGGCGAGCGTAAAGCTTTCTTACGATTTGGTCCGGGGCCATCTGCCAGTATCGGACGTTCCAACACACGTCGAAATGCCGGATTTTGTAGAAGGTTTCTTCCTCGATCGAGACCCATGTTCAATGCAGTCATAATCTCTCCCCCATACGAATATTGAAATGGGTCGGAGCACCTCCGGCTATAAGATCATGAACGTGATTTGGCGAAGCCGTTCTCTTATGCCCATCATCACCTTCCTTTGTTTGTTCGACTGCCGTACTGCTCGTAGTGATATGATCATGGGCAAAAATGTTCTTGTAAATACGGAAACGATTCAAACGATCATTACCGACCCCAGTCCCAGGATTACCGCCATTCTGCGTAAACCAACCTGCAGGTAAAGCAGAACCGTCAACTTGAACCAGCTTCACTATCTCTTGATCACTATTGATCGTACTTATCCGAACAATACGAGGTGCCGTTATCGATGCCGTAATATCAAACGTTCCAGCAAGCTCATCGCCTTGACCGTCAAAAAGTGCCGTTATTTCTAAAAGGTCACCCACCGCAATAGGCGCATCAACGCCCAGCAGAACAGTTCCAGCTACCTCATCAACAGTTTCGAAATCCTCTGCTTCGACAAACGTTGGAAGAACATGGCCAAGTCCATTTATTACGATAGCCCCCGCTTCAGTCGTTTCAGTCAACACAGCTATCGTAGTATCTGAAATCAATGATATCCGGTCAGGACCACTCTCTTGTGCGAATACACCGAGCGTTGCTTGATTCGCATTAATAGCCGCTATCGTATTATCTCGAACATCTGTGACGGAAGATGTTCCTACACCAATCACCACGTCGCCTACACCGGCTACGTAAACAAAAGTGAGAGCCCCCTCTTCAGTAACAATTCGAAAACGATCACCGTCTGCAATAAGAAGATCTGCAGCTCCATGGGCAGCCACCTGCATAGAACCTGTCTTCGGAGCGTCGTAAGTAAGAAAACCACCATACACTAATCGAAGATCTGCCGGCGCTCCGTAAATATCTGTAAGGTCTCCCGGTACTTCAATAACTGGAAATTCCATCTTCACAATGGGCCACGTCGTTTGAAATCCACCTATATCCACTAACAACCCAAGACCAGGTGACACAACAAGACGTTCTGTTTCCATCATCGCAGGAAACGCAGAAAGTGTGAGAACAGTGATATTCCGGGTAGCGTCAAAAACACCTGTGGCCGTAGCAACTCCTGCACCTGTGACTTTTTGCCCCGAAGCTACTTCCATCTCGTAATCTATGAACTTTTCACGCTCAGTTCGATCATCACGATAGAAACGCATAGCTCCACGGGGATCTACCATATTCTCATGATCTACACCATGATCTACAAAGTCCAAATCTCCATCCTCGAAAGATGCAAGATCTCCCAAGTGCAAACCGACATTTGCAATCTCAGCTCCAGAATTGGACACCTGAAACTGCATCTCCTGTGGCGGGAAAACTAATTCCTGATCGAAAACAGCTATCTCCTGAAGCCAATTCGTAGTTTGAGCTATGTTGTTTATTGCAGACCCATTTCGGAGATCTGGCGTAAGGATAGACCCCGTTGGAATTGTTTCATTGAACACCAATAATAACTCAGGAGATGGTTGAGGCGAACCACTCTCTCTCAACCAACGCGATGTAATCAAGATACGATACAAAGGTAAAGAACGGGTAATGCTTCCAACAACCGATGTTTCAGCTGGCGGTGTCTCGAACTGAAAAGGTTCAGCTGTAATGGCCAAGCCAATAATGTTGATTATTCGATATCGACCTGAATCGGCGAGATCGCCCTGGAATTGAATTATGTCACCGACCTGCAAACCTACCGTTCGAGACACACCGTCCCATGTATCCGTAAAAGAAATAGTATCCGTACCCGTTGCCGTAAATACCGCATTTCCTCCAACAAATCCGACGGAAGCCAGTGTGAATGTTTTTATAGAAGGGAAGATCCATTCTGGAAAGAAATCCTGAGTTATCGTATCACCGGCCAATGTCAACTTAGAAATAGGATCACCCGCTTCTGTTGTCGCGTGAATAGCCGGTGCTGCATCCCCAATATCCCAAGCGGCAAGATAATCTTCATCGGTCAGGTTAGTCCCAAACCGACTGAAATCTCCATTACGGAGAAGGTTTTTACCTGCGCTTGGAGTCGCAATTATCACGCTGTTACCTTTTCTCTTTTAAAGAAATCATGTGCCCATGAAAATCCAATTCCCACATTGGTAGCGAAACCCGAATCGTCTTCTCTATCGCCAACCATATGGCACTTGTCCCAATCAGGGGCGATATCCCATGCAAGCAGCATGCGATCTGCGATAACAGCGGCAAGACCCGATGCAGGCTTACGAACAGGGTGTCTGTCCTGTGGCGCGAAAGAATGAAACACATCAATCTTAAAACCGTCTAATTGTCCATGTTTAGCGACCTCTTCCTTCACGACATCATACAGCTGGGAAGCTGTCTCTCCGCTCACTTGCTTAGCCATGTCTAAATCAACATGCCCCTTTTCAACACCGGCCTGATTGCTGACAATAGCAATAACGGCTGAAGGGCCTTTCTCGGGAATATCGTCATACCAATTAATAGCATAACCTGCATAAAGCCAACGGTATATTCCAACAGCTACATCATCGAATAAATCAACCGCATCTGGCGTATTCACAAACGCTCCGGTAGTACCGTACCCCTTGCGTATCGTGTCATCGGCATCAAGAAACAAAACTGGAACAGTTCGCATTAGTCTACCTCAAAGTTTTACACACAACGTCACAGCTCGGGTCATAGGACGATTGACCGCTTGGCTTGTTGTATGTGTATGAAAAACATTACCTGGGATCCACTGGTTCCCCCCACCGCCTCTTTCTGCAGGCCGCGTTGCATGCCCTATACTATTTTCAGTCTCATGTTCGTGGAACTCTTCCCCTCGAAGATCCAATACCGTAGCGCCCGCCATAAGCACACGATCCAATATTTCTTCGCTAGCGCTTTCAACCAATTTACGTGTCCCTAACGGACAATTAGGACCAGCTACGATGACAATTGTTTCACGAGGAATGAAATCATATGAAGCATCACCAGTAAAAGGCGCCTCAGTATATTCTCCCTGGATCCACTGAAAAGCTGACATGTCTACTTCAGCTGGACGATTGTCCAACGCTTCAATTTCAATCTTCCACCGTGAAGGTTCGCCTGTGCCTGCAGCTACAACCTCATCAAAATTCGCAACCAAGCGTACCCAATTGCGATTGAAGGAACGTCCGAGATCCACACTCTGGATAGCAACAGGTACAGCCTGCTTATCTTCCAAAGTGATCGTCACACGAACACCGCCGTCATTTACTTTTAGACTAAGACCAATCGTAGACTTAGCTCCCCACCAACGGGCATACTCTAAGCCATCCCTTCTAAGATCCATGCTCGAGGATAGATTCTCAGTCTGGTAAAGAAGGGTGACGGTTTGTTTGGTGTTCACGACAAAACGCAGAAAATTTCTATGCCCTGGGCGTTCTTGAGCTTCGCTGAGAAGCTCGAAAAGGGATCCAGTAGCAAGTGAATCTATATCGTTAGGTACACAATCTACAGCACCACCTGTAACCGCAGGAATACGAGGACGAGCATCCAATATCTGCCAGGCAATAGGTTCCAATCCTTCGGGTGTGGCTTCATCAAAGCCGCCATTCACGAAGAGGTTTACCGCTTGATCTGTTGCAACAAACTCGCTCATAACACCTCAAAATCATAGCACAGGGTTCACTGCCACACGACCGCCGGTCGTAATAGTCAGGATGTATTCCACACCGTTCGAATCTTTGAACACAATACCATCACCTAAGCCTTTGAGACGTAAACCTTGACTGTCTGGTTGAGGTGCTACCACCACCCGATTTTCATTCTCGGCGGGCAATGATGTGTGTGGAACAGCAAAGAGATAAATGCTACCCGCTGCATCTGTGGTGTTAGTGGGATTGATTATCCTTACCTGATCTTTAGAAACTTCCTCAAAATATGGAGCTGCTGCAGGAGGAACGGCTACCGTAGTCAATACGCCGGCATTGGCTTCATCATATACGGTCTTTTCCACCAACCTATCAGCCACAAATGTCGTGGAGTCCAACTCGAATACTTCAAGCTGGCGCACACCGAAAAGATAATCGAAAGGTAATGTAAATATCGGATCACCCGTAATATCGATGTTCCGCGCCGCCGCATTGGGGGCACTGTCCGTCAGCTGAACTAAGTGACGCTTTCCCTGCTGAGCAGTTACAAAACGTACCGCATCACCCGACGTCGGGATCTTTTCGAAAGCATTATCTGTTCCGGGTATTGGTCTGACTAATGGCATTATCTAAATCCTTCCGGTATAAGGGCCGACTCGTAGATAACGTCAAACAGAAAATCGCCGGTATTCTTTACTGAAGCTGCTATTTTGAACTGACGCTCAGTGTCGATCTCACCTACAGTTTCAGAATCAAGACTCTCACTGAACGAAGTTATAATACTGTTCCTTATCGTACCCATCTCCAAATGCTTACGAACCACAGGTAACGACCGGGAAACTTGAGATCCCGATATGGCGTAATCCCCACTAGTTAGTCTGCCTCGTTCGTAATATCTCTCCGCAGCCGCAAAGGGATCCACTGACGGAACAAATAGAAGATCTGTGAATGATCCCCAAGCAGCCATTGGATCCTGCAATGTTATAATCGGACCTGAAGCAGCTTGCATGCTCACACGCAACCCTATAGCGATAGCCGTATTCGTGATAGCAGTGGATTGAACAACAACACGTTGATTCGGAAGATTCGATGCCAAAAACTTCTTACCTAAGCTTGTCGTAGATCCACTGGCATTGTGTTGCACAATCTCTATGAATATTTCCTTAGCAGGACCTGGCGCCCAACTAGGTGCTGAGAAAGTCAGCGCAAAAGATACCTGCTGACCTGTATATTGCGCACCTGCAGCTATCGGATATTCCAAAAGAATAGCGCCTGTACCTGCAATAGAATCCAAACGAAGCGTCGGTTGCAATCCTACACCTGGATCCACTGGCCGTGTTGCCAAAGCAGATAAACCTCCAACGGCAACTGGATTTACCATAAACCAACCGTCTGGACCGAACTGATTCTCGAAAGCACTCCACGCAGGATCAGAACCATCAAGGGCGTAAGCGATCGGTGTTCCCGAATCCGCCAAATCTGGAATGTCTCCATTATTGTCTGGACGGCTCCAAACCATGAAGGGATTACCTACAAGATTTCGTACATTCTTTTCCACTTGGGTGCTAGCGTTAGACAACGCCAAGAACTTAGTCTGTGCAGCCGATTCCAAATTGGCCAGTAAGCCCAGGGCACGGATGGTTACCGGCCCTGAAGCAAACTGTGCTCCGTCAATATGCAAACGCGGGATGAACGTCGACAAAACAGCAGGTGACTCCTGAATAGTAGCGTCCCCCGGAGGAGCACTCTGCTGCGGTACGGAAGTGAAACTCGAATCCACAGCTGGATTCGCCGTAGAAGCGTACGTGTAATCAATAACAAAATCGCTATCACCGATCAATGTAAAATTAGAGAAGTTGAACGGTGAATCCGCTAAGAAATCATTCAGCTTTACCGTTACATCTTGACCGCCCACAGGTGACGCTGCAGAAGCGTCGATGATCAACGAACTAGTAGACCGGTCGATAGTAACTACAACCGTTGAATTACCTGAACCATCCCCCGTTTCTACACCGTCTATCTTAGGGTCGCCCGGTACATCGGCATTCAGGCCTGAAGGTGGTGTATAAATACTGTCATCATCGTTGAACAGTTGAACCTTCATATTCAAAAAGGATGAATCGCCGAGTAGTTGTTCCCATGATAAGCGTTCAACCGCTACATCACCCAATCTACCAATGGGAACACGCAAGTCTCGCAATTCCGCGATCAGTGTGATTGTTCCGGTAATGTCTTTTGTAGCGCGAGCTGCCACCAATAAGAAGATCGAAGCATTGGCGTCAGTAACAGCATCAAAATCAGAAACATCTTCAACGACAACAATATCACCGTCATCATCAACACCGAAAACTATTACCCGTTCACCATTGATAGGTACTAACGCATCAACGACATCACCAAAACCTCCTAGAAATTCCAAGATCTGGGTATTATCAGACGAAGGGTATTTACCAGGATAGAATAGCACTCGGAGACTGTTATTTGGATCAACTACCGCTTTTAACGGCGCGAGCTCTACACCTCGTACATCAGGAGCACGCGGGGCTAAGCGTACATTGTCATTGGACAGGACAACTGAACTCAAACTATTCGCCGGAATTTCAATCGAACCGATAATGATCTGATTGTCGTTCTCAGGCAGGGGGTCTACCGCATCCGTCGCAGGTACACCAGTAATCAATTTATAAGTAGCCGGGATACTGGTGTCATTTGAGAAAACATATTCTGCAACAATAAGATCCCGACGTGGAAATATCTTGTTCGCAGGTTGAGGCGAAAGCACTTCTAATAGATCACCGTCCTCAAGAACGGTTATACCTTCCTTGGTATGTAAAATACTCGAACCCTCAATACCTCGAATAAGATCAATAGCCCCAGCATTCAGATCGCTAACCTTGATGAAGAAGCCTTGGTACACACCGGCTTCAATCAACGAAAATCGCTGATTCCGCAACTTAGCGGTCAGAGGATCATGGAACGAATCTTGTAACTGTTGGGCCATTCTTCACATCCTATGGGCAAGGATCAAACTGTAATTCCCATGCAAGTGTGATAAAAGCTCCGGGAGATTTCTCAAAACGCTCAGCTCTACCGCCAAGACCTGGATCCGGATCTGTTACAACATGGGATATCATAGTTCTATCCAAAGTAACCAGAGCAAACTCATTTATCAGATTCGAATTTGACTCAAAAGTATTCAAAAAAGTTTCATAACGAACTCGCGTAGGAGTCGGATTCGTAACACTCAACACAGCTTTCTCGAAAATGATCTGTCTAATCTCTGTGTCCGCTTCATCGGGTGCGTTTTGCAAGCCCGTGTCAAAACCGGTATTGTCTAGATCTCCGCCTGTGCCTATTTGCATGAAACCTACAGAAACTTCGTCAAACTTACCTCCAAACAAACGTGCGATTACCTCGAACCCCTTATCTACAAAGAGATTCTTTTTCTCATAAACAATCCCATTGGAATTGCTTATTGTAAAAGTACCGATGACTTCAAGTTTACTCATATTTACAATGTCGACAAAGCAGTTATAACATCAGTCATATCGCGGGTGTTCACTTGAGCAGGCCCAGCATCCATCATGTAATCAATGCACCCACGACCCACATTACTAGACCCTTTCTGGTGCGCCGAAAAACTGCAAAACATGGGAATACCTGCAAAACCGGCAGCACTATGACTCGCGAACAAAGATCCATTTAAGAAGAAATCAACAAAAGTTCCGTTGAATTCGATACGATAATCATTCAAAACACCTGCCGTAACAGATGTGGAACCGATAATGTTATCCGGCCCTGCGAAATTCTTTATCGCTGACTCTACCGTACCGTTAACAATCCGAAAAATAGCATGGTGATCCCCTGTAACCATTGGCGCTGTTGTATTACCATTCATCGATTGCATAAGCCCAAACACAATCTCCTGAGCTACAAAACTCCCAGAAATGAAATCTGCATGACACATTCGAGCGGCTACCACATTACCTGAGGTCGCTCTTACTTTTGTAGCGAAACGAATATGGCCCGCGTTCCTATTGTTTCCAACAACCGATATTCGGAATACACCCTTGAAATCATCGTGCATCCAATCGGAATTGACATTTGGAAATGGTCCAACAACATCAGGATTATTCGGATAATTGTTATATGTGTACGTAGCCCCATCACCTGTCCCGAAAACTCGTGTTCCTTCAGGCTTCCCTGATCCATTATCCAACGGGATAAAATCCGTAAAGTAATTGGTGGAATCAATCGGATTTGGCGGTGGAGCACTTGATACTGGAGGTGGGATAAGACTATTTACAAGAGTGATAACTTCCGACTTGATCTGATTCGGTGGAACCACACCATTAGGCGCATCCAAGTTTGGAGCTATCACGAGGGTCAACCCACTACCACCTACAGTGATCCAATCTGGATCCAACACGAGATTGATTGTAACCGTCTTAGGCGCAGTCGGGTAAATTTCAAAATTGGACAGATCTCCCGGATTAACTGCTCCGGTATTTGAACCTGACAAAGCTGCCGTCAAAGCAGCATTTGCAGAAACAACATCAATGAGTGAATTTTGCAGATAGGGTAAAGAACGAGCGGGCATCATACCGCGAGCGACATTAGTTGGAAAAGCTATCCTATCCGCAGTTGGACCGCCAGACTCATCAACGTGACTGGCCGCGTGGCCTGTCAATGTGGCAAAGCCTGGAGTTACCGCGACGGGTCCCGGATCATCTGGGCCAGAATCTGGTGGGAAAACACTTGGCGTATAAGTATATGAACGGTAAAGCGTGACGCCGATAATTATCCGTGTAGGATCTGATGAAAGAGGATCTCCAATATTAGGCGCAGCCTCAGGATCTAACGGGTCTAAAACTACTATCTCAAGCGCACGAGCTTCAATTTTCCGAACAACCAAGTTGGCTGGGGCAATCGTGGCATTTACCGGATTCACCACGGTACGGCTCTCGGTAACATCCTGTTCGGTAATGACGAAGTAAAGCCAATACTTCTTCTGAGCGCCACCATCCAATAACAAGATGGTTTCATCAGGTTGACGAGACACCAAGCCGCCAGCCCCGAAGTATTGTGCGGGGATGTCAACCGATAGATCCGTCCCTGATAAACCTGTAGCTGTAGGGTCAAACCCTGGACCTAGTCCACCTAGCCAATCCTCCTTATCGCCGGAGAAGGCCTTCATCAACTCCTTGAAGTAGGTCTGCGGAAAATCATTTAGACGATTTCCGTCTTCGAAGGTGAACTGCTCAAATTGTGTCCAAATTACCCTATCCATATTTACCTCGAAAACGTTTTACGGTGCTGGCCCAACGTAAGCAAAATCACTGAACCCAAAACCTGCATACAAATAACCTACAGATGGCGTAAATCCTACACCGCCTACTCCCGGAAGAACGGGCGCCTCAAGTTCTGTCACCAAAATAGCAGCATCATCAAGGATACCGGCATCGTCTTCGCCTCCTGAGAGCAAACCGTCACCGTCACCAAGAGGTCCACTGCCCGTACCTCCACCGAAACCTGAGCTCCCAAGTCGCGCAAAAAGAATATAATCCGTTTCTGCCGCTTTAACACTATCTAAAAACTCAATCAAGTTTTGCATAGCCGCACTGTCTTTCAACAGTGCCGCATCGACCTCTACGGCAAACAAGAAGGTCTTGAACAGATCAAAGAGCCTTTGATTCATCTCATCAATATAGCCCTGATCCGCCTGATCCAAGAACCAACCCGCGTCCAACCCTGGACGCACGCGATATGTAAATGTCACCGTAACCGCAGTCCCATTCCCTGGAACTGTAAGCAATGAATGATCCGTAAGAAACGCCGTACGCCTATCCTCAGACACAGAAGCTACGATATTCACAAATGTGGTCACACCATCCCAGAAAGATACCCTGTCCCCCTTACGGAGACCTTCAGGTAAATCTAAGGGGCCAACCATATCCAAACGAGTAACCGGTGTGTTGTAAGTCATGGTACGGTCTGAAGTTACCTGAACACCACGACCAATATGGGAGGCAGGTTGGAAGGTTGGAGAGCGCTCTTCCAGGGCATATAACAACCAAGGAAAGCGTTCTAGCCAATTAGACGAACTGTCCAACAGCGTAACACCCGTAGCCAAAGATTGCAGGGGAGTGACGATATCGCCAGGCTTCACCGAAGCTCGAATACCTCGTGGAAGCTCAATATCCACTATGCCGGGATTCGAAAATTCGACAGTCACCGTGGTGATGTTCTGGAGTTTGTCCGTGACAACATTCAGCACCACGCCATGGCCGTCGACGAAAGGCAATCCAAAAATAACTCGAGCAAAGTTCTCCACGACACTCGTGCGAGGGCCTAGAACGAAAGCTGCAATCATAGCTCGTACAAGAAGCGTAAACTCTTCTGAGGACTCAACCTGATCGAATATCGTAAACGGCGCAAAGTTGTTTTGTATTGTTTGCTCATCAACCAAAGCATTCTTGAACCACACAGGTTCCAAACGAGCCTGGGAGAACAATTGACCGTCGATAATGTCGAAACCTTCACCGCTGAGCAATACCGTCTCAGGCAAATCTATACCGTCTTGGATGCAATCAGCTGACCTAACCTCACTTGGAAAACCTGTCGCGGCCACAAAGGTGAAAGCCGGAGTTTTGCTTTGAACCTTCACACGGGTGTTCTCAGGCATCTGTTGATTGAAAACAACAATCTGGTTCAACTCACCGGTGATGATGTAATCTATACCTTCGGAAAGGGCCAAACCATCTACGGTCACAAGAGGAGCCTGAATCTCGTCTTCGAAAACAAAATTTGTACCGATTTCCGTGCTTGTTACATCACCCAGATCATGCCTATGACCTGATTGCTCTAATGTAGTCCATTGAATGACCGCACGAGTACCTTCTGGAGCCGCAGGAAGGAGGATCTGAGACCCCTGAAGGGCATACCTGGACTTAGGTTGCAGATAACCACCCACGAAGAGCAATACGGGCGAATCAGCCGTTTCTACGTTATTTTCTGTCCGCGGCGGAACAGGCAACGTCAAAGACTGCGCTCCATCAGACGGATACACGAAATCAAGAATCTGATGATTATGCTCGTCAATCAACGTGGCGATTATCTCGATCTTATCGCCCACTCTCGGGGCATTGAAAAATACGACCCGATCATCCTCGATCGACATTTCAGACGGACTTAAGCCGTTGATAAAAACCTTCGTATCCACAACATCTAGTGGGAAAGGTGTATCTACCTGTGTGAGCCCTTCTGTAGCCACAATAGAGTGAAGTTGATCACCCCGCAGGATACGTACCACATCACCATTCTTCAGCCCACCACGGAAAGTAACCGATTGGCTACCAACCAATATCCCACTGATCAGCGAGATATTGTTCATCTTTATTTCAACCGTATCCTTGTCAGAAGCACCCCCGAAAAGGATTACAGAGGTAATCCCATCGCCTTGAAACTCAACCTTCAATTTCTTCTTAAGCGTATGAATGATTATTACTTCACCACCTAAGAAAGGTTGCCCAAAGCGCACAATGGTTTCAGTCCCTGTATTATCGAGTTCTATGGGTACACCATCGAACGATTGCTCAGCACCTTGAACATAAATCGTAGTGTCAATATCCTCAGCCCGGAAATCCAATTGGATTTCTGTTTGACCGGGCGACATGAAGAATTCATTTTTCGAATGAGCGTGAACTGCATCCGTGGGATCCCAATTTATATCAAAGTTGAGCCACGTCTTGAGGATTAGCGTTGGAGCAAAGTTTACACTTTTTGAACTATTATACTGCTGAAGCTGAATCAGCGCATCATCCGAGGAACGCATCAAGCCTTCCCAGAAGTCCTGCATCAGCTTCTGGTCTTCATCATCCAACTGTAAACGGAACACCGAGGCAAGGTTGTCCCACAGTTTTGACCAGTCGAGTTCTTCTATTGCCATAGCTTTATCCTCGCAGCTTCCAGTAGCGTTTTAACTACTCAGCGTACGCTGCGAGGTACCATCTTGGCTCGCTCCACGCAATATTCAGAACTTGACAGAATCTTTTCAGATTTATTGTCCACTGAGGGTGCTCCACACAAGAGGATAACATCGTTATCCCGTCATCTTCAGATGTGAAAAGAGAGTCATCAATTGCTACATGATAAGTGTAATTCCCAGGCAATCCTCGATACAGAAACAAACACTGAGAATCATCTACAGCAGCTTTTCGTTTATCCGCGTAATCTGATTTCGAAGGATCTATACCCAGCTGAATGGCGTAATAGTTTTCCCAATCGTTGATCAAAGCTTCAGTCAAGTCATGACCACTGAGGTCGATACCCCAAAATACCTGTGCATTTAACATCTCTATTTGCATGTCGATTGGTGGGGTTTCTTCCATATGGACACTATAACTTACGACTTACGCCTAGCTAGCTTGTTTATTTCATCTGTGGATAATTGTGAAACAATAGCAATGGTATTTCTATGGATGAAGTCCGCAGAACAAGAATTCCCCGATGGCGACAACACAGAACTGAGACTCTGAAAACTATAAAGCTCTACTGCCTGAGAATCAACTTTTTGAGCTTTTAAGAAGTAAGAGAACATCTCTGGAGTAGCCACATAAACCATACCCAGTAAATCAGACGTCCAAACAAAGAACTTTTCAAAATCAGCAGGATCCGTACTCGTACGTAGATCCAAACCATCAAATGGTCCGCCTACCAGATGAAGTGTGCATAACATTTCGTCAGTCCCCGTTGGCATCTCTACCTCCGGGAACGGTATACCGAAATTTTGAAAGAATCAGCTTCTAGACGACTTCCCAGTCCTCAGCAAGCATGTCCGATTGAGAAGCAAGCCAGGGGACATACATATCCTGAGCTGTTTTCATGACAATGAAAGGTTGGTGTGGGAGTTCCTCGGCCGTGCGACCATTAGGTGTCTCAGGATGACTGAATGACCAGTCAGTCACGTACGCAAGGTACATTCCTTTCCCATTCCAGCCGGGGCGACCAACGCGCTCGTTGTTCTTCATTGCTTCAATTGCATCACCGAAATTCATGTCTACCTCCTAAAATAAATGAAGCGGGTCAAATTGACCCGCTTCCAACCATATCGAGATCATATGATACAAACAAGTAAGTTATCCGGCTGGCGGTCGTATCCAGAAACAATCAAGCGCACACCCTGAAACGGAGGAACTCGATCATCCACCCGACTGTCATTTGACACTGGGTCGTCCAGCTGTGGAGCCGCCGCATCATATGCCGCCTGCACACTTGGATTTGCATCTAGATCCATAAGCCGTTTGATGGCCATATCTACCGCACGATGCACGCTCTGCTGGGAGGGCTTTCCATAAAGCGCTGTGAGTCTCCCGTGCTGATCATAAACGACATGACCAATGAGAACCTCAGCATCTCCCCATGGAGTGATCGGGTGCTCAATAATACCGTCTGGGGACTTACGCACAACCAACTTGGAATTCAGATTGTAACGATGTGGATGGATCCTGACAGATTCCTCAAAATGCTTGATGAACTCATCATGAGGGTTGTAGCCCGGAGGCTGCTCCTCAGCAAGAACCGCAGGACAAAAAGAGTCATTGCAATGCGGCGAATTATAATACTTTACCAAGCTTACAGACGGATCGTACTCTGGAGGCACGACATTGGACGACCCTCCCATGGCAGCGGCCTGTCCAGTCCCCATTCGTTCTTGGTAACTTTTTAAATCGAATTGATCATTCATTGTTTTCCCTTTTCAATATTTTCGAACGAACACAGTAAAAATAACACCTTCTTCTAGACGAAGATCGCGTAAACGACCAATCACTTCAAGAATATAAGGCTGTGTCGTATCCTCTACCAAAAATCTATCACCTATTCGAATTTCCGAAATTGAAATACGCGTGGTCTCTGAATAAAGCTTATTTTCAAACACGGAACCTACAGCCTCGAGCGTGTCAAAACTCAAAGTGCCATGACCCGGTGGAACAGGATCGCACGTATAATTAAATTTTGCATAGGGCTCAGCCATGCATGTAACATAGCCTATGGTAAGAAATAATCAAGCTCTATCGGTCATCTACTACCGAGGCAATCTCCGCCATAGTCGTAGCATCAAGAATTGCCTTCTTGAGTATTCGTCCAGATGTCAAATGCGCACTCACTGTCCCTAAGACCAACCCGCCTATCGTCAATAGAGCTGTCCCGTCTGGAATAGCGTAATCATCGTTATCTAAAGTCGTCACATGAAAAGGAAAGTCAGCAGGATCCGTAATGAGATCTGCCTTGAAAGCCGTAATTAAGCCATTCCAATTCGACTGAGCTGCCAAAGATAATGAGAACTGCTTAGAATCATGAGTAAACCCTACTTTTATGAGCTCATCCGTCTTTGCATCTATTTGAGCATAACGACGTGCTTTCTCCCATTCGATATATTCCAGCACAGCATAATGCGAAATATCCGTTCCGTCGCCCGACGTCTTCTGATGGTAAATATCAGAGTTCGGTTGACCCCTATATTTTACCGCGATAGGTGCTCCTGCAATCTTCAAAACCGCACCTGAAGCCACTACTTTGGATTGCGTAAGCGGTAGATCCTGCGGACTATTCGCCACAACAATACCTGTAGCGTCAAGAAATACATATTGAGTTTGAACCTCTTCAGACACAGCTACCTCCAGAAACTTCCCACCAATTGAACCGCTTCGAGATAAACATTGGAGGCCAATGTATCATCAACATTGCCAACGGTGGCATCTCGCCATAAAGATAGTGCCAATATATCCCCTGGAATAGCACCACGTATGGTTATGGGAAACACAGTTTGAAATTTTGAATTCGCTGAGTTCAATGGAACAGTTGTGATATCAGCCAAATCAGATGTAGACCCCGTACCATCCAATATGTCTGACAACGTACTGACCAAATATGACAATTCAAACTCTACATCGCCGGCCGCCACATCTGCATCTACTGACCAATTTACGATCAATTCTAACGGTGTTGCAGTATTCAATCCCTCAGGAACAAAGAAGTTCCTCCCTGTAATATCGAATTGAGTATCCACAAAAGTGTTAAACAACCCATCAACGCCCGCCGTAATAGCGTAAGTTATCGTGTGGTTTCCCATTGGAAAACCTGGAAAATCCGTTTGGAGAAAACCTACGTGAAAGGGCAACTCTCGCTTGAACAACGATGTGCCGATATATTGAGGAACTCCATTGTTCGAAATCAATACTTTACTCTTATGAGTTCGGATGAAGTCACCCTCAGGAACTGTTGTTATGGCAGTATTGATGCGGAATCGGAGCCAGAACTTAGTTATACCGTCAAGTGCTTTTGCTACCCACGTAACCGGTGGATCGATTCGAATGATTTCTGAACCAACTCGAGTTAGGCCATCCAGACCATACTGATCGTGCGGAGCCTCACGATCCGCTATCATTAAATTAGCTCGAGACCAACTCACACCATTCCAAATCTCAGGAATGATAACGCCGGCACCCAAAACAGCCGCTACCGTAATTACCATTTCGATAGCTGCAAATTGTTCATCCGCACCCATGTACAATACATTACCCGAACCCGTCCCTGGAAATAACGCCGCAGTTACACCATCCTCAACCGCAATTGCAGCAGTAAGGTTCGACCATGTTCCAATTTCACCATTATCATTGGTCTGAACTACAGTGCCGTCAATCTTGGGTGACTGCTCAAAATTGGTAAACAACCTTGATGCGCTATTCTCAAAAAATGGTTTGATATTCCCTGTAAACTCACCCGTCGATAATCCTCGGTTGTAATGGCCAACTTCAAGGACACCTGATCCAGACTGAACAAACATTGGATTTGTTGTCCCAGCACCAAGATAAGAAACCCCATCGGCCATACAAATTCCTGCACTGCAACGAATAATACCCTGAGCCGGAATGCCTCCTAATATTCGCACATCTCTACATCCAAATGTAGCTGTCGATCCGGTCACATCCCAATAAGGACCAACACCTAAAGTGTTCAACATGGTTGTCTGATCCAAGAACAAAGATCCTGCGGATATTGTATTTCCCAAAGATTGAAAAGTTGAAGCGCCTTGTACCCGAACAAGGGCCGTAGCCCCTGTAATATTAAACACTCCTAAAAAGGCGCAGTCATTGATGATCGAAACCCCACCTACAAAATCCATAACTCCGCTAAGTCCAGAAGAACAACTGTCCAGATACACACCACCACCTGAAACGGTCATTCCCGAACCAACCAACAAGCTCTTCAACGTCAACTCTCCGGCCCCAAACGTCAATGGATTAGCCGGTATGGCACCTTGGATAGTTACAGGAGATGTCTTTGAAAGAGCGACCATTGTCACCGCGGAAAGAAGCGCATTACTTGGTAAATCATAAGGTGTAGCCTTCGGATGAAGAATCAACGCCTTAGGTGTATTTACATCTGTGTAATGTGTATCAAATTGTTCTTGATTAAATACGTGAATGAAATTTCCAGTAAGGATAGCCTCCGCTACTGTGTCCGAGCCAGGTGCAATTATCGGATCTGTCTGCTGGGTAACCACTCCACCCGCTGTAACAATCACGGACAACAACACAAAATCACCAGTGGGCGGAACCGTTGTTACCGTCACAACGTCAGGGTTCGCACTTGTAACATGCACATAATTCGTAGAGGCATCCGTAAGGAATATTGATGGGACATCTGCCGGCTGTTCAAAAACACCAACCAACCACATTGTCATATTTGTGACACTTATCTCGAGACCACCCAATTGCGCCACCGTTGCGCTCACTAAGCGATTGCCGATGACAGTTTCCAGCAGCTCTTTGCCGCCTTTGACCTGCGTAGTCATTTCAAGTGGACTGGCCATACGTATTCCTAGAAGGATGCAGGAGATTCAATATGAATCGTATTCCTACCAAACAATTCAAACTCAAAAGCTAACGTCGTCGCGGATAACCAATACACATCTCTGTTAGCCGCAGCATTCACACCCTTAGAAAGTTCTTGTCCATTCACAAGAACACGTACACGGGAATCTTCCACAAAAGCAGCGCCTGAAGCCGGAAGAACGGGTAATCCTACCGAATGGACAACTGCAGTTGCGCCAAAAGTTGTGAAAACTCCTGTCTGGATGTTCAACACATCATTAGCCGTAACAGCAGGTCCAACAGGAATATCGAATTCTCGGATCGGAAGTTTCGTCCCCTGACCACTTGGATCAATGATACTTGGCAAGGCTCCATCGTTAAGAACCATACCGCGGTTCATAGACTGAAAGTTACGCTGGCGAGTAGGTGCGAAATGGTATGTTGCATCAGGCAAAGTTGTAGCCGTGATAACATCTGTGGCTTTATCGATGAAAACAAAGCTGATCTGAAGATTCTCTGATGCTGCGGCCGCGATCGCTACACCATCAGCTGAACCTGTCAACGCATGGAGTAAACCGAAGATTTGTTCGCCAGCCGCTGTATCCACATGATCATTGGTAGCAGCATCGAGAATAGACACCGTATTCAGGAGTGTACCGTCAGAATCCACAATCGTGGACAATCCTGCACCAAGCGTTCCCGCGATAGTAAAGTTAGCTTCCAGCGCCGCAGTATACCCTCCGTCCTCAACGGATCCGGCACCCACACCTATTGTCCCTGCTCCACCTTCAAAGAGAGAAGCATCCACCAACACACCTGGATCAGGCCCGCCGGCTATCGTAAAATTCGAAGCATTGGCTCCAGTCGGACGCATAACCATCCGAAAGCACAGTATCTTGTCATGTATTGCCTGAAGATTGAAGCCGTTCTGAATAGCGTCAAACCAATTCGTTTGACCTTTGAGATTCAACAACACCGAGCGAAGTGCATTCAAATCAAATTCAGCGTTCTCATTCGCAGCCGCTGGAGTCTCTAACGTACTATCTACCGTAAGTGTATCATCATACACCCGACTATTCTTTACCTGGGTACGTTGTTCATATCTTGGCATATGCGTTCCTTACAAGCGGATTCCGATTGTGTTCCCGCTCAAAATATCTCGATCGAAAGCGATCTCTGTAAGGGACACCCATTGTGCCTCATCCTCACCTAAGATCTTACCTTTGTTCAATATCTGACCATTGTGGGCTACGATTATGAAACCTTCATCAACAAACGCTTCACCTGTCGGCGGGAGCTCCAAACTTGGACCATCGATCGAGGCAGGACCACCTCCAGCGTACACGCCTGTTTGAATGTTTACCGACGTACCCGCAGGTAGCGTGTCTGGAAAAGTCAAAATGACCTCTCGAGATGACGCTCCAATATCGAATTCTGCCATCAACAGCAAAAGACCACCCATCAGATGATCCCGATTCGCTGTAGATAACTGGTTTGCAGGTCTCGATGGATCTAAACAAAACTCAGTTATAAGACGCTGTTTAGCCGCTGCTTTATCTGACGCCCCTAGATCTGCATACTTAGCTGCGATGGCCTTAGCAAAGAAAGCAGAATTCCGAATGGCCTGGACTGATGGTGTTGGCATATGTATCCTCGCAAACGGTTTACAGAACCGGGAGATTACCATGGCGCGAAGACTTAACCGTGCCTCCTATACACGTCTGTGTATGGAGGTCTTAATTCACCGATGTGCGTATTACTGCCATCACAGACCCCTCATAAGCGATTTCCACTATGATCAGCTTGAAAAGGATCTCATTCACTTTGAAGGGTTAAAACCTTCCCTGATTCACCCAGAATCACCAACAAAGACAGTTGGTGCTGATGACATAAAAAGCTATCCGAGAAGTGCCGCTAACGCCGCCAGGAACTTTGTGTATGGTATCTGGCCGTTCGACGAAACCGAATGGCGCACAAAGTGGCTCCCTCACATAAAAGTTGCCAAGAAGGTCAAAAAGAAAAGGGCGCCCTGCAGAGCGCCCTCTCAATAACGCACCCTTTCGGGCCGCAACCTACTGTCAGAGCAGCAGGGGTGATTAACCGCAGGCGACATTCCCACACATCGCTCCCAGGATCCGAAGATCCAGCTCAACCTGGCGTCCTCCGAAAAGGATGCCCTGCAGCTTGGTGGCGGGTGAGGGATTTGCACCCCCGATCTCCAGCTTATGAGGCTGGCGAGATGGCTTCTTCTCCAACCCGCGTCAATTTGGGTGGGGCCATATTCTTCTGGACGAGGCCCCATGAATTTTCATTCCGTCACTGACTAGCTTCCCGTATGGTTGTACACCCTTTAGACCGAAGTCATTTGCCTTTTGTAGCTAGTACCTTGCCAACCGGCGTGATGGCGGGATAAAGATCAATTTTCCTTTTGAGCAGCAAGAACATCTTCATACAAGTTGTAGTCAACCTTATCATGTATGTCAATCAACTTTGTGCCCAGTTCATACGCTTCATATTCACTCATAAAGATGTATTCTTCGCCGCCAACGGAAAGAACAACTCTATCGTCTTTAATATAGACCTTTAGCCTATATTTCTGAGATGACGAAACATTGTCTTTGTCTTCTGCTCTAATGGCATGCTGACTCATCATACATCCTCAAGATGGTGGAGATGGCGAGAATCGAACTCGCGTCCTAGATCAATCTGACCGGCTCTTCTACGTGCGTATCTGCTTTTCCCAATTTCAGACCCACGTCGGATAGCAGCATCCTCGCTTCGCCCAAACCCCTCAGTTTCAGTGTCAAGTTACGGGGTGTATGCGGTTTTATTACCGACTCTTGACCTTGATCTTTGTTGGCTCAGCACCTCGCCCAAGATACGGCTAGTCAGAAGTTGTTGGCTCCGGCGGGCCAGCCCATTTACGCTACGAGAGCGAGTGGACGAGTGTAATCACTCATGTTGTGAACGTTGCCGTTTACAGTTTTTGATCATCTTGGTAACGCGGGTGGTGATCAACCGCGGCACGCTTCCTCCGGACATTACTGTCCAGTCGAAACCTGTCATCCCCATTGTTTTCAAAGAACTAGGCCGACGAAAAACATCTTAGACGGGTCATTGTTATAGATAATGTAGTCCAAGAAAGGCATTCGGCCAATTGTTTATTTAAAGTGGGCGACGAAGATCGGTAAGATTCATATTGCAAATGTATTCCTACCTGCATTCGCCCAACTGTTTCACATCATGTCATCGACTTTCTCCTTATTCAAGAGGTTTTGTCAATGTATTCCTTGGCGGCATTTGGGTTCCTCGCAACGCGCGAAGGCCAACGATTTGTACCAAAGATAATTATCCAAAAGTAGAAGCAAGGGGCCGACGAAGAGCGGTAAGATGTCATATACCGCTGCTCTGCCAACTGAGCTACCCTACCTAAAAGGTACGGGGAGGATTCGAACCTCCGACACACGGTTCCTCAAATGTATTCCTACCTGCATTCAGCCCCAAATTACTCCTATCCTATTTGTGTCTTTCCAACTTCCTGTACCCAGTGTTCTCCATCGGTGCCGCCTCGCAAGAAAGCATCGATAACCTTAAACACTGCATCCGAGAAGCCACCGATATTCAAGATGTCCACAGTATCACGAACCTGCATGCTGGTGTTAGGCTGCAAATCAATGCAAACCAACTTCGCATTTGGATTGTTGCGCTTGAACTTCGACCACTCTTCCATGGTTCCGGTATGGCCGTAGCCTCCACGATCAACCCAAGACTCATTGTCCGAAACATAGATTACCAAATCCGCCTTCTTACCAGCACGGTTTATGGCCGCCAATGGCAACGAACAATCTGTACCTCCACCGCCGAAGCGTGAAAGCTTCTCTGCATTTGTCGCTACAGAGTCGCGTCCATTCAAGGACGTGGCATCGTGCAGACGCGTGTCGAATGGGTAAACTTCCGCCTCATCATTCGTTCGCATAATCGAAGCGGTAATCAACGCAGCCACATCAACACATCGTATTGACGACGTCCGCGAACCCGTCACACTGCCCCAAGACATCGATCCTGAAACATCAGGGAAAACAAGAACCTTACCCTCGTAAGCTGGAATGTTTTCCGTTGCCGCCTCAAGCGCATCCTGTAAGGCATTCATAATCTTCTTCGGCAATCCCTGCGCTGCGTGATAAGCCACAAAGATCTGGTAAGGGAAGACCTTCGCCTTCTTTACCAACTCAAGATCCTTCAAACGATCCGCCAAAATCTTCGTGATCTCATCGTGATCCAACGCACCATTCTTCTGGAAAATGTTCAAGCTCTTCAATGACTGGAACCAGCTTGCCTTCTGAACAATCTCCAACCAGTGACGCTTCTCCAACTTGAAATTGAGAGCCGTCAACCGCTCAAAGAAAACATCAGGTACTTCCTTCGTTGGATCCTTCTTGAAAGCCTCGAAATCCTTGATGAACTGAGGCAAAGCCTCACGATCCCAGCTCTCAGCTCGGTCATCTTCCGTGATGTACCCAAACAACGCACGCTGCTCAGCATCCTTTGGCTTTGGCCGCGCCATCTTGATAACATCGGCCATCGATGGATCATTACCAACAGCCTCCTGGAAAAGCTTCCAGTAGCTGCGATCGTTTAGCCACTGACGGATCATCTTACGGCCCGAAGTACCGAAAGACTTACGCCCAAGCGCTCCAGATCGAACGACCTGAACGAAGTTTCGCAACATACGGCCGTTATCCATCACGACCATAAAGATCGCACGGAACAATGCTGACACCTTCTGAGGATCCTCACCCTCAATAAAGTTAGGATTCACATCCCCGTTCTCATACTTTGCGCCAGGTACACGAGCGAAAAGAATACCGAGCATTACTGCGGGCATGTCCTTCATGTAACCCTGCGAACGAGCATATACCGCGAGCTTTGCAAGAAACTCACTATCACATCGAGCCGCTAATTCCTTGACCTTGTCCAGCTGATCACGAGCTCCGACATAAAACGTCTGACCAAAGCAACCCGTTGACGCGAGCTGCGCCAATGCGTGCTTGTCCGTCATGTCGTAGGCCTTTCCGCCTGCTTCATTAACGGTGTCGACGGTCGCTACGGACTCGCCATACTGTCGGTGCGTTGCACCGCGCTGGGTGTTGAAAATTGACTTGTTAGCCATGAGTGTCTACCTCCTCCCCCGGACGAAACATTCCGGGACAATGGCTTGGAAATAATTTTTACCAAGCCTGACAGTGTATCCGGTGAGTGACCCTTGTCAATCACCTTTGAAAGAAATAATGGCGGAGGCAGTTGGATTCGAACCAACACCGGTTTTACCCGGACTACACCTTAGCAGGGTGCTGCAATACCGTTCTGCCATGCCTCCAAAAATGGTACCCGCGGCAGGTCTTGCACCTGCACTGTACGAGGTTTAAGCTCGTTGCCTCTGCTTTTGGGCTACGCGGGCATATATTGCTTACCGGCGACGAAGAAGCGTAAAGATACTTTTCTCATAGAGAATGAAGGACTTGAACCTCCTAAAGCAACTATTTCATTGCCTATTCACCAATGTAATCCTTACTGGCATTCGCCGGCAATTTTCAAAATGGCGGAGGGTAAAGGAATCGAACCCTGAGCTGTTACACTCCCACGGTTTTCAAGACCGATTACGCACCCAATGGCAAGGTACCCTCCGTAAATATGGTGGCCAGAGAGGGACTTGAACCCTCACTCCCGTAGGAACTACGCCCTCAACGCAGCGCGTCTGCATTCCGCCATCCGGCCATGTGTTCGTTTCAGCTCCCAAATTGAAATAAGGAAACCTATATTTTCATTTAAGGCGCTAAACTATAATAAGAAATCTATACGTTCCGCTGCCTTTAGTATGGTGCCCACGGTGAGACTTGCACTCACACTCCCGAAGGAACTGAGGTTTGAGCTCAGCGCGTCTGCATTCCGCCACGCGGGCATTGTTGTTTACTACTAATTTGCTACTAGTTTGTGTCAAATTAGTAGTAAATCTGGTGTGGACGGAGGGAATCGCACCCCCGACAACCCGGAACTTCACCCCGGTGCTCTACTCCTGAGCTACGTCCACATAATTCTGGTGAGGGTGTACGGAATCAAACCGCCTAGCCAATGGCGTCGGGGCTACAACCCAACTGGTTTCTCACAACGATAGCACCCCCATGGAGCGCCTGCGGGGAATTGCACCCCGATTGCCTGCTTGGAAGGCAGGAGTCTTTCTGTTAGACGACAAGCGCGAATATGGCACACCGTCGAGGTAACGCTCCCCGCTAATTGGGTTTGGAATCCAATGTCCTCCTAGAGGCCGGTGTATGGAGGCCGACCAGGGACTCCCACCCTGTAATTTTCGTTTTGCAGGCGAATCGCTCGAGTCTTTGCGTTGTCGGCCATATGTTATTGGAATTATTCTTCACCCCGGAACCATCCACGTTCTGCGGCTGTTTTCCGGCGATGACAGTTGGCACAGCGAACTTCGCACTTAGCTATTTCCCGAGCCAACCGTGCAGCACTCACGCCCAAACGTTGCGCTTGAGCAATGCTGAATTCCTTCTTGCCTTTAACGTGATCGAAGTCTAAGACCGCTAGATCACTCTCGCCGCAGTCCACGCATGGATGCTCAGTAAGATACTGTTTCAAACGCGCTCGGGTATCTTGTCGGTGAATCTTATTCTTCACTTTATTCCGAGCTTTGTACGCACTCTTATTCGCATGATAATGAGCTCGTACCGCAACAGCTAAGCATTCCTTGCACGCACTCTGGCGTGTTCCCTTAGCTTTGTTTCTGTAAGGGAAAGCGTCTTCCTTCAAAGACTTTGCACATTTAGAGCAAGTTTTCATATATGCATTAGACTACACGTATAAGTCTAATGCAATTGATTTGGTACCGCTGGAGGGATTTGCACCCCCACGCCCGAAGGCACTTGGGTCTAAGCCAAGCGTGTCTACATTCCACCACAGCGGCACATATGCACGTAAATATCAAAGAGCTAAAACAAAAACACCGGCCTTGCGGTCGGTGCTTTCGGGTGATGAGCCTATTTCTTTAAGCTTACACAGTTACGCACCGACTCCTGGGGAGCATCCCCAGAGTGACAGTAAATAACTTGTAAACAATGCTTTCATAGTTCTCATACCTTACTGTCATCTGAACTCATTGCAAATCAAATTCTTTCGAAATTCCTTTTTTACATTTCCAACATCGCGTTCGAAAAGCGGCATGTGTCCACACACGATGCCCGCACTCAAGCATAGCCTTGTCCTTCGCGAACCAATGATCCCCAACGTAGGATATATGGATGATCTTTCGAAGGGGTCCAATGTCCTTAATCCTGCCCATGTTTCCTCCTTTCACTACCAAGACGAGACGTGTTACATCTCCCTACTCTGTAGTGTGAAGGCCGGACAGTTTTCAACGATTTTGCACAAATAAAATGCAAAAAATATGGGACCAGTGACGGGACTTGCACCCGCTTGAGACAGATTCACAGTCTGCCGGCTCGACTACTTCGCTCCTCACTGGACATAAAATGGTGTCCACAGTTGGACTTGAACCAACAACCTCTACCTTGTCATGGTAACGCTCTTCCATTGAGCTATGCGGACTAAGACGGGAATATCGGAGGATCTTGATCCTCGTCATCATTCTTTTTATCGCTAACGCTTGAATTCGATTTGTCTGAACGGATGAAATAATAACTCATAACACCTGAAACGAGCATCCACCACTGATTCGGTAATTCTCGATCGGATAAAACCATGACCACTGTAGCGGCCATTATCATGAAACCGATCAAGTGCATGAAATGGTAATCGGTGGCGAACTCTTCCGTAAGATATTTATACCAAACCCTGCCGAACCATTGAGGTTGCTTTGGGCGCATCACAGTGCGGCCAGGGTTGAACGGTTTTTTCTTACGGTCATCATCCATAATGGTAGCCTGCCAGGGTTTCGATCCCTGTTCTCCACCTTGAAAGGGTGGGATCCTAGCCAGTAGACGAGCAGGCCTTATTTCATCGTATCACGAGCTCTCTTCTCAGCATCCTCAATGAGTTTTCTCATCTCAGGATTACCAGCCGCCGCATGCTTGAAAGCATTGTCGATATCTTCAACTAACATAAGGGCGGCTTTTCGAAGCCTCGCGGCACTCACAATACGAGTGGAAGCGTGGCAAGAGGGCATATCTACCAGGGCATCATTGTCATCAAGTAGCTGTCGCAGCAGCTCCCGATGGCGTAGAGCCAGTTGTGAAGGCAATTCCATGCGATGCTTTCATTCCGGTGCTCATCTACAGGAACGTTTTAAGATGGCGAGGGTGACGGGACTTGAACCCGCTTTGCTCCGGCGTGACAGGCCGGCGATTCGACTCTTTATCCTCACCCCCGTGAGTGTGGTGTGCCCACCAGGATTTGCACCCGGACTTTACCGCTAATGAGGCGACCGTGCTGCTGTTACACTATGGGCACGTTGCGTAAAGCAAACAAGACACTAAGTGAATAGTGTAAAGTATATCGCGTTTTACTTTACACAAGATGGTGGCTCCACACGGTACTGCCCCGTGTTCCCCCGGTTAAGAGCCGGGTGCATCGCTTGATATGCTTTAGAGCCCATGGTAGCGCTGATTGGTAACGATCCAATCCTCCACCCTTATGAGAGGCGGGTCTGCACCATGCAGCAGCGCCATTGTTTACATGTCAATGTAGGTTTTACCTGAGAGAATGTAGTAAGCTGTAGACTTGGCCATCTTGTATTTCTTTGCGAGCTTGTTCAAAGACATTCCTTTTCTACGGTCTTCCATGAAACGCTCGAACTGCTTATCTGAAAGTTTTCGTTGTTTCCGTCCTCCAGCCATAGATCGCTGTTGACGAACATCTGCGGGTGTATCGAATGCATTTTGCCTCGGTGAACCTATGGATATATTCTCCCAGGAATTGTCCTGCTTATCATTATTCAAGTGACGGACCTGAATACCCTTTTGAAATATAAGATCGCCAAACTTCGTATACGCCTGAAGTCTATGTACGGTAACTTTGCCCCTCAATCCCAATGTCCTATTTTGAATACCGAAACAATCATACCCTGTGCTTGTAGGATATACCTTTGGGATGTACCCCGTCGGGGAAGTTACGATGCCTTTACGATCTACCGTGTAACCGGCATCTACCGCATACAGCAAACATTGTTTTCTATTGCTCATCCAAACTCCTTATAAGTATGGTACCCGAGGAAGTTCGAATGTCAAGCTGGCTACCCTGGTGGGACTCGAACCCACACAACACGCTTTAGGAAAGCGTTGCACTATCCAATTATGCTACAGGGTAAAGATGGTGACCCTACAGGGTATCGATCCCTGTTTTCCAGATTGAGAATCTGGTGTCCTAGCCAGTAGACGATAGGGCCTGATTATGCCGGTTTCTCTGCTTGCACACCGGCAAGTGCTTACTCACGATCCAAATACCGCTTTACGACAAGCAGCGACGAGGTGGTAAAGGATTGTCCTCCTATTTTAGCCGGAAGACTCCTCGATATCTTTCACGCGCAGAAAATGGTGCTCAGAGAAGGACTCGAACCTTCGGCCACCTCCGTGTAAAAGAGGCACTCTGCCACTGAGTTACCTGAGCATAATCTTGGCTTACCGGGTGGGATCTGCCCCCACTTTCCTCCGCTTAACAGGCGGCCGCAGTCTCTAATGCTGCTCCCGGTAAACAATGATGGTGGTTCGCCATGGTACTGCCCCATGTTCCCAAGGTTAAAAGCCGAGTGCATCACTTTGAATGCTTGCGAACCAAATGGCACCGCTGCAAGGATTCGAACCCTGATTGACCCATTAGAAGTGGGTAGTCCTGTCCAGTTGAACGACAGCGGTAAAGTATGGTCCACTCGGAGAGAATCGCACTCCCGTCTACCGGTTATCAGCCGGTTGCTCTGCTATTGAGCTACGAGTGGATAACGGGCTCCGAAGAACCCTCCTTCATCACTCAACGAGTCATTGGTCCCAATAAACCTATCGGAGTGTAGAAGTAAATTGGCCGTGACCTAGACGTCAGTATATCGTACGTCTCTGGGTTGTCCGTTCTAATGCCAGCCCGCGCAAGGAGGTCACGATAAATGGAGCCGATGGCCGGGAACGATCCGGCATCTTCGCTTTACGAGAGCGATGTTCTGCCAATTGAACTACGTCGGCATGGAGCTTCCCGCGGGAGTCCAACCCGCTCTTCACCCGTACCAGGGGCGAGGCTGACGCACTCAGGAGAAGCAATAACAATGCAAACATTCTCACCAACGCGTTATTCAGCTCTTCCTGCTGGCGGAGCCTTAGGATCCACAAATGTTTGCATAACAGGTTTGGTAGGTCGTGAAGGATTCCAACCCTCATCTCTGGTTTCGAAAACCAGGGTCCTATGCATTAGACGAACGACCTATAATGGCATTTCCGGATGGACTCGAACCATCAGCTTTACCTTCGCAAGGTAATGCTTTATCCAATTAAGCGACGGAAATAAAAATGGTGGAGCCTCTCGGATTCGAACCGAGCTGAAATTCTCCTTGCAAGGGAGACGACCACCCCGAGCAGTCCCAGGCCCCATTTTGGACGGGAGCAACGAAAAATCGATAAGATATAAAAGTGTTACCATTACACCATACGACCGAACGGCCGCACTGGGATTCGAACCCAGATCCTTTGCTTAACAGGCAATGTAATCCTATCTGGCATTTGCCCCCAAAATCTTGGAGCACCCGCCGAGAATTGAACTCGGTTTTCCACGTTGGCAACGTGGCGTCTCGCCGTTAGACCGCGGGTGCATTTGCAAAAAGTTCAAATGTCAAAGAGCTGGTTAGGAAACTAGGACTCGAACCTAGACTTCCGGGATCAAAACCCAGCGGGCTACCAATTACCCCATTCCCCATCATTTATTTCTTACCAACAAACGGTGTCCATTCTGGCCGAATGTTGTCTCCGAGAATCGCTTCGTACTTCTCAGGACGCTTCGGTTTCCTCTGCAACCGCATATCGATCTCTTCAAGCAACCTGTTACCCTTCTTTGTGTTACAAGATTGGCAACAAACAACACAATTCTCCCAGGCGGATTTACCGCCTTTCGAGCGCGGTAAAACATGATCAATCGTAAGATCACGACCTTTAGGGAAAGTTCCGCAATATTGGCACTGCTCCCTGTCTCGACCATAGATTCCACGCCTGGAATACTGTTCCTTACGCTTAGGCATGTCTCCAAATCTGGACAGCGTGATGACAGTCGGACACTCGATCCAACCCTTTCCTGTTCGGATAAAACATCGTTCGTCAACATCGACGTCTCCTCCTACCGTATGCCCCTCTACCCAAGACACCCAGTCCAATGGCTGGTAGTTCTTGTCGAGGATGAACCCGAGCCCGCGGATAACAATCGACAATGCTCGACGCGCACTGGTGGCCGCGATAGGCGTCCAGCCTTTGTTCAGTACCAAAACTTTGTGCTTCTCCGAAATCATTGTTCACTTTCTTGGAGCTGGTGGCAGGAATTGCACCCGCGTCTACTGTTTACAAGACAGTCGTTCTGCTCCTGAACTACACCAGCAAGTTTGGTTGAGAGGCAGGGATTCGAACCCCGATTCCAGCATTCAGAGTGCTGTGTCCTACCAGTTAGACGACCTCTCAACATAATTTGGTCGGGGTGGGGAATTCCGAGATCCCGGCCTCAGCGTCCCAAACGCCGCGCTCTGCCATCTGAGCTACACCCCGTTGTTTTCATACCTCCTGCAAACGCAAAAACCCGGCGGACCTTTTTGGGATCCGCCGGGTTTGGCTATTCTTATCAAGATCCCATAGTTACGTGAATGTTCTACCGTCGACCAGTGTATGCACTGGTTGACGTTCGATATTCGCAGCTATGGGTTTCATATACATCGTTCTTTTCCTTACCTACCATCTATAACGCAGAAGCGTGACAGAATCAACAACAATTCTCAAACTTTTTACGAAGGCGTATTCTCCGGTTTACCTTCCACCATGAAAGTTGGCAACGTGTGCCCCCGTAAACCTACACGAAGGGCTTTGGGATTATGATAAGGTTCGCAACAAAGGATATTGATTGCCCGACATGTCAATTTCAAATTTACGTACTCAGGACTGTCATCATTCCGAGGTGCTTCTGTTTCATCCCATTTGTTGTCAATGGTTATACCCAACTGATTTTCCAAATTCCTTTCAAACGCTTTCCAATCTGGACGACCCATGGCAATGTAAACTTCGGCCAATGTATACTTTCTCCGCCAGTCAACATCTGAATAATCCACAGGCTTAGAGTGATCCGAATTATTCGGAGCTTGGAAAGCTATATCCCTATGCAGATGACCTTGACGCAGATCTTCAATCAACGCAGTTGGATCACTGTATTTATTCCCCATCAGATAATTGATCTGGTTGAGATTAAACTTCGTGTTCCAAAAGCAATAAGCATAGGGCACAATTCCATAATCAGCAGCTAGCTGCTTGAACTCATTCAGCTCCATGCCAAGTGCGTTATAAATCCTCTTAGCTGGAAAGACCGTGTTGTGCCAAAGTTCATGCTGTACTGGTCCGGGTATTTCTTCCTCAGGTTCAGGATTACACGCAGCATCACTCGGCTCATCATCAAAAGGAGCAATGTCCAAGGGAACATACGGTCCAGATACTCGTGAAGAAATAACTTTCGGCTCTCTAGCTGCTTCAAACACTTCGATCAAATTTAGAAAACCACATACAGCGAAACGCCTTGCTTCCTCATTGTCACTCAGCCCCTGGGATTTATTCATAACATCTGCATACGATTCCAACCTATCCAATCCAGCATGATCATGAACTAAGCCTCGACCCGTTGTGTAAAGATGATTCAACCAAAACCGATAGCGTAAAAGATGTTCAATCAAAATATCTTCAGGTTTACGGCTGTAATAATTCGTGTCCGCGTCATAGACACAATCAGCGAGCAGAGCAAAAGCGGTATTGGCAGCTGCCTGCGAAACCTTCAAAGTGCGGTCTCGAATAACAGTATCTGCTTTTTGTATTCGATGAAGTCGTTCCGCTTGAGCCAACATTGAATAGTGGCGGATGGAACGTATGTACTCGCCCGATGGGATGTAAATTAGACCATCTACCTGCTTGCGCATTTTATCAGGCAAACAAGGCTTCTCGGCATTATCTGGCCATTCAAGCCGATATGCCTGCCGGCTCTCTCCAAACTTCTTGTTCGGATGTTCCAAAGGAACTGTGCCGTCGTAAACTAAACGTGGAAAATGCAATGCTGAATCGATGCGATCCATGATCAACCTCCTTAGGTCGTACCAGAAATATATTCGTTCGCTATCCACCCGGATAGCAACCTAAAGAGAAATCTACGCGCGCTGCAATAAGAAGTCAAGCCACTTCTTTATGTGATAATGCAAATTAATTCTTTCACCCTCATCCAAAACAAGATCTTGGTCTGGAAAAGACATGAACTGCATCTTGAATTTCCGCCACAATGGATAGTGCCGCTCAGGCATATCTCTAAACACATCTATAAGCGAGTTCCACACTATAATATTTGCATCATACGTAGAGGAATGATCATCTGATCCGTCCAACCTTGGAGATGCAGCCACAACCTTCTGAACTATTTTCATGCCATCATTGCCCCAGATATCATTTAGCGTAGCCTCTTCGACATCATCCTTTGTCAACCGACCATACAAGTGCCAACGGAGAGCATTAATCACAGCCAAGGCTGACGATACTTCGCCGTCTTCTTGAAGTTTAAATGTGTTGCAAAAGCTCATTTCCATTTCCTCCTGCGCCATTTCACCTTAAGTCGGTAATACCAACGGTTCCACCATTGGGCCTCACACAATCGTGAACACGTCCATTTCTGGACTGCTGTTTCTGGATGCGCCAGATTGAGTGCCTCCACATACGCTCGAACATCATGACCATTTTTAGCTGTCATAATGAAGGACAACTTATGATGCAGAAAGAGTACATCTACATTGTAACGCCGAAGTTTTACGCCACGCTTGTATGCCGGAGGATTCGGAAGACGAACAGAGAAAGGATATGCTTCATGATTTCTCACCTCGTAGGAGATGATGTCATCAGGCGGAACCATCTGCTCCGGAACATTACCTTTTGAATCTTTCCAATCGGTTAGTGGCATTAGTGGTCCATCTTGTCATTGATCATCATGGCCAGATTGCCAACATCAGCACACTGGCGTTGAATACCTTCGAGTCCAATACCTTTTCCATCAATCAGAGATCGACCAAGCTGTGCGACTTGTTTTTGCAAACACTCATACAACTGGCCTGGCGTTCCTTCCAACCAACCGCGCTCACCTTTACGTGAGTCATTCTCCTGCAACCGGATCTCGCACCGCTGTGCAAAGATTTCCAACGGTTTCCTCGGCGTAATAACCTCTTCCATGTCTACCTCCTAAAACGGCACAAGGTCTAAAGGATCTGGCGGTGTGCCATAAACAAACGCCAGCTTCTTATTCTTCATCTTACGCTCTTCGCACTCACCCAACTTCTCCCGAATCAAGCGCAGAGGGACGTGATGGTAGTTTTCATATCGAACAGCCTTGGCTGGAATATCGTTGTCGAAAATGATCTTCCACAGATCCTCAGCATGAATGAAGTAGAAAGTGAGATTGTCATTGAAGGCCTGCTTCAGTGTCCGCGTATGGAGCCGCTTGCCGTCAAATGTTCGGCGTGGCCGATGGTAAAGAACGATACAATAGATCTTGCCAGATTCACGCCTCGCTGCCAACTGCTGGGACTTTATAACAACACGGTAGTATTCATAACAACATGACTTGATCTCGATATCAGGCTCGGCCAAATCAAACACAGTCTGAACCGCCTTCTCTGCACGTTCCCCGGATTCAATACTGTTCAGCGCACGATTAGCGCGATCGCCATGAGGAACTGTCATCGTCACGTATTACTCTTTCGTCATAGGTGTTTCTTCTACGCCCTCAAAAGGCGATGGTGTTCCTTCTGGATAAGGATTGGTTCGCACAGTAATATTAGGATTGGCTTTGAAGAGACTCCGCATTTCGGAGCTCATCTTCTTCCCCTTCATCATGACCAGGGGCATACCTTCCTCTAACTCAGCCGAACATGTTAAACACGGCCGCTCTTCAGGAAAATCCACAAAACCCGCGACCTTGGCTTCTTCACCGCATTTCTTACACTTGTAAACTCTACCGTGAGTCGCCGGTACCAAAACGGACCTATCGATAGTTTTCTTACTAACCTTCTTGGCCATTGCCTTGCTCCCTGTTTCGTCTACGTTCCTGCAACTTTCGTATGTGACTCGCTTGGAAAGCTTTTATGTCAGCCAAGAAAACCGGAGAAGGATTCTGGAACGTATGACTCGCAGTCACTCTAAATTCCTTCTCAGTCATATCTGATGGATCACGTAAAAATATAATGCAGGGTACAAGTTCATCTGAAATCTCAGCTGCGAGGATACGCATTTGCGCTTCAAGCTCAGCTTCCGCAAATTGCTCTAGCTGATCTTGATACTCCTTGACTCGAACCCGAGCTACTATGTAATGATTACTCAGACTGGCGCGAAGAACGTCGTCATACGTAGGATGGTCATTGAAAACTATAGACAATCCAGTCAAAGCATTTCACCCTTTTGCAGCATCTCGCATTCTCGACCCATATTCTCCAACGCTGTTCGCGTGTCAAAACAACCGTCATGATAAAAGAATGGATCCCGCTTCATATAACTTTCCAGGAACGTTTTACGCCCCTCACACCACTTACGGGATTCTTGACTCTTGACGTTATCTCCCATGGCTGTGAAGGTACCTGGCGCCAATTCTAAGCGTACTTTACGCTGGATCTGGCAATATGTATCCCAAGGAGCCTCGAAGCCCATCAGATCGAGATCTATGACCAATTCAGATGCCAAGATTGTGGCCGTATGGGGCGCCGTCGTGTCAAGAATTATTTGCTCAATCGTCTTGAGATCTTCGAAACTGAGACCATGACCCGCCATCACCCATGGCTGACTGAGATGCTTACAAGCTAT
>JAJCZB010000070.1 GCA_029262595.1 Candidatus Babelota bacterium | reverse complement strand
GGATGAGTAAACCTCTGGTGTTCCAGTTGTTCTCCAAGAGCAACGCTGGGTAGCCAAGTTTATAAGAGATAACCGCTGAAAGCATCTAAGTGGGAAACTCGCCTCGAGATTAGATACCCCGTATCAAACAATATTATTTTTGGGCTTCGGTCTAGAGATAATGGCGTGAGATACATTAATAAGACTCCTTGAAGACTACAAGGTTGATAGGCTGGGTGTGTAAGCACAGTAATGTGTTCAGCTAACCAGTACTAATAAGTCGAATGTTTTAGTCATACTTTTTTATTTGACTACTCTAATGATGCAAAAATTATGTTCTTGAATTAACCTACGAATATTTCAAAGCTCACAAGGCTAAATTTTGAAAAATTTCTGGTGCGTATAGCTGCGGGGAAACACCCGTTCCCATTCCGAATACGGAAGTGAAGTCCGCAGCGCCGATGATACTTAGCTGGTAACGGCTCGGGAAAGCAGGTAGTGCCAGATTAAATAAAAAAGCTCCGACTTTAGTCGGAGCTTTTTTACGTATAAAATCGATAAAACAATGTTTTTTTTAGGAAGAGATAGTGCAGGTATGAGCGCAATAGTCGCTCGGATAGGGGGAATTGAGGTCTCTTTTTATTTAATCATGAATTTTTGATATAATTTGTAATATGTATGAATTTTTGATACAATTTGTAATATGTATGAATAATAATAACGTTTATCAATAGGGGGTTTATAATGAATAAACGAAGTCTTGCATTAGCTACTTTAGGGGCATTTTTTGTAGTATCATTTTCTGCAGCGACTGCTGTGAAAGTAGGAAATTTTAGTACTCATGACATTGAAGATCTACGAATTAAAGTAAAATTTGAAGATGCAAATGGTTGTAAGGCTAAAGGCTCTGTTCACGCATCAATTGCTAAAGATAACATTGTTACCGTTGATCTGACAACAGCTACAAATAAAACATCAGGACGTGTCATTGCTGATCACATTGATATGGCGAATCTAATATCTGCAAAGATTGTAAAGGCGCAGCCAAAAGGTTTTTATAGCAGAGCGAAAACAAGCAATAAGAACGTTGATGTTATTGTCATAAAAGACAATCCTAAAGACAAGTACAAAACGTTAAAAGATGGCAGTAAAGCAAAGCGTCTTTTGAAAGTAACTTTTAAATAGTTTTCTGAAGAAAAAGCAAAGAGAGCCCCGAATTACTCGGGGCTCTCTTTTTCAATCAATATGTTATTAGTTTTGCATATTTTCTAGTTTCCACTAAACAATCCGCCGATGGCTTTACCTATATCCCCCACCCCTTTTTCAATTGCTTTTCCGGCCTTTTTGGTGGTCGTTGCGACTGCTCCCGCAGCCTTCTTAACGCCTTTGCCTGTCTCTTCTACTGCAGTTTCTGCCCCTTTTGCAATTGTTTCACCGGCTTTTTTGACTCCTTTACCAGTCTCTTCTGCCGCAGTTTTTGTGCCTTTTGCGATTGTTTCACCAGCCTTTTTTGCGCCTTCGGCTACTTGTTTGCCAAACTTTTCAAGGTCTTTACCCATTTTTAGCATGTCGCTTACTATTTGATTCGCCCATTTTTCAGCAATGGCCCCAATAGCTTTAGCAGGATCTTTTAACGAGAATGATATTTTTGGAATAGCTAGCTTGATGGTTCCTACTACCGGAAGCTTAATACTACCGCCATCAATTTGCATTGATCCTGACCATGTTTTTGCAATAACGCTTGCAGCGATTTTCTTTGGAAAGCCGATATCTAGGTTATTGAATCCTTTTGCAAGCTCGCTTGTAACGAGTCGTAGAGGTTCTAGCATTATTTTGGCAGCGCCCGTTTGAGCTTTTTTGATTGCATTTTCAAGCTGTTTAAATGCAAGTCCCAAGAAGTTTTTACGTTCTGCAGCGCTCAACTCAAATGCGATGCGTGCAGCAGATGGGTTTTTAATGTCGAATGCAAAATCAAAATCTGCTTTAAAGAGATTGGCAACTTGCGCAGCAAACTTAGTCGCCATGCTGGTGATGCTCATTGATATGTCTCCGTGACCAGAGATTTTAACAGGAGGAAGAGAAACTTCACCACTCATAGCAAACCGAGATTTCAATGGCTTAGCTGCATAAACAGCGAAATCAATAAATGGTCCGTCATCGGCTGTGTTTTCTTTTTTATCAAGTCCGTCACCACTCAGAACAATGATTGGGGTTTTAATTTCTGATAGATATCCGAGAAATGTAAGCTGTGTTTGATTTCCTGCAACGGATAGCCGCCCTTTTTGTTTGTCGAGTAACACATCAAGATTGACACCAAAGCCCATAGGGAAAATTCTGCCACCAAGTGTGAGTTGCTGCGTTGAGAAGTATACGTATCCATCATTAATTTTGATGGTTGGCATTTGTTTCATTGCTTGCGTAAGTGCGGTGGTATCGAACTTAACTTGGCGTGCTAAGTTTTCAATGAGTTTTGCATTAAAGACTGCAATCTTTTTTGCATCAAGATTTTGTACCGATCCCATCATCATGAAGTTACCAGTAACGTCAGCTTGCCCTGCAAGGCCAATGGTTACACTATCTCCTTCAAATGGAAATTTGATTTCTCCAAGCATTCCGATTCCAGAGAATGGCATTCCAGTACTTGCAAGGACTGCAAAGTTTGTAGTGGTTGCCAGTGCGATATTTTCAATTGATACGCCGTTACCAAGAGGCATTGATTTAATAGAAGGGCTTTTGCGTAATTCAAGAGCAATTTGCTCAGGCGTTAGGCCTACTGTTCCAAGCATTCCATAACGAGTACCTGCATTTGTAGTAACGTTAAGTTCGGCACCAAACGTGATTTTGAACGTATTAGCCTCTACTCCAACTCCTGCGATAAAGTTACCGACAGAAATATCTTTAATTTCGTTTAACGGTGCTTCATTAATAATTCCGGTAACCGCTTTAATTGGCTTATTCAGATCTTGAAATGGAGCTTTAATGCCAGGATTGAATCTTTTTTCCTCCGCCCGAAGTTTGGCAATATCTACACCAAGTTCCATTGGTAATGAAATATTACATCCAAAACCTTGGAACACCGTGCCAGTAAACCCAACTGATACGTTGAAAGCGACTTGCGCGTTATCGTTTACGCGTGCAAGAAATGGTAATTTGCTTGCTTTGCCGCCCGTAAGATTGTTTACTTCAGTTTTTATGAGTTTCATCAGAGTGGCGACTTTTGTACGGGTACCGATCACGATCCCTGCTTTTATGAGTGCTTTCGTAGTTGGGTTCGTATATTGTTCAAACGTTGAAAAGGTAACAGTTGGTTGTGGAAGATCAATGGTGCCAAATTTACCAAGATCACTTGATTTGACTCCCAATGTAGAAAGAAAGTTGAAGTCTTTTACTTTGTAATTTTTTGCCAAGCCAACTTCAAGGCTGAATCCGAGCTTTGATACTCCTGTAGCATCTTTAAGTTTTCCGATAATGAGCGTACAGGTAACTGGCTGATTAAAGAATGTGATTGTACCGGTCAATGCTACTGCTTGTGTGCTACTAAATTCAATGGGAAGCTGTCCAAGCTTTGCTGCCTTAAGATTTACAATATCGCCGCTCATAACTCTACGACTTATATTTCTTAAAAGGTCTGCTAATGGGCCAAGTGCGGAGGTGGGGAGCTTACCATTTTTAATTTTTGAAAGAATGGCGCTTATCTCTTTGTCTTTAGTGGCTGCTTTTTTGGTTGTCGCTGGTTTTGAGGTCGGAGCTTTTTTTGAAGGAGTCGGTTTCTTTGTTGGCGTACTGGCTTTGGAAATTGATTTAGGTTGCGCGGCAGCTTTTGCAGCTGCTCGCTCTGCCTGTTTCATAGCCTTTTCGGCTGCTAGCTTTGCTTGTTTTTCAATTTGCGCTACTCGCTCTTGTGCTTCTTGCGCCGCTGCACCCATAGCAGGCATCTGTGTGTTCGTGAAACCTATTGAAATTAAAAGTAACGATCGAAGCAGTATTCTGAAGTTTAGCTTCATATAGTAATCCTTTTTTAAGGGGGAACAATAAAGAGGTATCATTTCATTCAAAGTTAATATGTGATAATAATTCTTAAAAGCGCAAGGGTGTAGGAAGTGATCGACTTAAAAGATGAAGGAATAGATATTAAATGGATGTTATTATAATATTCCTGTTTATTACGACAGCAGAGATACGATGGTGCAGGCTAAAATAAAGAGAGCGTAAATGCCTCCGATAATATATTTTTTAACTTTTGCCGAACTATCACGGTCTCTGGTAACTATGCCAGCAAAGAGCGTTGCGATAACGCAAACGAGTGCAAAAAGATACATGTAATCAGCAAACATAAAATAGCCGACTTGTGGAGGGGAAACCGATTGCATGAAACTTCGATATCCTATAATGGCGACAATCCCGACTGAAACGATTAAGACACTATCTTCTTCTGATGAAAAAGTCAGCATTGCAAGAAATATCATCAAGATAAGTGTGAGCATAAGATCGATTATGATGCTTGGATCGGTTCGTTCACAATTAAACGTAATGATCGCTTCTTTTTGTTGATTGACGTAGCGCTTATTGTCGCGCTCCAAAACAACTTCTTGAATGCCGGTTCGAATAGAAGCTTCAACTATTTTCCATCCTTGCAGGTATGTTGAATCTGCGAAAGTTATATCTTTATTAGTTGAGTTAAATACAACATCGTCAGGCAAAAAACGATTATCGATAATGAGATTAACGCGATGATCATCCAATGGAAATATGCGGTAGTTGAGGGCAGTTTGAAATTTTGTTCTAATGCGAAATTGTGCGATGTGTGAATCATTGTGTTGGATGATTACGGGATCTGATTTATCTAAAATGGTTCCATTAAAGACATCAAATTTTTTGATGGTATCAAGAGAGACTTCGTTAGGATTGAAGAGGAACCACAGCATTCCATCTAGTGAAAATTTGTTGTTTGGAAGGTCAAAATCATTAAAGTGAGCGACATGCAATCCAACGATTACTTTTTTTTCGCTCTGTGGGTTTTCAATCAGGGTGGGATAGGGATCATGAGTGATAAAGATGTGATAGCGTGCAGTGAAAAGAAGAGATAAGCAGATGAATGTAATTAAAAAAGCGATTCCTTGAAAGATTGCGCTTACTTTATTAGGAGGATTTTTTTTTGTAACTGCCATACTAATCCTTTATTTTAAATAAGTTCTGTTTAAGATATGGTACTGCTTAATCAGATGCAATAGAATAAGGAAAGAAGAGTTGATATATGGGGTACAGATTGCTATTTAGTTAATTATTTAAAATTGAGCAAAAGATTATAATTTATATTGAGAAATAAGCGCATTTCTGTATAATATTTTTATTTTTATTAGCTAAGGGATCAAATGAATATCGGCTTGCTTCTTTCTCGTAAACGAGATTACTCGATTGATAAATTAATTGAGGCCGCAAAAAATCGCGGACATTCTGTGCGGATAATAGATTTGGCTGAATGTTTTGTAAAAATTTCTCAGCAAGATCCTCAGGTGCATTATCGCGGGGGTGAGCATATTATGAATTTGGACGCTATTATTCCTCGTATTTATCCAGGGATGACAACTTTTGGAACGGCAGTATTGCGCCAATTTGAACTCTTGGGTGTATTTCCACTTAATAGCTCAATGAGTATTTTACGGTCTCGAGATAAGCTTCGTTCGCTTCAAATTCTTTCAAAAGCTGGATTACCAATGCCGGTTACCGGTTTTGCGCATTCCCCACAGGATACTGATGATGTTATTAAATCAGTAGGAGGGGCACCTTTGATTATTAAGCTGGTAGAGGGAACTCGGGGTCATGGGGTGGTTTTGGCTGAAACGCACAATGCTGCAAAAAGTGTGGTGAATGCGTTTAAAGAGTTGAATGCCGATATCTTGGTACAAGAATTTATAAAAGAGTCGTCTGGAGTAGATATTCGTTGTGTGGTATTGGGCAATAAAGTGATTGCCGCTATGGAGCGAACTGCGCAAGAAGGAGAGTTTAGAGCAAATGTTCATTTGGGTGCCAATGCCCGTGAAATAAAAATTACGGCTAAGGAACGAGCCATAGCTATAAAAGCTACCAAAGTTTTGGGGCTTGATCTTGCAGGAGTGGATATGCTGCGTTCAAATCGTGGGCCCCTTATTTTGGAAGTTAACTCTTCTCTTGGGCTAAAGGGTATAGAGGCAGCGACAGGAAAAGATCTTGCCGATATGATAATTGATTATATTGAAAAAAATGCAAAGCCATATACCAAACGCCATACCGCTTGAACGTTATGCTATCGATCAGACATTTTGATGTATAAGTTTTGTGTACCATACGTATGACAGTATTGCAATGATGCTGGCCGCGACTCCATGCGCCAATAATGCAGAAGGGTAATTGTTAAATCCCGCTTGTTGTAATTGTTCGAGTATAAGAAGTGTGCCAGTTGCGATGGGAATAATTGCGTAGTTGTACTGCAGTAATGCGTAGTAAAAAAAGCAAAAACCGGTGCCCATAATAAGCCCACTTGCTGCAAACAGTGTAAGATTATCGGCAAAGATAATTCCCGATCCAATAAATCCAAGAAAAATAAAGAAAAGAGTTCCGACAATTTTGTTTTTTCTGATTGGTGTGTATTGGATGCTAATGAGCGCAAAAAGTAAAAATGCAGTGAGATTAAGGTACGCAATCAGACTAGTATTAACCGTATGAGCCAAGGGGTATAGAAAAGAAAGGGCTGTATAGTCTGCCCAGAGCGGAGTACGTGATGGGAGCAAGCCCAAAAGAAGAGATTGAGAACTTGCAAAAAAGGCTCCTATACTGATGCCAACGAGCCAGAATGAGGAGGGTTTTTTGAGATAGTAGGATTGCGGTACAGTTGTTACAAAACTAATGATAATTGCGAGTATAATGGCTCGTAGCCCGAGCATAATGGCGCTAATACCAAATGATCTAAAAAGTTGGTCTGCAAATGGTTGATGTGGAATAAATTGGAAAATGACTGAGGGATATGAGTTAATGAGCTCAGCCATAAAAATAGCTACAATTCCTATGATCAAGACAAGAGACGTTGATATACCTATTGTTCCCCAGTGACGCATTGCATAAAGTGATCCAATGATTAATAAAATTATGATAGCAAGCGCGCAAATTTTTTTGATAATAGATGCTAAAAGAATAAAGTTGTCTTCATTTCGTTCCCAGTTTTCAGGTACATGTATAGAGCGATACATATCAACAACTTGATCGCCAGCAAGTATCACTGTTACATGTGCTTTTCCCTGTGCAAGGGTATAATTTGTAATGTCTTTGTAGGTGATGTTCCAATCGATCCGATTTGGCTGTTTTTTCGCGGTCGCAGAAACTTTTTTAAGAGATTCGGGTGAAAGGCTGTATTGCTTTTTAATTTCTTGCAAAGCAATCTTTTTTGCTTCTTTGCGCGAGAGGCTTTTTCCGGGAGCCGTTTCAGGTAATTTGTGTAGGTAGCGTTCGGGTGAACCGTCTGGATTGAAAAGAAAACGGTGTTCTTCCGCTCGATCATTTAGTGATCCAGAGAATTTTGCAAACCGAACTCTCCAGGTAGGAGGCACTAAATAGGATCCAAGTAATTTGGGATACCATTCTTGTGCAGACTGCCAAATAAAACGATGTTGTTTGTTGAGGGGCTCAAGGAGAGAGTAATCGACTAATGGATCGGCGATAATGCGCCAGTCATTTGGATTACTATTTTTTTCTTTGAGTATTTGTGATGCCTTTGATATTGCCTGTTGGCGCGTCAAAGTAATGGTATGAGAATCCGATGTAAACCGAGTAGTGCTAATCCACGCTATAAGGCTGAGTAAACCAATGCTTAAAAGGGTATAATGCATTTTTTTATTGAGCGCGAATGGTTGAGGCGCGATGGATTTTTTTGGTTCAGTATGTTTGCCCGGTGCGGGACGCCATGCTTTATTAAGGAACGCTTCAGAAATATGATGCCATGCGCCGTTTTTTAAACGGGCATAGAGCACAATCCATAGCGGTGTGAGCGAAAGAGCCGAAATGATTATTTTGTTGAAGAATGCTCCGTCTGCCGTTGACACTAAAATAGGCAACGCAAATAAAAAAGCGTCATATCCAAAGTGTGTAATGATGGTGGCAAGAAGTCCAAATCGCAGATATACGCCGCCAAATACGAATGAAAACAACGTTAACTCAATGAGTCGTGCATAGGCTGGCTGAGCTGGATAATTAGCATGGGCTGCGCCAAATATAAGAGCCTGAAGAATAAATGCACTGGCGATCCACCAATTTTTTTTGCCATACCGTTTACCTAATAATGCTGCGGTTGCTAGTGGAACTGCACGAAATAAACACTCTTCCCAAAAACCAGCTTGCAGGGACGGCGCGAATGCTTCAAGCCAAGGAAAATAAGTAGCTAAACTATCAGGATTGAAAAGGGCTGAAGAAGGGATCCACCAATTGTAGTAGGCAGTCATAAATAGATAAAAACAAACAGTATAAGCCAAGGCAAACGGAATAAGTAGGTAACCCCCAACGGTGTAACCAAGTACGCTATAGCTGCTTGCTACTTTAAAATTAAAAAGACGCCAGAATTGTATTTTATTAGGAAATGCAGCACGAGTGAGCCCCTCAGCCGTTATAAATATAAGAGAAAAAAAGATGGTCGAGAATATAATAGTATAGAGAACACTGACTCCTGTTTGGAGTAAAAAATTAGTTGGAGAGTAGGCGGTATTATAACTCATCCATTTGAGCGGAAGCTTGTTAATGGTGGTAAGTGCCAGTGTAAACGCAACGGCTGTTCCCCAATAGATTCCCATTTTATATTCGAGTAATTGTTTTTTTATTAGATAAAATAATCCAAAAAAGCATCCACCAATGCCATACAAAAGAAGCATTAAGAGTGATCCTAAATAAGCAATGTTTTCGTTTTTTGATCGCATTTCTTGATAGCGCTGAAGAAATGATTCGGGAACTTTAACGGTGTGATTTAATTCCGAAACATGATCACCACTTATTTTTACAGTAAGGCGGTATCTCCCATCACCAATTGTCTCGTTTGATCGTTCATATACGAATGTATGATCAATGCGTCCGGAAGGAGTCGTGTCTTTGGATGATTCAGCAAGAGTATAGTTGGATAGATTATTGTTCCATGGACTGCTTTGTAGAATTGTTTCAGCTTTTTGCAGAGCTTGATTGGTAGATAGATTTTCAATTATTTCATTTTCAGAAAGCTGCTCTTTAAATGTATACGGCGTTCCGTTTGGAGTAAATGCAATAATTGCTTCGCGTTGTTCAAATGGTTTGAATAGCCGTACTTGCCAGATATATGGTTGATATAAATTTTTTTGCATCATTAGCACAAAGGCTTCTTTTCCGCCTGCTTCGAGCTCGACAAATGTTTTTACTTTTTCGTCCGTCGTAAATGAGGTAGCAACCTGCGGATCGCTTGGCCCAAGATCATTTTTTGCAGCAATGCGTTTCGCATCGTCAACAGCTTGGGAGCGATTCATAGTTATAGAGAGGTGAATGATAGAGAAAGCACGGGGAAAATAGAGATAAGAGATGATTGAGCATGAAATAGCGCCCATGATAAATAGAGTCCATAAAATAGGTTTCGATGCGAAGAGTTTCATTGAGGGATCCTTTTGGGAGGAATACGTTTTAATTTCTACATCATAGGCTATACTAAATACATTAGTTAGTACCATAGAGTGGTTTAAAATCCAAGGGGAATATGAAAAGTTTTTTATCGATTCCAGCCCAACTTATTGCCGTTATTATTGCAGTTGTATTGTTTGGAAATATGCTGCCAGGGACTGTAGTGGTCGCATGCTATACGTTTAGCGTTATTTTCAAGCAATTACTCAGTATTATTCTGCCATTCATGGTATTTTTCTTTGTAACAGCTGGAATTCTTTCATTTAAGCGCAATGCACCGGTTGTTCTAGCGGTTTTGCTTGGGTCTGTTTTTTTCTCTAATGCCGTTGTTGCAATGGTGAGTTATGTGACCATGATGTTTGTGGGGTCGGAAATTTCATGCGATACGTCATTAGCGTCCGCAATAGCTCAATCGGGGCCTATAGAGCCGCTTTTCATCCTCTCGCTTCCGAGTGTGCTTGATGGAGTATTAAGCTATTTTGATGCAGTGTATGCACTTATTGCTGCGCTTGCATTCGGTATAGTAGGATCATTTTTTGATATTGCTTGGTTTAAGAATTTTTCTCGAACGGGTAAACAATGGGTAGAGTATATTATTTCTAGGTTGTTCATTCCGCTGTTGCCACTGTATGTTTTTGGGTTTTTGTTGAAAATTCATGCAGAGGGAATGTTCTCCTGCTTGTTTCAACAATATGGAAGCGCGTTTATTCTTATTCTTTCATTACAAATAGGCTACCTTGCGTGGCTATATTTTGTAGCGAGTGGTTTTTCATTAAGGCGGGCATGGCAGGCGATTCAAATTGCGTTACCGAGTTATATTACTGCCTTTAGTACGATGTCGAGTGCGGCAGCGATTCCGATATCCATCAAATCGGCTGAGCAAAATACTGGTAATCCGCAGCTAGCAGGTGTTGCGATGCCAATCATGGCGAACGTTCACCTTTTGGGAGATAGTATTGTTACCCCGATTTTGGCAATGGTGACAATGATGGTGTTTCAAGGAGTGCTTCCTGGGTTTGCGCAGTACGTTAGCTTTGTATTTTATTTTTGCTTTGCAATGTTTGCCGTATCAGGTATTCCCGGCGGTGGGATCTTGGTAATGATACCAATTTTAAAATCAAACCTTGGCTTTTCTTCAGAAATGATAAGTGTGATTACGACTATCTATTTTTTACTTGATGCATTCGGGACTGGCGCAAATGTAATGGGAGACGGTGCGTTGGTTATTATCGTTAATAAAATTCTTAAACGTCTTGGTGTTGCGCATTAATCATTGATGCATTTTATTTTTTGTTCTTACGAAAGCTCAAATAAAGTCAGAAGTTCATATACATGATGAAATGTCTTTATAGCGCAGGTAGTTTTTTCTATTTTTTGTTGTTTTGCAACTAAGAGCTGTTTAATTTGGAATTTTTCAGCTTCTCGTACGAGTAAATTTATTTGATTAACGGGCTTAATGTTTCCAGTAAGACTGATCTCTCCAAGTGCAATTGTTTTTTCGGGGAGTGGTTGTTGAAAGTAGCTGGAAAGAAGTGCAAGTGCAATTCCTAAATCGCAGGAACTTCCTTTAATTTTAAACCCGCCACTTACTTTGCAAAAAACGTCATGAGTACTCAGCTTTATGTGCAAGTATTTTTCCAAAATAGCTGCAATCAAAATAACTTGTTTGTGATCAATGCCAGAGACTACGCGTTGTGGCATCGCTAGCTTTGATTGGATAGTAAGCGCTTGTATCTCAAGTAATAACGGGCGAGATCCTTCCATGATACTAATGAGAGATGCTCCCGATTCGTGGGAGATATCATCCAGAAGGTGCGCGTTAATATTGGAAACTTCCTGCAGTCCGTGCTCTCCCATTTCAAAAAACCCAATTTCGTTAATGGCGCCAAATCGATTTTTAACCGCACGCAGTATGCGGGTATTCCATTGATCTTCTCCCTGCAGGTAAAATACGCCATCAACCATATGCTCTAATGTTTTTGGCCCCGCAATAATTCCTTCTTTTGTAATATGTCCCGTGATGATAACGGTAATGCCTTTTTCTTTTGCAAGGCGCATGAGCTGAAAAATAGCCTCACGCAGTTGTCCAACACTGCCCGGTAAGCTTTGTGATCCGGGTATGAAGCAACTTTGTATTGAGTCTATGATTATAGCCGATGGCTGGTGTTGCTCAGCAGTTGAAGTGATCGCGCCTAAATCAGGGTTATCTGAAAATCTAAGGAGCTCTGAATTGCATCCAAGTCGCAATGCCCGTTGCTTGACCTGATGTATAGACTCTTCTGTGGAAAAATAAAAAATATTATTTTTTTGCGCTAATGCATTGCAGACTTGTAAAAGAAGTGTTGATTTACCGATACCTGGATCGCCAGTAAGCACCAAAAGAGAGCTGGGCATAATTCCACCACCAAGTACGCGATCCCATTCGTCGATGCCGCTCATGATGCGCGGCTGATTTTCAAGTGAAATATCGTTAAGACTATGTAGTGTGGACGCCGCTATTATCGAAGGTGATTTTGTTTTGGTTTTTTCTTGCTCATCAAAGGTATTCCACTCACTGCAATCAGGGCAGCACCCAAGCCATTTAACGCTTATATAGTTGCATGATGAGCATGCGTAGCTGATAGTGGTTTTTGCCATTAAAATTGCGTCTCTCTATATTCGTTGTAATCAAATCCTTTGTCGATTTCATGGCATCCTCTGCAGCGTGCAGTAAATTTATCCGATGCTCCTGTTAGAATTAATGGTCCGGAATTGATAGTTGTTGGTCTATTGTTTTCAAGCAGCTGCGAAAAATGAGCATCTGATCCGCATTTAGTACAGATAGCTTTGAGTTTGGTAATTGAGTCTGCAATCGCAAGAAGGGTAGGCATTGGGCCGAAGGGAATTCCACGATAGTCCATATCAAGGCCAGCGACTACAACGCGTGCACCGGCTTCAACGAGCGCACAAATGGTAGAAATGATGTCCGTTGTGTAAAATTGTACTTCATCGATTCCAACTACCGTATAATTTTCACTGAGCGCTTTTGCAAGAAGATGCTCCCCGCTATCAGTGGCATGTGCAAGAAGCTTTGTGCCATTATGGGACGTCACGTTTGTATTATCATATCGGTCGTCGATTGCATGTTTAAAGACTGCTACATTTTGTTGTGCAATTACGGCACGGCGCAACCGCCGAATAAGTTCTTCAGACTTTCCTGAAAACATTGGTCCACAGATTATCTCTAAAGAGCCTTTTTTCTTTTTAGCGTGTGTCATTTTTTCTCCACGAGTAACGCATTAGGGATCTGACTATACTAGTAGATTACCGAAAATAGGCAACCTAAAATTACATTGCAAACCTCGAAACAAACGGTACAATTACATATTCTTAGGTTTATCATTTTTACGTGTAGGTATTATGCAGTTAAATAAATTTTTGGCTCATGCGGGCGTCTGTTCTCGAAGGAATGCGGTTGAGCTTATCAAGCAAGGTCTTGTAAAAGTAAATGGGGTAGTCGTAAAAGAGCCGGGGCATTCTGTGGCGGAAAAAGATATCGTCACAGTGCGCGGCAAAAAAGTAACTGTAGAAAGAAAATTATATTTTATTCTTAATAAGCCGAGTGGCTATATTACTACTACGTCCGATGAAAAAGGGCGTGATACTGTTATGGATCTTATTGGCAGCTCATATAAAGAACGGCTGTATCCTGTTGGTAGACTTGATAGAAATACTACCGGTATACTTTTGCTTACCAACGATGGTCAGCTTGCCCAGCAGCTTGCGCACCCTAAGTATCGGGTGCAAAAAGTGTACCATGTAACCTTGAGTAAGCCGTTTTTAGAGTCTGATCGAAAAAGAATACTCGCAGGGGTTCGCTTGCGGGACGGGAAAGTAACGGTTGATCGCATTTCGCATGCTCTGGGTGCAAAAAAAAATCAGGTACGCCTGACGATTCACAGTGGTAAATATCGCGTTGTTCGTCGTTTGTTTGAAGCACTTGGGTATGACGTTAAAAAGCTCGATCGGGTGCAGTATGCTAATCTGAATAAGCGAGGATTGCCTGCGGGTGTTTGGCGCAAGTTGCAGCAAAAGGAAATTAGTTATTTAAAAAAAGTAGTTGGAATGGAATGAGTAACGGAAATAGTTATTTAGAAATTAAACAATCCCCAGAGCTTTCTGGGGACGTTTCTTTGTATGGTGCAAAAAATGCAGTACTTGTTATTATGGCGTCACTGCTGCTTACTAGTGGTAAATCGCGACTAAAAAATGTTCCTGGTTCGAGCGATGTATTGCATATGATCAAATTGCTTGAATCGCTTGGTGCGATTGTTTCATTTGATCAAGAAGCGCATGAGCTCTGCGTTGATACGAGTGGGGTGAACAAATGGCGAGTTCAGCCTGGTATAATGAAGCAAATGAGAGCTTCTATTTTGGTTATGGGCCCGCTATTGGCTCGTTTTTCTCGGGCAGACATTGCGCTGCCGGGAGGATGTGTGATTGGTACACGTCCCATAGATTTGCATCTTAAAAACCTTGAAAAAATGGGCGTTAGCATTGATTTGAATGGCTCATACCTCAAAACGCACGTATCGAGGCTGAGCGCGCAGGATATCATTTTGGACTACCCTAGCGTGGGGGCAACGGAGAATATCATGATGGCGGCTGTCTCTGCTCGCGGCACGACCAGAATCATGAATGCAGCTCTCGAGCCAGAGGTCTTGGATCTTATGGAGGTCCTAAAAAAGATGGGGGCTCGGATTAATACGGAGATTCCGGCAACGATATGTATCGAGGGGGGGCATCCCTTACAGCCAGTGAATCATGAACTGGTGCCAGATCGTTTGGAGGCGGGTACTTTGCTATGCGCCGCAGCCATTACAGGTGGGAGCGTTTTTCTCACGAATGGCAAAAAAGAGCACCTGGAGGTCTTTCTTTTAAAGCTTGAGCAAATGGGGCATATGATCAGTAGCGGGCTAGATGGAAACGGTATTCTTTTTAAAGCTACTCAATCTCCGCAAGCAGTTTCTTTTAAGACGGCACCCTATCCAGGATTTCCTACTGATTTGCAGGCGCCGATGATGGCATTGCAATGTTTGGCACAGGGGAAAAGTATTATAGATGAGACAGTATTTGAAAATAGGCTTGTGCACGTTCGTGAATTGCAAAAAATGGGAGCGCAGATTTCAGTTGAGGGATCAAAAGCGGTCGTGATGGGTGTTGAAGAGCTCTACGGTGCATCAGTTATCGCATCAGATATACGCGCATCTTGTGCCCTGGCAATTGCCGGACTGGCTGCAAAGGGGACCACAATCATGACTGGAATTTCTCATTGGCAGCGGGGCTATGACCATCTTGAGGAAAAATTTGATCAATTGGGGGCGGCCATAGGGTTATTTGGCTTGTCAGGCTCTCCGATGCATGTTTCAGATTTAGAAGTGAAATCAGCAGAAAAGGGTTGATTTTCAGCGATCTGGTTTGATAAAGTTAAACTAGATGTGTAACTTTTTATTGCAGGAGAGGGTATGAAGAAGTATCTTGCGCTCGCAGCAGTGCTTGTTGGCGGTGTTGCATTCATAAATTCAAGTTTATTTTCGAGACCAGTCCATGGTCCTCATCCCGGTGCTGTTGATGTTTTTCCCGATGAATATGCACCACGACCCCAATTCGATGATGGTCAAGCGTCGCCAGGAGATCCTGTTTTTGAATATGGCGCAATTAGATTAAAGGCGGTTGGTTTTCCGCTCAATCGTATGCGATGTGGTGGTATCACGTTGATGCCAAAAATAGGGGCGCAAGTGCAGGTCCGCTCTCAAAGGTATTCAGCGCCACATTTAATTCGTAGAAAGCTTGGTTATGTTGATCAGCCAGGCAAGCCTATCTCTAAGTGGGTTGATGTAGATCCTGTAGGCTTGCGCGTTAAGTATGATCGTGCGGGTATGGGCGATAC
>JAJCZB010000069.1 GCA_029262595.1 Candidatus Babelota bacterium | reverse complement strand
GCAGTTGATTTTTTTTAACACTCTCCTGGCATTCTTTTTGTTTGTGAGATGCAATGAGTACCCCCGCGGCACCATTTTTTAAGGCATCTATAATAAATGTATGCCCATCCTGACGCTCTCCAACAAGAGCCACAAAGATATCTTGGGTGGTGACATTTCTTGAATCTACACTAAAGCTTGGATCGGATGGTATCGTTCCATAAATCACAACATCAGAAATAACTTGGCGAATAAATTGTTCATCAAAGCGCATCAAAACATTCCTATTTTCTTTCAAACGTAAGGTATTGATATCGTCACTACTATCGTAAACTTCTTTTGCTTATCCTATCGAATAACCCGGCGCGTCTTACTTCCATCTGCTGGCATAATAAGACCTCGGGATTCTAACATATCGATAATACGTGCTGAGCGATTATACCCTATTTTGAACTTGCGTTGCAGTAGCGAGATGGAAACTTCATCCACCTGCGTAATAAAAGACATGATATTGTTAAAAAGTTCTTCATCCTCCGGAGACATGTCGGAGTCAAGACCAGAATTTTCTTCGGATATATCCAAATATCCAACAGGCTGCTGAGAGCGAATATGAGAAGCGACTAATTCGATTTGATCATCGGAAACATAGGCACCATGAATCCGCCTCAGTACTGAAGCTGTTGAATCTAAGAATAACATATCCCCTCTTCCTAACAGTTTATCTGCTCCACCGCAATCAAGTATTGTACGAGAGTCAACCTTTGAAGTTACACGAAATGAAATTCTACTTGGAAAATTAACCTTAATCAAGCCAGTGATGACATCCACTGATGGGCGTTGCGTTGCTACTATCATATGAATGCCTGCCGCGCGGGCCATTTGGGCTATTCGTGTAATAAGATCTTCTATCTCTCTTCCAACGGTAAGCATAAGATCTGAAAGCTCATCAATAACCACAACTATAAAAGGGAAATGCTCATCTGATTGCTGAGCTGCTATTTTATTATAATCAAAAATATTTCGCGCTCCGTGCTGTGCCATTTTTTCATAGCGCGCATCCATTTGCTGAACAACCCAGCGCAATATTGGAATTGATTTTTTTGGTTCAGTTATTATAGGAAAAAGAAGATGGGCCACATCAGCATATGCTGCAAACTCAAGACGTTTGGGATCAATCAGAATAAGTTTTAATTCTTCTGGAGTTCGTTTACACAAAAGACTCACAAGCATCGCATTAAGCGCTACGGATTTTCCCGATCCTGTCGACCCAGCAATCAAAAGGTGCGGCATCTTTGCAAGATCAACCACCACATTTTCTCCAACAGTGTCTTTCCCTAAAATAAGCGGCAGTGAACCACCAAAGCTATCAAACTCAACAGACTGCACAATGCTCGCAAAAAAAACATCTTTTCTATCCTGATTGGACACCTCAAACCCAACGACCGATCGCCCCGGAATAGGTGCCAAAATACGAATACTATGCGCTTGCAACGCAAGCGATAAATCATCTTCTAATGCCAATATTTTACTTATTTTGGTATCAATATCTGGCTCGTATTCAAATAAAGTAACTACCGGACCATTCTTAATGGAAACCACTTTCCCATACACACCAAAATGCTCTAATTTTTCTTCTAAAATTTGAGCTCTACCTTCAAGCTCTTTTCGATACAGTTCGTCATCTTTTTTTTCTTTGACGCCAATAAAAATATCTTGGCTTGGCAATCCATACTCCTGCGGACGTATTTCTGTTTTTTTGTATTCGTCCCCCGCGCTGCCATTCGCTTGCTCCTCAACCGGCTGAGACGCAAAAGAATGCTCAATCGAGTGAGCCTCTTGAGAATTAAACTGAGTGGCCGGTTCCACATTTGATGGTTGATGCATTCCTCCAAAGCGAGGGTGCATAATATGCTCACGTTCTTGCGGGTCCACTTCTTGCGAATCTTGCACCGTCGAGCCATCTACAAATTTCAAAAACGCTCTAAAAACCATCTCCACTGATCGATATGAAATACGGCATATCATCGCGATTCCACTATATAGCCGGTACCCCAATTGATGGTGAGCCGCCCATGCGTGAAGACTCTTCACTACACGCACAGTCGATTGTACCGCATTCATAAATGAAAACCTCAAAAGCAATACAAGAGAAGCATATAAAGTGGCATACACTAAGATAAGAGAACCAATCGTATCAAGTAACCCATATAAGGTGTTAGCCATATAAAAACCAACGTATCCTCCATACAGTCCATGCGGAGCCACTTCGATTCTATGCAAAGTACACAGAGCAGCTACACAGATCACCACACTCATACCCGCTATAATTCTTTCCCAGTGGTCTTTCCATACGATCGCAACTCCCATCCAATAGGAAAAAACGCCGGCAAGCACCACGACCAAATACGAAGCCGATCCAAATAAGAACATCAAAAGGCCGGCAAAATAAGAGCCGACAACGCCGCACCAATTATGAATGGGGTAGAAAAAAGACGAAACAAAAAACCACGAAGGATCATACTCATTAAAAGAGTAAAGCGATAATAGTGCCATCAAAACAAGCACACTGCTCACGAGTCCGTAGAGCTCTTTTTTATACGATGAAAGCATTATAAACGGTCGCCCCAGGCTTATCATTACTCTTCCCCCTTTTGAATACATCTTTGATATGGCACCTATCTTACAAAGTATGAATACAAAAAGGCAATAGTATTAGCCACACCACAGGGAAAGCGTAAGAGGAATAATTATATACCACGCCATGCACCATAGTTTATTTGTTTTTGCTAAAAAATCCATAATGTATAACCCTAAAAAGGCGACCGCCGATCCGATAACCATCGCGCATACAGCCGATGGAGATAGCAAAACTCCCACTTCATGCTGATACGCAAGCCGGCCCCACCCGAAAAATGCCGCAACGACAATCAACGGAAACTGTAGCAGCCATGCCACATCAAAGGCTTTTCGACTTGAAAGCCCCATAAAGCAGCCAACGGCATACACTGCGGCCAGACGTGAAATGCCGGGCAGCACTGCTACCCCCTGAACCAAGCCAAGGGCGACGAAATGATGCAATTTAAGAACAGGCAGGCAAGAGCGCCTATTACGCGTTGCGGCCAAAAGAAGAAACGTAATCAAAAAACCAATCCAAAGGGGCATGCTGAAAGACAAAGAGCGTATAAAAAAATAACACCCGGCTGTCATGCAATTTGCCACAAACACATATCCAATTATTTTTGCAAAAAGCATTATATTTTGGGGCAGTTTTCGCATAAAAGGCCCCCATCGGGGCGCATAAAATAATGCGACAATGATGGCAGTGGGCCCATGGAGCGCAAACATAATATCTGAACGGTCAATAAGCGAATAAAGATCGAAAAATAAAGCATTGTTATAAGATGAAACAAGCGCAAGCGCCAGAAGGATATGACCAGAACTACTGACGGGAAAACTCTCCAAAACAATCTGCAGAAAAATAAAGCTGGAAAAAACAAGCATTATCGGCTCTTTTTAAGACTGCAACATAGCTAAAATCGCCATCCACACGTTCATCTGAATTTTTTTTTCTTTACATTCTAAATTCCAACGTATTATATTATAGGTTGAAATCAAGAATTGATCGACTCGAATTTGACATGGTGGCTGATTGTTGCAATCTGTCGATAGTTGATCTAGAGTAGTGGCAAATATATTAAAAATTTCAAAAAGCAGTAATGGAAAGAATGAATTATCATACGTTTACGAAGGGAGGGCGAAGCATAAAAGTAAGTAGTGTTATCACGTTTATAACCGATACATCGATGCTTCACGCATCACCTTTTTAGGTATGTGCTGAAAAAAGGAAACTGATTAAGGGAGTTGTTATTATGAAATCATTCTTGAAAAAAATTCTATCGATTGCCTTGCTATTTAGCATGGTAGCAGTGGAAGCAAACAACGTTACACCTACTTTGGCGTACCGTTCACAAGGCTTTCATGGTGATCGCCAAAGAAATGTTGGCATGGTTGGCCACACCAATCTATATGATATGGATGCTTGGTGGGGTACAGTAGACCTAGGCGTTGGATACATGAGATCATTTAGAGATAATCGCATCGCGCGTTGTCTCTTTGGTGATGATCTACAATGCAACGATGATTGCGGAAACAAAATCCTCGTTCAAGGTAGCAACGTTACAAGCCGTGACTGCAGAGCATGGTTGGCAGATTACATGTACTTGAACTGTGATTACGACGGATGCTTCACTATTGACCCTCGTATCCAAAATGTAGTGGTAGATCTTGATTTCTACCTCGGCATGGATGAGTGGGTTAGTGGCATGTACTTCAGAATTTACGGCCCGATCACTTGGACTAAATGGGAAACTAACCTTTGCGTTACTAACCCATCTACAGTATTAACTGACAGTTGCTCAACTGGTTACTTTACTCCAAGCGGCGACGAAGTATTGCTTTCTTGCCTAGAAAGCTACTTTGAAGGTTGCGCTCCAGCTTCTGTTGATGGTATCTGCTTTCAAGGTCTAAAATTCGCAAAAATGCCTAACTGCGACAACACAAGAACTGGCTTTGCCGATCTTCGTGCTGAATTAGGCTGGAACTTCCTCCAAGATGAAGACTACCACTTAGGTCTAGGTCTTCACGTTGCTGCTCCTACTGGAAGCAAACGTAAAGCTGAATTCGTAATGGATCCTGTTGTTGGTAACGGTAACCATTGGGAACTTGGTGGAACTCTCCACGGTCACTATGTATTCTGGAGAAGTGAAGACGAAGAAAAACACTTCGGATTCTACGCAGATGCTGTACTTACTCACATGTTCAAAGCAAATGAGCAACGTACATTTGATCTAAACTGCAAAGATAATAGCAGATACATGCTTGCATCTAAGTTCACTAAAACTGTAACTAACAACCTTGCTGGACGTGAAACTGCTGGAACAAGCGTAACTGGCGCAACAGCTGCTACTTCACAATTCGGCAACGTATACGCTCCAGTAGCTAACTTGACAACTGCAGATGTGAAAGTATCTGTTGGTGTGCAAGCTGACGTTGTTGCAATGTTTAACTTCACATCACGTGGATTCGCTTGGGATCTCGGTTACAACTTCTGGGGACGTAGCTGCGAAAACATCGATTGCCCAACTGATTGTGATCCATGCAACACTGATAGTATCTTCTTGGCTGCAAACAAAGACACATGGGCACTTAAAGGTGATGCTCGTATGTTTGGTTTTGCTGGTGCTGCTGATGGCGCTCTTGATCCAACTGTTAACAATGGTCGTCAAGCGCTTTCTGCTACTCAGACTAAAGATTGTGACTCAATTCGAGCAACTATCCACCAGGGTAAAAATGCTCAAACTACAGACGCAACTCTTACTAACGTAGCACTACAAAACGGTGGCGTAGATAACTCTCGATTCGCGATCGCTGGTAACAACACTGGTACTGATGCTCGCTTGATCCACACTCCGCTTTCTCAAGGTGGATTCAATGCTGACTCAGACCAAATCAAGACATCAATCCAACCAGTATTCTTGAAAAGCACAGATGTAGCTCTTCAAGAAACTAAAGGTGTATCTCACAAAGTGTTCACTCACTTGAGCTACACTTGGGATCGCGATAACTGGGTACCTTACCTTGGTATCGGTGGGTCTGCAGAATTCGGCAAAGGCGAAAGCAAATGCGACGATAGCTGCGACACAAACTGCTGCGATAACTGCATCTACTGCTCATTGTCTCAATGGTCAGTATGGGTTAAAGGTGGAGTATCCTTTAACTAAGATCTTAAATCACCGCAAAGAGGCCTCGCTTCTTTGCGGTGACTTTTAGAAACACACCCGGTAAAGCAGCTAAATTAGTACAAAAGGCCTGGTTTAAACCAGGCCTTTTTCTTAAAAAAGAACTTATTAAATAACCTTTCTACTGCTTCGATCCATCTTATAATAAATTTTATTGCTTTTTTTCTCTTCTCTTTATATACAATAGTATAGTAATGAGAGTTATAGTATTCGAACATATAAAAAGGAGTAGTTCGTATGAATCACAAGTCGCTATCAGCACTTATTCTTCTTGGTTGCGTAGCATCAGTGTATGCCGATCGCATCGTTACCCCCACCATCATAAACCGATCTCAAGGAAGAGATGCTGCATTAAAAGTTGCTGGGCTCTCAGACAAAGTTCATCTGTATGATGAAGGTAACTATGTTAATTTAGATGGCACCGTTGAATATGCACGTAGCTTTAGAGGTGATCGTCTTGCGGAATGCCTTTTTGGTGATGATCTTTGCAACGGCAAAACTATAACAATACAAGGTTCTGATGTTTCTAACAGAAAAAGCCATGCATGGCTAGCTGACTACTTCTACCTTGCTCCTGATTACGACTCTTCTTTTTGTATAGATCCACAAATTCAAACTGCTCTGGTTAACTTAGACCTCTACGTGGGCCTTGATAACTGGATGGAAGGACTCTACTTTAGAGTACATGGTCCTGTTACCTGGACACGCTGGGATCTTAACTTCAATGAAAAATGCGACCAAGACTTCACAGGATCTTTCAGAGAAGGTTACTTCAATCCACAAGGCATGACTAATGATCAACTCCTCAACACTTTTGGTGATTACGCTTGCGGTGGAGCTCCATTAGCAACTCCCGGAGTATTAAGCGGTGGAACTTCTGGCAATCTTATCGATACAGGCGTATCATTCCAAGGTCTTAACTATGCAAAAATGTCTCGTGAGTCTCGCTCAAGAACAGGTTTTGCAGATCTTCGCTTTGAGCTTGGGTACAACATGCTCCAAGAAGATGACTATCACTTCGGCCTGAACGTTCAAGTTGCCGCGCCTACTGGTAACCGTCGCGAAGCTGAGTTTGCATTTGATGCAACTATTGGTAATGGTAACCACTGGGAAGTTGGTGGTGGACTTACAGCTCACTACACGTTCTGGAGAGCACAAGCTGAAGACAAATCATTTGGCCTCTACATTGATGCTAACTTAACGCACATTAATAATGGCAAAGAGCAACGCACATTCGATCTCTGCGGGCGTCCAAACAGCCGATACATGCTTGCTGAAAAAATGGGTAAGCCAGTAAACTTCTTACGAGCTGGCGATACAACTGCATCTGCTGGAAGCACTACTGTACCTGTAGCACAATTTAAAGGCGTGTTTGCTCCAGTTGCTAACTTAACAACATTAGATGTCGATGTGCGCGCTAGCATCCAAGCTGATGTCGCAATCATGGCTAACTTCACATGCAACAATTGGGGCTTTGATCTTGGATATGATTTCTGGGTGCGTAGCTGTGAGAAAATTGGCCTTCCAGACAGACCAACTAGTGACTGCTGCCCAAGCCTGTGCACAGATCCAAGAGATAGTTGGGCGTTAAAAGGTGACGCTGCTGTCTACGGATTTATTACAGCTGCTAGCGACCCTTTACAAGTAGATAACCCAGTTGCTCTTTCTGCAACACAATGCGCTGCAACTATCCACAAAGGTACAAATGCTGCTGCTAATGTAGAAGATTGCACTGGTAACGACGTACTGCAAAACTGTGGAATTACTAATCCTAAATTTGCATATGGCCGAGGAACAACTGTTGCTGCAGCTCTTCCTGCTGCTGATCAACTACTCGTGCATACTCCGGGAACAACGTTCACTGATGACGCAATTAAAACATCACTTGAGCCTAAATTCATCAACTGCTGCGACATCAATCTTCAAGAAACAAAAGGTGTTTCGCACAAAGTATTTGGTAACATCAACTACACATGGGAACTTGAAAACTGGAGCCCATACTTTGGTGTAGGTGCTGCTGCAGAATTTGGTGGCAACAGCTCTGACGGTTGCCAATCATCAGGCCCTGAATGCTGCACATCATGCGAAACAGGTAACTGCTCTAATAAGCCAAGCTGCTGCAATGACTGCTTGAAATGCTCTGTGTCTCAATGGCAAGTATGGCTTAAAGGTGGTATAAACTTTAACTAACAACTCTTTCTTGAAACACAAAACGGGTCCGAAAAAAATCGGGCCCGTTTTTTTTCGCGTGTTGCGTTTTGCACCCGTAAGCGGTATATTTCATCTATAAAAGGAATACCGCTAAGTCTTTGAAAAAAGGAGTGTATTATGATGCAACACAAACATACTACCGCTTTCATACTCGCCATTTTCAGTACACTAACGTTCGCTGAGCATTCAGCAATTACTCCCTATTTTTCCATTCGCTCTCAAGGTCTCAATACACCCCGCCATATGAGCGGCGTTGTACAACAACTTTTTACGTATCACGATAAAAAAATAGCAGGCACCTTTTCAGGAGCCATCGAATATAGCCGCTCTTTTGATAGCGATGAAATTACGCAGTGCTTATTTGGCACCAAAGAATGCCCAACAGTCTCAATATCCGGAAGCCGCGTTGCCAATCGCTGCGCCAATGATTGGCTTGCAGACTATTTTTATCTTCCTACCGATTTTAAAAGCACGCTCTCATTCAAACCAACCATCGACAATCTGCTCCTTGACCTCAATTTTTATATTGATTTAAACGAATGGGCTGATGGCCTCTATCTTGCTTTTTATGCACCTATTGTACACTCGCGATGGAATCTTAATATGTGTGAGACCATTGAAATGAAAGGAACTAATACTCACGCACCCGGATACTTCACGCCAGCTACCCTGCAAAGAAATGATCTTTTAAATAACTTCACTGAATATGCAGATGGCACAGTTACCGGTCCAATCACGCAGACAGTTGGCGCTGATGATTTTACCGTAACCTTATTTCCACTAAATAAAGCTCGAATGAGCCAATGCAGCCTTAATCAAACACGTGCAGCCGATTTTCGCGTAGTTATTGGGTATGATTTCATCAATAAAGATCGTTTTCTTTTTGGATTTCAAGGTCTGATCAGTGGCCCAACAGGCAATCGCCCAGAGGGAGAATATCTTTTTGAGCCAATCATCGGTAATGGCCATCATTGGGAATTAGGAGGAGCGTTTCAAACCAACGGCATAGCATGGCGATCGCAAGATGAAGAAAAACAAATTATTTTATCCGCCAATCTCAGCCTCATGCATTTATTCTCTGCACGCCAAAGACGGACCTTTGATTTAAAAGGCAAGCCATTCAGCCGCTACATGCTCGTTGAACGTCTGGGTACTCCTATTGGAGATAATTTAAAAGGAAATGGAATCGCTCCATCTGCCCAGTTCGGCAACGAATTTCAGCCAGTCGCAAATCTTTCAAATCTCAGCGTTGATGTAAGTGCAACCATACAAGCTGAAGCCACCGCGATGCTAACACTCGTATGCGACAATTTTAGTTGGGATGTGGGATACAACTTTTGGGCTCGTACCTGCGAAAATATAACATTGCGCGACGTCAGTGCATTTGAAAATAACACCAAATGGGCATTGAAAGGTGATTCGCATGTATTTGGTTTTGATAGGGGCGCTGCTGGAGCCGGGCCACTCGTTGGGGCCGTACCCCTTTCAGCAACGCAAAACAACGCTACAATCGAAAGCGGCACTAATTTCACGTCTGATCGCACAATCGCGCAAGCCATATTAAATCCTGGAATTGATAACCCGCAAAATGCAACTGGCGATGCTTCCGGCGGTGCAAGCGATAATGCATTAAGTGCGCAGCCTGATGCTGCCGCTTTAACTATCCAAACGTCGATCAACCCTGTCTTTATTTCAGCAAAAGATATTGATGTATGCGAATGGCGCACTCGAGGGCTTTCAAGTAAATTATTCACGAATTTTAGTTATACCTGGAAAGATCGAGATGGCTGGGTGCCATACGTTGGCATTGGTGGGCAAGTAGAGTTTCAACACAACTCAGACAATTGCAAAGATGATTGCGACTCATGTATTTCATGCGCAATTTCGCAATGGGGTATTTGGCTCAAAGGCGGTATGACATTCTAGGTGGGACACATAATGAAGCGCATATATCTCTTGTTACTGACCATTTTTTTCTCTGCTGTAATACAAGCCGATAAACGAGTATCAACAATTATTATTCCTCATTCAACTACGGTGAACGCCGCTCGTGAACTCGCAGGATGGCAAGACAAAGTAAATGTGTTGGACACTGATATAGTGCATGGAGCATTCGCAATCACTCCAGAAATTACCCTTTCATTTCGCCCAGAACGCATTGCGCAATGCTTTTTTGGCGATGCGATCTTAAAATGCGAAAACACCATCACTATCGCAGGAAGTCAAATCCCAACGCGCGCCGATGTATATTGGTTAGCAGATTATTTTGGCCTTCCAACCGATTATGAAAGCTGCGTAAGAGTACGGCCAAGAGTTCAGCAGGCTCTTGTCGATTTAGATTTAAATATTGAATTAAACCAATATGTTCCCGGACTCTATTTTCGCATTCACTCCCCCGTCGCCTATGCAAATTGGGATTTAAAAATGTGTGAAAGTTTAGTATGCACTGGCACAAATGCCCATGAGGCAGGATACTTCAATGCTACTGGCATTGCGCGCGATCAACTATCAAATACATTTACCTCTTTCATTTCCGGGGAAGATGCCCCCAAAGCTTCGGGGCTTACTTTTAATAAATTAGACCACGCAAAAATGAGCTGCCAAGCACAAACCATTACAAAAGTTGCCGATGTTCAAATCGCATTGGGCTACAATATTTTACAAAAACGGCGATACCATCTTGGGGGAAATGTGCGCCTTTCTATTCCCACAGGCAATCGGCCTACTGGAGAATTTTTGTTTGAACCAATACTCGGCAACGGCCATCATTGGGAGCTGGGAGGCGGCCTTTCAACTCACATCATCATGTGGGAAAATAAAGATACGCAAGAAAACGCCGGCCTCTACTTTGATATGAATATTACGCATATGTTTGCATCTGAGCAGTGCCGATCATTTGATTTATGTGGAAGTCATAATAGTCGATATATGCTCGCACAAAAAATGAACCCCACCATTCAAGATAACTTACGCGGGATTGTAGATGGCAATGCCATTGAACCATCAGCACAATATAATCTAGAAGTAACAACCGTAGCCAATCTGACCACCCTTCCCATCAAAGTGAGTTCATCTGTGCAAGCCGATCTTGCACTCATGATCGGATATACAAAAGAAAAAAACAGTTGGGGATTTGGATACAGCTTTTGGGGGCGCAGCTGTGAAAAAATAACGCTTTGCGAAAGGATTCCTTTCGACAGAGAAAGCTGGGCGCTCAAAGGAGATGCGCATGTATTTGGCTTTGCCAATACAGTACTTAATACACCCGTCCCACTTTCAGCTACACAAAGCACTGCAACAATTAAACGTGGAAAAAATTCTCCTCAAACTGGCGCTGCGACAATAGCGCAAATAAATGCGGCTAAAAAAAATCCCAAAATCGATAATCCTGCGCTTGCAGTTGCCGATACCAATAACGATGGATTTCTTGAAGCATTACTCACAAGCCCAGGATCAAGCGATCAAATTAATACCTCTATTCAGCCGGTTGTTTTAACTCGAGACGATATTGATATTGACAGCGCACGGACGCGTGGAAGTTCTCACAAAATATTTTCTCACTTTACGCATACCATCACACTACAAAACTCCACTCCGTATCTTGGCTTTGGCGCAGAGATTGAATTTGGACAAGGGCCATCATGTTCACGCGTCGTTACTATAGGAAAGGCTCCATGCGTAAATACCGCCCTCTCCTTCTGGGGTGTGTGGCTCAAGGGTGGAGTTGCATTTTAAACACAAATCATTGCTTTGATCTTTTTTAATGCATATCTTATGAAGTGAAAAAGATAAAGGAGATTACTATGAAAAAACGTATCATATTTGCTCTTACCATCAGTTCTCTCATACAAGCCCAAAGTGATTTTTTACAAGGGATCTCCTTTTTCAGTCCTCGCTCACAAAGCGTTGATATGGTCCGCTATCAAACAGGCTCGCATCCTTATACGCACAGATATGAGAGCGACTCTTTCAACGGCATCTTACAAATTACTCCAGAATACAAACGATCTTATCGTGCCGGCCGAATTGCCGAAGCACTCTTTGGAACCGATACACTTTTCGTGTCTGGCAGTGAAGTGCCAACACGCGATCCTAATGCAATGCTTGCTGATTACTTTGGCCTTTCACCATCATTTCAAAGTGAAGTGTGCCTTGACCCGCAAATTAAAAATCTCATATTTACCATCAGTGGCTATTTTGGATTTGATAATTGGATACCCGGATTATATGCCGCAATACATGCGCCCATCACCTGGACAAAATACGATTTCAAAATGGAAGAAACAATTTTCAATAACGGATCAGACACACCCTTTCCTCCATTCTACATGGATGCCCCAGCTGTCGTAGCACCGTATACTTCATTTAAAAACGCACTCATGGGAGATAAGACATACGGCCAAATGACAAATACCTTAAACTTTGGAAAAGTGTGCGGATCTCAAACCAAAGCAGGCCTTTCTGATCTTCTGATTATTTTGGGGTACGATTTTATTGCAACTGAAAATGGCTATGCCGGATTCAATCTTCGCTTAGCTGCGCCAACAGGAAATCGCCCAAATAGCCGATTCTTTTTTGAGCCAATCATTGGCAATGGTAAGCATTGGGAATTTGGTGCTGGGTTCTCTGGCCGTGTACTCCTCTGGGAAGCTGATGGCAGGCAAGAACTCTCACTCTTTGCAGATGCTAATCTCACGCATCTTTTTAAAACATGCCAAACACGTTCATTTGATTTTTGCGCAAATGGATTTGGAAGTCGCTTTATGCTTCTCAAAGAATTCACGGACGGAGATTATAATGGAACCCTTACTCCCGCGCTCAACGTTACCAGCCTCGCATGCGATGTCTCTGTAGGGGTGCAGTTTGAGTTTCTTGCTATGTTTGGTTACACCTACGACGGCTTTGAGTTTGACATCGGTTACAATGGCTGGCTGCGAAGCCACGAAAACATTTCTTTACGAGAATGCATTCCGGACAACACCTATGGCATCAAGGGCATACAAAACGCCACAGATGCAGCAGGAAATCCAAGTAACCTCACGCAAAGCACCGCAACGCTTCACGGCAACTTTCTCTCCCAGCAAGGCATCGTAGTTGATTCCGATTCACCACAATTTATTCGCACGCAAGATCTTAATCTTGAATCGGCAGCATCCGAATTAGTCCTCACGCACAAATTATTTACCTATCTTGGGTACGGCTGGCATGACACTAAAGACGATTGGTTTGTGCCCTATCTTGGCGCCGGTGCTTCAGTAGAGTTTGAAGGAATCAATGAACCGGTAGATAAGCAGCCAAATCGCCGCACCCTCTCTCAATGGAGCTTATGGCTCCATGCTGGCTTTGCGTTCTCATAATCTCGTTGTTTTATTTTTATAATATGGCATACTTTGGATCAATTTATTACTTTATACACAACTGGAGACTTCATGAAAAAATACTTTCTGATCGCAGTCCTTGCATTAGGAATAACTGCTCGCCCTACCCAATGTGCTGCTCCTCCTAATTTTTTTGATACTCTGACCCCAATTGCATCTGCAGCTTTGATTGGCAATATTCCCGGCTGCTGGGCTATATTGAATGGTGATAATCAGCAAGCCCGCTCTTTCATATTTGCAGGAGCAACTGCTGCTGTACTTTACGGAGTATTTGGTCTCAATCAGACAGTTATAGGATCGAGTGCAACAGTAGCAGCTACAACTGGCGTTGCTCTTTTAGCTACAAAAGCGCTTAGAGCACAAACAAAAGAGAAGAAAAAAAAGAAAAAGAAAAAAAGAGAGTACGCATAAGCACTACCTCTGTATAGTATTATTCAAAAAGGCCCGTATTATCGCGGGCCTTTTTAAGTACTCATCTTTCCTAAAAGCCCCTCCCAAAGCCTCATTCAATACCCCTTTTGCCATAATTTAGCCCATATGGCA
>JAJCZB010000068.1 GCA_029262595.1 Candidatus Babelota bacterium | reverse complement strand
ACCGCCTAGCGCTCAGTGCTTGTATGGGCCGGAATTTCATCTCGATCCAGCTTGCCCTACGGCAACACTTCGGTAATCACGATTGACGAGGCCAGCACGCCGCCCTGTTGACGGCCGCCTGCGATACCGTTGAACGTCGTGGTTCCGGCGCTGTCTCCACCTGCCCGGACCTTCATGGTTATCGCGCTTGTAGTGCCCGCCGTCATGACGTGACGGAACGACAAAAGACTAATCGCGCCGGAGACCTTAAAAACATTGGCGGCTGCCAAGGCGCCGGCGGTGGAATCTTGGAACAGCGCCGCCGTCATATTCTGATTTACGCTCGCCGCCAAGTGCGCCACAACTTCGATGATAAGCACAGAATTGGCATTTGTCGGCGTGATCGCGAGCGTCATATACTCGTCGCCCTCGGTGTTCTGAGGGATTGTATCATCGAAGGGAATGACTGTCGTTCCGGTGGCGACAGCACCATCCAAAGTAGAGACGACCTGCGCCACCTGTTTGACACTGGCCGCCCGCTGATAATTCACGCAGCGCCAATCGCCCGCCGCGTACTCGACGAATTCAGCCTCGTCGCCCGCCGCCGTGGTGATATTGGCGCCTCCTGGCAGAACCAAGTCCGTGGCGTGATGCGTGAGCGTGAGCGCGCCGTCGAAGTGCAGCTTGACTGGCGTACCGATACCGAGCGTCTCGATCGAGGTGATCGCCGTCGTGCCCGTGATATCGAAGTAGTTGCCGTCGGTGCCCAGCGTCAGCGCGTTGGCGCTTGCCACGTCGGCGCCCTTGGCCCACCGGACTTGCGCGGAAAAGGTGTTGATGCCGCTGAAGGCGTTGGCGCCGCTCATCGCATTGTCCAGCGTCAGGCCGGGCGCGGTGAGGGCGGTCAGGGCCGCGGCCACGGTGGTCGCGCCCGTGCCGCCGTCCGAGACCCCGATCGGCACCGGAACCACGCTGCCGCCCGCTTCGGCGAACTCCCCGAAGGTAATGGCCTCGAAGCCAGAGAGATCGGCTTTGTACCGCAGGATTTTGCCGCTCTCGGGATCGGGGATCGTCAGTCCCGTGAAGGCGGAACTCTCGGGAAGCGTCAGCGCCCGGTCCAGTTCCTCGCCGCGCTGCTGCAGCATGCGAACCATTTTGTCGAGTTGCTGCTCCAGCGTTGCCGAGGGCAAGGCGCCGCCGACCGGCAAGGAGGTGTTCTGAAGATTGGCCAGGTTCGATTTGATGGTCAGCGTCTCGCCAGCCGCCGGCGTGTAATCGGTCGGACTGGTCACCACCGTGACCGTTCCGGTCGAGCCGTTGCCGCCGGAGACCGTGTACTGCGTGCCGCGGGTCCAAACCGTCTCGACGCCGGTCGCGTCGACGCTCAGAACCAACCGCAGGTCGTTGGACTCCCAGAACACGAATTGGACCGGGAATGAAAAACTAGACCCATCGCCTGCGTACTGGACCTTGGTGGCGGTGGCTGAAAGCGTCATTCAGGAGTGCTCCAAATAAAAAACCCCGACGGAGCGGGGTTGTTGACTTGCGATTGGGTCGCGATTAAATAAGAAAGATGCGGTTTTTACTCGGCTTCATCGTTCTTGCCGCCGTTTCTGGCTGCGCCAGGGTGCCCGTCGTCGATGTGGCGACGCCCAGGTCCATCTCCCTTCGCTACGATCCTTGGTACGTCTCGCCGCCCATGGCCACCGCGAAGGCGCAAAGCCATTGCCAAATCCACGATAAGAACGCCGAATTGGTTGAGCGCTACAGGGCGGGACTCTGGAACTATATGAACTTCAGGTGTGTCGACTAGCGCTCGCGATCCAGGATCATCCGGTCGGCGTATTGCCAGACCTGGAGCCAGAACAGGAACGGCGCCTTGACGTAGGCCTCGAAATGGACGAAGGCGGCCAAGCTGCCGATCATGGCCGAAGCACCGGCAAACCAGCCGAGCGAGACGGTGAGATGGATCACCACGTAGAACCAAGCCCCCACGGCGGCGACCACCAGGGCCGTCCATCCGATTAACAAGAGAAGCGCGGAGAGCGCCCTTAAGACCGGCATCCGGCGATCATACCAGAGTTATGGCGACGTGCCAGCACTCGGGAGTTGAAGGCCCGTCTGCCCGGGTGGCGTGGCCGGCGCCTTGATCTTGCGGCGGCGCTCAAGGTTCCGTTCTTCGACGCGATCGAGCAAGTCGACGAATTTCTTATCCTTCAGAATACGCCCCCGCGCCGCGGCCCGCGTTTCCTGGAATACCTTCTTGATCGCCAGCGCCTTGAGCCCGTCGGGGCCGTCGCTGGCCTTTTTATAGTCCGAACGCTTCATGAGCTTCGTAAGTTCTTCCTTGGCACTCTGCCCGGCGATCTGGCTATAGGCATCGTATTCTTGCGGCGTCAGTTCGATCCCCATGATCTGCCGGCTAGGCATTTTTTGGCTCACACCGAGACGCAGGATTTCGGTGCTCACCGGGTCGTCGACCACCTTATTGGTATAGATCGGCGACATGATATCAGGTCCGATGCCGCCGCCTAGAACGATAGGTTCGCCCCAGATGTTGCGGCGCGGGGGCAGGCTGGTCGAGCACCCGGGCACCCGCGAGCATAGCTTGTCATAGATCGAGCGGACGTCGCGCAGAACCGGGTCGCCGTCGACAATGCCGGGAAGGCCGGCGCGCGTGACCTGGGCGCCAATGGTGGGAATCAGCGTGCCGGCGAACTGCTGGATGTAGCGCTCGCCGTAACGGTCCGGTTCGTTCATGACCCGCGCCGCCTCGCTAAGACCGCGCAGATAGGTCTTCGATGTCACGTTCTTGCCAACGGCTATCACCAGGGCGGTGGCAAGATTTTGCCGATCCGGTTCGTCCAACTGGCCCATGATCAAAGAAATGTCTGCGGCGATCCCAAAGAACGCGCCCAGCGGTTCGAGACGCGAAAAGGCCACCCACTCGTCTCCTATCTTCATGGAATTGGGCTGGTGTGTGGTGAGCCAAATCTTGCGCGTGTCGGGATCCGAAGGCCCGTTGCCGGTCAAGAGCCCGCGCCCCGCCAGGTCCGCGGCGAAGGCCGAAGCCATGGATCCCATGGCGATCTTGGCCGTTGCCATTTGACGCCGGGCGCCACCGGCCGCGAACTCGGCCCGCACGTTGCGCGACAGAGGCGCCAGGACCGTCCCCTCGCCCACGAATTTCATGATATTGACCGGCGTGCGGATAAACGGCGTGATCAGCCGCAGGGCCGGCACGGCATTGACCACGCCCTGAAATGCCTGCCCGCCCTCGCCCAGCGGCTTGGTGAAGGTCTGATAGCGTCCCGCGTCGATTGCGGCCAGCCGTATATCCTCGGGCGGGTTGCGCATGATCTCGTCCATGCGCCGTGCCATGGCATCGCCCTCGAGGCCTTCGGACGCGGCCTCGCGGAAGGCCCGCGCGTTCAATTCCATGCGGTAGCCGACCGATTTGAACAACTCGTCGCCAGCCACCAGGAAGCGGCCCGGCAGGCGCACCGTCTCGCCCAGCAGATCGACCGCCTGGCCCGGCACGCCCGACATATTGAAGGCCTCGGCGCTGATCGCCCGCCTTTGAGGCAGATCGATCTTGGCCAGCACGTCGGTGGATTCGCCGGTTCGCAGGGCGCGGCCGGCCAGGATCAGGCCCTCCGAATAGCCCCGCATCATGCCGTAGAGCAACGCCTTGGCCTCGCCCGCCTTAACCGCATCCGCGCCGCCGCCGGGCAGTTGGGAGGCGATCAGCCGGGTCGGCACTTGCCAGAGCGCCACCAGGGCATTCGAGGTAACATTGACGACTTGGGTTTGCGGGCCGGACAAGAGGCCGTTGATCCAGACCTCGAGCATGGCATCCGAGGTGCGGGACAAGGCGCTTTTGCGCACGACCTGATTGAGCTGCCCACGGGTCAGCGCGCCAGTCTCGGCGGCGTCCGCCAGGCGCTCGGCCATCCGGCGCGATATCTTGGAGCCGCCGGCCGCGTCGATCATCTCCTGCACGTTGCGCGTCATTTCGTTTTCGGTCGCGGCCAGGATCTTGAAGCTTTGCAGCGCCCGGCCGGCCTCGGCGGTCAGGCCGGATACCTGTTCCTGGATGGCCTTGTGGATCACCATGGCGCGGCGGAAGGCCAGCAACTCCCGGTCACCGCCATTGTCCGCCGCCGCCTTGGCCAGGTCGACCAGTTGCGAGGCGGAAGACGCTAACATGCGCCGGGCGGCCAGGGCGGTTTCGGCGTTGAAGGCTTCGCCGCGGCGGCGCCGGAGCAGTTGCTCGACGGTGAGCCCCATGTCACTGGCGAGCGCCGATGTCGCCTCGTTGGTCTGGATACCGCGCCGCGCCTCGTCTATATCGCCAGGGAACAGCTTGGCCGTCTCGTCGATCGCGCGCTTGATGTCGTCGGTCGTATCCAGCTTGCCCAGGTTGATGTTGATCGCGTGGCTGGGCAACGGCGGTGCGCCGGTTTCGTCGAAACGTATACCGGACTCGCGCATGGCTTTGGTTTCAAGATCGAGATCGGCGAGTGATCGCGCTTCGTCTTCGGCCAGACCGAACAGACTCCGCTCTACTTGTGCGTCCGTCATACTTTTAAGATCAAGATCGGCCTGGTTAACAAACTCGTCCAATTGACTTAGATTTTCCAGTTCCGCGAGCCGCTCCAAATCTCCATCCCGGACGCGAAGATTGCCGCTGGAAAACTCACCATCTATCGCTTCCAGCAATTCGCTAACTGTGGGGCGCTCGCGGAAGAACCCCGCTTCGAAAGCCCTTTCGCCGGCACTGTCGAGAGGTTGCCCCTTCTTGTTGACGAACCCCGGCCGTGTCCGGGAGTTTATGCCCATGGCGGCTAGATCGCCGCCCTGGTCTTGCACGCCGCCCTTGGATCGAAGAAAGCCTAGCAATCCCTGCGGAGGAGGTGGCGGTTTCCTGTCGCCGCGCAATACGGCAATCAGTTTAGCCAGTTCGGGGCTTGACGCCTTGGTCACACGCGCCGCCGCTTCTTCGCCAGCCTCTTTCTCTAGGTCGGACAGGATAGGAGCAGAATCGCGCGCGCCGATATTGTCGAGGAAACGGCGGACCCGCTCCCCCAAAGCCTCGACCGCCTGTTCATTGCGTTCGATCCGCTCGACAAGCGCCCTATCTTCGCCGCCGAGCAGCGTGCGCTTTACGGCGCCGGTCCCGGTCCGTTGGCGTGCGATTTCGTCGGCGCCGCGCTGAGCCTTGCGGAACGCTTTCACAACAGCGGTGCCGAGACCGGCAACCTCGGTTTCATTAGGATCGCGCTCAGAATCGTTTTCAGCGACCACTGGTCCAGCAGCGACAGTTGCAACTCCTGAGGCTTCTTTGGCTGACTGTTTCGGACTCTTAGCCAAAGCATCGATCTCGGCTTGGGTCTGGCCTGGTTGCTGCCCTATGGGCCGATCCTGCGCCGCCTCACCCGCTTTCCTGAGCCCACGCGATGCCCGCAGCGCCCCCAGCCCCAGAATCAAGCCATCGATCAGCGCCCCGACACCGAAGCCCTCGAAGGCCTTCTTGAGCCGGGCCACGGCCTCGCTGTCTTCTGGGTCCGATGCCATGAAATTCAGCACGGCGTTTTCTTGCTCGCCGGACAATTCGCGGATCAGATCGGCCAGGTTCTCCTCGTTCGGGTCGCGCGCGATGGCGTCGGCGATGGCGCCCTGTAGCCCGAGTCGGCCCGCCGCGCCCACCTTGGAGAGATTCTTGAGCTTGGAGAGCCCGGTAAACTTGCCGGCGCCCACCATGCCGGTCGTGAACTGCACGATGCCCCGGATCACGCCCCCCGTTACGGTCACGGGCTGCGGGACATCGGGCAGATCGAAGCGTGGCGCGGTTTCGGGGTCCAAGACGGTCAGGTCGGCCACATGGGTATTCAGCCAGATCGCCAGGCTATCCATGGCCTCCATGGTCTCTTGGGCCGCGTCTCGCACGCCGCCAACGCTCTGTAGAGGCGTCTCAAGGCTGCCCCGGCCCAGGTCCGACAGTATGGCCCCAAGGTCGAAGTCGCCCTCCTCAGCCTCTCCAGCGCCCGGCTGGGTCGCCTTCTGGGCGGGAGGCTCGGCCGCGGTTGGTTCTATACCGGCTTCCTCGGCATCCAGATCGGCGCCGAACTTGTCCTCCAGCGCCTCGACCGCGTCCATTTCCTCGCTGGCCGCGCGAGTCGCGCCGTAGCGCGGGCCGATATCGTCGGCCCCAGGTCCGCCCGGCTCATCGAGTCCGGGCCCAGCCCCTTCGCCTTGCTGGGGTGGGCCGAGCCTAAAGCTAAGGCCGGGCACGCCCGGCACATCGCTAAAGCCGGCATCGCTTGGCGTTGTCACGGGCTCAGCCGTCTCGACTGCAGGCTCGACCCCCTCGACCGGTGTGGCGGCTGGCAATTTAGTCTCGTCCGCCATTACTGCCTAATCCTAGCTTCGTCGATCTGGTTGATAATCTCGGTTTCGCGCAGCAATTGTGCCGCCGTGATCTCACCGGCCCGGAACGCCTTCAGCGTGGCCTTGAGCGTCGCCTCGCTGTCCATGCTCTCCTTGTCCGGCCCCACCATGAAGCGCGGACGGAACAGTGAATCCAGGGTGCGGGGCTCGGCCGCGCGCGATTCGATATCCTTGCGGACCTTGAGCGGATCCTCCTTGCCGGGGCCGCGCACTCGTTCGTTGTATTCCTGGACCGCCTGATTAACCCGCCGGGTCGTATCCTCGCCCAGAATCGCCCCCAGACCGGATGTGCCGGCCACGGCGTCCTGCAGCATGCGGCGCTGTTCCTTGATCAAAGAATCGTCCGGCCCGCTGTCGATGTCGCCGCGCAACCGGTTCATGGTCGCCGCGGTAATGAGCTGGTCGGCGAAGGCGTCGACGACTTGCGCCTTGGTCAGGGTGCCGGCATCCAATTCGTTGGTCAGGGCCAGCACCACGTTCGGATCGTCGACCGTGGCGCTTTCCTTCTCCTGGGCCTTGAGCAGCTTTCGCGCCGCGATGAATTGCTTGCCGTCGATCGAGCGCTCGCGCAAGGCCGTGTCGAGATCGAAATCGTTGGTCCGCCCCTCCAGGATGCCGTCGGTGATTTCGGCCGCGCGTATGTCTTGAGCCTCCTTGAGCGCCTTTTCCGCGTCGCGTTCCGCCTTGTCGGCATCCTTGACCGCCTGACGCTCCCCGCTTTCAATCAGGGCGTCGGCGCGGGCGCGTTGCTCGCGGGTCAACTCCTCGTCGAAGCGGCCCGAGTCCAGCAGGGCCTGGGCATCACCGGTTCGACCGGACAAAACCAGCCCTTCAATGCTCGAGCGAATAATATCCTGGCGCGCCTTCAGCCGCGCGTCGCGCTCCTGATCGGCCGTCATGGCCCCTTTGAACGGCGCCAGGCGAATGTCGGCCTCGGCCAGGATCTCGTTCAGAAAGTCCGGGTCGCGCGCGGCTTGGGCCGAAAGCTGATTGACCGTGGCCTCGATCGCATCCGAAGCCCTGGCCTGACCCGCCGCCAGTGACAGGCGCCCGGCCGAATCTACAATACCGTTGAGGCTCGAATCGATCTTTAGGCCGAGGTCCGTCTTTGCCCCTTCCGACACGTCGGTCAGGCCGGCCAGCGCCTTCTCGCGACGGGCCAGGAGATCGGCCTCGAAATCGTCCATGAACTTGGGGCGCGCCGGGTCGTCCTCGACCTGCCGGCGGCGCAACTCTTCCATGGCCCCGCGCTCGAACGCGAGCAGCGATTCCGATGTCTTGGTGGCGTCGTGGCGCGCCTGTTGCCGCTCTAGGGCTTGCCCGACGTCAATGGCGGTATCCGCGACGCTTTGACCGAAGCCTTCAAGCGCCTGGGCCGATGCGGCCCCAAAGGCCCCGGCCGGCACGCGGCCCGGCACGGCCTGGCGCGGCAAGCCGGGATCCGACACCTGCGCGGCACGCGGCACGTCGGCGGCGCTGGGCAGGCGGGCTCTGCGCGTCTGGCCCGGGCCGCTGGGCACCCGGCGCGGTAATACGAGATCAACCAATAGCCGCTCCCGACCCGAAGGCCTTGCCGACCCCGCTCACCAGCAAGGAACCGGCGCGCAGGTTGCCCGCGCGCTGCGCGTCTCGGCCGGCGCGGATCTCAAGATTGGCCTGCTGATCCAGGAATCCGCCCTCGCGCCGCTGCTGATTGGCCTGTTGCTCAAGGCGCGTCACCCTCACCTCGCCGCCCGACCTTAGCCGCAAGGCTTGCAACTCGGCCTCCCCGGCAAAGTCTTCCGAGACCAGGAGCGGCGACCCGGACCCGGGCTCGACGCCCGAGACGCCCAGAAGAGCGCGGCGCGACGCCATGAGCCGCGACTGATCGAGCCGGAAGTCCTCCTCGTTCTGCCGCGAGATAATCTTTTCTCTCGCAGCCGTCTCTTCGGTCACCTCGGCCTGATCGCGCGCGGCATCCGCCTGTTGCCTGGTTAGCTCGGCCTGGGCCTCGGCCTGACGTTTCGCCGCCGACCCCTGTTGCTGGGCCGCGTAAGCGCTGATCGCGACGCCCGCGACGACAACGGCGATTACCGCGGCTTGAGGCATTTTTCGAAAACTCCATCGACCGGCTCGAAACCCAATCTCAGCAACCATGCGGCGTTGCGCGCCTCGTCCGGGCGTTCCGCCACAACCTTCTCGAAACCCATGGTGCCGAGGCCGGCGAAAAATTCCAGCGCCAAGCGATGCATCGACACCGGGAAGTCCCGCGCCTCGGGCGCAATGGCCAGGCCGACCTCGACCACACCCTCATGTCCCCAGCCGCCGCATATGGCCAGGACGCGATCCCCGTTGAGATAAACCGCCGCGGCCCCCAGATGCTCGGCCGGGATCGCCTTGGCCAGCGGTACCTCCGGCACGAAGCGCTCCAAGTGTTCGGGACGCAACGGTTCGACCGTGATCATTTTTGCTCCCGAACGTCGACATCCGGCGCCAGCCCCAGCAGCGTGAAGGACACCGGATCATCGTTCTGTACTACAAGGCGCGGGTCGCTCTTCCAGTCGTCGTCCCACTCGACAAAGTGTTCGCCCGTGAAGGTCGGGACCGCCGTATCCATGAGGTCCGGGACCTGGCGGAAATCGATCGAGCGGAGATTGTCCGCATCCGGCCCGAAGCTAATGGTGTGCGAGTTCAAAAGAACGAAGGTGACCCCGAAAACCTGTTTGGTCTTGCCGACCGAGGTGCCCGACACGGTGCCGGGCAACAGCTTGAGCGGCTTGATGGTGTGCGTGTAGCCCAGGCCGATCTGAACCACCGAGTATTCCGCGTCCAGCGTGATCTGACCGGACGCCACTGTGCGGTCCGGGTGTATGGCGCCGTCGGTCAAGACCTTGACCGTTTCGCCCTCCAGATGACCAAGGCCCGTTATGGTATCGGTCGCGGCGCCGTCGTAGGTGATGATCGAATCGGCCTGATAGTCGTCTTCGGCGTCGTCGCCCTCTTCCCAGTCGCGCTCCTGAACCTCGATATAGCGTTTGGTCGCGCCGTTGATGGTGCGCTTGACGATGACCCAGACCTCGTCGCGGTCCTCGGAAGACTGGACCTGTCCGGCCCCGTCCGCGCCGGGGTTGTCGGACACGCTTTCGACCACGGGCGCGCCGGTACCGAATGAGCCGCCCACGACATGACGGGCCCAAGCCACCACGTCCTCCTCGCGCCGGAAGGTCATGGAAAGCAAGGTGCCGTCGCCGCGCACCGCCATGACCAGCCCGTTCGGCTCCTCGGCATAGGCCATCTCGACAATACTGCCGCGGGTGATGTGCTGAGCCAGTCGGGTCATGTCGAAGGCAGCGAAGCCGTCGTCTTGGAAGTTAAACCCGAATTCACGAATCTTGCGCTTGGCCTTTTGCACGAACAGCACGACGTTGCCGATGCGCAGCGGTTCGATATCGGCAGATTTATGGCTGGTCGCGGGGTCCACGTTAATGTCGTTGGGCGTGACCACGGCGCCGGTCGAGGTCACGGTCCATTCGCCGCCGGCCGTGCCAATGACCAGGGTCGATTTGCTGGCCCGCATCCAAAGGATCGCATCCACCGTATCCGACGAGATCGTATAGGTATAGGCGTCGTCGTCCTCGACCGTGCCGCTCAGGTTATCCGGCGTCATGTTCTCGAAGTCGGCGGTCTGCGAGCCCGAGAAGGTTTGAGGCTCGTTCGTGGTATTGCCGCTGACCAGCCGCTGCTGATAGAACGTGGCCGCGCTCGGATACCCGGTCGTGCCGGACCAGGCGCCCAGCCGAAACGACGTGGCGGCGGTTGGCGTGGCCTGGAAAGCCTCTCTGACATCGGCCACCGCGACCGTGGTCGATGTGATCGAGGTTATGACCGCGTAGCCCCAGCCCCCGGCGCCGCCCTTCTGGTAGCGCACCAGCCGGCCCACATCGGTGGCGAGCCAGCCCTGATCGTCGTTGACCCCGGTCACGGCCGAAAGGGTCAGGTCGATGCCAAGCCCGGTTGCCGCAGACGGGGTTAGGGTCGTGGTGCTATCGTTTTGCGCCAGATAGGGCCCGTCGATCCAAGCAACCTCTACCAGGGACCAGGACGTGTGACCCAGCCGCTGCAGCTTATAAGTCGGGTAACCGCTATTGTAGAGATAGGCCAGATCGTTGGGCTGCGGCCCGTCGATTTTGAAGAGATCGGCCTCGGCATATGGCGTCTGAAGCTCAACCGCGGCGTTGTCGATCAGCGACACATTGTCGATCTGAAGGTTCTTTTCCCGGAAGTTTCCGCGGACCCTGAACTGGATATAGAAGGTCGCGGCGCCCGGCGTGAAAGCAACGCAGTGGTATCCGACCTCATAGGTCTTGTCGGCGATAACCTCATTACCCGTCGACGTGGTGCCGATCCGCAGCTCGATCCGATCCGAGGGCGCCCCTATGACTTGGAACTTCAGGACGTGTTCGACCGCGGTGAAGCCCGCGCCGATCGTCACGTCTTGTTCGGCCCAGCCGATATCGTCGGCCGCTGTGCCGACCACTTCCAGAGTCAGGCGATCGTTGGTCGCGTCGTGGCTGATCTGGTTGCCGGCCCCGCCGGTCGAGCGGTCGTCCCAACCGGTAATGTCCGAATCGAAGGTGCCGTTCGAGACCGCGCCATCGGTATCGGCCACCACGATCTGGGCCTGGTGCCGATAGAACCGAAAGGCCTGTTCGGCCATCTCGATCTGATAGGCCTGGGTATCGGAGAACTCGAATCGTTTAAGCCGGCCCTTGACCGACGAATCCTTGACTTCCGCCACATAACGAAAGCCGGCCCGGCGCATGGCCCCGCCCTCGGCAAGCGGAATAATGTTGACGGCCGTCTCCAGCCCGGCCGGGTACTTGACGAAATCCAGCCTCGAGACCAGGCGCGGGCTCAGCTCGCCCGCGTTCAGGCTTGGCGTCAGAGGCGAAGACTTGACCACGGATCAGCGCGGCCAGCGGATCGATGGCCAGGATTGCCGGGACGTGGCCCATGAGCCCGCTGGGCGGCGTTCCGGCGGCTGGCCCAAGGCATCGGTCGATTTGGCCCGGTTCAGCTTCTTGGTCGACTGGTCCTCAAGCCTTTCCCAGGCCGCCGCCGAGATGTTCGGGATACCGGGCATATTGACCGCCAGGCTATGAGCGAAGGCCGTGCGGAAATCCGGTGTCATGCGGTTGGGATCGGTCAGGGCGTAGCCGTATTTCAGATAGGCTGTCTCGACGGAGCAGAGCAGCGCGCCCACACCATCGACCTCCGCCTCCTCGAATGGCACCGATCCGGTCCCGGCGTCGTTGTCGTGCAGCGAGTAGGTCCGGATCCAATCCGAGGGCAGGGCATAGGCGTAATCGAACCCGAACGCGGGCGCCGTGCTCAGCCTGGCCAGGAGCACAAGCCTTTTATTGAAGTTCCATTTGTGGGCGCGCAGCAGATCGTCGCGCACCTCATCGTAAACGTCGATAGCCACGTTCGCATTCTTCGAGCCATCGTCCAGCGACGCGATGCGGCCGGCCTTCAAGAGCCGCATGGCGCGGTTCGCAATGTTTGTGTCGCTGGCCATCGGAGGTTATGCCGCCACGGGCAACGGCAGTTCGCCTGCCGCCATCTTGTGGGCCGTCGCCTTGTCCTTGTGAAAGCCGACCACGAGATCGCCGATCTTGATCTCGTAGACTTTTTTGCCGAAGTTCCATTCGGCCTTCATGTGGGTTTGCGGTTGTGGCGCGGAGATGCCTGCCGTGACCGGGACAGCGACCGACGCCGTTTCTCGCCAGCCGGCCCAAAGCTCGACCTTAAAAACGACATCCTCGACCTGCCGGATATCGCGGTCGTTGAGTTCGAGCGTGCGCAGCGTGGCGATCCGCGACGTCACCCGATACTCGGCCTCGGCCAGAAGCTCGCTCAGGTCGTTGTTCATGCACTGGACCCGCACGATATCGCCGGCCGCGAGGTTGCCGTTCTTGACCCGCATGGAGATCATCTCGTCGGTCACGAGTTCTCGCGGACACTTGGTGCGGATGATGGGGTTGTCTTGCAGGAGGTGAAATTCCTGCGGCGCGATTTTCTGGCTCATTTAGAGGTCTCCTGTTTGTGTGATCTTCATGCCGACTTGCGCAGCACGCGCCCCGGGGTCGCGGGATCGCGCGCCGCCGCCTCGCAATCGTCGACGAAACGATCCATGTTCCGTGATGCCTGTTGCCAAGCGTCTGCGGTCATCTCGCCGCGGTGCCATTTCATGTCGGCGCGAGAGATTCGCGCGATCGCGCCACCGCCCACTTGCCGCCACCAGGTTGCAACCTGTACCGGCGACACGGGGCTGCCCGTTGTCGGCTGTCCAGTACCGCTACCTTTTGCCAGCGACAGATAAACCATGTCGTCGGAATCGCTCACGATATGGAACTCGCCCGGCCCAAGCGGGAACTTGGGCATGCCTGATCGGCCCATCCCAACGCGGTGCGGAAAATACGCCAGAGTCTCGTGCGCCATGCAGCGGCACAGGTAACCTTCGTCGCCGATCCGCTGCATGATCATTTCAGGCCAGACCGAGAAAGACTCGGCGTCCAGCATGTAGGCACCGGCTTCCCGGTGTTCGTGCGCCATGGCGTGATTGACACATTCGCGGCCGGTCAGCGAAATCCGACTGTCTCCCGGCGAGCCCTTCGGCAGGCCAGCGCATACCGCGTCCGAAACCCTTGGCCCGTTCATGGAAACCGCCAGGGCACCGCGAACGACTAGGTGCGACAGGTAAGACAGGCTGCCGTCGGACCAGATCACGTCCGGCGGCACGAAGACCAATAAGGAGTCCGTTACCTCAGCGTGACGTGCCGCGGCGTGCCAATGCGCCTGTTGTACCGTGAAGCGGGAGTTTCCCACCCCCATGTCGCGCGGCAGATCGACCCGGCCGATTTGCACATGGGCCATGCGCCGCGCCAATTGGATATTCGGATCGTGTTCGATGCCATAGATATCGTCGGTGTAGATCAGCCACTCGCAGTCATGCGCCGCAGCGAGCGCCGGCAGATTGCAGGGCGCGAGAAGCGTGGGCAGCATGGCGTCGCGGAACATGCGGCGGTGCCATTCGCCCCAGACCACGGTGGTGAGTACGACGCGGGGATGGCTCATGACACTCCTTGCGGCAAAGAAAAAGGGCGGGACCGAAGTCCCGCCCCTTCCATGGGACTTGAATTGTTGCGCCGCTTAGTCGCCTGAAGCGACCGCCTGGGCAACCAGATCGTCGGAGCAGTCCACCACGCCCGCAGCCGAGACGGACAGGACGATGACCTTTCCAACATCGCTAATGGTGCCGCTTCGCACCGCCGTGGCCCAAACCACCACATCGATGAAATCGCCGACGGCCAAGTTCAGATCGTCGTCGGCGTTGTTGAAGTACCCCGACCCATCCACGGTGGCCACGGTATCGGTCGAGTCGTAACGATAGAGACCGAAGCCATTGACCGACGAGACGAGGGACAGGTTTCCTGGGACGTATGCCATGTTTTCAGCCCTCCGTTAAGACGTGGCGATCGCGGCGGTGTCGTCAAGGTTGCCCTCAATGACGCCGGTATCGTCGATCATGCAGGCCTGCCCGCTCATCATATGGTTGACGAAGTGGGCGGCACGGTCGCCGTGCCAGGTGATGTCCGCCGCCGTGGCCCCGTTGCCGGCGATGTTGCCAGCCGCCGCTGCGACCGCGTAACCGATGGCCATTTTGTGCCAAAGGAAGCACTTGGCCGTTGCGGTGCCCGCGCCGGGCAGGCCGGTCTGCATCTTCCATTTGATGCCCATCCAGTCTTTCCAGCGACCGCCCATGGCGGGGCCGGTCACGAAGGCTTGGCCGTCGGCCCGGACATATTCCGAGCGCTGGAACTGGTCGAGCAGCATGAGCTGGGACCAGTAGCGCGGCGTCACGACGGCGTAGACCTCGCCCTCGTTCGGCACATCGTTGGCCCAGGCGTCTTCCGCGAACTCGAGCGCCGTGGCCAGGATCGCCGCCTTGGAGGTCACGGTCAGGGCGGCCACTGTCTGGCTCGTGGTGTCGAGGACCGTGGTGATCTGGTCGTCGACCTTGCGCCCCAGTGCCATGGCACCGCCCGAGGCAATGACGTCGCGCTCGCCGATGTTGATCTTGGACTCGTCGAGCTTGTCGACCCAGTCGCCGGCATAGAAGTCGGCCAGGGTGCAGCTCGGCGCGGTATGGGTTTGGTTCATCGGCGTGATCGTGCCGTGGCGCGCCTTGGTCGTGGCGACGCCCTTGCCGACCTTTTGGAACACGGCCGTGGATCCGACCACATCGGTCTTCATCCGGACGGCGTCCTTGAGATTGGCGCCGCGCCGCTGAAAGACCTCGTGGACCTTCGCGTCGTAGCTCGTGATAAATGCTGTGTCGATTGACGTGGACATGGGAAATCTGCCCCCAAAATGCGTTGGGTTCAGCGTTCCGTCCGGGAGCCTTTGGAAGTTCGGGCGGGGGGCCTTTCGGGGCCGCCTTCGCGTCCGCAGGGGCTTCGGGTCTGCGGGTGATGGTCTATCGCGGGGCCGGGAAACCAGGGAGCCGCGAATTAACCTGATTGATGTTTAGTCTGGTCGAATCGGAAAGTCAAGCGGCTCGTCCTTGCGCCCCGACGACAGGCTTGTTGCCCTGCGTCTTGGCCAGCAAGGCCTGCTCCTTCGCGAACAAGCGGTTGGCCTCCTTGGTGTTGCCATCGCCTTGGGCCTTCGCAATCTGCTCACGGATCATGGTAAGTTCGCTCTGGGCCTGCTCGGCATCGCTTTCGGTCATGGGCGGGACCAGCCCACCCTCGGCCATCTCGCGGCCTGCCGCGGCCAGGGCACGCAGCATGACGGGATGATCAAGCACAAAGCGGCCGTCCTTGGTTTGCATGTGTCGCACTTCTTCGATCTGGTCGCCGAACATCCAGGACGCGGCTCGGTCGCCGTGCTCCTTGTTCTTGTCGTATTCCTTGCCCGGCCAGGCCTTGCGTAGATCCGCCTCGGCCTTGTCCGCAAATGCCTTATCCTCGGCGACCAGGGCCTCCTGCCCCGCGACCGTTAAGTCGATGAGCGCCTTGTTCAGCACCTCCGCCTGGCTGGTTGAAACGTTCGCCTCGTGGAAGGCCACGGCCATGGTCTGCTGAAACGCCTTGTCGCCGTCGGTGGCTTCCTGGCCCTCAGGCATCACGAACTTGTAGCCCTCGGACGATTCGGGCACGCCGATACGCTTGCGATAAGCAGCGACGTCTTCCGGCTTGGCGTCCTTGCCGGGCGGCACGATGGCGTTGGAAAGCTTCTGGCGCATCTCCAGGGTACGGGCGACGAAGTGATTGAGGTCCGGCGAGTTCGCCGCGAGCTTCTTGCCGTCTTCCGAGGTGATAGGCGCGCGCCAGTCGTCGTCGCTCGGCGTGTCCTTCGCAGCGGCTTTGGCCGCCTCCACAGCAGCAGCAGCTTCCGCAGCAGCGGCCTCATCATCGCCTGTGTCTTCCGCTGCGAGCGCGGCCAACTGTTCGGCCGAAGCCTGGGCTTGGTCTTCACTCATTTGTCACGTCCTTCAAAGCTGTTAGTTGCTCTTTCGCCATTTTTGCGGCGCGACTCAGGCGGGGCTTATCGGCCCGGGTCTCGGCCGCCCTGACTAAGGTGCGAACGTCGTCCTCGGCCTGGAACTTCTGCTCCTCGGCCTTATTTGGTCCAATTGCGGGCATCTCAGCCATCCTTCTCTGTGCTTTGTTGCCGGTCCGGGCGCTGTTTTGGCGCGTTAAAGACCATGCCCATCGCCCTCAGCGCCAAATTCCGCTCGCCCTCGCGCTTGTAGGTCATGTGAGCATCGCCCCGCACCGTTGACGAGCGCCAGATATGACCCCATTCGAGAATGTCATAGAGGACGCGCTTGCCAATGTCGGAGCCGAGGAAAAGCTGGCGGAACTCGGCATGTCGTTCGACATCGGTTCGTTTCGAACTTATCGCCGTCGAGAGGTCGGAGAGAAAGTCGATGGGGTCATCGCTCATGCCGAGACGGTCATCCTGGGCTTTTCACCCGCCGCGCCGCTGATCCTGTGGCGCCGGTCAATGACCGCACGTAGCTCAAGGGCATGCTCCGGCGACAGCTTCTCGACCAGGGCCTCGAAGTCTATGTCGATCGTCCCGTCGCCGCGCTCCTTGGCACCCAGGGCATCCATCATGCCGCGGAACTTTTCCTTAACCCGGTCGATGTTGTCCTGGCAGGTCTTCAGTTTCGCCTCGGCGCTTTGGGCCCGCTCGATCCATTGCTTTTCGTCCATGTTCTAGGCTCCCTCTAGCGCGCCCTCGGGCAGCGCAGTGATCAGCTTCGCCCCGGCATCGGCGGCGCCGGCCGCGACCTGCAGGTTCTCAGCAGCCTCTTTCTCGGCTTGACGCTGTTCGCGGATCTGAGCCACCGCATCCTCGCTATTGACGGCGAACCTCGGCACGCCGCGCGCCTCGGCCGTGAAGCGGCCCAGCGCGTCGGTGTTGACGATATCGAAGGCCCCGGGCCGCACCTGGTCCAGCGCCGCCATCTCGCTTGCCCATTCGCGCGCCGCCAAGGCCCGGGCTTGCTCCCGGATGCGCTTGACCGGGCTTTCGTACTCGAAACGCACGCCGCGCTCCGATAGCACCTCGGGCACCGGCAGGAAGGCGCCGGCCCGCAGCATCACCTGAAAGGCCCGCTCGACCATGGGGCCGGTATAGTCCGCCTCGATCCGGCCGAACACCGGGCCGATCTCGCGAATGAATTCCTCGCTGCGCGCGATAACCTCGGTCGCGGTCATCTGCGGGCCTTCGGTCGGCAGGTTAAAGAGGTTGCGCAGGAAGGCTTCGCGGATTTGCTCGCGCGTGCTTTCCTGCATATTCAGGGTCAGCGGGAAGTTGCGTCCCGGCTCCAGGGTCTTGAACGGATCGAAGCCAAGGTCGCGCACCGCATCGGCCTCGTAGTGGGCCAGCCCGCCGGGAAAAGTGTTGGGCGCGTCGATAAAGGCGTCGCTGGGCGTCAGCAGCGGCGGGTCGGCGGCCCGCTGCCCGGCGATCAGCATGGTCTCGCCGATGGCCTGGCTGGTGTTGGAATCGGGCAGCGCGATCATGCCGGGCGAGCGCCCATAATCCTCGCCGGACGCGGTATCCCAGCGCGGCGCGATATAGGGCATTTCCGGGAAGCCGCCGATCCTGATCTCGTGCTTCGTTTCGACCTCAATGGCGGTATCGGAGAACAGCATATTACGGGCAAAGGCCGCGTCGGCCCGCCCTTCCGGCCTGGGCAAGACCGAGAACAGGATTTCGATCTTGTCCTCCATCTTGGACGGATCGCTGAACTTGGCGCGCGTCGTCTCTGACAGGGCCTCGCGGGTGAACATCTTCTCGCTCTGGCGCAAGGTCAGGCGTCGCGCGCGAAACATACCCTCCAGGCTGCCATCCTCGCCATAGAGCGGCACGCCGTCTTTCAGGTGCACCGATTGAAAGATCAAACGCCCTTGGCCGAGCACCTCGCCGACGAACATGGGCGCCGTGCCCAGCACGACCAGATCGAGATCGGCCTCGCCGGTCGCCTGCCGCATGCGCGCGCGCGGGTCGTTGAAGGCCTTGCGCATGCGCTCGTCGGTGTCGGCCAGCCAATCCTTGGCCTCGTCGGTCTTGGAATCCGCGTCCTCGACGGTCTTGATGAAATGCCAGGGCTCGCCTTCGGGCCGGGTCATGCCGCCAACCGTGTTGGCCAGGCGGCGCGCCTCGCGGATCGAGGTGCCGTCATACAGATCCTCGGTCCGGCGATCCCCCTCGACGACTTGCGTGATAAAGCCCAGACGCCGCACCAGTTGGACCCGCGCCAGGTCTTCCCAATGCGAGTGCCAGAGCGAGCGCCGTTGCAGCGCGGCGCGCCAGGTTCTCAGAGTTTGCTCCACCCTCTCAAGCATGGCTCACCGCATCATCTTTCCAACGTTTCGGCGCAAGCCCTCGAAAGCGCCGCTTATCGCTGGTGGTACAAGGGCTGCCGCAAGAATGCCCGAATACATGAAGGCCGCCGCCTGCCGGTTGCCTTGAGTCGTGCCCGCCTCCGGGGCGTCGACCAGAGGCCCGCGCCAGGGGCATGCGAGGTTTAAAGCGCTCATGCGTTTTTGCCGGGTGTCCAACGCCATTATGGCCCCGTCGCCACTTCATTCCGGTCGAAGGTCGTGGCATCATCCGAAACCGTAGCCTTGTGGTCCACCGTCACCGCGTCATCGTTATAGAGTTGGTACAACGTAGCGGTTTGGGTCGAACGGTTACGCCAAGCCTTATAAAGATACTGGAGCATTTGAAGCTTGCTCGCGGTCGCGGGAGGCGCGCCCTGCCCGACTTCCGCATGGGTGTCCGTAACCAGAACATCCACCACCTCCGCATTGACCTGGGCCGCGCTCAGGTCGTTGAAGCCAGTCACACCCGTGCCCTTGGCCAAGGCGATATTCGTACCGGCGGTCAAGACTCGCGTCGCCACGCCCCAAACATCCGCCGCGCTGTGCGTGCTAAGCGCGGTTAGCTGATCGCCCGTGCCACCGGCTTCCGTCAAACCAGCCCCGGCCACACCGATTTCCGCCGTATCAACCAAAATGGCATCCACATTGCCATCGACCGTATCGACAGCCGTCTTGATCGCGCCTAGTCCGTCCGTGCCGTTGTCCAGATCGGTCTGAATACCATCAACAACCGTATCGATGGTGGCGATCTCGCTGGCAATGAGTCCAAAGCTCCCCGCAGCCACATGATCCGCCTGGGCCTCGTCCCATACCGCATCCGCCACCGCAGCAGCCGTCGGCGCGCTCCCGGCACCGCCTAAAGCAGCAATGATTTCAATGGTATCGCCCACCGCCATGGTGAATATGCCAGGGTCGGCACTCAAGGTCACGGTCTTGCTCGCACCCGTGTAATCGCTCACCGTGCCCACGGCCTTCTGGGTACTGGTGGCGCTATCGGTCACAACCGCAATGGCATTGTTGTAAGCATCGTCGTCCGCGCTGCCGGCCGTCAAGGTAAAGCTGACCTGACTAGCCAGGGTGGCAATGGTGGTGCTTTGCAACAACTGCGGCGGCGTGCCGCCAGCGCCCGTGGTCCAGGCCGCATCGCCACGGTTGCGTATGGCCTCCAGACTATCGGTGGCGCTGGAGAACGTGGCCCCCTGAATATCGTTGATCTTAGTGTCGAGCGTAGTGCCCGTATCCACCAGGATCGTGGCCGTCTCCGCCTTAACCGCTATGATGTCCGCCGCTATATCGGCGCCGGCCGCGTTGGTGATAACTGCCGCCTGTATCGCGTCCAATTCAGCTTGCAGCGTCGTGCTTGTGTCCACTTCAATCGCTGCCACACGAGGCTGCATATCGGCCGTATCGGTTTCGATGTCGTTGATGTTCGTATTCATGGCGTCCAGATCCAGTCCGCCAGCATCGCTGATCGCCAAGCCGCCCGCCGCGTCCGCCGCCGCGTTCGGCAGGGCCGTCATTCCCATGCGCACGGCATCCTGGTCGTCCACATCGACCAAATGGACATACGCCCCGATCACCACCATCCCCGTCACGGTGCCGTGGATCAAAACCCCCGTAACGCCTGTCGCGAAGGCGGCGTCCGGCACGTCGAAGCGATAATAGCCGTTCCCTATGTGCTCGATCCCGCCATCCGTGTGCGCGGTGGTGAGCGCCGCCAAGGCGACCTCAGTAATCGCCGTGCTGACCGCGCCCTCGCGCCGGTACTCCATCGCCATGCCGGCGGTGTTGTGCTCGACCGCGGTTTCCGGCGTGCCATCGGTCGAGTCAATGATGCGGATCGTGACCGAGACATTCGTAGCGCCCTTGAGAATCCGGTATTCCAACGTCATTCGTCAGGCCCCGTGGTGATGCATCATTTGTGGCAAGATCGTGCCTCCGCCACCGGCCGCCTCCTTCTTGAACGTCACCATACCGCCCTGCGATACGGCAGACGCCGTAAAGGTGTGCGTAGTCTGAGGCGAGAGGGCGGAGGTCAGAACCCTGGTCGCGACCGCAATGCTCTTAAAGGGACTGCCCGTGACAGACGAAGCATCGCTGACAAAACTATCCGACCACGTTAGATCGCCGTTATTGCTGCCGTCGCGCGTGTAAACCGCCGCGACGGCAACCTCATCCGCCTGGGACGTTGTGCCCGCGAGGTTGATAACGTTCGTAGTGCCGCTGGCATCGCGCGCCTCCGCCTCGGCTAGGTCTACCGGACTTGCCTCCCATGGCCCCTCTATCTCAAGAAGAACAAGCCCATGCTCGTCATCGGCGGAGGATGTGGCCGTAACCACCGTAGCTTCCGAAGCCCCGGCGATCCGATAGTAAATCTCGGACTCGTCGCTTTCGGTGCTGTTCGTGATCGCCAGCGCCGAAATATAAGAGCCGGAAGTGCTGGAACAGCCCGTGGAAGACGTGGCGCCGGTCATGTGAA
>JAJCZB010000067.1 GCA_029262595.1 Candidatus Babelota bacterium | reverse complement strand
GCCAATTCGCGCAACATCGTACGGATTTCACCCTGGAGCAGGATAATCAAGGCCACCGGCGCATACGGCGCCAGCGATCCGATCACCTGGTGCACGGTCGACAGCCCCAGCCACCCCGCCACAAAGTAGACGCCCGTGACTAAGCAAAGCCCGAGTAGGATCGGGACCCCGCGGGTGCCGCGCAGCGCTCGGATCAGCCGGTAGAGCAGGTAGCCGAGGAGGGTGACGTCAAGCACAGCCGCCAAGACGGCCGACCAACCACCATCGAGCACGCCCTCAATCAGTTCGGCAAACACAATTCACCCCAGCACCGACCCCTCCAGAAAACTCAGCCATAGTCTATCAGTCCGCGGTGAAAGTCCCGCGGCTCCCGAAGGGTTCCCGCCGTTCAGCGCCACAGGCTCGCAAGGGCCGCCCTATTGCTAGAATGCGATCGGCTATGACGCTCCGAACGGCACTGCTGGCGGGCTTGTTGGCGGCGACGGCAAGCACGTCGCCGGCGCAGTTCCAGATCAAGGGCGCTCCAGAACTGACGCCGCTCCCTCAGCCCGACCCGGTCGCGCAACCCGCCGAGGAACCGCCCGAGAACGCTGTGCAGGTCTACTCGGGCGAGCACATTATCCTGCCGCTCACCTGCGAGCGTGAGCGCTTGGAGTACGCGGGGTTGCTATGCACCGACTCACGGCCCTGTGACCTGTCTGTGGACTGGACTGCCGTCGCCTCGAGCGGCGAGATCGTCGTGCTGGCGGGCGAGATTTACAACGCTCGAGGAGCCCTCGAATCGGTGGTGTTGGTCAGCGCCGATGAAGGCCAAAGCTGGACTGAATCGGCCGAACGCGTCCCCGCCGCTGGGATGACGCAAGTTCAGTTCACCGATGCGGAGCATGGTTGGGTCGGCGGGCAGCAGGGCGACGTTGCAACCGGTCAGAAACCGTTCCTGCTTGCAACGGCCGACGGCGGCAAGAGCTGGAAACGCAGGCTGTTGCTCTCGGGCGAGGAAAGCCGTCACGGCGTCGTACTCGAGTTCCGCTTCGACTCTCCCGATCACGGCTTCGTTGTACTCGAGAAGATCGCGGCGGCCGGCGACCCCTACGAGCTCCACGAAACCCACAACGGCGGGCGCTCGTGGAACACGCGTCAGATCGTCTCCGAGCGCCCCGTGATTCCCGGCGGGCGCTTCCGCAATGTTCGGGAGGAGGCCTGGCGCATCGTCGAGGGCCCCCACGGCGAAGATTGGCTCATCGAACACCGCAGCGACGCCGAGCCCGACGGCTGGGCCCAAAGGGCGAGCTTCGCGGCAAACCTTGGTCGCTGCCCAGCTCCGGTCGGCGGCGAGCTATCGCAACAATAGCGATGCAGGCGGCTTGCGCACGTGAGGCCCGCCGGAGTCCCCGGGCTCTGTTCGCGGTCGCCCGATGCGCGATTCCGGCCATAGCACTCGTGGCCGCCACCGCAGTCGAAGCAGTCGAACGCTCATGGCGTATCGCTCAGGCTGACGTTGTGGTTGTTGGGACTCTCGCCCACAGTAAGGTATTGACTGGGCCGCACTGGGTTCGAGTTACGGGTGCCATCAGAGTAGATCGCCATCTCTACGGACCACACAGGTCAGCCAAGATTCTTTTCTACGAGTTCTACGAATTCATTTGTGACGGCTGCGAGCGGGGCCAAGGCGTCGATGTCGACCATGTGCTGCTGCAGCTGGAGACCGAAAAAGCGTACTGGTTCCTCACGCGCCGCGGCGTTCAATCGCCCGGTCGAGTGTTCACCGGCGCCGTAGATGTTGGATGGGCTCCGCTTGACGCATATGATGACGATGAGATTCTGAAAGTTCTGAGCCATCGAAATCGGACGCGCGCGACCAAGTGAGCTCGCGCCGCCTCCCGTCGCAGCCAGCTAGTTGGGCAACCTAGACCTGTCCTTGAGACATGCCGGAGGGGCATTCATGACCTTTCACAAGAAGCACCCAAGCCGCGGCGCCCCCCCGGGGACCCTGTTGATTGACGACCGGCTGCCGCCGCCGAGGATTCGGGCTACCCGCTACTCCCCGGACCAGATCGAGGAGTTGGATGTGACGGACGTGTCCGCGATCCGCGGCATTCTCGAGAAGCCCGGCGTCGTTTGGCTCGATGTTCAGGGCTTGGGCGACACCACCGTACTGCAAGCGCTCGCCGACGTTTTTGACCTGCACGCCCTGGCCATCGAAGACGTGACCAACTGCCCGCAGCGCCCGAAAGCCGAACCCTACGACGACCATCTGTTCCTGGTGACGCGCATGGTCGGCATGAGTAGCGCGGATGTCGTCAAGCACGAGCAAATCAGCATCTTGTTGGGCGCGAAGTACGTGCTGACTTTTCAAGAACGACCGGGGGATATCTTCGACCCGGTGCGGGAAAGGCTAAGAAGCTCCAGGATTAGGATCCGGAGCCTGGGGCCGGACTATTTGGCATACGCGCTTCTCGATGCGGTGATCGACGGCTACTACCCGGTGGTGGAAGCACTGGGGGAACGGCTTGCCGAGCTGGAGGAAGAAGCGCTCGGCCGACCGACCAAAGAAACCCTCCGGGCAACCAACGAGATTCGCAAGACCTTGCTGCTGCTGCGGCGCCTGCTCGGTCCGCAACGGGAGGCAATCAGCTTACTCATTCGCGATGAAACTCCGCTGTTGACTCCGGCTGTGTTGCTCTTCCTCCGAGACGTCCACGACCACTGCACTCAGATCGCCGAGGTCGTCGATTCCTATCGCGAAGTCGTCAGCGGAGTCGCCAACACCTACCTCACTGTCGTCAGCAATCGCACCAACGACGTGATGAAGGTGCTGACCATCATGGCCAGCATCTTCATACCGCTCACCTTCATGGCGGGCATCTACGGGATGAACTTCGAGCACATGCCGGAGTTGAGCTTTCGCTACTCCTACCCGTTGCTCTGGGCGGCGATGCTGGCGGTGGCCGGCGGCATGATCGCGTTCTTCTACCGC
>JAJCZB010000066.1 GCA_029262595.1 Candidatus Babelota bacterium | reverse complement strand
GGCGTGGGAGGTATTGGGGCGTATGCGGCTTGAGCTTGGTCGAGCGCTTGATATGATACCTCTTGAAGAAGATGCATTTCTTTGGGTTACAGATTTTCCTCTTTTTGAATATGATGCACAGTCGAAGCAATGGAATGCGGTACATCATCCATTTACCAGTCCGCAGCACGGATGGGAAAAGCTGGAACGTGGTGAGATAAAGGCGCGTGCGTACGATGTTGTGCTGAATGGAGTTGAGTTGGGCGGAGGATCTATTCGAATTCATAATCCAGAAGTACAAAGAAAAGTATTTGAATTTTTGGGACTTGATCCAAAGCAAATGCAAGAAAAATTTGGATTCTTATTAGAAGCACAAGAACTTGGTTTTCCTCCCCATGGAGGCATTGCGCTTGGGCTTGATCGCCTTATTATGCTTATGACTCGTTCGCAATCTATTCGGGAAGTAATTGCTTTTCCCAAGACACAACGAGGAAATGATCCTATGATGGAATCGCCTACCAAGGTTGATGAGAAAATGTTACGTGAGTATGGCTTACGCTTAATGCCAGGAAAAAAAGAGTAGTGTTTGTGCCGAAAAAAAGGAAAAAAGTGAAGCATTCTTACCTATTATTAGTTGGTGTGGTATTTCTAGGAGCATGCATGCAGTCGATTGGACAATCTCTTTCTAAAGCGCCTGACGACATCGTAAAGGCTCATGAAATTGTTTTGGTATATAATCACAATTTGGTAAGTCATTTTAATGCGCTAACGCCTCAAGAGCGTGTGTTTATTTATTATCTTTTTCGTGCATCGCTAGCGGGTAATGTAATTGCTGCAGATCAGTCACATCGAGATGCTCCAAAGATCGTAACGCTCCTTGAATATTTGCTTAATCATAAAGAAGAGTTTTTACGGGCGCAGACTTCTTTTGATGCTGTTTGCTTTATGAAAGAGGTCGAGACTTACCTTATTTACCTTTGGGTAAATCATAGTCAATATTTTTGCCGTGAATCGGCCGACGAAAAACGAACTCCTGAGCGCTTGCATCTGGAAACGCTAACGCGTGAGAATTTGCAAATAGCTTTAGATCTATTGGGCTATGAAAATGCTAAAGAAGAAGTAGCTGCGGTTGCCCAGTCTCTTTTTGATACTAAAACTGAATCTACTCAAGCAGTTCCTGACAGTATCTCGCAAAGTGCGGTTAATTTTTATTCGCCTGATTTTACGGATGAAGACTTTAAATCTGTTGATGCAAAAGGGCAAACCACTTTGAATGCATATTTTTATGTAGATGAGCAAAGTGGAAATCGTGTGCCGAGCTATCAGCTATATAGCGTGAACGGAAAGTATGCAAAAGAATTATCCGTCATGGTTAATTGGTTACAAAAGGCTCATGATTTAGCGAAACGATATCCAGAGCAATTTGATGTGCATTTGGTAAAAAGCCTTGAATATCTCGTTGATTATTTTAAAACAGGCGATGAAGAATTATTTAAAAAGCATTCAATTGAATGGCTCAAAAGTAACAGTAAGTTAGATTATGTTTTTGGTTTTATAGAAACATACCATGATCCTAAATCCTATAGAGCTATTTTCCAGTCGGATGTTACGATAAAAAGCGTCGATATTAATACATTGAATAAAATGCTTCCCGATATTGAACGTTCTCTTCCTATTAAAAAGGAATATAAGCGTCAAACGTTAGATGGCCGAGAAGGGGCAATGCCAAATGCATCAATTAACGTTAAGGCGTTTTCAGCTGGATCTCTCGGGCCGATGAATTTAACGCTTGCGTATTGTTTGCCTAATTATGGAGAAATTAGATCAGAGCATGGATCAAAACAAATTATATATCATGCTGAAAAATCGATGGGCGAAATGATGAATCCAAAGGTTGCTCATCGACTATTTAATGGCAAAGTATATTTTGATTGGTTTGAAAAAAATGATCCAGATCACCAATTGATGCGGGATATTTTCATGCTTGAAGTTATTCTGCATGAAACGCTTGGCCATGGAAGTGGCAAGCTAACGCAGCATACCTTTCAAGAAGCAGAAGATCTTGAGGTTGAAGGTAAGAAGTATGCAGTTGGTGATACCATTCCAGTAACGAGTTCAAATATTCAGCAACTCCTTATGGGGCATGATCAAGCGCTTGAAGAGCTTCGTGCCGAGATTCTTGCTCTTCTTTCAAGTATCGTTTGTTACGATGAATTTGCGCAGGTTGGCATGCTGAAAGACTGGCCCAAAAAAGTGGGTAAAGAGAAAATCATAGATCTTTCAATTATTAGTATGGCCCGCTCTGGGTTGAAAAGATTGATATCACAAGCTGATACTGCAACAGAAGTTGCAGGAGCGCATGCGCGAGCAAATACGGTAATTCTTAATTATCTGATTGAAAAAGGCGCAATTGAATTGCGTAAAGAAACTGTTGATGTTGATGGCTCGAAATATTGTGTTCTTGACGTGTATCTATTGGATCGTGTGAAAGCTATTGAGGTCATTGAAGAGCTTGCCAATCTAGTACAAGAGATTAAATCTACTGGGGATGGCGTGAAGGCGAGTTGGCTTTTTGATACATTCGGCAAACGAATTAATCAAGAGCATTTGCGCATTATGAAAGAAAACATGAAAGCTGCAGTTGGAGACGTAAAGATTTCGGCGATGATATATCCGATTTACACCGCTGTGAAGAATAAGAATGGAGAGATTTCCGATATAGCAGCTACATGGCCACAGAGTTTTACGCAGCAACAACAACTCCACAAAAAACAAGCGCTGTCTACGAGTGAGTGAGCTTAGTTTGATAGCTCATTTACCTCTTTTTCATCTTTTGATATAGCTATTTGATAAAAATTTTGGATAGGATAACGCTACAGTAATCTTCAAAAAGCCAAACAAGGGGGCGCTAACATGAAGATCGTTTCTGTAGCAGCACGAGAAATTTATGATTCACGCGGTAATCCAACAATTGAATGTACCGTTGGGTTAGAAAATGGACGTTACGTTAAAGCATCCGTGCCTTCGGGAATCTCTCGCGGAGAGCATGAAGCGTTTGAGTTGCGCGATGGCGGTATCCGATTGATGGGCAACGGAGTAATGAAGGCGGTGCAAGCTGTTGAAACAGTAATTGCTCCTGCGTTATTAGGGTATGAAGCGAGTCTTTTACAGGTTGATAATCTTTTACGTGAGCTTGATGGAACCGAAAATAAATCGGTTCTTGGAGCAAATACTATGCTCGCAGTGAGCATAGCAGTTTGTAGGGCCCAAGCTTTGGCTGAGCACATGGAGCCATACGAGCTGATGGCTTATTTATGCGAATTTGAAATGGTCTCTCTTGCGTATCCTATGTTTAACATGATTAATGGCGGCTTGCATGCATCGAATAATTTGCAAGTGCAAGAATTTCTTGTTATTCCGGTCGGGATGTCTACGTTTCATGAAACCATGGAAGCTGGCTCAGATTTTTTTCATATCTTAAAACGATTACTCAAAGAAAAAGGATATTCTACTGCCGTTGGCGATGAGGGGGGGTTTTCTCCTGCATTTGATGATGAAAAGCAGGCGCTCGATTTTCTAATGCAAACGATCGAATATATGCAACATGAATATGGTATCTCAGTTATGATTGCCCTCGATGTAGCTGCATCTCATTTTTACAATAAACAAATGGATGCGTATGACTGGCACGGCAAAATGATTTCTTCAGATGAATTAATTAATTGGTATGCAGAGCTGGCTGCTACATATCCTCTCTATGCGATCGAAGATGGACTGAGTGAGAACGATTGGGAGGGTTGGGCTAAACTGTATGACGCGTTAGGTAATCGTATTGCCATAGTGGGGGATGATCTTTTTGCAACAGATTCACAGAGGATTTATCGTGGTATTGATGAAAAAGTCGCCAATACGGTAGTTATAAAACCAAATCAAGTAGGCACTCTGACGGAAACACTGCAAGCAGTAAAGCTATGCAAAGAATATGATAAGAATATAATTGTATCGCATCGATCTGGTGAAACAAATGATTCCTTCATCTCTGATTTAGCTGTTGCAGTAAGTGCAGGGCAAATTAAAGCAGGTGGATTTTCGCGAGGCGAACGGCTTGCCAAATATAATAGAATGCTTGAGATTGAGAATCAGTTGCTCGATATTATGACTGAAAACGAATAAGTTATTTTCTACGCCTTCTGCGCCGAGGCGCTTGCTGAGCAGGAGCGAGCTCTGTTGTTTTTTCATTCTGAGCCAGCGACTCTGGTTTCAACTGTTCAAATGGGTTATCAACCTCTTTAAAGAGGTCTTTCAGCTGATCGTGCTGATCATTTGATTGCTGTACGAACTGATGTTGATAATTCTCTTTTTGAGGAAAAGGCTTGGTTGGGCTGAGTGATGCTTGTGGCATTGGTGTTTCTTGGAAGCGAATATCATTTTTTAGAAAGTCTTTTGTGAATTCTTCAGTAGGCGACTCGCTTGTAAAAAACCAACGAGTAATTGGATCTTTTAAGGAATCAAACATTCCACCTTCTTTTGCCATTGATCGAGAAAGATTCAGGTAATCTTGTGTGTATTGCTGCATATCATCTCGCTGTCGCGGCAAGATTACGGTTGGCGAAATGAATACTGTAAGATTGGTGCGCTCTTTTTCTTTTTTGCGCTTTTTGAAGAACCAGCCAATAATAGGCACCTTACTCAATACGGGAGTTTCTGTTGCGACATCTTGCTCACGAGATCTAATTAAGCCTCCAAGTGCCAATATATCGCCAGTATTCATTGTTACGTTCGTGGTTACGTTGCGCGTAATACGTGTATTATTTGTAGTGGAAATAAACTGATTAATATCGATATATACTTGTAAATTAACAGAATTTTCTTGTTCCTCAGAGAGGGCGATGCGCGGAGTGATTTCTACCTTAAGCGCCGCATCGATATCCTTTCTGGTCGACACTACTTGGCTTCCTGCACTACCAGAAGCATCCGCTTGTACTAATCGTGTTTCACTCGATGAAATTTCAGCTTTTTTACCACTTGTTGATATTACGTGCGGATGAGAAAGGATTCTACTGTGATCGATTGTTTTAAGGATTTGGGTTATACCCCACGTTTTGCCACTAGTATTATCGTTGAATGAAAGGATGGTACTGCCCGGTTCTAAATTTGCAGGAATACTATCGGTGCCTACATCAACGCGTTGGCCATTGGCGACGCCAAAATTGCGAAGCAAATCAGCTGCAGAGGTTACGTTTCCTGCTTTATCTTCAATGAGACCAATTGTGTTGTCTGGTACGTTTTGTTCAAATGTCTCAGCCATGATTCCGGGTGATAAATGGGCTGATTGAAAGGCGGTACTTCCAGCGAGTGGAATTTTTTCAGGATTTCTCAACGCACTTCCCAATGCCTTAGTGTCATCGAGAGTAAGATCTGTAATGAGTACTTCAATGAGTACTTGCGGAGAAGGTTGGTCAAGCTTACCAATCAGTGCTTCAATACGTTTCCAGTCATCGCTGCGACATGCGATAATGAGCGTGTTTCCGCCATAATAAGCAGCTTCTGTACGCGTTTCTTCACCTTCAGCTGTTATGCCACCAGTAGCAACACCTGCTGTATCGGGCGTATCAACCGCAATAATTACTTCATCAAAATATCTTTGCGGGCCAGTAGCTTGTTGGCGCCCTCCCGTTGATTGTCCAAGCCCGCCAGCGTCTTTTTGGAGTAATACGCTTTCAAGAACTTGGGCGAAGTCTACGGCATTAAGATACTGAAGTCTATACGTGTGCAGGATTGATTTACCGCTATCTTGAGCGACATCGAGATAGTTTTTAATAAAATTTCTTGTACGATCAATTGTTTGTGGTCGGCCGAGTACAATTAAATTGTTTCGACGCTCATTAGCTACAATTTTTAAATTTTTTGAAAAAAATGTAGATTCAGAAACTTTTTTGGCATCCAGCCTATAGCGATTGGCATCAGTAGATTCTAATATTTTATCATTAAAAAGGGTTGCTATGGTGCGTGCTTGCGTATGCTTGAGAGAGATTATTTCCATTTTTTCTTGAAAACCAGGGCGGTCAAGGCTTGCAATAACCGGCATGATCGCGCGAATATCATTTGCCTGGGCCATTACAATAAGCGTATTGCTTGCCGCTTCTATTGTAAAAAAAGCACTTGAAGGAAGCCATGATTTTAATACTTGCGTGACAGGGTTTTCTCCCCCCTGATCATCCGCCTTTATGTTTGCCAAGTAATACATATATCGTATGTATTGATCTGTGGCAGGAAGTTCTTCATAAGGGACACCTACATAGAGCGGAACGGCTTCTTTTTTCATGTCTACGGCTGTTGCTTTAACTATTTGCGTGTAGGTTGGATACGGAACAACGTTATAGCCAGCGATAGAAAGAATTGTTTGTAATATATTCCACGCTTTATCTACCCTTACTTTTTCATCTAATTTCCAGGTCAGCTTTCCCGTTACCCGTTCTTCCGTTTTGGTAGGTAGTAAAATATTGAGGCCCATTTTAGTGGCCATATAATTGATGACGTTTACCAATTCTTCTTGAGAATAGTTAAATGAGATTAATTCAGCAGCGCTACTGGCGTCTTTGCTTTGCTCATCTATTGAAGAAACTTGATTGGGCGCAACAATATGCCATGATGAAAAACATAAAAGTGCGATGAAAATGCGTGATACCAATCTCATACTGTTACTCCGTTGACTCGCTTGTTTCTCGTTGCTTTGGCTCTAAGGTAGCAATAACCAATGTTACATCGATACTATTTGCTTGTTTTGAGTCAGATATATCAAGTGCTTTAATAAAGACTCGCTTATTTAATTCTATTTCTTGAAGTAATTCGGTAAGTTCTTTCATTGACATACTGGTAAATTGAGCGTCCAAGATGCTTTCTTGATATGTTCCCTCTTGAGCTGAGCCAGGGGTTACGTCAAATTCAGAATCTTTCGATTTTTTTTGAGCAAGGCCCAACTTATTGATTAAATCTTGAAAATATCCGCGTATTTTAAAATTTTTATCTTGAGCAAGGACGGCATCAATTTCTTTTTGATCTTTTTTAATGCGTTGTGCTCGGTTAAGCAGTATTTGGCCATCTTGCCGTAAATCATTAATTTCATCAGCTTCAGCTTTTAAAGAACTTATTGAGTGATAATAGTAAAACAGCAAGAGAAATAAGCAAAGAAGTATTGCCCCCAAGATACCAGCGAGGTATTGATAAAATCTCCGCTGATCAAGAGAATTGAGGTATGCTTGCATTTTATCGAATAATTCCATGTGCTATTCCATTATTTTCGCGCTACTATAATTTTCATTGAAAAATCGGTGTCGCTTTGCCCTTCAACATAGCTAAACAATTTTGACTCTCGCAATGCTTGCTCGAGCTTTTTGAGCGCTTCCCAATCTTTGACTTGTGCTGTGAGTGTGATTTCTCCTTGAGCTCCGTCTACAATTGATATTTGCTTTGGAATGAATCCGAGCTCTTGCTTGTTGATTTTGCTTGTGAGCTCAAGTAAGTATTCCAAAAAAGATGATCGTGTTTGGCTTGAAAATGCCCGCCAAACTACTTCCTCTTTAGCTAGTTCACTTTTGGCAGCAGTAATAACTTCATCGAGATCTTCGTCATCTTCAGAGATTCCAGGAAAGCGGTCTTTGAGCGCCTCCACGGCGTCTTCTTGAGAGGTATTGATTTCGGATTGCAAGCGCCTGCTTTGAATAATTGTTTGTGTGATAATGATACCAAATAAAAGGATTATCAGCACGCCGCCAGTAATCAATTGCTTAAGGAGCAGGGTTTGTTGCGGGGGGGCGAATTCGCCTTTCATTACATTGAAATCTTCGACAACTGGAGTTGGGAGTCCAATTGCTATACTTAAAAGCACTGGTTGTGAAAGAGTTACTTGCGGTGCAATACGATAACGTTTATTTTCCGTTATTTTTTGTACATCAAAGAGTTCGCAGGATGAGCCGAGAAGTTTTTCAGAAAAAGAAGCGATATCCTTTATTTCTGCTCCTGGCCCTAAGAGAAGAATTTTATCAATACTGTTTTTTTGTAATTGATTGAAGGTTGAGGTGAGTGCAAACTGCAGTTTGTTAAAAAAGGCGGTTAAGCTATTTTGTATTGCTTGGTTATTATTTTCAGATCCCCCTTGTTGCAAGCCAAATCGTAGTAAATGATCCATTACTTGTTGAGGTTTTAAATCAGACGAATTTCCCGCGTCTTTTGCTACTGTTGCCAAGCCATAAGGCAATGTTCTGATTATGCGTACGTGCGTATCAAGTATTGTAATGATGCTTGTGCTGTGCATATTGAGATCTATGAGCGCAACTGAGCCTTCCAGGGATTGGTATGCCGGTATTTGATTATACAGTCCATAAAGCGCAAACATATCAACAGTAATTTTTTCCGGAGTGTATCCAGCCTGCTCAAAAAGAGAAAGATGCTCAGCGAGATGCTTTTTTTGAACTGCTGCTACAAGCACCTGTGCACTTTTTTCTTCTTCGTTTACGCTGGTAATAATAAAATCTATTTCAGCTTCATGTGCAGGAAACGGAAGCAGGGGTGCGACTTCAAAATGTATTACTAAGCTAATTTTATCGCGCGTAGTAAAAGGGAGGCGGAGTTCTTTAAAGACTACGAGCGTACTCGGCAATGCAGTACAAATTTGATCAATTTTGCCCATTTGCTCGCAGACAGATTGCAATGCGGCAACGACTCGCTCATCATAATTATTTTGCTGCTCGCCGTTTAAAGAAGCCGATACTTGCTTATCAATAGTTATAGTTGCACCTTGTGCAAGAATACGTGAGGCATGAATATGTGTTTTTGTGATATCAATACCGAGAATACGTTGGCGGAATATGTAGTATGAGCCGATTTTTTCCGGCAAAAAAATATTTTGTATCATGCTGCCACCTTCTCGATTTCATCCGGTGTCAGAAAGCTACTTAATGAGCGGGATCGTCTTTTTTTTACTCCTAAGGACTCAGATGAGTTGGTTTCGCTTTGTGAGGCAGGAGCTGCAATCGTACTAAGTGATGGTGACTGAGCCATTGTGATTGCTTGCTGCGCGGGGGGAGCAACTTCTGGAGCAACTCGCCTACGGCCGCGTCTTCTTCTTGATGAACGGCTCACTTTGGCTTGCGCTACTTGCGTAGTCTCTTGCTCTGCTAGAATACGTTGTTCATCTCGTGCTCTTTTTCTGCTTTTGCTTGTACGGCGTGATTTTTGGTGACGATCAAAAATAAATTCTCCAATATCCGACGGGGAGCTTTGTTGGTCTGCAAAAAAGAGTCGCTGAATAGGATCTTTTTTGCTATCGCTTTCATTGATATCTTTCATGGTGCTTCTATAGACGTCAAGTCTGTCTCGGGTGTACTCGTTTACGTCGCTCGTTGCATACGGAGGAATGATTTTACTTGAAATAAGGATAAGTAAGCTATCTTTATCAGCTACCTTACTTTTGTTTTTAAAGAGCCAGCCGATTAATGGAATTTCTCCTAATACGGGAGTCTTAGTTGCTGCCGTAGTTGATTGGCTTCGAATCAGACCTCCCAATGCTAGTACCTCTCTATCGGCCACAAGAGCCTGTGTCTTAACCAATTTGGTAGTTTTGGTTGCCGAATCAGGGTCTTCTGGATCGGTAAATTCAGTAATATTGACCTCGAGTTGTAAAACGATCATACCATCAGAGTTAATTTGCGGCGTAATTTTAACGGTTAAGTTTGCTTTATCATCTGTTCGAGTAGCAGTTTGGGTAACCCCTGCTTGAATGGTACCACTTATTACTCGCTTGGTTTGTCCCAGAGAAACTTCTGCTGGAGTTTTATTCGACGCAAAAAGGAACGGATTGGAAACTACTTGGACATTGGTAATACTACGTAACGCTTGAAAGAGTCCCCACACACCGAATAAATCTTGTCCAAAGGTCACAACAGTGTTTCCTACTCCTGCTTGCGTAACTAAGTCAATAAGGTTGCCGAGTAAACGATCTACCCCAGTAGTGCCGGGAGTGTTATTGGTAACTACTTGGCTTGGAAGGCCACCAGCCCGAAGTCCTGATGTTTGGAATTTAAGATTTTGGCCTAAAATACCATCAAGTCCAGGAATTTTACTCCTTATTTGAGTTCCCAATTCCTTATTATCTATTAAACGCACAGAAAGTATGAGTACGTCCAGAGCTACTTGGGGCTGAGGTTGGTCAAGATCTTCAATTACTTTTTTTGCCATTAAATAATCTTGGTAATCGCCCTTAATAATAAGTTTGTTTGTGGACGGCTCAGGTACGAAGGACATTTCTTTTAGGTATTTATCGGTTCCTCGCACTCCTCCAGCTTTTCCGACATCAGTATTTTGGCCAAGCTTGGTCGTTTTATTCATGATGTCTGCAATTGTTTTTGCGTCCGCATATTGTAGTTGGTAGGTATAGAGCGGCGAGTAAGGTTGGTCTAGTGCAACGTCAACGTGCTTGATAATAAAGTCTTCTATTTTTGCGATTGCATCTTTAGGTCCGAGAAGAATAAGTGAGTTCGTACGTGGTTCAGCAATAATGCGTGCGCTTTCAGGAAAGAAAATAGCGGTTGGTTGCTTGCGGGCTCCAAATGGACGAAACGGTGTCCCTTCTGTCTGAGAAGTAAGCTCATCGTATAATTTTTTTACTTCGTCGGCATCAGCTTGCTTCAATTTTAAAACCGACATGGCCTGAGGCATTGTCACCTTATCAAGTTCCTTCACAATCGCCATGAGCGAGCGAATATTATAGGACTTATCGGTCAAGATAAATGCTTTTTGCTCGGGGAGCCAAATAGGAGGAGCGGCTGATGTGCTTTGAAGCGAAGGAATGATTCCTTTTAAAGAGTCAAGCGTTGCGTTTTCTATGAAGTAAAGATATCGAATCAGTTCATCACTTTCAGGTAGTGTCTCATAGTTAACGCCAATATACGTGGCCAAAGGAGATTTTTGAGCAGATTTAATTGTTTGAATGCGGTAAATCGATGGATCCGGCTGCTGTACTATACTAAAACCAGAAACATTCAAGAACGTGATAAAAAGATTCCATGCTTCTTGCCTGGTGACTGGCGTAGTTGTCTTGAAGCTTATTTTATTTCCTTTAAGGGATCGCGCAGGAGCTTCAGTTGTTCCCTTTGGGAGAGGGTCAATTGCATCGTCGGAAATAAAGGTGACTTTAAAGATGTCTGCGATCTGCTTTACAAAAGTTAAAAGATCGGCGTCTTCAAATTGTAGTTCTATTTTTTCTGTTTCTGGCGGGGCTTCTTGTATTTTTTCTAATTCTTCTTTTGCTTTTTCTTGCAGCTCTGTTGGCAACTCAAAGTTCTTGTTTTGCTGAGAAACAGTCTTTTCGCGTTCGATTTTTTCAGGCGTAGGAGGTTCTGGCTCTACAAAAACGTTTTTTACCGGTTCGGGATTTGGCGTAATTCGCGATGAATCTCTATCTGCTTTTGATACTTCTCTGTTTGATTCTTCAAAGGTAAGCGAAATTTTATCAACACTGGCTACTTGAACAGGCTCTTGTTTGAACAAATCGTTATCAGCCTGCAAAGGATCTTGAAAGGCGTTGGCTATACTTGATCGACGTTTTGAGCGGCGAGCATCAACCATAGATGGCAATTGTAGGCCAAAAGCCAGAAGAAAGAGGCACCACAGTGATAGTTTATTAATCATTTCTTTCCTATGATTGCGGCATTTGCCCTTTTTCGAGCATATTTTTTCGCTCCCGCTTTCTAATATCTTCTAAGGTAGGTGCAAATTCATATTTTTGTTTTAATATTTTCACTTTTTCTTCTTCTTCAAGTTTTTGAATATGGTGTTGATTTTCAGGAGTTTCGGCCTGCGCTCCTTGTGGGAGAAGCTCTTTCAATATGTACTCAAATGTAAGGTCTTGTTGGTTTCTTACTAACGTAACAGTTACCGTATCATTTTCTTTTTTAGAGAGTATTGATTCATAAATTTGGAGCCGCTCTTGCATGGTGGTCGCCGGAATTCCATCAATTTCTGTAATAATATCGCCCGATTGCAGCCCTAAAGCTGTACCGACTGACTTTTCATCCAGTGTCCCAACGCGACAACCGATACTTTTCCCTTGTTTATATGCTGTTATCAGATGAAGCATCTCAATAAATTGTCCCAAATCTGAAACAAGGCGCCCAAATGCAACAGGATCAAGCATGTACATTGTTCCGCTCATTGGCTTGATTACCAAGTTCCACTCATCAATCATCGCATAACCTGCATCCATTTTTGCGTCTTGCTCACGTAAAAACAATACTTCTTGTTGGCCATTGGAGCGCAGCAAAATGATTTTATTGCTAAAAATACGTATTAATTGAGCATCACCTATTGTATCACCAATTTTATAACTTGCTTCTCTTTTTGTTTTATTATCCGCGATAATCGTACGATTTTTTGTACTATCGGTGCTTACTACGAAAATTCCCCTTAATGCAATATCGAGCGGATCAAGAAACTGTGGCTGTGGTAAGTCAGGAATTTCAGCACTTTGTGGTTCGGGAGGAAGTGGGAACGGCTCTTCTTTTACAGCTTCTGCCGTTTCTATAGATTGTGTACCAAAAAGATCCGATTTATAGATTTGGCTAATATTAATCTGTAATTTTTTTTCTTTTCTTACTGTGCTGGCATAGGCTGGCTCAATATCTTCACGTTCAGGCAATGAAACATGCGAAAAAAGCACAAAGACAAGTGCACATAAAATAAGCACAAGTAGTGTGCTATTGATAATCCAAATAGGATGTTTCATTCGCCTTTCCTTACTATCGGTTTTCTGAGTCAACGATACCTTTCTGCCGTTGTCTTTGTCAAGATGGTGGCTCGGTCCACTCGATTGGTAGGTCCCCGCTAAGATTTATGGGGATGGAACAGCATTTAATATACTATCAACCAATGCATCAGGGCGAATCTCATCCGCTTCAGCTTCATACGTGAGGGCAAGTCGGTGGCGTAGAATTGCAGGAGCTACTGCTTTTACATCATCGGGGGTTACAAAATGACGGCGTTGAAGGAACGCATGAGCTTTTGCGGCGTGAAGGAGTGCAAGTGACGCTCGCGGAGATACGCCATAGGTGATATAGTTTGCAATTTCTTCAAGGTTATTGAACCGTGGCTCACGCGTGGCATATACAATGTTGATAATGTATTCGATAATTTTTTCATCTACGTATATCTGCTCAACGAGCTTCTGCGCGGTAAATATATCTTTTTCATCAAGCACTTTAGTCAGAGATTTGGTATCTAAGTTTCGTTTTAAAATTTCTTTTTCGTGATCACGCTCTGGATAAGTCACTAGAAGTTTAAACATAAAGCGATCAACTTGTGCCTCAGGAAGCCTGTATGTGCCTTCTTGCTCAACGGGATTTTGCGTCGCAAATACCAAAAACGGTTTCTCAAGTGCGTAGGTATGGGAGCCAATGGTTACTTGTTGCTCTTGCATAGACTCTAGCAGTGCAGCCTGCACTTTTGCAGGAGCACGGTTAATTTCATCAGCAAGAATAAGGTTGGCAAAAATGGGCCCCTTTTTTGTTTCAAAATCGTGTGTTTTTGGATTGTATATAAGAGTACCAATTAAGTCAGCCGGCAATAAGTCGGGGGTAAATTGAATGCGATTGAAGTTCAAACCGAGTGATTGCGCCGCCGATTTAACGAGGGTTGTTTTGGCAACGCCCGGCACACCCTCAAGTAAAATGTGACCGTTGCATAATATAGCGAGTACGATAAACTCTACTGTGCTTTGTTGCCCAACAATAAGTTTACCGATTTCAACATTGAGCGCGCGAAACCGAATGCTTTCTTCTTTGATTTGTTCAATGATATGAGCCGTAACTGTAGGGTTGCTCATAGCGTCTTCCTTTTATTAGACCAATGTTTACTTAAAAAATGTATAGGTTAGTTTAGCAAGCTTACTAATAACTGACAACTTACTGATATCGGACAAGGAATAGGAACATGATTCTTTCAGGAAAAGAAATAAAGAGAAGAGTGGGGAGTGATATTTCTATCGAGCCCTTTAATGAAAATCAAGTTGGCCCGAATAGTTATAACTTGCGTTTGCATCGAGAGTTACTCGTATATACTGAGCCAATTCTCGATATGAAAAAGCGCAATAACGTGGCTTCCGTAATAATTCCGCAAGACGGATTAGTACTCCAGCCAGGCCAATTATATTTAGGGCGTACTATTGAGTATACCAAGACAGATGCATTAGTACCCATGCTTGAGGGCCGCTCTTCTATTGGGCGCCTGGGATTATTTATACATATTACGGCAGGCTTTGGAGATGTTGGCTTTAGTGGGTATTGGACGCTTGAAATTTCATGTATTCATCCCGTTCGTATTTACCCAGGCACCGAAATTTGCCAAATTTTTTATCATGTAATTGAAGGTGATTACGAGCGCTATCATAGTGATAAATATCAAAACAATCGTGGCATCCAACCAAGTCTTTTATATAAAGAATTCCAATCCCCGAGCGAATAACTGCAAGGAAGTAGAATGATTGAAATTTTAGGTTTACATGCATTGTGGGGCAGCTCTATTCCGATGAGCAAGCAACTTTTGAATTTCACTTCTCCCACTGTTTTGACGGCCGTTCGAATGCTTTCATCGGGATTTCTATTATTTGGAATCAATTATTTTAGAAATACTGCATCGCTTAACTTTAATCCTCGATTTTGGTTTTATAATGGTCAGATTATTGTGGCCATCTTTTTTAAATACCAGTTGCGCAATTGGAGTCTTGCTCATATGCCGGCAAGTAAAATGTCTTTTTTATTAAACATGACTCCGTTTGTAGTTGCACTTTTTGCATATATGGCATTTAAAGAACAACTCACCAAGAAGCAATGGATTGGTTTGTCTATTGGGTTTATAGGGATGCTTCCTTTGATTATTACTTCCTCTGCTGGAGAGCAGGGTTTGGGAGAATTTCTCTATATGTCATGGCCAGAACTTGCGTTATTTGGAGCTGTGTGCGCCGAGGCATACAGCGCAATAATGACTCGTATTGTGATTCGTGATCATAAGCAATCGGTTGTTTTATCAAACGGTATTCGGATGCTTGGAGCGGGATTATTTGCCTTGTGTGTAATTGGTGCTAGTGATTCAATTACGTTTGAAATTAGCCATATTGGGCAATTTGCGTTTTGGCTGACTGCAGTTGTGTTGATTAGTAATGTAATTTGCCATAACTATCGCTTGCATCTTTTAAAGCGATATAGTGTAACATTTTTATCATTCACAGATTTTATTAGCCCGCTTTTCACGGCATTTTATAGTTGGCTTTTCTTGCACGAGAAAATGAACTGGCATTATGGGCTCTCAGCAGTAATCGTGGTAGCAGGATTGTATTTATTCTATCAAGATGAGCTGCAAGCTACCTATAAAGATCCTGAGGTCGGAGTGCTTGCTAAGAGCTAGAACTTATCTTTAAAGTGCGCCACTTCAGTTTTTATCGGCCCTTCAGAAAGACCGCGAATAAACTGATAAATATATTTATTATCCGATTCCCAGATCGTTTTGGCGTCGCCAAAGTATTTAATTTGCCCATCATATAAAAGGGCTACGTAATCGGCATATTTAAAAATTTCAACGTCGTGAGAAATTACGACAGATGTGAGATTCATCTCTTTTTGCATGGAAAACATTAATTCATGAATTACGCGTGCAGTAATAGGATCCAATCCCGTTGTTGGCTCGTCATAGAGCATGATTTCAGGATTAGCTACTAAGGTACGCGCTAAACCAACTCGTTTTCTCATACCTCCTGAAAGCTCAGAAGGATATTTATACAACGTTTCTTCTTTCAGAAGTACTTGCGTGAGTTTTTCTTTTACGACAGGAAGCACATCTTTAACTTTTTCGCCTGACTCTAAAAGTGTGATGCCTATATTTTCAAATACATTCAGAGAATCTAAAAGTGCTGCAAATTGAAAAACGTATCCTACTTTTTTATAATACTCGCGAAGTTCACGATGATTTAACTTTGTGATATCTGTGTCTCCCACGATTATTTCACCAGAGGTTGGCGCAATAAGGCCGACAAGCTGCTTAAGAAGAACAGATTTTCCTTCCCCAGATCGACCAATGATCACTGTCATTTTATTGGCAGGGATATCGAGATTTACGCCACGAGTTACCCAGTGGCCATCAAATTCTTTTTTTAAATTTTTTATTTGTATCAATGTAGACATAATTTTTTCCTACATTGCTTCAAGCATTTTGGTGAGAAAATAATTTAATATTAAAATCATAATTGAGCTGAGTACCACGCTTTGAGTAGTTGCTTGCCCAACGCCACGTGCTCCGCCGTGAGTATAAAATCCTTTATACGTTCCTACCCACGTGAGAACTAATCCAAAGACACAGGATTTTATCAGGCCACCCATAATATCCCACAGTTCAACGTATGCTTTGATGCTGTTTGTATAATCTTCCGGGCTTAGTGCGAGTACATGAACGCAGACTATATATCCGCCAACGACGCCACAAATCATTGAAAATACTGTGAGGCATGGAACAATAAAAATTCCTGCCAAGATTCGAGGTACAACTAAAAATTGAAAAGTGTCGATGCGTAGCGTAGTGAGCGCATCAATTTGTTCAGTAATACGCATGGTGCCAATTTCTGCAGCGATTGCAGAGCATGCACGGCCAGTTACCATTAATCCAGTGAGTACGGGGCCTAATTCACGAATCATACCAAGGGCTACTACTGATCCAATAAACTGTTCTCCGCCAACGCGTTGAAAGCCAATATAGCTTTGCAGTGCAAATACCATTCCGCTAAACAGGCCGGTGAGCATCACAATAAGTGATGATTCAACGCCAATTCGATTTGCTTGAAAAAAGATTTTGTAAATTTGAGGGCGCGTAGTAAATAGAGTACGTGCAGCGCGTATAAGGAAAAGGGTAAAATTTCCCAGGAGATTACAAAGATGTATTGTAATCTCTCCAATTCTATTTATAAATGATTCAACCCCTACTCTCATAGGTTGTATCCTTATTAACTAGATTGAGACGTCCCTGAAATTGGTACTGACTTTTTAAGATCTGGAGATGGTGTAGTGTCAGTTAGTGGCTTTGGTGCAGCTGCCTGCTTGGATGCATATTTGAAGTTATTTCTTTCGGAGGTTTTCATCAAAGAAAGAGTGAGTGATCCAAGAAGAAAGATTGCTACTAAGACCCATGTTATTTTTTGGAAGATATCTTGGCCACCACCACCACCAAAGAGTGCTTGCCCACCGCCGCCAAGACCACCAAGCCCGATACTGCTTTTGCCTTTTTGAATGAGCACAATAAGCACAAGGAAAGCACAGATGATAATGTATAGTGTCAGTAAAAAGGTATAAAGCATGTAAGTATCTCCAGCTATGAATCGTGTTTTTGTAATGCCCCTATTTTCCCAATAATACTATTTTTTCAAATTTTGGAAAGTCGAGGCTTGCGCTTCCCACCAAAAAACCTGCCAACGACGGGATGTCTTTGAAGGAGCTCATTGTTTTTTCTGAAACACTTCCTCCATAGATAAGTCGCCATGGGCCTGAATGAACATTGGAAAAAATGGCGCTTAGGTGTTGGAATATCTTTTTCAAATAGGCACTTTCAGGAACTACTCCTGTACCGATAGCCCAGACCGGTTCGTAGGCGATCGTGATGGGTTGCTTGGTATTTTTTAAAGCACTTAATACGAAGTCTAACTGGCTTTCAAGGGCATTAATGGCTTCGTTTTTTTGAAATTGTTCTTCCGTTTCTCCAATACAAATGATTGGCTCTATTTCTTGGTCGCATAGATTTTTAGCAGCCATGGCCACGTCTTTATCTGTAACATTTTCATATTTGCGCTGCTCGCTGTGCCCCACAATACAATAATTACATCCTATTTCTTTGAGTGACTGAGCTGAAACTTGCCCGGTATAGGCGCCGCTTATATAAGGGCTGCAGTTTTGCGCGCCGACGTGCACCATTGTATCTGCGAGCTGCTCATTGAGAGAATAAATAACCGGAAAAGAAGGGCAAAGAACTATTTCAGTGTCCGTTTGCGCCGATAGTTTTTTAAGAGCGCTGAGGTTGGACGAGCAAAAATCGATACTTTCAGCAAATGTTTTTTGCATCTTCCAGTTAGCAATAAAAAGTTTTGATTGCATGATTTGCTCTTTCTCAAAAGATTGAAATATTTATGCCCGACTATAGTAAAGTCTATAGCCGGGCACTGCAAGTTAAAAAGTTACGCAGTTACGTTTTCATTTTCTTTTTGAGCTTGAGCGGCTACCATTGCTTCTTGATTCAATGGCACATCATTTGGATCAGCTTTTAAAAATTCGAGAGTGTTTTCTAAAAAGTTTGGTTCATCTTCTTGAAATTGGGCATGCGTGCAGCTAGCAAGGCGTAAGTGGAGCCGGCCACTTTCATTAAGCGTTCGTAGGCCAAGCTTATCCTCTTTATACTCTGGCGAATCTACAAGGTTTTCAATTTCGTCTTTAGACCCTTTTTTATAAAATCCAAAATGGCATGAAACTTTTGGTTCTACAATGTCTTCTGCTGTAGACATTACAAGCACCATGTTTTTCAAGCTACAAAGGTTCTTTTTAAAGAGCGCTGCATCAGCATGGTCTTTTTGGTTATTTAAAAATGGCAAAAAGCATGCTTTTTGTAGATAGCGGTCGTAGTGCAATGTATCGTGCCAGTATCCCGCAAATCCAATGAGTTTTTGAATCGCTTTTGAGTAGAGAATATTATGCGCATAGCCTTCCATATAATCGAGCCATGCAAATCGATCGTCAAATGATCCGGGCAACCCAAAAATTCCCTGCTGTGGAGACCCCCATGAAATGTACGTGAAGACTTGTGGATTGTTATATTTTTCTAGATAGTAGCGTGCTACTAATCCGCCCTGTGAGTGCACTACAAAATTAAAACCATCTTTGAGCTTTGGGTCGCTTTGAATTGCAGCCCATAAATATTTTGCTTGGTGATATACATTTGTGAGAGACGTAAATTCTCCGAGGCCAAGTTGCACATTTTTTATGTATACGTCGTCACCCATATGCTTTCGAATATAATGCTCCGTTGGCGCCATACCATAATCATCTGAAAGTACGCCATGCACCAAAACAATCGGTACATATGCGATTATAGGAGTAGTCGCCGCTGCCAAAAGCAGCATAAGTGAAAGTTTTGAACTTTTCATAAGTCCCTTTTTTTTAAAGGTGAGTGATTTTTGTTGCCCAGCTTACGTTGGTGTGCTTTTTAAAATCAATGATTATCAAAAAGGGATTCGATGAGGTATTAACACTACAGAGTACGATCGATAAAAGTTATTCTTCCGGAGGGCCTTGCAATGAGAAATTGATAATTTAATCCAGAATTGTAACATCCATAGATTTTAAAATCCCGATACATTCGGGAAAAGAGAAGGTTGCTTTTTGGATAGTGTTTTCGCAGGGATTGAATCGATAGTTTATTGCATTTTTAAAATTAGCATTTTTCAAAAAACATTTATGAAATGTGGTCCCTGCCAGATCAGCCTGGGCAAATGAGGCGCGCTCGAGATTGGTATTACCAAATTGGCATTCAATTACTCTGCTTTCAACAAAAGAGGCTTTTTTCATTTTAAGATCGGTAAAAATACAATATTGTAGAAACGATTTTTTTGCGTTTATTGAGAAGAAAAGAGTAGTGTTGCATTGCGAAAAGTTGATACCAATTACTTTTGAATCAATAAATTGCACATTTTCCATGCGACATTTTTTGATATTAACCAGACTAAAATTGCATTCTTTAAACGTACAATTCCATAAGCCAGCTCCTTCAAAAGATGCATCAGTAAAATCACATTTTTCAAATGTGCAATCGGTAAAACTTTGATTGGCAAATGATTGGGTTGAAAAATCTTTCAAGGTGAATGTGGCGTTTTCGTTATTCATCCCAACTGCCCAGATTGTAAAGTTTTTGCACCATAGAAGTATCTATTGGTTTATCTTGTGAAATTTCGAAAAAATAGTTGAGCTGCCATTTTTGAGTTTTTTCTGCTTGCTTATTATTTGGCGGATCCCACGGAGGGTAAACGCGAAAACCTCTTTTGCCGCTTTCGCTATTTTGGGAAATAATACCATGTTTAAGTAGCACCGACTTTGGAAAAACAAATTGTCCCAAGTTTAAATTTTGTCGCACATTAATGACAAAAAAATCAAATTGGTCAGACGTGTCATACGGCGTAATTGGTCCAGAATCGAGGCGTTTCCAACAAGTGACAAATTGTCCAATTTTGTGTGGCGTGATTTTAGCAATGCGAAATATAATGCGCTTATTATTGAGTTTAAACTGACACGCTCCATATTCTTGACTTTCGGTCTCACGAGTGAAATTTGTGATGACTAGGCCACTAGGAGAATATGCGTATGCTAGAGCAATATCCAGATCGAGATAGTTTGTGATCTGCTGTATCATTGATAAAAACCCTTATACCACTCGGCAAACTGATCAAACGCCTTTACGCGGAAATTATATGCAGTCAGATCATCTTCTTTGCGCAATTGAGTATATGTTTTATCGGTGCCTTCGGGAATAAAAATATCATCATACGGAGCTGATTCAGGAGCAATAAATTGTTCAGGCTTGCTAATTGATCCGTTTATTCTGCCTTTGAATATTTTATAAGTATTTTCTCCGTAATAATAGACGAGGTGAAGCTGAAAAAAAGCTTTATCACCATTATCAACGAGTTTAAAAATTCCTTCCATGCCGAGCGCTTTATAAATAAATTTCGTCAGTGTCCCAGGAAACTCGTGATAACGAGCAAAATAGACGCCGGCATCTTCCGCAAGTACAGGAGCCTGCAAGCGTTCCCATGCTTTTCGTGCTTTTCGGACCGCAATTTCTTCTTGATTAAGCGTTTGTATTTCCGGAACATCGTCAGGGTATTGCTCAAGTGTAATATTTGGGAAGTGATTTTCAAAAAAACGGCACCCTTCTTGAAACTTAGTGGGGTTGCTTGTTGCGTAGTAAATTTTATTCATGGACTTCCAAGATAATAGGTGATGTTAAGTAATAACAATTTTTCCGTCTTTCTCTTCTGCCTTTAATTCTTTTTCTTTCGGATGCTTAAGAAGGTGTTGCGAAACAGGAACAGCTATATACTGCTGTACTGTTCGCTTTAATGGACGTGCGCCAAATTCAGGTGAATAGCCAAGATCGGCAACTTTTTTCATTGCAGCATCGGATATAGTGAGCGTAACGCCTTGCTCCTTTAAGCGGTGCTCTAGTCGTTTGAGCTGAATTTTTGCGATATCAATCACATCTTCTTTTGAAAGCTTTCTAAAGAAGCAAGTGGCATCAATGCGATTAATAAATTCAGGGCGGAAGGTTCGATGTACAATCACTTCCACTTCATCCTTAACTTTTTGCGTCATATCTTTTGCTTTAAGAATAATGTCTGAGCCTAAGTTGGATGTCATGATAATAATTGTATTTTTAAAGGATACGGTACGTCCTTGACCATCAGTAAGTTGGCCTTCGTCTAAAATCTGAAGAAAAATATTAAAAACGTCTGGGTGTGCTTTTTCAATTTCATCAAAGAGAATTACGCTATATGGATGCCGTCGTACTTTTTCCGTCAGCTGGCCACCTTCTTCATATCCTACGTATCCTGGAGGCGCACCAATCAATCGGGCAACGGCATGCTTTTCCATGTATTCAGACATATCAATGCGAATTAATCGATTTTCATCATTAAAGAGGAATTCAGCAATCGTTTTTGCTACTTCTGTTTTTCCTACGCCAGTTGGCCCTAAAAAGAGAAATGATCCGATTGGCTTATTGGGATCTGCCAGTCCGGTGCGATGGAGTTGGATTGCATGCACTACTTCATTGATTGCTTCATCTTGCCCAACCACTCTCTTTTTGAGTATTTTATCCATTTCAAGAAGCTTTTGTTGTTCAGAGGCTTCAAGCTTTTCTGCAGGGATACCGGTCCATCGAGAGACTACTTTCGCAATATCATGCTCATCAACTTCTTGCTTGATTAGCTCAGGCTTGAGCTTTTCGATTTTCTTTTTAGCTTTTTCAAGGTCTTTTTCAAGTGCGGCAATTTTACTGTATTTAATTTCTGATGCTTTTGCATAATCGCCTTCTCGTTCAGCCTGCTGATATTGTGCATTTGTCTGATCAAGGGATTCTTTAATTTTGTTCATCTTTTCAAGAGGCTCTTTTTCAGCTTTCCACTTAGCAAGCAATTTACTTTGGTGTTCTTTTAAATCAGCAAGCTCTTTTTGCAAATCGCCTAATCGTTTTTTAGAGGCGTCATCTTTTTCTTTTGATAAAGCAACCTTTTCAATTTCAAGCTGGCGAATATTTCGTCCCAACTGATCAAGCTCTTCTGGCTGAGAATCAATAGCCATTTTTACCATCGCAGCTGCTTCATCTACTAGGTCAATCGCTTTATCTGGCAAAAAGCGATCAGCTATATTTTTTTCGGAAAGAGAAACTGCGTCCACGAGTGCTTGATCTTTAATTCTTATTCCGTGATGCAGCTCAAATCGTTCTTTAAGTCCACGTAAAATAGAAATAGCATCTTCTGTGGTTGGTTCTGGAACGACAACTTTTTGAAAACGGCGCTCAAGGGCGGCATCTTTTTCAATATATTTTTTATACTCAGCGAGTGTGGTTGCTCCAATGCAATGAAGTGTGCCGCGCGCAAGAGCTGGCTTGAGTAAGTTGGATGCATCCATGCCTCCTTGGCTTGTTTGTCCTGCACCCACCAGCATATGTAGCTCATCAATAAAGAGAATGATATTTCCATCACTTTCTTCAATCTCTTTTAAGATTGATTTAAGCCTGTCTTCAAATTCGCCTTGGTATTTTGCGCCGGCAATAAGCAGGCCAAGATCGAGAGAAAATATTTTTTTATCTTGCAAGCTTTCAGGCACATCATTATCGATAATTCGTTGTGCGATTCCTTCAACAATCGCAGTTTTACCAACTCCCGGCTCACCAATAAGAACGGGGTTGTTTTTGGTGCGGCGTGAAAGAATTTGCATAACGCGTCTGATTTCTTCATGACGTCCGATTACAGGATCGAGTACGCCTTTGCGCGCTTGATCGGTGATATTAATACAATATTTTTCAAGAGCTTTATATTTGCCTTCAGCTGATTTGGTATCAACAGTTCGTCCTTTGCGCAGATGTTTCATATAAGAAAGGATCGCTTCTTTTGAAAATCCAGCTTGCGAAAGGAGTACGCGAATTTGATCGGGCAAGTAGGGCGTTTGGGCAAGCGCAAGCATGAGATGTTCTAGGCTGATATATTGATCGCCCAGCTCTTTTGCTTCTTTTTGGGCTTCTTTTAAAAAATCTTCCATTTGGCGATCAATGGATAACTGCGTTCCGCTGCTTTGGGGAAACTGTTGCAATTCTTGCTGTGCAAGCAAAAATAATTGATCGGCAGGAATATTAAGTGCATATAAAAGAGAGCTGCAAAAATCATTTTCTAAGCATGCGGTGAAAACGTGAAGAGGCACAAGGACTGGGTTACGGAGTTGTTGCGCAATAGCAGCTGCCTCATTGATAAGTTCTTGTGTGGCATGTGTGAGCTGTTCCATGATACCATTTGCCATAACGATTCCTTTCTACGTAAAGCTATGTGATTCACTTTAGTGTAAAAAGAGTGGCGTATATTATCAAGACAAGGGGGGATATGTTTGAGTTGCGCTTTTTGATCTGCGCAGTCGATGATAGCTAATTGCAAAATGATGTGCATAATCGCGCAAGGCGATTAGCAATTTCCCTCTGTCTGTTTTAACATCCAAAACAATCCCTTCGGGGATGTGTGAACTGAAAAGAGTTTCTTCTCGTTTTGCCAGGCTTACAACTGCGGCATTTGGTAGGATTGATCGTACTGCGCTTAATTGCCCTTTTCCCCCATCGATGAGGATAAGATCAGGCAGTTCGCTTGCATCTTTGTATCGGCGTCCAACAATCTCTTGAAGCGCGGCATAGTCATTTTGTTGTGTAAGCGATTGAATTTTAAAACGTCGAAATTTGTGTTTGTCCGGCTTGCCGTCAGTAAAGCGAACGCATGAGCCAACAATGGATTGGCTTTGAAAGTGAGAAATATCAAAACAATCAATGGTGCGTATTGGTGTTTTTATTCCAAGAAGCGCACTGAGCTCTTTGCCAGCATTTTCATGAATATGTGCAACGTGCATAGTGGGAGTTGTAGCAGCTACAATATCAGCGGTGAATTTTTCGGGAGCAAACTTGGTTGCAATAGTCTCGAAAATAGTGTGTACATTTTCAAGATATTCGGCAAAATGCTTTGATTTTTCAAACGCGAGTTCTTTGTTGCATTGCGTGATTTTTTCTTGAATCATGGCGATAAATTTTTTATCTCGCTTGCGCAATACTTCTTTTGCAAGTTCTATACGAAAAAGGTGTTCAGTTTTATTAAAATCAGATTTACATGTGCCGGGGCAGTTGCCGATATGATAATCAAGGCAGCCGTTCTCAATTGTTTTATTGCACGTGTTGAGCTTAAATGTCCGCATAAGAAATTGATGTGCGCTGCGTGCTTGGCGCTTATGCAAGAATGGGCCAAAATGTATGCCCCGTTGTTTTTTGTTGCGCACAATTTGCATGGTCGGCAATTCTTTTGATGTGGTAAAGCGAATATATAAAAAGGGTTGGCCGGTTTTGAAAATAGTATTCAATTTCGGCTGGTAGCGCTGAATAAGATCTGCTTCCAGAAGCATTGCTTCCGTCTCGCTTTTGGTGATAATAAAATCAAGCTCAGCGTATTCACGCTGAATTTCTTCAATTTTCCAATCGTGGGGATTTTTATGAAAATAGGAATGGACCCTTGGCTTGAGAGACTTTGCCTTACCAATATATACAACTTCTCCTAGGGCGTTTTTAAAAAGGTAAACGCCAGGGAGTGTGGGAATAAGTTTGGTAAGTGTTTTTTCCATAAGAGGCGCCTTTTTTGAGTGATCCATTATAGAGTAAGTATATAATTGCGATACTATTTGTCAATTTTGAACCGCATCTTGAAAGACGTATTTTTGTATGAATTGAGCGATCCCATGCTGTATTTCAGCCATCTCAGTCATCTTGCTGTGTGGCTCGCTTCTATCTTCGGTTGTCGCGAGGTGAATTGTTTTGTTGCCTGTTTGCCGCAGGTGTTCAATAAGCTGATGAATTGAATCGGTTGAGATAAGCTCATCATATATTCGGTGGCCAATGAATATAGGAAGGCGGGGGTCTATATGGCTTAATCGCTGATGGAGAGTATCGAGGGATTCTTTATAAGTTTTGAAGTATAGTTTGAAAAAATTATGAAGAATATCCTTGTGCGCGGGCAGATATGAAAGGTGCTGTGCAGCTATTCTATCTGTAATATGGCGTCCTGAAACAAAGGGAGCCATTAAAATAAGAGCACGAAGATTGGCAGGACGGTTGGCAGCGATTTCGAGTGCAACCTTTGCGCCGCGGCAGTCGCCAATGAGAACTACTTCGATATCTGGATTGGAATGCAGTACTGCGTCATATACGGTTTGGAGAGTGCGAATTTCTCTTTGTTGGCCAAAAGCAAATCCATATCGGCCATCATCGTAGTCAAAACTTATGAGCGGATAGTCGGGTGGAATGATATTGTCTTGTAGTTGAATATAGGCTGATTTGGCGGCCGCACCGCGTTGAATAAAATCTTCATTGGTCCCGGGCTCGGTGGTTTTTGCGTAGCCGCGAGAAAAAATGAATACTTTTCTGTCTGACGGAAGCAGTTCAAGCCCGCGATAGACCATAAAATAGGTGTCATTTATTGAGAGCAGTGTGTGATGCGGAACGGCATTATGTAAATAAATGGTACGCACGAGCTGCTCAATTGAACTAGCAGTTATGCCAATTGGTGGATTTTTCATTTGTCGGACAGTAAGCGCATTGATGCGATAGAGCTCTTTTACCACCTCTCGGTGAGCATGTGCGCGTGCAAGGTTACAAAAAAAAATTACCACAAAAGATATAGAAATTTTGAAGTACCGCATGGTTCCTCCCTAAATTTACCTTCACCCTAAAACGAAGTATACTGTCACAGCGTGATATGGTTCTATAGTTGTGCTAAAAAATTAAGGTTTATAATGATTTTGAGAATGCGTTTCTGGGGATATTTGCTTGCTATGGGGGCAGTAGGATTTTTTGGTTATCGGGCGTACGATTATTTTTTTGATAAATCAGTACCAAATCTTACTTTGCGTGGGATTGAGTCGGGTTCTTTTTATGCAGCTGATCTGGAGTGTGAGGTTGCCAGCTCAAAAAAAGGCAACCTTTCCTTGTGGCTTGATGATAAAACATTAGTGAGTGAGTTTCGTATTCCATCGGGAGTACAAGGGCATTCTTTCACTATTCCCACAAAGACATTATCCAATGGCAAGCATAGCTTAAAGGCGCATTTTTCAGATAATACGTTTCATCAAAACGTTGTCCAAGTAGAAAGAGATTTTTATGTAGATAATATTCCCTTGAAAGCAGCATTTGTAAAAACAGATGAAGATTCGAAGGTCTTTCAGGGCCGTACATTGCATGTTCAGATGCAAGTAAATAAAGAAATTGAAAGTGCACATTTATCAGTATTATCTGAAAAGTATGAATGTTTTCCAGAGTCAAAAAATTCTTCGGTATACGAAGCATATATTCCGGTAGCATGCGAAGAAAATCCAAATGAATATCTTCTTTCAGTGGATGTGACTGACAAAGTAGGTAACACAATACATTTGGATGATACGTTCCAAGTAGTATCTTTTCCATTTAAAAAATCTACATTGCATGTAAGCAGCGAAAAAGTGGCAGAAGAAAAAGAGCTTGGAAAGGCGAGTAAATCTTTTGAAGAGCTTATGACTAAATGCGCGGATGCATCTCCGAAAGAAAAACTATGGAAGGGATCGTTTTGCCCACCTATAGAGGTAGAGCGAGTGAGCACTGAGTATGGGACTGTGCGCACAACGCAACACAAAGGCATGTACGCGCATAAAGCAATTGATGTTATTAATGCACCCAAATCAGTTGTATGGGCACCGCAAAATGGGAAAATTGTTTCCAAAGATAGATTTGTGGATACCGGCAATACCGTAATAATTGATCATGGCTTGGGTGTGATTACCATGCTATGCCATTTAGATAGCTTTGCCGATATTGAAGAAGGTCAAATGATTCATAAAGGTAATCCTGTTGGCACTATTGGTAAAACCGGCTATGCAAGCGGCTATCATTTGCACTGGGAAATGCGCGTGAATAACACGCACGTTGATCCAATGCAGTGGACTAAGCCAATTTTCTAATATAAGTATTATTGTGCGGTGCTTTTTACCAAAGGATTTGCTGTCGCAGTAAGTAACGCTTGTATTTCAGGGTTGGTAGTAAGCTCTGCTGGAGTTTTGCCAGCAGCATTTGTGGCAGTTGCATTGGCGCCAAATCCCAAGAGTAGCTCTACCATTTCTTTATTACCGATTTGAGCTGCCCGGTGTAATGCAGAGGAGCCAGCTTGGGTTGTGATATTTGGATCGAGCCCAGCGTCAAGAAGCATACCCAAAATAGTTTCATTATTAGTTGCAATTGCAGCAAACATAATTGCAGCTTCGTTAGGACCGGCAGGGTTAGCGCGGTTTAATAATGCTTGGCGAACGCCTTCTTCATTATTAAAATTTACCGCCTGATGCAGATCATCATCTAAATTTTTTTGTCGAGGAGCAGCAGCTTCTAACGCACTGATGGCGAAAAAACTGATAACTAATAGATTGATTACGTGTGCGCTTTTCATACCTTCTCCTTTGAATAGTTAATCATTACGCAGGATTGCTTACTCTCAATATAGCAATTGGGCGCATTAAAAATCAATGAATTGCCGTAAAATAAGGTGTTTTTTGGCGGTTGCGTAGGTTGGATCTTTTCAAATGAACGATTGCATGCGAGTATTGAAACAAAATATGTAGCAGATAAAAAGGAGCATTAGTATGTTTTTTATTCCGGAAAAAGGCCGTTTTTATCGATGGGCCGTCCATACTCCGGCATTATATCGATGGGGTATAACCCTGGGATTGGTAGCTGTATTAGTGGTAGCGTGGTTTTTTGTTTTGGATCCATGGCTTACCGGGATTGTGCAATATGAGCAAGCAGCGCTTAATCGTGCGGGCCAGCAGCAATCGGAGGCGCTTATTGCCAGCAGAGCAAGTAAAGTGCATGATATGCAGCTGCAAAAAACAAATGCATCAATACAAGAGCTAGCAGGGAGCGTCTCCGAGCGGGATCAAATAGCATTTCTTTTTGATGCTGCGCAAAAAGCAGGAGTTTCAATACATACATTTACGAAAGAGAAAGATAAGCAAAAAGAGTGGCGTACTAAAAAATATGCATCACTTTCTGCAAGTGGTAGGCTCGATCAGTTTTTTAGTTTTTTTTCTGCCATTGCCGATTCATCTCATATGATTCAATGCAAGCGGCTTGTATTGCAAAGAACTGATCAAAATGTATTCTCTGCGCAGTGCCATTTAGAGTGTATTACTCTTCAGGCGTGATATTCCAAAATATACCCGTTGAGGTAGAGCTTCCGGCATGACCATTTTGTTCTTCCGTGACCCCTTGCGTACCGGGAACTTGCTTAAAAATTGCTGCAGCTGTTTCTAGGCTGATAGCTTTTTCAAATGTAGTTTCCAGATTGTCATCGTCGTCCATAGCTTGCGCAACGACATTTAAAGTTGCATTTGCGCGATAAAGCATTTGGGCCAACCTTCCAGCAGCTTTAGTGCCTTGTGGAACATCGCTTCGCTTCCCAGTTTTCCAATCAAATTTTTCGATTGCTGCCAGGCAGATTAGCAAATTTTTTCCATTAGCAAGATGGAGGGTTACGGCCTTTGTTTTTCGTCTACCAGTTTTTTCGGGAGGAGTTAATGCAGGCGCTTGAAAGGATTGTGCTGTAGGATGGGCTTTCTCTAAAGCGGCGACTATTGCAGCAATGCGTTTATGAAATTCTGTTGGCGCTTTACCTGAATCATCTACTGCAAGTCCAGCATCAGCGGCGTGCGCGAATCCTGTGATGCATGAAAGTCCGAGCAATAGTACAAATAGTTTTTTCATAGTATATCCGCATACTATTATTCGTCATTTTGATCTTGGTAGCGGCTGATCCAGCGTGTTTGGCGGCTGCAAACTAGAAGCTCAGGGAAAAGGAAACATTCTGTTTCAGTTACTGTTATTGATTTCATATGAAGGAATGAAGATTCAGCAGGACCCTCAGTTGGATAGTCTAGCTGGAACCACTCTTTGATACCGCCTTTATAATCAAGAATATTAGTAAAGCCCATTGATTTTAGGAGGATGTATGCTTTTTCTCCTGCATCGCATTGCGTGAGTGCGCAATAGACTATAATTTTGCGATCTCGATTCCATTCACGAGCTTGATCAACTAATCCTTTTAGTGGTGCACTATGTGAGCCAACAATATGGCAATCATCATAGAGCGAAGTAGGCAAAACATTTATAACAAATGGCTTTTCATCATCATCTTCTAACGCTGCTTTGAGATCTTGAGCACTAATTAAAGTTGGAGGATCAAAAGAAGTTCCCAAATAAAACTGTAGTTCTTCGGCAGACGTTTTATATAAGTTGTGGTGAATCTTGGCAACTTTTTCAAAAAAAGCATCTGAGGAATGAGTGGTGATGTGAATTGCAGCAAGAAGTATAAATGCGATTACGTTGTGTATACGAATACCAGTGTGATTCATACTTACTCCTTTTTAAATTTTAAACCCTTCAACTTGGAACAAGCTGAAGGGTTAGGGGGGT
>JAJCZB010000065.1 GCA_029262595.1 Candidatus Babelota bacterium | reverse complement strand
TCCAATTCTTGTATATTTTGCCAATCTCTGCCCGTAAAACTTGATAAGTAAGGACATGAAGAAACTGCCGAATAAACCCTTCCTCTATTTTCTCTATATTGAGGATTCCAGGGCAATGTAACGACATCCATCCCCCAAGCTTCTGCCAGTGCTATACCTTGAGATTCTGAACGGCTTAGGAAAATTCCAAACTTTACTCTATCCAAAACATTCCTGTATTGTTGAAAAGAATATTTTCCATATTCAATGAGAATAGGGTCCCATTGATATTTTCGCAAAAGATCTAGCACTTGATTTTTTAATGATGGTCCCTCTTGTTGATTTTTCCAATACAGCAAAACCTGCCTCCCTTTTTCAAGAGCTCGTGGACTCCATTGCTCTGCATCAATTCCTGCGTACCAGATACCGATGCGATTCTTAATGTTAGGTGATATTTCTGCATACATATGTCTTGTTGGCTCTGAAGGTACAATAACCCTATCAATGATTGAAGATGTAAGAACACCGCCATCATCAATGGGCCAAACAACTAAATTCGGGCCAGCTAACAATGTTGTCTGCGGCCGCATTTTTTTTATTTCAATGGCTTGCTGTAATGCTTGAGTATTTGCAAGCACAATAATAACGTCACCAACCTCTGAAATTAATGAAGGATTATAATTATAAGTAACATTAAGAGCTCTCAGTCCTGCCAAAAGACTACGAGTGACTTCTTTATGACCCTCCACTGTCCCACGCTTAGCCACAGGATGAGTTAAAACGGTGATTTTTTCAAATGAAAATAGACTATTATTCCCAATGAAAATCATTGCATTGATAATTATTAAAAATAATTTTAGTCTAAAGCAACTTTTTTTTTTGAAAACATTGAGGAGTACCAGTGAATCAAACACGCTTATTACCTTTACTAGCCTTATTGGCGATCAATCTATCGGTGAATGCATTCCTTGATATAACACAACTGGGATTTGAGCAATACCAGGACATTATCATTAATAATGAGATAGTCAAGCCAGCTACCCATAATCACAAAAATTGCGAAACTCGTTATCAAATCATAAAAACGATTCTTGATAAATACAGCCGACCGTTTACTATGCTAGATCTTGGTGCAAGCCAGGGATATTACTCGTTTCGAGGAGCATGGGATTTTAGAAATTCAAGCTTTGTAATGCTTGAAGGAAACAATCCCTCTTATCCGCACACAGGCACACAACTCTTGCAGGTCTGCCAAGAAAACACTTCACTCACAAACATCATTCATCTTAAGAAAATGATCATTCCAAGCGATATTCATAAATTAAGTGAATGTGAACATTTTGATGTCGTTCTTGCTTTCAACATTATCCATTGGTTTAAGCCTAATTGGCAGTTTTTGCTGGATTCTATTCTTGAGCTTGGTGACAATATTATTATTGAAACCCCACCACAAGAAACCATATGCTCTAATGAAGAAAATAATTTACGTAAATCTATTATCGAATACCTTCTTAGTCACAATGCTGTATTATTGGCAGAGGCACCCCGTCACACCTCCAATAAAGTTAGTCCAATATATCTCATTAAAGGACAGAGAAAATTTCTCAAAAAAAGAAATTGGCTAACTCCCCGAATAAATAATAAAACACATCTTATTGAAAGTTCGTTTTCTGAAAAAAAATTAATCAAACAAACAGACTCACCTCCAAATACTTTTGTAACCTCAGAGTGGCAACCAGGCATTAACCTTATAACCTTCAAAATGTATAATGGATCTTACCCATTAAAGAATACTGTGCTAAAAGCTATTGAAAACTTAAAAAATACCCCTTCAACTGATTGGATGCCAAATAATATGGTCATCCAAGGAAACTCGATTATCCTCATCGACAAAGATGATCCAAATCACGGGCCAAAAGGATCGGGAGGCGGCAGACAGTATTCAGAACTCCTCAGAAATAGAGTCTTAGAATGGGCAACTCTCACCAATCCACATGATATTGAAAAATATTTTTGGCAAAAAATCGTCAAATTATAAATTGTCTTCAATCAATCAAATTTAATGATCGAAAGATAGGTTCCCATAGTTGAGGTTTTGTACTTGAGGATTCATAATAATCAAAGTAGATATTTTTGATTCTTTCTAAATTCCAATCTAATTTCATATCTTCTTTTTTATCGATGACTACCAAAACAAAATCAAGCAGAGGGTACTTTCTATACAAAAGATCTCTGAAGTTAATCGCTTGTTCTTTTGTCATATCAAAATGTCGAATAAGGTATACTCTTTCTGTACTTGAAAAAAGATTTCTCAGTCTTTCTATTCGTCTCTGATACTTTTCCTGCACCAACGTGAGAGCGCTACGCCAATCATCATGCAAAATGCCCCCAGCCATGTGGCCTTCCTCAATAGCCTCGGCAGCAGGAGTGTTAGGCAAAACTGTAGGAAAATCATGCACAAAGTGAAACTTATAATAATCCAAAACTGCGTATCGATCATATTCACGAATTGTTAAATCTTTATCTTGTAATAATCGTTTAAAATCGTCTTCAAGTGCGTAATATAAAGATGTAAAATGCGAAATAATCCAGTCAAAAGGATATGCCTCATGTCTCAAATTAAAATGCCTTAGAGCCATTGCAACACTGCAAGATTTTCCAATACTTACGACGACTATTGCATACGTATTACTTATAATCAAACAACTCAATAATAAAAAAAGAACTTTCACCTTTTTTCCTATAATTGAATAATAGATATTTACAGGCATAGCTAATAATACTTAATTTGCTCTGCAACATTTGGAGCAGTACTACTTCCAAATATATTAGCTTTCATATAAAGCTTATCGACGTAGTACACTTTAAAATTTCCTTGTCTTATTTTTAACTTTATATAATCACCTACATCATATTCAATCGGTCGCATAATATGTCCCATTGCATCAAAATTCATACAACCAAACATTTCTTTTAAATCTTTACACCTCATAGCAAATCCCAATGTAAAAACATTTCCATCAGAATTCACCTTAACAAAAGCATCATACTCAGAATTATTTTCAACCAATCGTAGCAAGAAGTCTGAAGTAAGCTGATGCCTTCCTGTAAATTTGATAATCATATCCTTATCATCAAAATCAAAGTAATATAATGCTTCCAAAAAAGTAGCCGCTTCATTTATACCGTTATTTTGAAATGATGGATTATTGACAGTTGCATAAAAAACATGAGAAGAAATTTCTTCAAAAAATGTTGGGCCTTGTTTTTTTAAAGCCTCTACGATAAAGATTTCAGAGACACCATAATTTTTCAATATAGTGAAAGCTTCTCTATATTGTTTTTCCCGAAAGTCATAATGACTTTCGGTTAATGCTGCAGTACAAACAACTCGCACTTCGGCATATAAATCAGAAATAAAAAAAACAATTATCAAAAAATACTTTTGATTCATATTTTGATAATTATTTTAGTCGTTTAATAACAGTTAAACCATTACAAAATGGATAATGCACCATGTGCCATGAACCACCTCGAGATTCAAACTCAGTATTAATATACTTTGTTTCATCAAACGAAATTTTAAAAAACTCTCTCAATGCTGGTGCAACTCCTCGCGGGTTTGGTGGAGACAATGGCCCCATTAATTGAGTAGTATCATTAATGCGCCACCACGCCTGCCGCCCGCTCACTGTGAGGGGAGTAACATTAGCATCATGAAACATCAAAGTTCCACGAGGAGCTAAAAGAGGCAGAAAAGCATCCAGTTCTTTTAGCGTATGCTGATACTCATGGCTAGTATCAATAAATACAACATCAAGCAATCGATTTTTAAATTGACTCTTATTAAAATAACTTGGAAACAATGTGTCATCCATGCATACAAAGATACCGTTCTGGACACAATCATACGATGAAGCTGCACCTTGACTAAAGTCAATTCCAATCAATTCAGTTCCACACAAATCAGACGCCTTAACGAACGCCTGAGTAGAATATCCAAAGCATACTCCAGCCTCCATCAATAATTTCGGATTTTCAACATAGCTGTGAAAAAAAAGCATCGGGATCAAACTTGATATTTCTGTATCAACCTGATTGCTATAAGCTAATAATTCTTTATATGTAGACAAAATCGCTGAAGGCAAAAAACATGGAAGTATCACCGGATCGGTATATTCATAGCTTCTAGGAAAATAATAATAATGTGGAACAATAGCACTATAACTTTGAATATTTTTTCTATCGTAATCCCAAACTGCAATTGCACCCTTTAATGTTTTTATGTACTCATGCTCAAGCTGTTTTATTTGATATGCAAGTCGCGTATTATTCAAGTCATGCGTCTGATAGACAATGTACTTTGATGGTAGCATGCTTTTATTAATACCCAACGCATCAACAATAATATGTAGCCTTTTGCTATGTGGAGACAATGTTTTGATTACTTCATAGTCAACATTAAAAGCTCGAAGCGCCGTTTCTACCGTTTCAAAGTGCTGTCCATGCTCGCCATACAGATAAATTTTTTCATATTGTTTGTACGGTGTAGCAAAAAGACACTCTACTTGCAAAATAAGAACTATAATCAATTTTAAAATACTTAGTACTACTCTCATCAATTATCCTTTTTCAGAGTTTTTTTTAGCAATCTTTCCAACGCAATACTTATACGAGGAATATCAGGATACAATTTCAATAATTTTTCTGCGCTGAGCTCTGCATTTGCACGACGAGCTTTGAGTATTTGATCTTGTTCTTCAAGCGTGAAATTCTCGTATGTGTGAGTTGGATCGATATACTTGATGTATAAATCCATAACTTGATTATGCGAAAGCGCTCCCGGATTTACAAAATTAAAGTTCCCTTTAACTTCCTTTAAAGTCATATCAACCGCAATAGGAAGAAGATCATCAAGCACACAAAGAGAATTTGGCACATTAATCAACTTCTTATATCGAGCAATTTTTCCTACAAATCCTCGATCAAGCTCTAAAGATAACGGCATCTTCACTCTCAAATTCAGTACATTGGGATACTCAAGAAGCAATGACTCCATTTTTATTTTAGAGCGGGAGTAAAATGATCCGTCAAAATTGGGCGGTTCTTCTTCGGTAAACCCTTTACCGCTTCCCATAGGATGAGCATCGTCATATTCATAAATACACCCTGTGCTTATATTGGTAAGGTGCAAGCCATGTGTGTAGGAGATATCAACAAGATTAAGCGTACCAATAACGTTGGTTCGAATGGTTTCTGGCTTATGATCTTCGCACCAATCAACGTTTGGATTGCCAATAATCCCTGCCGCATTGATTATTGAGTCCGGTTTTACTCGAGTAATTTCATCTATAATCTGCTCTCGATTTTCAAGCCGAGATTCTGCACATACAGGCTGGTGCCCCATGTCCTGCAGAAAAGTAACAAGCTTCTGGCCTATCCATCCTTTTTTTCCGCCAAACACCAAAATCGTTTTAGCGTGTATGCTTGCTATTGAAATACTTAATAACAAAAAAAATAATGCTCTTGTTTTCATGATAGTCCCTTTTAAAAAATACCAAGTTTTTTAAATAATTGACCAAGTTTTTCTTGCGATAGCACTTCTAAATCAGAACTATAATCATAAGACTCTCCGCCTCCCAAATAAGTGCCATATTCTATATACTCTGGAAGAGCATCTATAGTATCTTTCGCAAGCGACACAATAGAGGGACGTACAAATAAATAATTCTTATATTCATAAGTGCGCCTCATTTCTGATGAATTAACAAGCACCTCGTGTAGCTTTTCACCGGGTCTCAACCCGATAATTCTGATGGGATTATCCACTTTAAAATGAGATTTTAAAATCTCAATTAAATCTAATACGTTTAATGCCGGCAAACGCTTGGCAACAATTTCTCCGCCTATGCTATACCGAAGCGCATCACACATTAACTGCGATGCTTCATTTTTGCAGATAATAAAACGAGTCATCTGCTCATCCGTTAATGTAAGGGGGTCGCCATTTTTTATTTTATCGAGAAAAATGGGAATTACGGATCCAGTACTTTCAAGGATATTGCCAAAACGCGTTACTACAAACTTTGTTTTAATAGTGCGCTTATCATAATTCGTAAATATTTTTTCACTTACAAATTTACACGCGCCATAAGCATTAATTGGAGAAGAAGCTTTATCTGTAGATACAAATAAAACTTTATCGACGCCATTCTGCACACATGCGTTAAATACATTTATTGATGCTAAAACATTTGTTTTTATCGCTTCTTGTACATTACTTTCCAATGCATCCATACGCTTTAATGCAGCTACATGAAATACAATATCGGCATTACGTGTCACCTGTAAAATACTCTCGTAATCCCGAATATCACCAATCACCATGTGAAGCTTTGGATTGCTATCGAATAGCTTAATACAATTAAAGTGCTTTACTTCATCGCGACTAAAAATAGTAACGCTTTGAGGATTCCATCGCAGTACTTCTTCAGTTATAGCCCGACCTAAATACCCAGTACCCCCCAGCACAACAATATTTTTATTTTCAAATAAATCGTGGTTGCCAAATAAGCTATCCGAAAAAAAACAGGTTAAAAAAATAAGACATGCAACGCTCGAGCGTATTGATACCTTCACAGAAACTCCTTTTTGGTGAATGATAAAATCTATCGCGCACGCACCACTTTATCAAAAAAGGAAAATAAAAAACATGACATATTTTTTGTATGGATCATTTATAGGATTTGCAATTGGTATCTCTGTTGGGCCAAATGCAATTTTGTGCCTGCATCGCAGCATGGCACACGGCGCATGGGCGGGAATTGCCACTGGCATTGGCGCATCAATTGCGCACATTCTTTTTGCCAGTATTGCTATTTTTGGATTGCATTTTGTGCAGCCATTTTTTGCAACCTATGGCGATTGGATTCGTTTAATCGGAAGCGTAATTATTCTTTTCATTGCCGTTCATATTGGGCGTACACCCGTAAAAATTGATGGCCGCAATAAGCAGCTAACCAATCATGCATCCTCATTTTTAACTGCATTTTTAATTACCCTTTCAGGCCCATTGAGCATTGCATCGTATGCCGTGTTTATCGCATTTCTTAATGTACGAATTACCACCATATTCCAATCAATTCGATTTTTAATTGGCGTCTTTGTGGGTAATCTGGCGTGGTGGATACCACTCTCAATTGGAAGTAGTTATTTTCATCGGCTATTTCAAAGCAAATATGTTCGCTACATCAATCTTGGTGCCGCATTTTTATTGGGAGCATTGGGACTCTTTGGGATCAGTGTATCTCTATATAATCTTGTGATGTAGCACAAGCTCCGAATAACTTGCTGCAATTAGCAAATCGGATACACTTACAAAAAACCGAATCGTAAGGATATCCAATGGCTCAAAGTCACAAGCTATCACTCACAACGGCTACTTTTATTAATCTCAACGTCATGCTTGGTTCTGGCATCTTTATTAACAGCATCCTCCTAGCGCAAAAAGCCGGAATACTCGGGGCATTTACATATATCATTGTTGGCATACTCATCCTTCCCCTTATTCTTTCAATGAGCAAGCTAATGAGCATTCATTCCGAGGGAGGATTTTATGCATACGGCCAACAAGAAATAAACCCTTTCTTTGGATTTGTAAGCTCATGGAGCTATGTTGTTGGCAAGCTTGCTTCTGCCGTTATTATGACTCAAATTGCAGTGCTTCTTTTGCAAAGCGTCATTATCCCCTTACGCATCATTCCAGCATCTTTTTTAAACTGTTTGATAACACTTCTTTTTTTATCGCTTAATTTATTAGATACAAAATCAAACAGCGCAATTCAAACTGCTTTTTTTTGGATGAAAACCATACCAATTGCAAGTGCTATTATTGCAGGAATATACCTCTTTTCTCCCCAGCATCTTGCCTTTGAGCCCACTGATTTAAGTGGATTTATCATCGCCCTTCCTCTCGTATTTTTTGCGTTGAGTGGTTTTGAAGCAGCATGCGCTATCAGTGGCCACATAGAAAATCCTACAATCAATGGGCCAAAATCACTGCTGTATTCTTATGGCTTAGTAATGTTTTTAACCACTGCATTTCAATTTTCACTCTATGCAGGGCTTGGCACTGTGCTTGAGCAACTGCCTGATTATCGTTTCTTATTTCCGGCACTCGTAACAACCATTTTCCCCGCAGCCGCCGGCTTGAATAAGCTCATCATTGCATTCTTACACACTGCCATCGCACTTTCAGCTCTTGGCGGAAGTTATAGCGTACTATTTAGTAACAACTGGAATGTATATACCCTGGCAAAAAACAATCACCTCCTTGCTTCAAAGAAAATCATACAATTTAATGCCTATCATGTTCCTTACTATTGCGTACTTATAGAAGGTGCCATATATGTATTATTTTTAATCATTTCTCACGGAAACCAATTGCCGCTTCAACAAATTGCTGCATTTGGCCCAACTATTTCATATGGTATTAGCGCGCTTGCCGCATGGTATGCAGTACAACGAAAAGCTCTTAATCTTCATCCTATGATCCCAGTACTCGCTATTGGCAGCTGTCTGCTGCTAGGAAGCGCTACGGTATATAGCTTAATCGTAGATGGCATGAACTCGCTATTGCTTTTTGGCGCACTGTTTTCGATTGGTGTGGCAATGTTTGTATATAAAAAACCCACAATATAACCTAGCGTATTTTAATAGTAATCAAAGCCAATAGGCACAAGATAAGTGAAGTGATAGCAAAGCGTACAGTAATCTTAGCTTCCTGCCATCCAATCAATTCAAAATGATGATGCATGGGCGCCATTCTAAATATTTTTTTGCCCCGCAAGCGATATGAGCCGATTTGAAGAATTACTGAAAGCGTTTCAGCTACAAATACACCCCCCGAAAGAGCAAGTAAAATCTCTTGCTTGCAAAGCAGCGCCATAAAAGCAAGCCCCGCTCCTAACGCAAGTGAACCAACGTCACCCATAAAAATCTGTGCCGGGTACGCGTTGTACCACAAAAACCCAATAGAAACACCCACAAAAATGCTCCCAATAATGGCAATCTCGGAAGTCCCCGCGTAGGGAATATGAAGATACGTGGCAAAATGCATATTTCCAGCGAGATAACACAGCGTAGAAAAAAGAACAAAATTGGGAATCAATGATCCAATTGCAAGACCATCAAGCCCATCAGTAAGATTCACGGCATTACTCGTGCCAATTACCACAAAGAGCGCCCATGGAATAAAAAGCCATCCTATATCTGGCTGCAATCCTTTTAAAAAAGGAAACGTAATGGTTGTTTGAGCACCATATACAAGCACCCATAGCCCTATTACGGAACTCGATACGAGTACTTGCAGGCTAAATTTTGTAAATGCAGAAATACCTTTATGAGATGAAATTTTGCTCCAATCATCCCAAGCTCCAATGGCACCAAATCCAACCAATAATGCGAGCATCAGCCAAACAGCAGGACGCGCAAGATTGCACCATAATAGCGTATTGATACATACCATCGCTAAAATAAATACACCTCCCATTGTAGGAAGCGCTTCTTTCACACGCTGCCCCTTGGGAGTGATTTCTCGTGATTTTGCTCGAAAATACAATCGAGAATACTCAATAAACCGCCCACCAAAAAGAAAGGAAAAAAAGAGCGTACTTAAAAGACTCGCAAGCACCCGAAAGCTCACGTAATGAACCACATTCAAAGGGTGCCAAAGATGCCGAAAATAAAGCGCCAAATGATAGAGCATTAGATGCCTTCCAAAAGCAAAAAAATAAACTGATAGCTGGGAATAAGAATAGCCAAAATAGCGCCTAAATCAACCTTTCAGGGGGCATTTGCTCAATAAGCTAGATTTCAGTAGATTAAATACATATAGATATTATTATCAAATAGACTGCGTACTCTTAAAAAGAAAGTATCAATTATGAAGAAATCCATATTGAAAAACAAATTATCGTGGAATCTAGTGATTCTACTGGCCGTTTCAACGGCCCCTATTTTAACTCCAGCCTACGTGCATGCCGCACTTCCAGCGGGGCAATTAACCGCTCAAGAAGCTGCTCTTGCACAAAAAACTCTTACAGAAATTGTAGAATATACAGCGAAAATCATAGCCGTGACTGATGCCCTCTTTACCGGCCAAAGCTCCTATGAATCTGATCTAGCACAACTTATGCGATTACATACGGAGATAACCGCTCTTCATGCAAAAATCAATAAAACTGGCTCACCTTATGCCCAAGCAATTTTTGGCGGCCTGAAAGGCCTCGCCGAGCAGCTCCGAGCTGCACAAGAAAAATGGGTAGAAACCATTAAAACTAAAAGCCTTCTTAAACTCAAAGCCAATAGAGGCTTTATGAATACAAGGCACAGTGCGTGCCTTCGCTTTCTTCTTGGAGGCACCAACAGAGATAATACGCGCACCGGAGAAGGCCTCATCGGATGCTTTCAAGCCGCTGGGCACACTGAGCTTAAAGCCCAAGCTGAAGCCCTTCTTAAAAATATAGATTTCATTTTCACATATGGCACCGATTCTGCCTCAACAAAGAAAAAGCTTGCCGTTCATCTCAATAAACACAAGGGATTTTCTCCCGGCGTAAGGTACCTCCCGAAGGCATTTTTCAATCTATAAAAGCCGCAAAACTGGTATTTTCGGGATAGCTAACAAACAAGGCAATTGCGCCTTTGCAAGCGCATATCAATAGCCCTTTTGCCTAAATCCTGGAGGCCTGATAAACTTATTACAAGTATAAAATAAGGCCTATTTGTTGCTTACAAGTAAGCCGATTTGATATTATTAACAAGTGTGGGATGAGCCCACGCAAAACTCTGATAACCCCTAATGGAGGAATCTATCATGAAGAAAGCAAACGGTAACAGTAAAAAAGTAGTAATGATGGCATTGACTCTTTCTCTTATAAGCACGCCTTTTATGAGTAACTCAATAAAGGCTAATACCGAGATCGTTGTTGTAGGGCCTGAGGCTATTAAAGACATCAATCTCGCTCTTTTAAAGATAATCAAAAACATTCAAGGCTTAAGAGAAGCAACTCACAGCCTTCTTTCAAAAGGACACAAAACTACTCGTGGTGCGGCAATGAAAAAAATAGTCACTCTGCAAAAAGAGATGAATGCTATTGCGCAAGATTTGCCTTCAGGTAACGAGCTATTTACTGGCGTGAAAAACATGGCGCGCCACTTTGCATCTGCGCAAGACACACTACATAAAGCCCTTAAAACAAACCAAGTGAAAAACCTCGTAGAAGCTATGAATAGTATTAACACTACTTCTATTGGCGCACTTGAAAATGAAATCTATGGGCCAAATGGATTATTTGTACAATTTGGCAAGCTAGAAGACAAAGTACTGGCTGAACTATTACAGCAGCTTACTGCTGAGGTAGATAAACTTACGCAAATGGATCCAGCAGCCCTAGGCCATAGCAATGTCCAAGCACTTGCTCTCTTTATGGTTTCAAAAGAAAGAGGGTTCAAAGGTGACGGCTTGTTACAACTTCAGCAAAACGGGGGCATGGCTCCTCCTCGAAAACTTGCTCGATAAAAAAGCAATTTTAGCCCCGCTTTATGCGGGGCTTTTTCACGCTCATTTATTGCCATTCTTAAGTACCAATGATACCCTGATGTAAGCGTATATCATTAATTTTTCCATACTTCTTAGAGCAATGAAACAAAGCACTCATACTTTCGATGTAATAATTATCGGTGGTGGCCATGCCGGCATAGAAGCAGCGCATGCTGCAGCTAAAATGGGCTCCAAGACCCTACTGCTTACGCTTACGATTGATAAAATCGGCGTAATGCCATGTAACCCTGCTTTGGGAGGAATTGGAAAAGGCCATTTGATTTACGAAGTCAGTGCATTAGGCGGCCTTATGCCCAAGCTTGCAACGCACACGTATATTCAAGCCCGCATGCTCAATACTCGTAAAGGGCCAGCCGTTCAGGGGCTTCGTCTACAGATTGATAAAGATGCGTATAGCGAGCTCAGCCAAAAAAAGCTTTTGGAGCTTGAAAATCTTACTATTGCTGAGGCCACCGCAGACACAGTTGTCACCGATGAAAAAAACAATGTGCAAGGCATCACAACTGAAGATGGTACTACGTATACTGCTCCGGTAGTTATTATCACAACCGGCACCTTTTTAAATGGAAAAATATTCGTTGGCGATCAAGTAAAAAACGCTGGGCGTCGTGATGAAAAAGCGGTTACCGGACTTTCTCGTTTTCTTGATCGCGTTGGGCTTAAGCTCGGGCGCCTCAAAACGGGAACTCCCCCACGTCTGCTTGCATCTTCACTAAACTTTTCGCAAATGGAGTCGCAAGAGCCCGATAAGCTCAATTATCTTTTTGAATTCCAACCACATAAAAGTAATAGTACGCATCCATGCTACATCACGCACACCAATGAAAATACTCACAAAGTTATTAAAGATAATTTGCATCGATCAGCAATGTATAGCGGAGCTATTTCTGGTATCGGCCCGCGCTACTGCCCATCTATTGAAGATAAAATTGGCAGGTTTCCAAACAAACAGTCACATCATGTGTTTGTAGAGCCTGAAGGTGCCAACTGCAACGAAGTCTATCCGAATGGAATCTCAACCTCTCTTCCTCTTGAGGTACAAGAGGCATATGTAAAAAGTATTAAAGGATTTGAGAATGCAGTGATTACCAAACCAGGATACGCGGTTGAATATGATTTTGTACTTCCGTCTCAACTGAAAGAATCACTTGAAGTTAAAACTGTCCCGGGTCTTTTTTTAGCGGGACAAATTAATGGAACGACAGGATATGAAGAAGCTGCCGCGCAAGGAGTGATCGCCGGAATTAATGGCCACCTAACCGCACACGGCAAAGCTCCATTCATTCTTGATCGAACTGAAAGCTATATCGGCGTAATGATCAATGATCTGACTACCATGGGCGTTGATGAGCCGTATCGCATGTTTACTTCTCGTGCAGAGCGGCGTTTAATTTTACGACAAGACAATGCATTCTTGCGCTTAACTGAAAAAGCATTTCAGCTTGGACTCATTGACGATGATTTCTATAGCGCATTCCAAAAAGAAAAAGCGCTTATTGAAAGCACGCTTGCTACATTACGCGCTACGTATTCATCTGCAAATCTTACCCGCAAATATGGGCAAGATACCAATGCGGTTCAGATGCTTATGGAGCAATACCCGCCACTTTCTGAACGCGCGGCACTTACAATCCATGCAGAAATACGATATGAGCCATATATCAAGCGAGAGCTCAAAGAAGTTGAACGCGCAAAATACTATCAATCGCTCAAAATTCCCGCTAACTTTACGTACAAAGATTTGCCGGGACTCTCAAAAGAATTGCAGCAAAAATTAATGGATCATACGCCAGAAACAATCGCGAAAGCGGCGCTTATTCCTGGTATGACACCGGCTGCATTATCATTGCTGATTTTTCGCGCAAAAAATTTGAATTAAATACATCACTCATAAAGGATTGTATCGATGCATACCTTACTTCATATCTATGGTCCTATTGCAATTCATAGCTATGGCCTCATGATAGCCATTGGCCTTTTGCTATTTATGTTTTTACTCCGTAAAGATCCTCGATATAAAGCAATGCATTTGGAGCCTCATTTTTCTGTCATAGTCATGATTGGAATTATTGCAGCAATCATAGGTGGGCGCCTTCTTTTTTTCTTTACTCATCCGGAGCAACTAAAAACACTATTTAGTTTTTTTGCCTTTTACGAAGGCGGCTTTTCAATTCTCGGAAGCGTTATTGGCGTGCTTGTTACGCTCCCTGCATATCTTGCCTATGTAAAAATTCCTGTTATTCCCTTTTTGGACTTGGTTTCTATTTATGGCCCTCTGCTGCAATCAGTTTCACGCATTGGCTGCTTTTTGGCAGGTTGCTGCTTTGGAGTGCCAACTACCGCCCCATGGGGAGTAATCTATACCGATCCACATTCAATCGCCCCACTCTACGTCTGCGTACACCCTACGCAACTCTATAGTTCGATTCTTTTGATGCTCATTTTTGCATTTCAATATTTTGTTGGCAGAAAGCTCTTTCAAAAAAAAGGAATGCTCGTTTGCTCATACCTCTTTTTAATAGCGTTTGAGCGATTCATTCTCGATTTTTGGCGCGGCGATCGCATCCTTGATGCACTGCATCTTTCAGTAAATCAGTATGTTGCACTGGGAATTATGGGAGCTGCTAGTATTGGGTTTGTTCTCAGCAAACTATCGCGCCAATCATGAGCGTTTTTAATCTGATTAAGTCACGAGTATCTATTTTTGACGTAATCAACGAATACACCACACTCAGAAAAGCAGGAAACTACTGGAAGTCCCGCTGCCCGTTTCATCATGAAAAAACAGCGTCTTTTACAGTAAGCCCACACAAAGATATTTTTTATTGCTTTGGCTGCCATGCGGGCGGAGACGTAATTTCATTTATTGCAAAAGTTGAAAACTGTGGCCAGCATGAAGCGGTCCAATTTTTAGCCGATCGCTACAACATTGAACTGCCTAAAACATCTGAAGGTTCTGAAGTTTCAATGAAGCAAAAACAGCAACATTTTGATATTTATCAGGCGGTGGCAGAGTGGTGTAACAGCCAACTTACAAAGCATCCAAAAGTCTTGAAATATTTGCACAATCGCCAAATCGATCAAGAACTGATCGATCAATTTACCATCGGATATTTCCCCGGTGGCCTCGGATCAGTTAAAAAGCTTCTCTCGGCAGTGCACGAAAACTCAATTCTTGCTGATGACCTTCTAGAAACGCACATTATTTCACAAGGGAAAAGCGTCCTCTTTTCACCATTTGAAGATAGGATTATCTTTCCTATTCGTGATCATTTAGGCCGATTTTGCGCTTTTGGAGGACGCACCTTCAAGCCAGAAGATACCCGGCCAAAATATTATAATTCACGAGAAAACGATTTTTTCCAAAAAGGCTCACTGCTTTTTGGACTCGATACGGCTAAAAAAGCGATCCAAAAATCCCAAGCTGCCTTTTTGGTGGAAGGATATACCGATTGTATCGCCATGGTTAAGCACGGCCATCCCAATACTATCGCCACACTCGGAACAGCCTGCACGCTTAATCATCTCAAGCTCCTTTCTCGCTACGCTCCATATTTATACCTCTTGTATGATAATGATACCGCCGGAGAAAAAGCTATTTTACGTCTTACCCAGCTGTGCTGGCAAGCAAACATGGAGCTCAAAGTTGTGCAGCTGCCCGCAGGGCAAGATCCTGCTTCTTTCTTGCAAGCAGGAAACGATCTCGCACCCCGAATCGATGCTGCGCAAGATATCTTTGCCTTTTTCATTGAGCGATTGGGATCTGACTTTTCCATGGCTCCCTTAACCGAAAAAGTGAGCAAAATCAGGCAAATTATCGAAATTATCACCCTCATTGCCGATCCTCTTAAGCAAGACATTCTCCTTCACACAGCCTCTCAGGCCTTTTCTCTCCCCTTTGAAACAGTTAAAGACGAGCTCAAGCGGCATCTCAAAGGAGCAGATTCCTCAAGCAAATCCGAATCAAAACCAGCTGAGAGCCCTTCTATTCAAGAGCCATCAATATTAGAAAAACGCTTATTTTGTGCTATACTGAATAACATTGAATTATTTGACACACAAAATGACAACTATGTAATTGAACAATTTGGAGAACCGCTCAACAATATTGCTAAAAAGTTACTAATCTCCAAAGAAGCTCGCAGCCCTTTCGAATTTGATTTCTTTTTTGATACGCTCAGCGCAAACGAAAAGGATACTGTGAGTAAGTTGCTCGTTACATATGATGAGTTTAAAAGTGAATCAGCCTACTACAAGCTTCTCAATGAGTTTCAAAAGAAACGATGGAAGCAGATTGTACAATCAATTACGGCGCAACTCACCCGAGCTCATGCTGATGGTGATCAAAAAATGATTGATCGCCTTTTACTTAGTTATAAAAATTTAAAAGAAAAAGTTGTTCCTGCCCTTGCGCAGAACCATACCGAGGAAGGTAACTCGTAACCATGGCACAAAAAAAACGATCCAAAAAAACTACGACTAAAGCGCGCAAAAAAAGCACAAAAAAGTCACCTACTCGTCGCGTAACAAAAAAAACCACGCGCAAAAATACCGCCAAAAAGAAAACACCTACAACTAAGCCAGCGCGTAAACTCGGGCGCCGCGATACGAGCACACCGAAAAAAACAAAACGAACGCCAGCTCGCAAAAAGGCGGCTCCTACAAAGAAAAAATCAGTAAAAGCGCCTGCAAAAAAAGTAGTGCGTAGTAAAAAAGTGGTTGCAAAAAAACCAAAAAAGAAAGTAGTCGCGAAAAAAGCGGCCCCTGTACGTCGTGCCAAAAAAGCGGCTCTGAGCACTACCGTTAAACGCAAAGATCCTAAAAAAGCTACTGTCGTAAAGCAGCCAAAAGGAGCAGTTCGCACTACGATTAAAGAAAAAGGCGCTAAGCCGAAAGCTGTATCAAAAGAAGAGATCATTGCCGCCTTCATCGATCGAGGAAAGCGCCTCGGCAGTCTTACCTACGAAGAAATCATGGAGTTTAGCGAAAAGCAGCAGCTTGCCGAGCAAGAAACTGAACAGCTTCTTAAAACATGCGATAAAGAAAATATCGAACTACTTACGCAAGAAGAAAGAGAAGCTGCCGATTCTGAAGTTGGCGTCATTGAAACAGATGAAGAAGCTGCGCCAGTAAAATCAAAAATTAAAACGCTTCAAACTGATTCATCGGATGAAGATCCAGATGATGAAGAAGAGGAGCAAGAAGCGCCAACTCAGATAACTGATAGTGTAAAATCATACCTACGTGATATTGGTAAGATTCCCCTTTTGAATAAAAAAACTGAAGGTGATATTGCGCAAAAAATTTCTAGCGCAAAACAAGAATCGATTGATGCTATTTCTCGCCTACCCTTTTTGCATAAAGAATTCATTCTTATCGGAGAGCGTCTTTCAAAGAATACGCTTGCCCTTAAGGATATTATTCAGTTTTCTGAATTTGACGAAGACAATTTGCCAAAAATAGAACAAGAAAAAGCAACGCTTTTAAAAACGATTAAAAAGATCAAATCTTTCGTTGATAATGAAGAAAAGATTTACCGCAGCTATCGCGGAAAATTAGACTCTGAAAAAGAAAAAAAAGCGATGCTTCAAGAAGTTAAAGAGAATAAAGAAGCTATCAGTAAAACTATTATAGAGATTAAGCTTTCTAATAAGCTCATTCGCAAGCTGGGAAAAAAGCTTGAAAAATTTGTAAAAAAAATAAATGAAAAAGAAGAGGTATCGCGGGCAGGCTCACAAAAGCTTAAAGAGTACAAGCAATTGAAAAAGCTTTCTCCCGAACTTGAGCATGAAATGCAAGAACTGGATAAAACGGTTCGAGCAGCCGCAAAATCGGTTAAAAAAACTGAATCAGAAGTGGGTGCTCCAAAAAGCACCATTCTGAAATATTATAAGCAACACGCTACTGCTCAATTGAAAGATAAGCGAGCCAAGGATGACCTGGCAAAAGCTAACCTTCGCTTGGTAGTAAATATTGCAAAAAAATATGTAAATCGCGGGCTACACTTTCTTGATCTGATCCAAGAAGGTAACATTGGCCTTATGAAAGCGGTGGAAAAATTTGAATTTGAGCGTGGTTATAAGTTCTCAACCTATGCAACATGGTGGATTAGACAGGCGATTACTCGTGCGATAGCAGATCAATCTCGAACCATTCGTGTCCCAGTGCACATGGTAGAGACGCTCAATAAAATCAATAAGATTAAAAGAACCTTTATTCAAGAAAATGGCCGCGAACCAACATATGCTGAGCTTGCCAAAGAATTAAATCTTGATGAAAAGAAAATTAAAAACATTATCAAGATTTCAAAAGAGCCAATTTCGCTTGAAACGCCCGTTGGTGATTCTGAAGATGCTACAATCAAAGACTTTATTGAAAATGAAAATGAATTTTCTCCTTCTGAGACAATCGCTAATACTGATCTAAAAGAGCGCGTGCGTGAAGTACTCAAAACACTTACTCCTCGAGAGGAAAAAGTACTTAAAATGCGATTTGGTATCGACGTTGCCTCCGAGCATACGCTGGAAGAAGTTGGTAAAGATTTCTCTGTTACAAGAGAACGTATTCGTCAGATTGAGGTAAAAGCGTTACGAAAACTACGACACCCGTCTCGTTGTAAAAAACTGCTTACGTTCTTTGAAAAGGAACTCGCTGCAGTTGAAGCCGAAGAAGACGAAGATATAAATATAGATGATGATATTCAAACCGATACAACCTTCTCACCAGAAGAAGAATAAAGGGTCACATGGAAGTTCCCCTGCTTACTCAATTGTATCCGCCTCTCATTTTCTTTTTTCTTTCGCTGTTTGTTCGCGCTGTTTTCGCGTTTATCGAAACGCGTATTACAGCGCTACGCCTCTTTAAACTCAAAGAGCTTGCTGCAACAGTCGGAAAACGATATGAACGGCTCTTTCAAACTCTTGAGAAGCATCCGCATCGGGTTTTGATCACAACACTCATTGTGAGTAGTTTTGCCGATGTTACCTGCGCAGCACTCGCTACTAATATTACCGAAACCATCTTTGAGCATTTTAATTTTTCTTCAGGGCTTGGTTTTTCTATTGGAGTGGGTATCGCTGGTATTATGATCATCCTTTTTGGGGAGATCCTTCCTAAGAATCTTGCACGCATTCGCGGGGAGCATGTATTTGTCTCGCTATTATGGCTTATAAATATTGCTTACTACGTATTATATATACCGGTCAGCATCCTCATTAAGTTCTCAGATAGCATCATCTATCGCACCGGAGACAGTAAGGATCAAGGGGCTGCTCAATGGGTCTCTTCCGAGCGGGAAGTGCGTTTTTTAATTGATTATATTCATGCGCAAGGCATCCTTGAAAAAGAAAAAACAGAAATGCTCCGCAATATCTTTGATTTAGGAAGAATTCCCGTCAAAGACATCATGGTCCCCGCATCGGACATTATTTCCATCGATGTTGAAATACCAATCAGCCAAGTGCTTGAAGTATTTTCTGAGCATCAATTTACTCGTATGCCGGTTTATGAAAAAAAACCTGACAATATCATTGGAATGGTGCACCAAAAAGATATTTTTGTGATGCTGTCTCGCAAAGAAGACAAACCACTTAAAGATATTGTTCGTCCTATTTTATTTGTACCGGAAAGCGTTAAAATCAATCAGCTTTTAAGAGAATTTCGTGAACAGCACATGCATATCGCCATAGTACTTAATGAGCACGGGATCCTAACAGGGCTCATAACGCTGGAAGATGTACTTGAAGAGATTGTGGGAGAAATTAGCGATGAGCATGAACCTTCCGCTGAAAAAATATTAGAATTGCAGCAAGGCGGATGGCTGGTAGATGCAAGTGTGCCTCTTGAAGAATTGAGCGAAGCGCTGGACATCAGCTTTGAAACAGAAGACTCAATAACCCTTGGTGGATTTTTAACCGAGAAGTTACAACATCTACCAAAAAAAGGTGAACGTATACTTTATAAAAATCTGTACTTTCAGATTCAAAAAGCAAGCCCTAAGCGCGTGAGACAAGTTCTCGTCTTCAAAGAGAAAAAAAAGGCATCTGATACAAATAATTGATCTCTTTCAAAGCGCACAGTAAGGTGGTACAAACCCAACTTTTAAAAAGGGAGCCCCTTATGAACAAGCATTTTAGTGGCATATTCATTTTTCTATTGATAGCCAATGCTATCCACGCACAAGAAGAAATTTCGCAAAAAGATACCCTCTCAACGAATGTACAAGTCACATCGACCACCCCCAGACCACGACCGATGCCAGCAGTCGCTCGTTCATTCATTCGATTTATTCGTATTTTACTCGCGATTCTCGCTAACGATGATATACAAAACAATGCCAAGGTAATGAATAATCTTCTTACTTCATTATTACAAACAGCCTATCAAGTTACCCAAGCAACAAAACCTATTATCCCCAAACAAAAGCGATTTGCTTCTCAAGAAACAGATGCTTTAATTATGGAGCTGGCACAACTTATTACACAAGAAGCGCAAGCAATCTCGGTTAATCGCATACCTGCTCAAAGTGGAAAAAAACAAAATGGTATGGATGAGGATACCAAACTCATTCTTGCCAACTTCGCGGGAATCGCCGCACATTTCATCAACATCCTGCAAGACCCCGAAAACAGAGAAGTCGTTCCTGAAGAAATTAAGGGAATGCTTACCGGCATTGTAGATATTGGAAATATCGTAATGAGATCATCTGCACTGAAGTATGACTCTGTAGCTGATTACGAACAACTTAAATCATATGCAAAAGAACTTGATCCTGAAATGAAAAAGCATATATACCAAGTCATTCTTTCAGCTCGAGACAAATCGGGCCTCTCTATTTCTTAATGCACAGAGCAAAAATACGACGTGGCTCTCCGCTACGTCGTATTTTTTAAACGAACATATTCGCCTCACATCAAGAGCAACACCCAAATCACCTGCCGCACCCCATCCTGAAGCGTGCCTTTGAAATTCCGAGCCATTTTTGAGCACCCCTGCAGCAATCACTATCCCCAAACTGACCCCAAATATATGGACAAGTGAAAGAAATATAACAAAAAAACAATCTTTTTAGCCTGTATCTCAAAGCAAATAATTGCTCAAAAATGGAAGTAAAACTTCACTATTTTGAAATACGCAACAAAATTGGCCTATCATGAACCAACCGCTTACAATGGGAAATCTTTCCCTCGAAGAGAATCGATGATCACGCCTTCAAATGCACAAATTGCAACAAAAATGGCCACAAAAAGGATTCTCTCAAAACAATTGCCTTCGCTTTTTTTTTATGATATTTGGTAAAGATAAGTAAGCAAAGTGTAAGCAGTGTATCTCTCACATCTTTATCTGAAAGGAGTACCATTATGGTTACTAAGCACATCCTGGCATTAGGTAGTGGATCGATTGCATCCATGCTACTGGCGCTCGTTCGTGCTCCTTTTGCCTTTAGTATCAATACCTCTATTACGTGGCTTTTTAAAGCCGTTCACCCAAACCAGACTATGTAAGCAGTCATAGTCTATTTTCAAGTCTCTAACCATTTTTTCCTGATTTCTGTACCACATGTTTGAGTCGTGTGGAACGGAAGAAACCTTCAGAGGATATATCATGAAGGAACTCATATTAGCTGGGGTGCTGATATCTGTATCAACCGTATTAAAAATATGTTGCGTAGTAGCTCTCTGCTCTGCTGATCCCCAGCCACAAGAGCACGAGCACGATCATCACGAGGTGATCCTCGCACAGAGAAAACAAGCACAATCATCACAGCAGCCCATGGTGTAGGGGCTGCTCAAAAAAGGAGGGTAGAGCGCCTCACCCTTTTGCAGATCGATCGATACTCGGATATACTGATCATTAAGGATAATTCGTATATTAGGGGTCTGATATGTTTATGCACACACCGCCGCCTCCACCACCACAGCCTATGCCAATCACTATCTTTGTGCATGGCACTCAAATGGCTGCTTTATTTAATGATGTGGATATGAGCTCCGTATTGCCTCAGGTGGGCAAAACGCCGCCCGGTCTCATTGCAGCTCAGGATTTGCCAGAAGATCATTTGGTGCGGAATATGCTACACGTATTGGCTACTGCTGATAGCAAACAATTTCCATTTGCTGGAATGTATACGTTTGGATGGACAGGGGGTATCCAGGTACAAGAACGGTGCGCCGCAGGAAAAGCATTATTTGAACTCATTCGCTCACTTTCACTTTCGTATGAAGAGCTGCACGGATCGCGGCCACACATTACACTCATTACTCATAGCCACGGCGGAAACGTATCTTTGCATATGGCAGAGCACGCATATGATCCCTCAATTCGTATCAACCGCACATTGCTACTTGCATGCCCGGTACAGCCAAGAACGGCACACAACGCACAGCATCCTCTTTTTGAAAAAATATATTCCATTCATTCTCACGACGATCAGATTCAAATAATGGATCAAGGGTCTTTGCAAATTTTAAGATCATTGATTGAGAAGGGAAAGCAGGATAAATGGATAAATATTCCCGAATGGCGAGAGACAATTAAAACAAATAAATGGGAACTCGGCTCTGATCGCCACTTTGGAACTCAGAATAATTTGCTTCAAGCAAATATTACATGGAATCAAGAACCGGTGCATGAAGCTCACAGCATAGAAGCAGGCCTTAAATTTGAATTGCATTTCTATAAAGCAACCCACCTTCTTTCTTCCCAAAATCGTGGCGTCTTGCACACTGAATTTACAACGCCTGTTTTTTTTCAACAGCTTTCAACATTACTGGGCCTGCTCGATACAAAATGGGCCGCAAGTGGGACTCCTTCTGCCTGCTTACAACTCTCTATTGCTGGCAGCTAACCAGAGTGCTATCATTTCCTCAAACGTGAGGATACGTAATGAAAGCTTCCCATCTATCGTTTCTATTGCTGTGTGCTATTCCCGCATGTATCTCAAAAAAACATATCAAAAAGGTAACCGTATCGCGCAACTGCTCATTACGGCTGCCTCAATTTGCCAAAACACCTTCAATTACCGTGTGGGTACATGGGACGCGTTTTGTCCGAAGACCGTTTTTCTATAGTTGCTTTGATGGCGTTCCAAGCCTTCGATTGGCACAAAATGTTGATCCGGAATCGAGCATGTATGAAATTGCGCATCTGCTCAATAAAACTGCCCCCGATCGCTTCCCACTCAAAACATTCTATACCTTTGGCTGGTCTGGAAAGCTCAGCAGCTCTATTCGCCAAAAAGCTGCCCGATGCTTGTATAAAGAATTGCAACGTATTGTCACTGAATATGAAAAAACTTACAACGTAAAACCGTATATAAAATTACTCACGCATAGCCACGGTGGCACAGTTGCGCTTAATTTAGCGCGCATTAAAAGAAAGCCTACGGATGTCCCATTCACCATCGATGAGCTCGTCCTGCTGGCATGCCCAGTACAAAAAGCAACCAAACAATATATTGAAAATGATATTTTTAAATATACCTGCGCGCTGTATTCAGGGCTCGATATGGTACAAATCCTCGCGCCTCAATTTACCGATGAAACATACACCACCAAAAAGGGCAATGTGCGTCGCCGCTTTAAGATCCCCTTTTTCTCCAATCGCAAATTTGAAAAGCATCCCAAGCTGGCCCAAGCGAAAGTAAAGGTTGATGGCCGCGCGCTCTTTCACACCGAATTTACAAGCGAACACTTTATTTCTATTCTGCCGCATATTTTGCACGTAATGCATAGTAGCCATAAGCATACTGAGTATGATACGCAGCTTTTATGCGTCTATACGCGCGATGAAGATGATTAAGAAAAGCGCTCAAACTTACTCCTCTTCTTTTCATCCCTTCCCAGCAGCCTTAGTCAATCTGCCAGAGCTAGTATAATCTCGAATAATATCAGCAAGATTATTATGCCCTTCTAGGCGTGCAACCTCCTCAGCATTTCCCTTCTCCGCCCCTGCTGAAAGGAGCACATTTACTATTGAGGTACGCCCCCAATAAGCTGCCCACACCAATGCATTTCTTGCATTATGATCAACAGCATTAACCTCTATACGTTCAGTCGCAAGCAGCACCTTCAATATATCGGTATGCCCCCATACAGCTGCCCACATCAATGCAGTATACCCATTACCATCCGCAGCATTAACATTCGCCGCTGCCCCAATTAATTTTCGCACTTCTGGTAGGTTCCCGTCTTTAACTGCTGTAATCAGACCTTGATCACCATACATTGCTCTGAGACCCAATTGACATGCCTCTTTGATAAGCCACACTGCAATAAAACTCGTTACGTATTCGACCATTACCTGAGATGCCGAATTCTGAGCAGACGGGGGCATAGCTAGGACGTTTTGTGCTGCAAATGATTGCGAGCAAAAACTAACCAATACAACCATAGAAATAATACGAAAAGAATAATTCACAATTGGCCCCCATTTGAGAATAGCAATATTTACAAATAGTAGCGGAAACTGATAAAAAGATCAATAATACCGGCCGCTTCCTCCCCTAAAAAGCCAACCGTCAATTACTCAATCGGGCGATTATAAATTTTCAACTGATGTATTCGGGTTCGCGCTTTTAGAGATCGTGGATAGATATCAGGACGCCCTAATTTTTCATAAACTTGCCATGCATTTTCTATTTCAAATGATCCATCACTATAAATATAAGCGTTCAGTTCTTGCCACCATTGCGCTCTCTCTCGATCTATTGCCGCTTGCCCGGCAGATGCTGGTTGAAGTGCAACTCATGCCGCCTTAGTTTTCGCATAAGAATCAATTCTATCCGCAAGCTCACGATGCCCTGCTTGGCGTGCAGCTTTCGCAGCACCGCCCTTATCCGCCCCTTGCCCAAGCAGCGCATCCACGATCGGGGCACGCCCCCATTTGAGAAAATATGAAAAAATATTATCACATCAAACAGTAAAAATAACAATTTGGAGATTCCACCTATTCTACGCTACCTCTTTCACCTTTTTTGCAATCGCCTGCGCATCAATGCCCGCATCCGCCAAAAGCTCTTCCGGTTTTCCCGAGCGGGGTAGGTGCGAAACTGCCAAATGGTGCACCTCAATATCTTCGCTGCTCACTGCCGCGGCAACTGCCTCGCCAATGCCTCCGGCAAGATAATGATCTTCCACGGTAATAATTGTATTGTGCGATGCCCGCGCTACTGAGCGAATGGTTGTTACATCTAACGGCTTAATGCAATAGAGATCAATTACGGCAATCGATACTCCTTCTTGTGCAAGCTTCTCATGCGCTTTAAGCGCTTCATGGAGCGTTACGCCCGCCCCAATTACAAGCACTTGATCCCGATCAGATTGCTGTACTACCTTGCATCCGCCAACTGGAAATGATTCATGCGCATCATAGATCACGGGCGTAGCCATACGCGTAGTGCGCAGATAGCTTATGCCATCATGATAGTTTGCCATTTCATTCACGAGTTTATATGCGCTTACTGCATCGCTCGGATACAAAACAATTGATTCAGGCAGCCCGCGCATCATGGCAATATCTTCAAGTCCCATTTGCGATGGGCCATCTTGCCCGATCGATACTCCCGCATGCGATCCACATACTCTCAGAGCAGCTTGGCCAATCGCGGCCATGCGCAGATGATCATGCGCACGCGTTAAAAAGCAGGCAAACGTAGATACAAACGGCATCAATCCTCTGCGATCAAATCCAATTGCCATGCCAACCATGTTTTGCTCGGCAATGAACGATTGATAAAATCGATCCGGATACGCTTTTTCAAAAAGCTCTGCATACGTTGAATTTTTCACCTCCGCATCCAAGCTCACCACATGATCGCTTGCAGCCCCAAGCGCTACGAGCGCCTGCCCGTATACTTTGCGCGTGGCGATTGCATCTCCTTTTTTATACTCAGGATTTGGAAGGGAGATGCGTTCGTATCCTTCGACCAGCTCAGGACGAACGGAAGAAGCATTTTGGCTATTTACACCCCCTTGATTTTCTGCCCTAGAATTCCAACCATTATTTTTTTCTTCCTCATCCTCACTAGTAAACGCGCACCCAGTTCCTCTCTCCGTTTTACCCAACTTCGCTTGCGCTTCGTTGGGACCCGCCGTTCGTCCTGAGCTTGTCGAAGGATACGAATGGGCATCTTTAAATCGCTCCCGCAATTGCGCAAGCGCCTCTTTTTCTTGCTGTTCGTTAAGCGCTTTACCATGAAAGCCTTCTTGATCTTCAAAAAGATCAACGCCATATCCTTTTTTGGTGCGCGCAATAATCATTACCGGCCGATCCGCAGATTCGCGCGCCGCGCTCAATACGCTTACTAATGCACTCACATCATGGCCATCCACAATCTCGGCCTGCCAGCCAAAAGCAGCAAACATTTTTTTAAAGCGTTCCGGCGCATCGCCTTCTAATGCTTCCATTGTCGGAGTCGATTGCCCAAGACGATTACAATCAATGATACCAATGAGGTTGTTGAGTGTATAAAACGTCGCCAATTGCGCCGCTTCCCACACACTCCCTTCAGATACTTCACTATCGCCCATCAAAACAAATGTTTTAAAATCTCTCTTTGTTTGTTTTGCTGCGAGCGCTTGCCCTACTCCAATTGAAAGCCCGATACCAAGCGATCCTGTAGCTGCCTCGGTATACGCAAAACGAAAGGTTGGATGCCCTTCTAATACAGAAGTAAACTCACGATATGAAAGAAGCTCTTCATCTGTTATTTTTCCGAGCTCACGCCATGCCGCATATAAAATGGGCACCGCATGCCCTTTGGATAAAATAAAGCGATCATTATTTGGATTATTAAATTGATCTGGATCAAACTGCATTACGTCAAAAAAAAGTGCTGCGATAATGTCTGCAGCCGAAAGTGAAGACGTTACATGCCCCGAGCCTGCTTTGCTTGTCATTTTAATAGACCATTGTCTCATTTGATACGCAACGCGATTTAAAAACGCACTTTTTTCGTTCATTTTTATAATCCCTACATCATTACATTTTTTACTCGTATACTGAGTGATCACCGTAGCAATAAAACGATATGATGCAAAAGGAAATATAATGAAAGCAATCCTCTTGATAGCACTATGCACAGCACTCACCACACAGGCAATGGAATACGAACGGCCCACGCGTGCGCAGCATGCATGGTGCGCCGCACGATTAACCCCAACGCAGCAAACTCTTTTGCGTCAATTTTTCACACAAAGAAACGTACAAGTGCGAGGAGCACAAGCAAGCGAAGTTACTCATGAGAAAGAAGAAGTAGAGATGGAAATACAAGTCGAATAGATAATAACCAAGGGGACAGATGAAAAAAATAATTCTACTATTTTTCATATGTAACTGTGCATCTCTTCATGCCATGATGCGCCCACAAGAAGCATCATATACAGGCCACCCGCTGTATATGCTTGCGCAGTGGATGCACGCAAAATTAGGCGGTAAATCTCAGCCTGAAAAGCCGGCAGCGTCCCCTGCAAGACAACCAGTGTTTAAAAAACCAACCCTCACGCACGATGCTCCTGTCGTGGTGTACGCTCAAAATGGCCAAGTTGTTCTAGTTGTCCCTGATGGCACTTCAGTAACCGTTATTTCGGCAGACCAACTTCGTAAAAACGGCATCGTCTTCTTTCCACCCTTTGTTGAAAACGATGAAGATTCTGACGACGATTGATTATTTCTTATTTTCTCTCTTGCCGCGCCAGTTTTCGCCACGCGCCCAAGAGATCATTTTATCGATGTAGCGTGCACCGCACGACATTTTGATACAGCCAGCCTTCATAGCATTGCGCCAATATTCTTTCATATTCTGGCGATTTTTCCCTAAGAATTTCTTCATACCGATACTCCTTCTTTTATACTTTCAAAGTAGCAAAACCAGCCCTTAAAAAGCAATGAAAGCGGATCTTTCATCTTTTTGAAACAAAACCCCTTGCCACAAGAGGTTATTTCACTTTATAATCAAAAATTGAAATAACAGTGAAAAAAAGCTCTCACTATTTCAAAAATATGACTTTTTTTGAATTAAGGACCTCTTATGAGAGAAACTGGCCGCTACGAAACGCTTGGATCGCATAAATACTTTATTCCCTACCCATTACCTCCCGCAAACCCTCCTTTGCAGCTGAGCGATATCGATCCCTCACTCTATGGCAATGCGATGATGCACATTGGAACATTGAATGAAATGGCACAGCGCCTTCCTGATATGCAGCGTTTCATCAAAGCCTACGTTATTAAAGAAGCGCTTCTTTCTTCTTCTATCGAAGGAATTCATACATCGCTCATCGATGTGTTTACGCAACCGCTCCTTGAGTCTCAACCGGATAAAAACACACAACTCGTTATGAACTATACTGAGGCACTTTTCACATCTCTTTCCCTGGTAGAAAAAGATGGAATGCCAATCACTAATCGCATTATTCTCAAAGCGCATCAAGAATTATTGCAGTTAGGCCATGGCGATACGGCAAACCCAGGAAACTATCGAAAGCAATCAGTACGCGTTGGCGATCTTGTTCCCGCTCCAGCAAATCAAGTGCCGCGCCTCATGAGCGACCTTGAAACATTTATTAACACCGATGATACTATCGATCCACTGATTGCCTCCGGCCTCATGCACGTGCAATTTGAAACCATTCATCCGTTTTTGGATGGCAACGGCCGCATTGGAAGATTGCTTATTGTACTCATGCTCATTGAAAAGGGAGTGCTTGCAGCGCCGATACTCTATCCTTCGTATTATTTTAAAAAGCAAAGCACTGAATATTATTACCGCCTTGATCGCGTAAGAACCCATGGAGATTTTGAAGGGTGGATTACCTTTTATCTTACTGTTATAGAAAAGAGCTGCATTGATGCGCATCGCCGCGCAAAAGAAATAGAAGCATTGCAAGCAGCGCTTACGAAAGAAATCAAGGGGTGGCTTCTTTCTGAGAAAAAAATAGAAATGCGCCTGAAAAGTCTTTCCATTATTTTTCAATATCCCGTTATCAATATCACCTCATTAAGTGATCACTTAAATGTTTCTTATAATACCGCAAGCGCTTTGATCACAGATTTTTTACAAAAAAATATTCTCATCGAAGAAAACCAGCAAAAACGCGGAAAGCTTTTTCGCTTCAAGCGATACCTTGATGTGCTTGAAAAGGAATATGACTAAGGCCTACGGGCACGTTTTCCGCAATAATCCCGGGCTTTACGGCCTTTTCATTTGCCCGTATCATAGAAGATATGAAGATTCTTCAATGGGCGCAGGCCGCATGCATCGATTTTCTCATTCTCAACCTTTTTTTAACGATCGTTTCACTACCGATCCTGGTCGCATGGGGGCTGCCTCTTTCATGGCTTTCGCCACTGGGCAATCTCATTTTTAGCCCCTTTCTTTCAATATTTCTTCTGCTCAGCACGCTCGCATTTTTTTGCGAAGTTCTGCATATCCCGCACGCAGCACTCGATTATTTGCTTGAAAAAATCACCGCGCTTTGGCAAGCGCTTTTGCATTTAGCACCCGCCAATAGTTATATCGGATTTTCATCTGCGGCATTTTATATGCTTTCACTGATATGCGTGATAACGATGATGCTTCTTATGCTTCCGCAATTGCGCGCAGCACGCATGCGCCTTGGCGCATTAAGCATCCTTTTTTTGTGTACGCTCACTGTTTTGAAAGCTGTCCAGCCCGCCCAGCTTACTACTACACTCCCTTGCTTTAAAAAAGAGATGGAACTGATCAGAAGCGATAATCAAACCATGCTCATTGATCGCGGCGCATTATGCGAACGCGCTAACCCCGCATCATGGGTGCAATACCATTTGGTGCCTGATCTTATTCGCGCTACCGGATCGCTGCGCATTGATCATCTGATTATTCCGCGCCCTACTATTCGCGCGCTTGAAGCGGCCGCTGCACTTATGCAGCATGCTGACGTGCAGCATCTCTATTACCCAACGATTGAAGGCGAGATGAGTGGATCGCATCGCTTTGCATTTGCAAAGTTTTATGCGATTGGCAAAGGAAAAGGGGTTGCGCTTATTCGGGTTTCGCGGGAGCGCACGCTACGAGTGGGAAATATGGGCGTACATATTGTGCCTGAGCAAAAGATTCAGTATCGTGATGTGATGTTTGCGCCGCTTGCGATACACAAGGCAATTGCATGAAATCTCATTTAATCAAATACTTCACTAAAAAGGACTTCTTTACCGTTCGTCCTGCGATAGTCCGGCATTAGCCTTGGCGACGCCTGGGAGCCTGTCGAAGGATACGAGCGGTTTTAAATGAGTTCGAATGGTTCGACAAGCTCACCACGAACGGTATAAATCACTTATTAGCTAGCGCTCTAAATGTTTGCGCATACTGCTCAAAAGTTTCCACCGTTAATTTTTTCATTTTCTTTTTACGCCAAAATATGTATTGATAGTGTCATCACATCGAAATAAAAATTCATATACTTCGCTCATCCTGAGTGATTTTTTTGAACAATGCGATGGGCCCCAATAAAGCTATGCGTAATTGAGTAAAAAAAATTAAGGGAGAAAAGATCATGACAAAACCAAAAATTCTTTTCATTGTCGCTCACGAAGGCTACCAGCCGGTAGAATACGGCGAGCCAAAAAAAATCCTAGAAGATGCCGGCTTTCAAGTAGTCACCGCATCAAATAAGCCAGGCGATGCAACCGATAAAGATGGTGGCACAACGTCCGTTGATATCACGATTGATCAAGTAAGCGCTCACGATTATGAAGGTATCTTTTTTATTGGCGGCCCGGGAAGTATGGAGCATCTTGATGGGCCAGAAAGTTATCGCATCCTCAAGCAATCGGCAGAAAAGCATCAGCCAATGGGAGCCATCTGCATGGCGACGCGCATACTCGCAAAAGCTGGTGTGCTTACGCGCCATCGTGCCACCGGATGGAATGGTGATAATGAATTAGAAAAAATTTACGCTGAATATGATGTGAAGTATTTGCCCGAGCCAGTAGTCGTAGAGGAAAATATTATTACTGCCGTTGGCCCAAGTGCGGCCAAAACGTTTGGGCAAGAGATTTTGGTGCTTTTGCAGAATAATAAAGGGTGGGGATAATTACCTTCTTCTTGCCCTTCTGGGCGGCAATGATTCCTCGGAAACTCCTAGCACTCTTTCAATGGGTGGAGGCATAACATCAGACCCTTCTCCAACTCCCGCACCTTCTGGAAAATCTACGCCTTCAATTCCTGGAAGGTCCGCGACAGCTTCTGGCCTTCTTTGAACACGTCTTTCTCGGATCACAGAGGACGTTTCACCAACAGGAGCCTCTCTACGCGCTGCTGCCAAGGAAGCTGCAATAGCAGCGTCGAATTCATCGTCATCCCCAACTAAAGAAGCCAATCCAATATCTCTGACTGCTCCGCGCGGCTCTTCTTCTGGAACACGAACCTCTTTTAAAACCGCACCAACTTCTGCTAATGATCCAGGATCAACTGCTAATGCATCACGAATAATGAGGGCAATAATTGCTAAAAATGCCGCCGCTACCGTTCCCTGAACTGCCTTCTGGCCAACGTTATATTCCTTCCAAATCGCTTTTGCTTTTTCAAAATCCCGCTCTTGAATTGCTTGGCCAACTTGCGAGAGAAATGGCCCCGCCCATGCAGCAAGGCGTGCGCGTTGCCTTTACATAGGATCGCTTACATATTCTTTATACATAGTGCCGGCTCGCTGCGCTGCGCTGTGCCCCGCAGCCTTTGCTCGGGTAACTAAATCAGATGAAGCTGCTCGTGATGGCAGTGCGCGTAATGCACTCGCTGTATTTTTAACACGTGCGCGCAGCTCGTGTTGAGCGGCATCCATGCTTACAAAAGCAAAAAGTGCACACGTAACTAACACCAGCAATTTCTTCATCATTTCTCTCAACTAGTTATGATTTCTTTTTCTTCTTTGAGTGTGATGTTTTTTGGCGCCCTGAGTACCAAAGCCTTGGGCCAGCTCACTTGCTGCCTTTGCAAGAAGATCAGCAATTGCAATCGCGATTTTGCCAACTTCATCTGCTTTCTCTCGATACGCATGGGCAATATCTGGCAAAGCATCAAAATCACTCGCCTGCAATGCCGCGGAATATTCCGGCAAAAAATGCCTCAACCATCCAAAAAGCCTACTTTCATATGACTGCACCAAGCCGTAACCACGAGATGTATTGCGGGTTTTTGAATATGCTGCATTACTTGCGAGCAATAATACACTTAAAAAAACCAATACTAACTTCTTCATACTCTTTTCCTACTGGCCTGTTTCAACTTTAAGATCCAAAATTTCTGCAATCGGCTCCATCGCAGCGGTATTATTTTTATCGTTTGCAACGCCAAGTGCAGCGCCAAGTGCGGCAGAGCTCAACTGCTCACTATCTGCTTTCAACTTTTCTGCATTCGGCACCTCTCCTTGAAGCACCATCTGCATCAACTGCAATTCTTGCGGTGTTGGGTTGTGAAGATTGCGCTTTGCAAGCTCAGCTTTTGCGTGCGAATAATCTATCTGGGGCACAGCTGGCTGCGGATCGCCATACTCTCCTGCCATCTGCAAATCTTTTAGTTGTAAAAGCTGGCTGGCCCATCCTTGTGCCTGCGCATTTTCTTTTTCCATGCCAATGCCCAATGCCGCTCGAAGTACTTCTTTTGCAATCTGCGAGAGCAAAACTGGATTCGTTTGATACTTTGTAAATATCACTTGAATTGCAGGCGTATCATTACGCATCCATGCAGATATCAGTTCAATTTCTTGCTGATTTGCATTCGCAATGCCACGCTTGGCAAGTACGCTTTTTGGATCACGGCTCATAATAAATGCCCGAACTGCCATTCCAATACCGGTAACAATAATTGCTGCCATCGCGCCAACCGCTCCTGATTGCGCTTTATATTTTTTCATAATCCCCGGCAACGCGTGATAGTTGCCACGTTTTAATGCATCAGCAACTTCAGATAAAAAAGGTGCTGCCCATTGGGCAAGCTTGGCGCGCTGCTCTTGCGAAAGAGTGCTTGCGCGGGATGCGAGTGCTCGCGCTTGTTGCGCAGCTCGAGATGCTTGAAAGCCTGCTCCACGTGCCATTGACTGCATTGAAGTTGCCGCGCTTTGTGCGGCAGCGCGGCCGCGTTGCAGGTATTGCGCAGCATGCATAAAATTTTGTGCACACAATGCACTAAAAATAAAAAGTGTAATTTTTTTCTTCATGCCCGCATCCTTAATTCAAAAAGCGCAGCTTTTTCTAAAATAGGGAGCCCGAAGGCTCCCTATTTAATCATCATCTATAGTTACGGGAGAGGCATATCACCAGTGTATGGTGTGCTCTCCTCTTCAAATACTGGAAGATCTGTGGTTGTTTGGAACGCCCTGATAACCGTTACTGTACCTTTAGTTGCTCTTTCTACAGCCTCATCAATAGCTGCTCCTGCAACCAACGCAGCAACAATAGCCAAGTACTGTGCTCGAGTAACCTCTTTAGAAAGCTGTGAACGCTTCAATAGCAATTCTGCTTGAGCTCGACTCATTTGTAGACCCAATGCTTCTTTAGATCGCCCAATTCCGCCACCTTGGATCCATCGAGTAACTGCAGAACCAACTACACCAATAGCAACACCTAATGCTACCAAACCAGCAATTTGCGCTTGTTTTTTGTATTTAGCAACAACGCCCATAGCTTGTTGTTTGTTTTGTGCATTCAATGCATTACCAAGCTCAGACAAATATGCACCCATTACTTTAGATGCTCGCGCTGCTTGCGCTCGACTCATTGCAACGCCCGCTCCAGCATAACCTCTTGCTTGTTGAGCAAGTTGCTGAGCTTGTGAACCCTGCCATGCTTGGCTTGCTGCAGCTTTACCTCTTTGATAGTAATTAGCTGCATTGATTCCGCTTGCTGATGCAAGTAGTGCACCAACTGTTAGTAGTGATAAGAACTTCTTCATACTGTTCTCCTTTTGCGCGTTTTTTCGCGCTTGTTTGTTTTAGAAAATAACACTCACTTTAAGTAACGCTTACGCGTTAGCCCTCGCCTAATTTTCTTTTTAAACCCCCAATTATGTGATCCATCTTAGTATTGCCGTGCTTTTGCATGTCTTGAGCCAATTCCAAAAGGGCGCGAAGAGTTGCAAAATCATCCTTAGCATCCAAACCCTCTACTGAATAAAAAAGACCTGCAAGAGCATTATCATTCCCCATAAGATCCTTCAAAAGGTTATGTCCCTTTGAATCTCCATGAATCCAATACTTATCCATCATAGTGCCAACCGTCTTTTCACCCAGAGCATTAACACCAGCACGCACTGCGGCTGCTCCGGCAGCTAATGCTGCAAGACTTGCTAACGCAACTTTAATGTTTCGAATATCCTGCGGTGTACAGTTATTGGAATACATACATGCCATTGCATTTTGAACTTTTTGCACTCCCTCAGATGGCGAAAGCCTTCGCTTAGTCGCTTCCCATCCTCGGCGGACCGTTGCCATAGCAAACAATTGCGATGCTTGGCCTGCAATACTTGCAAGCACAATCAATGAAATAATTCGTGAAACCTTCTTCATACTACTCTCCCTTTTTACCTACTTATTACTCTACATAAAACGGATTTTGATTACTCCATCGCCTTTCTTTTTCAGAAGAAGAGCAATTTGGATTTGTGAGTAATTTTTCAATTCGTTCATATGCAGCTCCCGCTTTTCCTTTTATTGCAAACGCAGCCTCTTGGATTGCTACCGTGCTTGGAACCTGCGCACCACACAGCAATGCCTGCACTTCATCGTCAAGGCCGGTAGTCGCTGCATAAATAAGTCTGCTATTTATAGGATTGAATTTTCGCAATGCAGTAGCTGCCATATCGGCGATTGTTTTATATTTTTTGGCAAGATTTGCTGCCATTTGATCGCCTCGCTTTTTTGCGTGCGATGCATAATAAGCCTGCGCAATATCACGCCCCGCTCCTAATACTTCTCTGGGGACCAGCTCATATAAATCGCCAATAAATTCTGCTGCTGCGTTTTTTGCGCCAACTAAGAAACGAGAAACCGGCGCATCACTTAACTGTTCCATGATATCGGTTGGCAATCCCCATTGCTCTAAAATGGCAAACGTAGGGACAAATTCTGCCTCGCCTTGAACCGTTGGAAGATCACGCGTTTTGGGGCGCGTTACTACATACCCAATTGCAGCAAGTGCAGATAAAATTGCAGCGAGCGTGCCTGCTTGTAGTCGATTAAGTGTCTTTTGCTCATTAACAGTAAGCGCTTGCTGAGATACATATTTTTTCTTTGCAACACGCACTGCTTCTTTAGGAAATTTTGAAAGCGCTGCAAGGTGTTGCTGTGCTGCACGCGTCTTTCCACTTGCCCATGCACGTGCACGAGAAAGGGAGTCGGCAGTATGTGCAACGGGCGCAAACCCAACTGCAATACCTAGTATTAAAACTATGTTATATGAACGCTTCTTCATCATACTGCCTTTTGTTATTATGCGTTATTAATTAGTTCATATCATCTGTATAGAATGGGTTAGTCCCTTTCCATTCGCCCACTTCCAACTCAATCTCGCCTTTTTCACCTGGTACTGCCGGCTGGCCGCCATAGCGGTATGGGCGTGGCGTACGCGGTGTAAGTTCAGGAGCACGTTCACGTGGTTGTTGACTTTTCGGCATTACAAACGGATCTAATGGTGCTACTGGACGACCCGATACCTCATCCATAGCTGCTTTGCTTTGCGCCCATGCGCCATCCATAGCAGCTTGTCTTTGTGCAACTCCCGCTTGCTCTTTTGCCATATGCATCTCTTCAGAGATAAGCATTGCAAGCAGTGTACCGTACACTGCAACTACAAAGAGTCCGTACACTGTGAAATACACTTTCAAGAATGCTTTTGATGCTTCTTTGCGTTGTTCAAGCGTACATGCTTGGTTGCCCAGACAGTTCATTTTTACTTTAAAATTTCTCCATGATGCGGCTACCTTTTGAATTGGCGCCATGAGCTTCTTTTTACCTTCTGCATACACGCGCTGCGCTAATGATGATTGCGCTGCAGTGTGATACGTTACAGCTGGTACTGGCCCAATTAATGAAAGCGCTGCAATGTTTTTAGCAAAGCTATTGAGCTGTATATCAAATGCTTTACGCTCTGCTGCTGCCATTGGGCGCGATCCAAGAGCTTTTACTGTATCTGCAATCGATTTACCTTGCGTATTCAATGCAGTAATTTGGCTAATCAACTTGTTCTTACCTTGGTTGAGCCCTGCAGTAATTTTAGACCAGTTTGCTCTCAATGAATCGCCCATTGCTTGAGCGCGGTTTGCTACCTGGCCTGCAACGGTACGCATTTTACCGCCAACATATTTACGCACTTGTGGAGACATTGCTGCCGCTCCAACTACGCCGCCAGCTGCAGCACCAATCATTATAAGACCGGCATTTTTCAATGCGTTAGCATAGTTTTGCTGTACTTGCTTAAATGATTGCCCTGCATTATTTACAGATTTCTTAAGAGTGTTTCCAAATGATGATCCGAATTGTGCAAATGCACTTACTGCAGAATCAACTGCCGCTGCGCTTCCTTTAGCACCACGCTTAAACGTATCTCGTTTGTTGCGAAGTAACTGGCGCGCATCTTGCACTGCATCATCAATAGACTTCGTTGCCTTCTCACGCTGCGCTTTTAATGCTTTTACTGCTTTTTGATATTCACGACGAGCTGCAGCACTTTTCTTCTGCATCGCTAAACGCAATGAAACTGCTTTTGCTGCATTTGCTTGCGCAAGTTGTGGCTGATATTCAGCTACAAGATTATGCTGCGCATCAGCGAGCTGCGCATCAATAAACTTAAGCGCAGTCTCATAATCGAGACGCAATGCAACCAATTGCTGCATACGTTCATTTTGAATACCTTGTAATTGCTTTTGATATTGTGCATCAATTTCATCGAGTCGCATTTGAGCTGGGCCTTGCGCAGCTTCTGCAAATCCTGAAAATTGAGACAATAAAAGACTGAATACAATAGATAGCGATATCTGCTTCTTCATTACTTCTCCCATTCTGGGTTAGGCAGCCGAGCGCTCCTATACGCTCATGCCACGTTTTACATACCTTCTTACTAGTATCCTAGCAGAGTGGATGCCCGAAAATAAAGAGTTTTCATGAAAAAAAACACTATCTGAATTAGTCGACAACCTCAGTCATCAGAATTGCGCGAGCTGGAGCTGCTTCTAGCCCAATAAGGGCCAGCGGCAGGCATACCATAAAATAGTCCCCGGCCGGCACATGCGAAAGCCGAACCCCTTCAATAATCACAATATCAGCCTTCATAAGAGTAGTATGAGTTTGGTGCTCAGGATCACCCCGCTCGATGCCCAGATAATCGATAGCGACCGCTTTGATTTTCTTTTCAGCCAAATAGCGCGCGCCGGATGGATCGAGATAGATAAAGTTACTCTGAAAAGGATCAGTTACTGCCAAGGCGCTATTGGCAGTACGTAATATAATGATTTCATCTTCTTTGATTTCATACCGCTTTAAATCATCTGCCGTAATTGCCTCCATGACTGTCATTAAATCAATGACCTTTGCCGGGCCCATGACGCGATCTAATGCGATCATGTCTATCGATTTGCCGTCTTTTAAAAAATGAGACGGGGCATCAACGTGCGTGCCAGTGTGCGTGCCGAGCGTAATAATGGAATCGCGTACGCCATCTGTTTCAAATCCTTTAACGGCAGTTAATTGAATGGTTCCTTTGTTTTTATATTCAGTGGTTGCTTGGCTGATCGGCCACGAGATATCATAAATTTTCATATGTGTCCTTTCTATAGAATCTAGCCCTGATGTATCCTTCGATACATTCTACTTGCTAGATTCTGCGAACAAACATTATCAGTTTTATCCAACTTGCATCAAGGTCCAACCGTTCGTCCTGAGCTTGTCGAAGGAAACGAATGATAAAACATACTTTTTCCGCCCGTATCCTTCGACAAGCTCAGGACGAACGGAATGGTAAAACACCTGTAATAGAAAGCATTGTAATATCATTTTCAAACTTCTTTTAAAATTTGCTTACAGAGCCTAATAAGCGCTACACTCAGGCGAACGGAAAAAAATCAGAAAATATAACTCTTTCTCTTCCCAAGTTTACATTTAATGTTATGTCACTACTTTAACTTCTTAACCGCATGCCCACCAAATTCATGCCGCAGCATCGCCACAAGCTTCGTTGCATAATTTCCGCCAGTTTCTCGCGACCACTCTCTTACCTTTAATGCAGCTTCAATGACCGGTACCGGAACTCCTGCCTCATGCGCTTGCTCAACAGTCCATTTTCCCGTACCGCCTTCTGCAAGTTCGCCACTGATATCATGCAGCTCTTGATCTTGCGCCATAACGCGATGCGTAAGCTCAAGTAAAAAAGATCGTATTATTGAGCTCACTTGCCAAATGCGAGACAGCTCTTCAAGATCGATTGCATTTTTTTCAAACGCACCCTCTTTAACAATTTGAAAGCCTTCGCCGTATGCTTGCAGCATTCCATACTCAATGCCATTGTGCACTGTCTTTACGTAATGGCCTGCACCTGACGGGCCAATATGCCCCATACCACCTGGAGCTGCAATCGCTGCAAAAACAGGATGTATTTTTGTATATGATGCTTCATCGCCGCCAACCATTAAGCAAAAGCCACGTCCTTCTCCTTCAATACCGCCGGACGTGCCGCAATCTAAAAAGAAAATACCATCAGCAGAAAGTTCTTTTTCTCGGCGCTGCGAATCCTTATAGAAGCTATTGCCACCATCTACGATAATGTCCCCCGCTTTTAAATGCGGGCGCACATCTTTAATAACAGTGTCTACTTGCGAGATCGGCACCATGATCCATACAACATCAGTTTGTTCTGCTACGTCTTTAATATCATCGGCAACAGTGACGCCAATCTCAGCTGCCTTCTTTTTAATTTCTTCGCTATGATCAAGCCCCACTACTTGGTGGCCTGCATTGAGCAAGCGAACCGCAATAGCAAAACCCATTCTTCCTAAACCAACTACACCGACATTCATGATCGCCACCTCATACCATGTTTTTGTTCAAACTGTTTTAATGCGTCTGGCCCTTTTGAATCGCATGCATACTCAAAAAGTTCAAATCCTTTTTCACGCACCGTATCAATGATGCGCCAGCATTGCTCGATTTCATCAAACCGAACTGAGATTGATTTTTCGCCACGCGCCACTTCTTCGATCACCACTTCATATGATTCAGGAGTTTGCGAGCCAAACAAACAACTATGACAAAACTCCATTGATACCGGCACCACTTGCTCATTTCGCCCCGGTTTTTTTGCATTCAAACTTAATGAAAATGTAGCTTCCGGAGAAACTTCAATCGTAAGCCAATTGGAAGGTACCGGGCAGTCATGCGTAAGCAAACAATCCACCGATTTAAATTTAATGTGAATGACTGTTTCTTTTTTTTCTAAGCACTTTCCCGTCTTTAAATAAAACGGTACGCCGGCCCACCGCGGATTATCAACGCGCAGCATGATCGCTGCAAACGTCTCTGTCTTTGAATCTTTTGCAACTGATTTTTCTTTCGTATAGTTTGCATATTGCCCGAGAATACCATCGATTACTTGCACGTCTTTAAGCACTTGCACGCGCCGATCACGTACAAATTCTCCCGATAGTTTTTTCGGAGATTCCATGCCAATTAATGCAAGCAACTCAAGCATGTGATTTTGCATTACGTCCGAAAGCGCACCATATTTATCGTAATAATCCCCGCGCCCCTCAATTGCAATTTTTTCATTAATCACAATTTGTACTTGGTCGATATACCGATTATTCCATAGCGGTTCAAAAACGCAGTTCGTGAATCGAATCAAGGCAATGTTGCTCACTAATTCTTTCGTGAGAAAGTGATCAATTCGATAAATTTGATGCTCTTCAAAAAGATCTTCAATGCATTCATTAATTTCGTGTGCCGATTGCAGGTCATGCCCAAACGGCTTTTCATAAACAATGCGCTGCCATGGCGCTTCATCAACTTTTTTGCGCGTAACTAATTGTGATGCTGCAAGATTTGCTGTGATCGGACAAAAAAATTCTGCCGCCGCTGCCAAGTACACCATCCGATTTCCTGCAAGCCCAAACTGCTTTTCAAGCCCTTGCACGCGAGTAGTAACTCGCTGAAAATCAGATTCGTTTGTAAAATTAAGTTGCTCATAAAAAAAACGATCTTCAAGAAGTTTCCAGGCTGCCTCATCTATCTTGCCGATACCATCTTTAACCGCTTGCAAAATCGCACTTGGATTCGTCTGCTCAATCGCAGCCCCAACGATCACAAAATCAATGCATTTTTTTTGTACAATTAAGTTATACAACGCAGGCAATAATTTTCTGCGAGCCAAATCACCGGTAACACCAAGAAGTACAATAGTAAGATCATTCATGAGATAAAATCTTTCGTGTTTCTTTTTTATAAAGCTCTACCTGCGGCTGATTAAACGGATTAATATCAAACAAAAAACCAAGATACATAATTTCCACCATTTTCATCTGAAAGAGTTGCCCACAATGATACGCGGATATTTCCGGCAATTCAATAGATGTATATGGACGATGTGCATGTTGATACGCTTTTTGAGTACCCTGCAGAATTGCATCCATAATTTCATTGAATGTTTTTTCTTGAATCATGGGCACTAATGAATCGAATGGAGTGCCACTCGCAACTGCAATATCTTTTTGATTGGCAACAGTAAGAAAGGTTGTTATCCGATTATTCGGGCCCGCTAAATAAAGCTGTGCAACGGAATGCAAATCAACAGATCCAATTGAAACGGTTGGCGTAATGCCAACGTGTACTTTTTGGCCGGCACTATTTTCAGCTTTTCCAATACTCTCTGCCATCAATTGGCGATACCAGTCACCGATGCCAGAAAGTGCATGGCTAAATGCAAACGAATCATGAATCACCATCCCCTTATGATAAAAATAATACAACAATGCCGCGCTGAAAGCTGCTGAGTTTTCTTGCAAATACGTATTTGTGCACGATGCTTCCATCGACTGCGCACCATCACGCAATGCGCGAATATCAACACCCATGATCGCAAGAGGAAAAAGCCCAACGGCAGAAAAAACAGAATATCGGCCGCCTACTTTTTCCGGAATGGCAAGATGCGCAAGCTGATGTTTTTTTGCAATTTCAAAAAGCGGTGAGCCCGCATCACTGATCACTACCATGCCGTGCTCTTTTTTATATTGCTGCAATAACGCACTAAAAAGTTGCGCGTTGGCAATCGTCTCGGTAGTTGATCCGGATTTGCTGATCACTACAATGATAACTTCATCGCCCTGAGCAATGATCTGCTCAGCCTGCTGATATATGCACGCAATATACGGCGCATCGACAGTATCGGCAAATGCCACCGGGATATCATTGTGCCCCAATGCCTTGAGTACGGCGAGCGTACCCAGATTAGACCCACCAATACCAATCACGATCAGCATGCGTGGATTGAGTGCCTTTTTTTCGCGCGCAACTGATTCAACCTGCGCCAGCAATTCATCATCGCAAGGCAATGAAAGCGATGCATAATCTGTCCCATATCCCGCTCCCCAGGCGGCTTTCACTCGCCCTATTTCCGGAGCTAAGCGATCTTGGAATTCAGTAATTTTTTCAGATGGAATAGTGGCATGCGTATATGAAAATTGGATCGGCTTCATAGGAATGCTCCTCAAAGTAATACGTCGCTCGTCCTGCGAAAGTCCACCATAGCCTTTGGCGACGGCTGGAAGTGCCCTACAAAGCCTTATGCGTGGTAGGGTGTATCGAAGGATATCATATAAATTTCCCCACTATAACAAACCCCATCAGGAAGTAAATCCGGCATTTTCCACTTGACAAAGAAACTGCAAAAAGTAGCATAAGTACTATAATCCTTATGCAGTGCATTCCAATTCGAATAGAAATGAGGGTTAGGGGGGAAGGGACATGATCAATGGCACATTTTCATATCAAACTCTATCGATTCTACTTCTAGCAGCTATCGCATTACCAAGCTGCAAAGATCCACGCACCATACAAACGCATATGCGTCCATTAACTGCGCTCATCGATTATTATGATACAGCGCATGGGGTTACGCTGCGCGTTAAAAAACTTGATGCGCACGATTGCGAGCTATTACTCGGCAAGCAATCACAACGACTCTTTAAAAAAATTAGAAAGCGTCCGCCGATATGGCCCATTCAAATATCGGTTACGAATGAAACAGATAAGCTTATTTCCCTCAAACCGAACGACATTAATCTTCCACAATTAAGCTACCGGCAAGTAGCTGCACGATTGCACAAAAATTCACTTGGGCAAATCGTTGGCACACTCGCATCGAGTCTTTTAATTGGTGGCTTTTTAGCCATGGGAAGTTTTTTAGCATTAAGCGGCACCGGCATACTCATACTCACTACCGGCAGCTTTAGTTTGAGTGCGCCCTTTGCAGTCCTTGGCGGATCAGCCCTTGCGGCTGTCCCTGCATTTTTAATTGTGGGCACCCCGGTATTATCCACTATTCGTGGCGTACAAACCGTTAACTCTAATCATTCCATAACGCGCGATCTCAAAAAATCGAGTATCAATCATCACATGATCGTGCCTCCACATAGCACCAAAGATGTGATTATTTTTGTCTCCCGAAAAGACTACAAGCATGCGTTTAATGTATCGATATCGCATCCTGAAAATGCGAACCGAAAAATATCATTCAAGGTTACTATTCCCGATTCGCCCTATACGGTTTCGCGCAAGTAATTAGCTTGGTTTGCATACCCCTTCAAGCACTAAATAATATGCCGCGCCATACAAACTTACGTTGTAATCTGTGATAACCCATACCGGAACATCTTGTAAAAGATGAGCCTGCTTGCCGCAATTAGTAAACTCTTTTGCAAATGCAGGCAATTCAAACATCGGCAAATTATGCACGGCAATTCCCCCCGCGATATAAACGCCACCTAGCGCTAATGCATCGAGTACAAAATCTTTCGCACATCGAGCATAAATGGTGGTATACAGTTCAAACGTATCCCAACTATGCTTATCATCGTTTCGGCTTTTAAAAATTTCATCTGGATGGGGCAAATCTCTCCGATCCGCATGCCTTCCGCCATTCACACGTGCATGAAAAAATTGATATATGCGCTGAATGCCATTTCCCGAAAGCACGTCTTCCCATGAGACATTGCACGCCATCTCTTCAGTTTTTTGAATAAACTGAATGAGATCTAATTCTGACTGTCGTTGCACTGCAAAATCAGCATGTCCTCCTTCAGAAGCAACCGGCACATATCGATTTGCATAGTTGTTCCAAAACATAATGCACTTACCCAACCCTGTTCCCGCGCCTACAATTGCTTTGTTGGCATGCTTTCTTTCAGTACCACTATGCACCTTTACTAAATCCTTTGGATCAATCCACTCAATGCCATAGCCAATCACTTCAAAATCATTCACTACATACACACAGGGAATATTTGTCGCTTTCTTAATTGCATGCGCATTGATTTCGAAGGATAAATTGGTCGGCTTACTACGATCGCGATCAGGTGAAACCACTCCCGCTGATGCAAAAAGTGCCGCTTGAATTACAATGTCGTACCGAGAGGAGATCAGTTCTTGTACGTGCTTAACAAGCTGAGTAAAATCAACAACATTTTGACTTTTTGCATGTACAGAAAACAAAAGAATTAATTTGTCGTTCTTAAATTCAAACACACCAAAATTACTATTCGTTCCACCAATATCAGCACCCAAAATTGCTTGAATATCTCGTGGCACTGTATCAACATAAACGCGCTCTTTTAATTCCATTACTCAGCCCTCTCTTTTTTACGTGCGATTGTGTTACACTGAGAGTACCATATCGATAAGATACTGAGCAATTGCTCCGACTTTGAAAGGATACGTTATGCGTTACTCATTTAAAGATTTCATTCCATTAATTGTTATTTTTTTAGCAATAACCATCTTTACAGTCCTGCGCCAATTCATGGGCGGAGCATGGGATCTAATGGAAGCAATGAATGATTTTATGGCAGGATTTTTTCTGGTTTTTGGTGCATTTAAAATAATTAATCTGCGCAATTTTGCGACCGCCTATAAAGAGTATGATTTGCTTGCAAAGCAAAGCATCGCATATGGCTATATCTATCCGTTTATCGAAATTGGATTAGGTTTTGCATATCTCTTTAGATTCATGCCAATACTCACCAACGCAGTTACGTACGTATTGATGATCTTTAGCGCAATCGGCGTAGCTATCGAATTGGCAGCAGGAAAAGAGATCATGTGCGCATGCTTAGGCATGGTATTTAAACTGCCGATGACGTACGTCACATTGTTTGAAGATCTTTTAATGGCCGGTATGGCGCTTGGGATGCTTTTGCATTACGTGATTTGACAAACCACCCCCTTTTGCAGATGCTATACACACATCTATTAAAAGGAGTCATGCTATGAAAAAAATATTCACAATTGCCTGGTGCATTGTAAGTGCTCTTTCTTTAACTTCATGCCAATCAGAAGCAGAACCAACCCGCACAGTGTCTCGCGCTGATGGTAACGTTATCTACCTTGATCAACTTGTTACCCGCGCAGATCAAGCAACCGAAAAATTTGATGAACTCATACAATCCGGAAACGTATTTGTTGATTTCTATACCGATTGGTGCCCGCCATGCCGAGCAATGAGCCCAGTCATTGATGCAGTTGCCAAACAATTTTCTAACGTTACTTTTTTGAAAGTAAATCTTGAAACATTCCAAAGCTTTGGAAAAAATTTCAAAGGCATCCCAGTAGTTCGTTTGTATAAAGATGGGCGCCAGGTCTATCAGAAAGCTGGCGCCATTAGAAATGCTCAAGATATGACTGCGTTACTTAATAAGTATTTTTAACATTACCCGGTACAGTTCGTTGTGTTTTCTACCGCTGCATTCGCTTGGGCGATATTAAAGCCAAGTTGTACTGCATTGGTGGCAACAGCGGTTAAAATAGAAACCACTAATCCCCAACGCCACTTATTTCTTTCGTATTCAAATTGCTCATCATATTGCTTCTTTTGAGTAGCACTGCTACCTTGCATTTCCTTCACGATTGCCGCTAAAGCATCTACAATAAGCCTTTGCGGATCTGGCTCATCACCTTCAGATGCAGCGCTCGCACCAGAAGCATCATCTGCTTGTGCTTTTTTTGTACCCAGCAATGCTACAAAATCATCCTGCGATCCATCGGCGATCACTTTCTCTTTCAAAGCTGCACGCACGTCAGCCCCCAATGATGCATACTGCTCATCAATCAATGCTCGCACTTGATCTGCAAAGGTTGCAGCCCCGAGCGCATCTCCGCCCGCTCCGAGCAAATCAAGATCATCCGCACTTCCAGCGCCAGCACCATCATCGGCCGCAAAAGAAGCGCTCTCAGTCGCTGCACCTGAAGAGCGATGGCGACCTGCTGCAAGAGAAAAAGGCATCAGAAGAATTACTATCATCACTACTTTGATTTTCATCACGTTCCTTTTTTTTAATTATTTTATCTTCGCTCTCTAAATCCAAAAGCTAATCGCACCAATGCGCAAGCATCTTCTCGCTTTTTTCTTCGTAAGGCGCGTCTACGTGGATCGGTAGACTGTGCTCTTGCAAGCGCTTTTCCTAAAGCTCTTCTATGCGCTCTTCGCTCACGCCATGCTGCATCATCGATAGAGTATGCTGAAAAAATAGTTGTAATTACCAGAGAAAAAACCAACAAGTGTTTTTTGTGTAGTAGAAACATAGAAATAACCCCTCATAAAGTATGAGTCATGAGGGTAAACAAGAGATTAAAAAGAGTCAATCAGTCAAAAAAAAGAGGCGCCTTTTTAAAGCGCCTCTTTGTACGTTTCATGAAATGAGAATTATTCCCAGTCGAGTGATCCTGCGGTTTGATATTCAGTCACGCGGGACTCAAAGAAATTTTTCTCTTTTGCAAGATCGGTAGCCTGAGACATCCATGGGAATGGATTTGCACGGCCGTATTGCTTTGGCAAATCAATACGCTCAAGACGACGATCCGCAATATACTCAACGTAATCAGAGAACTGCTGAGGATTTATGCCAAGCACCCCTTCAGGGCATGCATCAAATGCATATTTCTTTTCAAGCTCCACCGATTCCTTGATCAAAGCAACCATCTCAGATTGGAACTTCTCAGTCCATACTTCTGGATTTTCCGCCTTGATCGTGTTGATCAAATCGCACCCAAATGCTAAGTGCAAACTTTCATCACGCATGATGTATTCAAACTGCTCGCCAATACCAACCATTTTGCCTTGGCGCTTTAATGCAAGCATCATAGCAAAGCCAGCATAGAAAAAGATTCCTTCCATGATCACATAAAATCCAATGATATCATGCAAAAACTTCTGAATATTTTCAGAGCTGTCTGTTTTGAAATTTGGATCTAATACTGATTTGGTGAGATTAACAACAAAGTCATCTTTTTCTTTAATCGTTGGAATCGATTCGTACATACCGTAAATCTCGTCCGGATCGAGGCCGAGCGAATCGCAGCAATAGATGAATGTATCGGTATGCACCGCTTCTTCATATGCTTGGCGCAAAATATACTGGCGGCATTCAGGATTAGTTACATGTTGATATACCGCAAGGACTAAGTTATTTGCGGTTAATGATTCTGCCGTTGAAAAAAATCCTAAATTCCACAAAATCATACGACGTTCTGTCTCTGAAAGCGCTGTCGCAGATTTCCATTGCTCAATGTCTTTCTGCATAGAGATTTCTTCCGGCGTCCAGTTATTGGCTACGCCGTCTTTATAGTGATGACGCGCCCACATGTATTTCATGGGAAGAATTTTATTTGGATCTATCATGGAATTATTTATAATGCCATCTTTTTTCATAGCGTATCCTCTTGAATGTGTTTATTGGCACGACTCACAATCTTCATTTTCAATCGAGCATGCTTTTACTTGTGATAAATCCGGCCCATCGCTTGATGCTTCTACAGGAGTTTCTTCTACGGTTGGGCGTTTTTGCGTAAACCCAAATTTCTTTGCATCCAACGTTGATTTTTCAATCTGACTGGCGCCTAGTGTACGTAAGTAATAGAATGTTTTCAAGCCAGCTTTCCATCCTGCAATATAAATATCACTCAGAAGCTTGCCCGATACACCTCTCATAAAGACGTTGTGCGACTGGCTTTGATCAATCCATTTTCCACGCGCTGCCGTTATGCGTACAAGATGATGCGGATCAATTTCAAACACTTCTTTATATTTATCTCTTAGCTGCTGCGGAATACGGCTCACTTGCTGCAAGTTACCATCATAATATTTAATTTGATCAAGCATATCTTGATCCCAAAGACCACGCTGCTTTAAGTCTTCAATTAAATATTTATTCACAACGGTAAACTCACCCGTCATGTTTGCTTTTACATAAATGTTTTTATAGATCGGCTCAATACACGGGATACAGTGAGCAATGGTAGAGATAGTTGCCGTCGGCGCAATCGCCATTGTATTTGAATTACGCATACCATGCTTTTGGACGTGCTCTCGAACGGGTGCCCAATCCAACTTGCCTGATCGCTTGGTAAGAGTAAGAGACTCGCCCCGCTCTTTTTCTAAAAGATCCAACGTATCTACTGGGAAAATATTACGATCCCACTTAGAACCCTTGAATGAAGAGTACGCGCCGCGCTCTTTTGCCAGCTTTGAAGACGTCATGATTGCATTGTATGAGATGAACTCCATTACTTCATCGGCAATATCAATAGCTTTTTCATCATCGAATGCCACGTTCAATTTATACAGCGCGTCTTGAAAGCCCATAACGCCCAGCCCAATTGGCCGATGTCGCAAGTTAGACGTCTTGCCTTCATCTGTTGGATAAAAATTAATATCAATAACATTATCAAGCATACGAATTGCTGTTTGGACTGTCTGTGCAAGCAAGTCGTAATCAATCGCACCCTTCACCACGTGCCGAGATAGATTAACCGAGCCTAAATTACAAACCGCCGTTTCATCTTTTGAGGTATTGAGCGTAATTTCTGTGCATAGATTAGAGCTGTGTACCACCCCGGCATGATCTTGCGGCGAGCGCACATTACACGCATCTTTAAATGTGATCCATGGATGGCCCGTTTCAAATAAACGAGTAAGCATCTTTCGCCATAAATCTTTTGCCTTGATTACCTTATGCAACTTCATCTGCCCATCGCGCGCTTTTTGCTCATACTCTTGGTAACGCTTTTCAAATGCAGCGCCATACAGGCTATGCAGCTCAGGCACTTCATCAGGAGAGAATAATGTCCAATCCCCATCTGCAATCATGCGTTTCATAAAAAGATCTGGCACCCAATTTGCCGTATTCATATCATGCGTACGCCGACGCTCATCGCCCGTGTTTCTGCGCAGATCAACAAAATCTTCCACCTCCAAATGCCAACTTTCTAAGTACACTACCCCCGCACCACGACGGCGACCACTTCGATTAATCGATGCAATCGTATCATTGGCAACTTTAAGATAAGGGATGACGCCTTGGCTTTCTGTCTTAATACTTTTAACCCATGAGCCACACGCACGAATGTTTGTCCAGTCGTATGCAACGCCACCAGACCATTTTGCCATTTGCGCACAATCACCAATACATTTAAAAATATGATGTAAATCATCAGTCACCGTTGCCAAAAAGCACGAGCTCAACTGGGCACGCTTTAATCCACTGTGCAACAACGTAGGAGTACTTGGCACATACTGCAATTGAGAAATCAAATGATAAAACTCAATCGCTTTTTCAGTTTTATTCTGCTCTTCAATCGATAATCCCATCGCCACGCGCATCCAGAATACTTGCGGCAGCTCAAGATATTGCCCATCATCATCTTTGGTAAAATAGCGCTCATACAATGTACGCAATCCCATATAATCAAAAAGATGATCGCGCTCTGGCACAAGGCTTAATGCGAGCCGCTCAAGATCAAAATCAGCAAATCGTGCATCAAAAATTTTCTGCTCAACGCCCTGTGTAATTCCCTTTTTAAAATGCTGGCAATAGACATGATCAACGTCTGATTGCAAAACTGATACCTGAGTAACTTCGCGGAATAATTTTTTAAAAACAAGTCGCGCAGCCACATAGCCATACGCAGGGTCCCGTTCAATAAACGCTACGCAAGACATAATCATTGCATCCGAAATTTCTGATGGCGTAATTTTATCAAAGCAATTGCGCACTATTTCATCAGAAAGCAATGCTATATCAGTATCTTCTTGCCATCCTGCCTGGGCCCATGCAATTGAGCGTTTAATCAAATCCATATCAAATGGCACAAGCGAGCCATCTCTTTGGGTAACCCGAAATGAAACTGGCGCATTTTCATGCGAGTTTTCACTGTACGTTGAGGCAAGATCTAAGGTCGATGGAGCGTCGTTCATAAGGTCCTTTCGTTCATCTATGCGATTACTCATAAAACATCCTTTTTTTTATTTTGGGGTGCATTATCCCCTCCGGTTATTTCTCAACGGCTCTCTTTTTTAGGTTGCATCCCACAACCAAACGCACTTAAATGGATTTTGGAAAATGTGACTATAAGAAAATTATACAACTCTGTTCATAGATTAATGTAACCAGTAAAAAAAGCTTAATCAAACAGTTTTTACAAAAGATTTTAGAAAAACTTATTCTTCATTTTTTTAATATTAACTCACTCGTTTTATTTCTTATTGAATAAAATAACAACGCAGTCCGCAACCCTTGCAAAGGCGCGCCTGGGACAACTGATAGAGATTGTTTTCTCTATCCAAATCCACTGAAATAAATCATTATGAGTCAATCATACGAGATCAAATCCATATTTAACATCTATCAGAAAATTTGGATTGATATGCGAAATTGATATGTGCTAGAATCAAGGCGAAAAAAGAAACCTCGAAAAAAGGAGAGCCTTATGAACCGTATATTACCATATGCTCTTTTGCTTGCAGCACTCTCTGGAGCTGCTATTCAAGCAAAAGTCATTCAAATTGCAGATGAAACACAATTCCAGCAGGCAATGAAAAATAACAAAAACATGGTTGTTGAGTTTTCTGCCGGATGGTGCAGTGTATGTAACAATATTAATCAGCCGTATCAAGAGCTCGCAGCTGAGAAAGAATTTGAGCAAGTTGCCTTTGCACAAGTTGATGTAGATAAGCTGGATGGCATCAGCAAGCAAAATGGCATCGTTGGAGTCCCTACCTTTGTATACCTTGAAGGCGGAAATAAAAAAGTTGAAGAGATTGGCGTCCAAAACATGCCGGCCTTTAAAGATCACTTGCGAGAAAATCTCCGCAAAAACTTCCAGCTCGCGCAGAATGATCAGTCTGCAGAGATCACTCCGGCAATGATGGAAGAAATCGTCGTTGATGCGGAAGTTGCTCCACCTGCACCTGCAGCAGAGCCAAATATTTTTGTTCGAATATTTGAGGCGGTTAAAAATATTGTCATGATGATCTTCATGAAAATAGTTGGATTTTTTACTACTGTTGTGGATGCGATTAAAGGATTCTTCGGCGCATAATACATACGAGTTGATGGTGTGATAAACGTGAGGGGCGGGATTTTCCCGCCCTTTTTATGTCTTAATCGTTGGATGGGGGTGATATAAGAAGCACTCTTGAGCTTTTTTATAAAATCCTTGCAAGTCTGCCTTCACCTGATTGATTAACGGATCAATCAAACTCTCCCCCTGGCACCATTTTCTGAGCAGTGGAGTCCCAACTGCTTTATCAAAGGTAGGTGAAAAAGAAAAAGTAATACCGCGTTTTTTAAAAAACGAGAGCAGCTTGATCAAAAGTGCAAACGAAGAAAATTGAGCGTTGTCGGGAAAGCTCAAACGCAACCCAGTATGTGGCTCATCTCTTTTGAGCATTGTTTCATGGCACGAGTGAATGCCATATTCCTTGAGCAATGCAGAGAGCTTTCTCCATTCAAGCGAAGGAAATGATAACGCATCAGGAAGCATAATCACCTGAAACGCCCGCTCAGACCCAACCCCTACATGAAAGGGTTTCACTTCTCCCACTATTCCTAAAAAACTATACCCATAGACCGATTGCCGCGTCGGCAAATTAGGAGAAAGCGCATTCAAAAAGGGAACGCGCATAATACGATTAAAATGAGTAAGCGGAATTACATGCAAAGCTGCTGGCTTTTGCAAAACATGCGCATTAAAATAACGCGCTAGTTCTCCCACTGTCATCCCATGTCGCAAGGCAATAGGAGCAATCGATATAAACGACTTGAGTTCCGGATCTACCAGCGGCCCCTCAATATTACCCCCCAACAAATTTGGGCGATCAAAAACATACAGTGGCTTGCCATGCTCTGCCGCGGCTTCAAGCGCGCACAATAATGTAGAAATATAGGTATAATGCCGCATGCCTGAATCTTGAATATCGTAGAGCACTGCATCCAACTGTTTCATAATGGCAGGATCAATTCGTTTGCCGGCAATCGTATAATCACCGCCTCGTCCATATACCGTTACAATCGGAATGCCTGTTTTTTCATCAACACCATTACGTATCGGTTTGCCCGCGAGCGCCTTTCCATCAAAGCCGTGTTCAGGCGCAAGAATATACGCGATGCGCATGCCTTCTTGTTTTAAAACGTCAACGGTGCGCCTGCCTGATTGATCAAGCGCTGTCTGATTACTAATAAGACCAACTCGAGGAGCAAGCGCCCCATCAGCAACAAGCGCTCTGCGCGCGGGAGCAGATAGATTCTCTATGCCGAGTTGAAATGGTAAGATACTTGCATTCATACAGAGTAAAAGAAAGGCAGCACACGAGCGCAGCTGCCTAGCGTAACCATCCATAAGTCCCCCTAACCCCTCGCCATGGTTCACTTTGATTGCTTCACCGTATCACAGCGAAAAGATCGGGTGCAAGAGTTAAAAAAAAGGGACTCACAATGTGAGCCCCTTCCTATTACTTATATGCGAAAATATTAGCCAATTAAAACAAGCAGCAATGATACGATCGACATTAATTTGATCAAAATATTCAATGCTGGGCCAGATGTATCTTTAAATGGATCTCCAACAGTATCACCAATTACTGCCGCTTTATGCGCTTCTGATCCTTTACCGCCTAAGTGCCCTGCCTCGATATACTTCTTAGCATTATCCCATGCACCGCCAGCATTAGCCATCATAAGCGCCATTAATACACCCACAACCGTTGCACCAACTAAAAAGCCGCCCAATGCAGTCACGCCCAGGGTATACTTCATTAAAATCGGCAGAGAAACAGTAATCACTCCCGGCAAGACCATTTCACGCAACGAAGCTTTTGTACTGATCATTACGCATCGCTTGTAATCCGGCTCCGCTTTACCTTCCATGAGACCCGCAATTTCTTTAAATTGTCGGCGAACTTCAAGTACCATCTGCAATGCTGCACGTCCCACTGAACGCATAGTAAGTGCAGAAATCATAAACGGTATAGTTGCACCAATGAAGATACCAACAAGTACTGTTGGATCAAGCAAGTTCAAGCCGGCAATTCCTGCCTCAAGCGCATATGCAGAAAACAATGCCAATGCAGTAAGAAGCGCTGAACCAATTGCAAATCCTTTACCCATCGCTGCAGTAGTATTTCCAAGCGCATCAAGCTTATCAGTGATTGCACGAACTTTTGGATCAAAGCCAGCCATCTCAGCAATACCGCCTGCATTATCTGCTATCGGCCCATACGCATCAACAGTCATGGTAATACCAACTGTTGCAAGCATTGAAACTGCTGCAAGAGATACACCAAAAAGGCCACCGCCATAAACGTGAGCGACCAATACAATGCCAGACAAAATGATAACCGGAGCTACTGTTGATTCCATACCAACTGAAAGCCCTTCAATCAAATTAGTAGCTGCTCCAGACTCAGAACTTTTTGCTACCTCTTCCACTGGCTTACCGCCTGTATAGTGCTCAGTAATCAATCCGATTACTACGCCAGCGATACATCCCAAGAAAATAGAGATATACAGTCGTTGCTCTAAATCAAATACGCGCAGATAGTAATAAGAAACAATCAATAGAAACGCGATTGCAAAATAAGTCGCATTGCGAAGCATTGCTGCAGGATTTGTTTTAATAAATAAGTTAGAAAGCAATCCAAGCAATGAGCCACCTAATCCAAATACAGAAAGCATTAATGGAAGCGTTGCATATGGGAGTGAATTGCCATACGCAGCAATTGCTAAAATAATAGAAGAAAGAAGTGCACCAATATATGATTCATAAATATCAGCACCCATTCCCGCAGTATCACCAACGCAGTCACCTACGTTATCTGCGATTACTGCTGGGTTACGCGGATCATCTTCTGGAATACCTGCTTCTACTTTACCCACCAAGTCAGCGCCAACATCAGCTGATTTCGTATAAATACCACCACCGATACGAGCGAAGAATGCTACCAAACTTCCCCCAAGGCCAAAGCTGGTAAGCAGCATAATAAAGTCTGGGCGATCAAAGAAAAGATAGAAAAGTGATCCAACGCCCATTAATCCAAAACTTGCAACTGCAAATCCCATAACGCCACCACCAAAAAGCGCAACTAAAAATGCAGCATGCTCGCCGCCATCTTTTGCTGCCATAGTAGTACGCACGTTAGCCATGGTTGCCGCTTTCATACCAAGAAAACCGGTAACCAGAGAAACAAGCGATCCGCATGCAAATACTGCAGCTGATAATGGAGAGAAGAAATAAGAAAGAATTCCAGCAACTACAGCTACTGCTACAACAATTAATCGATATTCTTCAGCTAAAAATGCCATTGCACCTTCACTGATTGCCTGGGCAATACGCCGTGCTTTTTCATTGTCTACTTTTATGGATGCGATGCGAGCCATGAGCCCAACAACCACCAATAATCCACATACGGCAGTACCCGCGAAAATCAGAAAATAATCCTGCAATAACATAGAAACTCCTATTGTAATGGAAAAATATATTGGACTTAAGAAGTATTTAGGGTATCAGATTGAGGCCATTTTTCAAGTCTGGAAGCTGCTTTAGAGCCCTTTTTATTGAGTTATGACCGCCTCTCTTGCTAGCCTATCTGTAATAATGCATTGAACCCGGGGGAAGGGATTATGAAAAAATTAGCAATCGCCTTGGCATTGCTCATACTCAGCGCACCACTATTTCTTACCAGTAAGGTAACCAGCTCATTTCGATTTGCCCGCGGCTATCGGCATATAACTGAGCTCGTAAAAGATTATTTAGAGTGCGGCCCGGATTGCCCACAAAAATTTAAGGATGCGATCGTACGCCAGATTGCTTCGCTTCGAAACATTAATACACGCCAAGCAGTAAGAGTGATTATTATTTTATTTGCCGCGTGGCAACTTAAAAAGTATGCCACTCGCAAACGGCCTCTCTTAATTGGCGATCCAAGCACTGTTGTAATCCCGACGCATTAAAAATGGCCACGAGATTTCTCTCATGGCCATTCACATTTATATGCAGAAATTATTTATTCGCCGCTATCAGAACTATCACCATCTGAATCAGAATCCGCGGCACCACCTGCACTTTCGGTTTCTTGGCCTTCAAGAGAACCTGTAGTACCACCGGCAGCTGCTCCACATCTAGTACAATCCGCGCGCCCACAAGGGCCAGCAGCGACCGATACTCTCACTATCTCAAGCACGCCTAGAGGCCCCTGACCGTCGGCAACATGTCTATCCACAGCCGCACCAGCTACCGCTAACGCAGCAATTAACTCTGCTAGATCCTGGACATCTGCTCCAGCTGCACCGCCTTGTTGCGCAGCAAGTAGTGCCTGCAAAGCAGCAAGCTGATCCATTCCAGCGCCAGGGCGTCCGGCAGGAGGCGTTCCTGGGCGACGCCCATCTTCACCACCATCGGCTGCTTGCAATCCGCCAGTTACAAGTAATGCGGCAAGTAATAATTTTTTCATGAATACCCCTGTGTTTAAAAAATTAATAATTGCATAAGAATAATCAAAAAGTCTGATTATGCAATAGAAATGGCCGCAAGATCTTTTCTCGCGGCCATTCACATTACTGTCTGAAAAACATCTTATACATCATCTGTACAGAATGCTCATCATTGTTACGCGCGTCATCGTTTTCTGCATTCCATTGCCGCACTACTTCAAATCCATCACCAATATCAATAAAATCAATTGCCAAAAAGGTTGGCTTTCCTGCGCCGATATTTTCCATATGCTTCGTTATCACTTCTTTGGTATTCACTTGTGCCGCTAAGTCCGGGCGCCCGCCAAAGCCCTGCGTAAGATGGCACGGCAATCGAAACAGTGCATTTGCAATCGGTTTACCCGTTATCCACCGATGATAATTTGGGTTATCAGTTGGCACTGTGTGATCAGCGAGTAATTCGGCTTTGGTTTGAAAATTCCAACCCGTATGCCATATAAAATCACTTTCTGCATTCAAATACGGATTATCTTCCGGCACGTGCGTCGTAATAAACGGAACAAATCGCTTGTTGGATGCAATGAGCTCACCAATGGTTGGCCACAACGCATTTTTATCTTGTTTGTGAATATAATCAGTAAGCTCGGCCTGCGCAAAAAGCGGTGTGATATCATCAGTGCCATACGTAACATTTTCAATTTTTAGTATCACCATCTGATCACGATCGTTATCTAAAAATTGTTTTATTTCTGCAAGCACCTGCAAATATGGACGAGCAGAAGGATCTACCAAGCAGGGAGTAAAGGGTACAATTGCAGCTTTCTCATCAGAACCAAAAGTAACATGCCGCGCAACGCGATCCATATCGGCAATGGGTTTTTCCCAATAAAGATATCCATCAACAATCCCTTTATACTGATCATATTTTTTTTTCATGGGAGCAATCGCTTGTGCAACTCCCGGAATAGTTGCAAGCCGCGCAAACTCTTGATCAATTTCATGGATCGCATTTTGAATGAAGTTTTTACCGTCTGCAAAGTAATCATCATCAAACGTCCTGCGATACATTCCGTGCGCAGCCATGATCGGCCCTTTGCCCTTCCCATTTCCATAATCAAACGTCCAATGCGCAGGAATTTTTATCGAAAGAATTGCCCCGTGCGCTTTGGAATACTCCAGCGCTTGAGAGACTGAAAGATTTTGATTACCGGTTGGCGATGGATAGGGCCATCCGCTTTCATAGTACCGAGAGATGTTGTGCATCTCGATAAAGCTCACTTCATTGAATCGCTTGTGATGCATAGAGCTGATATCTCCCGAATAGCTATTGAATATGATGCTTACTGCAAACGCCATCAAAAGAAATTTCTTTTTCATCTGCCACTCCTCTGCTTTCATGCATTACTTTATTCTTTGCGTTTAAGGTATAGATCGCACTACACAGAGTCAAATGCATAACAAAATGGCCACGAGACTTTCCTCGCGGCCATTCACATTTATATGCAAAAAATACTTATACTTCTTCTGCAGCAGCTGCTTGCAATCCACCAGCTACAAGTAATGCAACAAGTAATAATTTTTTCATATAAAGCCCCTGTGTTTAAAAAATTAATAATTGCATAAGCGTACTCAAAAAGTAATCTAATCTCGTATTTTTTCGTCAAGTCAATGTATACGGCTCATTATAAGATTCCATGTACTGATATGCTGCGAGTGAAAGAAGTGTCGCAGTAACCTCACTTTTCAGCTGCTCGCGCAATCGAAGATGATTCGTATAAAATACACGAAAACAAGCGAGAGAAATATCATCCTTTCGATCGCCTACAAAGCGCGCTTTGCCATTGGTCGTTGTTACGGTGAACATAATGTATTGCGTATCGCGAGTAATATCCTCTTTCAACATATCATCTAACTCATCTGCGCATACCATTGCGGTAATTAAAAATATGCTCAACATCAAATACCATTTTCTCTCAACCATAGCTCTTTCCTCATTATCACATTACAAAGCATTCGATAACGCTATCGTGCATCCTAAAAAAACATCAATCCAATTCGTCCATTTCTGACTTCCAACATACTCCATTACCGGGCAGTACTTTAAGACACCCTTGCTTTCCGCATCCACAATGAGGATGTATCACAATAGGTCTTCCTTTATCAAAATTATAATATACCTGCATACTCAATGGGGCCCTCTTGAGAACAACGATTCGCTATTTATGCAATAAAACGCCCCGATCACTAAAGGGCATTTTTTGATCGCCAATAATTTGATATTCATCCGGCCCCTTGCCAAGCACCGCAATGAGCGATCCTGCATGGCCCATCGATCGCGCTGTCTCAATCGCTTTTTTTCGATCCGCCTCATAATGAACTCGATCGTGAACATCTTCAGGAATACCACGCATAATATCCTGCATAATCTTGCGCGGATCTTCACGCCGCGGATTATCATCCGTGATAATAATAGTATCTGCATACTGCGCAACAATCGCTCCCATCTCAGGGCGCCGATCAGGATCGCGCTCACCTCCCGCACCAAACACTACAATCAAGTGATCTGATTGATGAGAAATTGTTTTAAAAAATTCCCGATACGAAAGGGGATTGTGCGCATAATCAATGAGTGCCGTGGCACCATTTGCAAGCGTGTAGCGCTCTTGGCGCCCGGCAATGCCCGGAAAATTTGCAAGACTTTCTTGAACTTTTTGCATCGAAATTCCTGCACTTATGCCACCCGCAGCAGCAGCCAACACATTCGAAAGATTATATTCTCCAGAAAGCGTGGAGCACTCAACTGCATATTCATGACTCTGAAATGCAATGCGCGCAGAGAGCGAAAAATCGCTCGAGGGCATCATCGCGCCGCTAAGCTGGCTCGGCTGCCTGCATGAAAACCAGTTCGTAAAATCTGACGCGATTTTGGACAACCATTGATCATCTTTATTGATCCACGCTGGAGCACCCGGGCGCCGATGCGCCAATAATTTTTTTTTCTCAGTAAAGTATGCATCCATAGAATCATAGAATTCTAAATGTTCGCGATCAAAGTTGGTCATGATCACTGCATCGAAAAGCAATCCATCGATGCGATGCAGAGAAATTGCTTGCGCGGCAACCTCCATCACTACCCACTCAACCCCCTGCGCAACTGCTTGATTAAAAAATTGATGCAAGTAATCAGGCTGGGGCGTAGTTAAGCTGGGAGCAAACTGCGCATCGCCGATCGCGTTACTAACCGTTGAAAGCAATCCAGTGCGAATTCCTGCACTGCGCAGCATGTGAAATAAAAGATGCGCGGAAGTTGTCTTGCCTTTCGTACCAGTGATGCCAATGATTTTGAGCTTTTGATGCGCATGATCTGTCGCTGCAGCACTTAACTGCGCAAGCGCTTTACGGCAGTCTGAAACGCGTAGAATAGATGCCCCTTTTTGCATAATTTGAATACGCAGACTTTGGGAAATATCTTGATCAACAACAATTTTACGCGCGCCCTTTTGCAGTGCCGCTGCAATATGCGCGCATCCATTATGATCCAACCCACGCACTACCACAAACCAAGTCCCCGGCCCCACATGATCGGTATGAGCCGTAACTGGATAGATTGCGGGAATCATAGGAGCTACGCCTTTTTAGATTCAGACTCTCTTACATACCGCGAAAGACGTGGCATTAAGAGCAATAACCCCGTTAAGTTGATCGTCAAAAGAAGGCCATTAATAAGAGCAACTGCTTTCCATACGAGTGATGGATCAACGATCGCGCCCAAGCATGCTGCCAAGGTATATACCACCATAAATGCATATTCAAATCGGCCGCCTGTTACACTAAACCATGCAGCGCGCGTAATATACGCATATGCGACAAGCACACCACTTCCAAAACTTATGGAAAGAAAGCTCACGATGAATCCGCCCCATTGGCCAAAGGCAGTAGTAAACGCTGAAATAGTTAACGCAGAACTTGCAAGACCAGAATCCCATACGCCACTAATCACAATGCAGAGCGATACTAAAAAGCAGACCAGGCTACTTACAAACGTACTAATCATTCCCATCAAACCACTTTTTAATGGATCAGTGCTGCCGGTATATCCAAATAAAATGGCAGCTGTTCCAAGGCCTGATTCAGTCGCAGTTACTGAAAGATTCATTCCCGCTTGTACTGCTTGCATCACAGTAAACCCAAGAACCCCACCAATAAATGCCTGCGGCTGAAATGCACTTTGGACCATTAGCTGTAATGACGCGCATAACGCGCCACTATGATAGCCAATTAAAATGAGAGATGATCCAAAAAAGACAACCACTTTAACGGGAACGATCGCATCTGAAACTGCAACGATACGCTTGGCGCCTCCGAGTAAAATGTACGCCATGAAAAGAGTGATACCCGCAGCAATAATATACGGATTAACACCCCACGTAGTAGTGATACCATAACTAATCGAATGCGTTTGCATTGCGTTACCCACCGTTAAACCAAAGACTAAGCAGCATATGCCGTAGAGCATAGAAAGCACTGAGCCACCAGGCACTTGCGTAAGATAAAGCATCGGGCCGCCAAGAACAGTATCTTTGGGCGCACGCGCACCAAACCACGTACTTGCATATACCTCTGCAAAGCGAACCGCCATCATTAAACACCCAACGATCAATACCCAAATTCCCGCTCCTGGGCCACCTGCTACTACTGCAGTAGCCGCACCGACAATACTACCGTTACCCAGATTGGTACTCAGCGTATTTACAAATGCTTGAAAGGGCGTCATCCCGCCTGCTTTAGCAGACTCACTTTTGGGAGCAAGAATATCACGCCATGCTTTGAAAAATGCTCGAAACTGAACAAATCGAAATGCAACGGTACAGATGATACTGATTCCGACGGCGTATATAATAAGCGGGCCCCCAAGTAACCAATCAATCCATGACCAAATAAGGAAAGTATCCATCCAGTTTCCTTTATGTGTTAATAATTTAAACTTAGAGCTTTAGTATACTCGTTTTTGAAAAAAATTATACGTACGTAAAGGGCACTATGAAAATTTTGGCATTAGATATCGGAGACAGCTGGACCGGCATTGCGATTTCCGATGCACTCGGAATCACAACGCGTCCCTACACCACAGTAGCAAGCCCAGACCTTGACAAAGAACTTGCTCGTATCATTGATGAAGAACCCATCAAAACGATCGTTGTTGGCCATCCCAAAACAATGAAGGGCACCAAAAGCGATCAAACGCTCAAAGTGGAAGCGCATATGAAAGAGCTTGAAAACAAATTCCCCTCTGTATCATGGGTTTTATGGGATGAACGGCTCTCAAGCAAGCATGCCGCCCGCCTCACTCGGCCCAAAACAAAAGAGAAAAAATTAGAGACGCATGCAGTAGCCGCTGCACTCTTTCTCATGAGCTATTTAGATTCACTTAAATTTCAATAGGTACTTTTTTTGCTTCATTGACAAGTTCACAATTCCATGATTATTTTGAGTATACCGGCAAAAGGGATACGGTGTAACCAAGAAACAAGCTTTGACAATTTAAAACGCCGCATTGTTTTAAGGTTTCGTGTTTTATTAAAAAAGGAGCACGTAGTATGAATTGTAAAAAATGTGGCGGCTTGATGGTACTTCAGTCGTTCTTCGATCATTTTCTTAATTTTGAGGGATGGAAATGCCTCAACTGCGGGAAAGTCATCGTTAAGAAAGAAAAAACGATTGAGTACGATTCATTCAGCATCTTTTACCAACAACAAAAGTGTAGAAATCGCAATTAAATTACGGGCATCACAATGTACTACATGGTTATTCAAAACTCCTACGATAAGGTGCAGATCGCTCTCATACATGGCACCACTCAAATTTCCTCACATTCACTTTCAAAATTAAACGCAAGCAAAGAATTAATTACACACATCAGTGCGTTGCTCAAATCCGCCAATATCTCACTGGATGATCTCTCTTTTATCGCAGCCAATTGTGGCCCCGGGCCCTTTACCACGCTCAGGGTAGTTATCACTACCGTTAACGGTCTTTCCTATGCAAAAAAAATCCCTCTCATTGGAGTAAACGCCCTCAAAGCTGCCGCTCATGAATGGCACGACCCTGCGTATCCAATAACGGCTGTTCTTTTTAATGCATTTGGCAATGACGTTTATGCGCTTGCTCAACGCAATGATCAAGAACTTTTATATGGCGTCTACCCGATTGAAAAGCTCCTTGATGAACTAAAAGCTATCCCTGAAACAATTCGATTTATGGGAAACGGCACCACACTTCATAAAGAGTTGATTTTAAAAGAGTGCGCGCACGCATATATTCCTGAAGATAATCCAGTGTATTGCTCGCTGAGCGCAATCAGCTCGCTAGGGCGTGAAGAATGGGAATTGAAAAAAACAAAAGAATATTCTCTCGAACCGGTTTATTTAAAACAACATCCCGCAGCGCGTTAATGTCTCCTTCGATACAATTTTTAGCTTCACTCAAAATCACTCAGGATGAGCGGAAAAATAATTTTTTCTCATAGTAAGGCATATAAATCATACAACTGCGAAAATCAATCTGTTTTAATAGATCGCTACGCTAAAGTCGCCACTATTCTTACGCTCGTCCTGAGTGTTTTGCGAAGCTTACTGAGCAAAATGTATCGAAGGATATAATCCTTTAATGCTCTTCAAGAATAATTTCAATCTCATGAAAGCCATTATCATGCGCAACACTAATCGCAGATCCAACGGCCTGATCTAAAACAAGGCGAGGACTCGCACCTTCATCTCGCAGCGCTCGCACCATTTCAGGATTATTCGTATCAACGGCCTGTATCAAAAGGGTTCGCTTACCATCAGGACTATAGGAAACATCCGCACCAAATGTGCGCACTAAAAGCGGCACAAATCCAGCGTCTCGGCGCTCAGTAACAACGCGATCGAGCACTACGGACGCCTCTGTAGGCGTCAAGCGTATTCCATTAGCATAGAGTTTCGTTAAGAGCGGCACATTATCATGCTGAAGTACATATGCTATGGATCCATTTTTCCAGGTATCAAAAGCATCCTTTTGATCTTTTGCAGACCATCTTTGAATTAATTTAATAAGCTGTGGATACCTATCAACAATCAAAGCAAACACTGGCATCGATGCAAACTGAGTATACAGTGCATCAAATAGTTCAGCTTTTCGAGAAGCATCATCTATAGTCGCAGCACTCGCTGCTAAAAATACAATTTTTTGCTCATCTGAAAGGGCCGGATCAGATAAAATACTTTGTAACACTTGAGACTGCGCAGATTGATCAAATTGCTGCAATGCCTCCGCTGCTTTTTCCATATTGTCTGAACGTAATTGCATAAAAAGAATATCAAGAATATCTTGCCGCGAAAGAGAGATGTGTGTTTCATCAGACGACGCAGAAAGCATCGTAAACTTAAAACCATGAAGTAAGCCAATACTGGCGCTGAATAGTACTAAAATGATGAGCAACAACGATATGTCTGACTTTTCCTGCCGCATGATCACTCTCCCTAAAAGTGGCAACTACATCTATTTCGTTCATAACTAGCTTACTGCGCGTGATCACCCAAACGCAACATTATTATGTACTATTTGTATCTGAAAATATTAATTGGAATTACGAAAAGACTGATCGAAATAGAGAAGAGATGCAAAAAGCGGCCGTTTCTGCTCGTAAAATAGTCGGAGTTAATCGTAAAGGCTGAAATGATACTGCATGTAATTGTTCTTTTTCAGCGTGAGTAAAATCTCCTTCGGGGCCGCACGCTAGCACAAGCTGATCTGGAGCTTTCTCATGTAAGAGCGTATGCGCTGATTTTCCCGCAGGATCACCATAAAAACATGCTGCATTTTTTGGTAGCACCCCTTCAAGCTCAGCAAATGTAATCGGCTCTTTAATTTCTGGAAAAGCAAAATTTTTTGATTGTTCTGCCGCTGCAATAGCAATTCGCTCAAGACGATCACTATCATTGCTCCATCTCCAGCGCCCTTGCTCTTTATCAGTATGTAAAAACTGAATATGATTCACTCCCGACTCAATCAAATAATAGAGCGCATCTTCAAGTGCATCTTTTTTGAGAACCGGCAACAAAAACGTGATTTCAGGAGAATAGGAAGTATTGCTAGTTATCTTCTCGACGTATAGCTGAACAGATTTTTTAGAACAGTCACGAATCATAACGTTCGCATGAGCATATCGATCAAACAAAATAAACCGATCGCCCACCTGCAACCGAAGCACCCTTTGGATTCTATGTACTAAAGAACTGTCTTCAATATGCATCTCACTGCCAACATCTGGCAGCAACTCGGCAAAATTTAGCGAATGATACACTGCAAATTCGTGAGCATTTGATGTATTCTTTTTAATCACTACGCCGTCCGTTTACGCCGCCTCAGTCGCCGTCTCATTCTTCGCACCATACGCCCCACTCTACGCTGGCACTGCAAGCACCACACAAGCATCGTGCTTACCGTGCTCGTGCACATTTTTTGAAACAAACTTTGCTCAGATGGGACCATCACCGCCAACGCAGCCATTTCCTGCTCTGTTAGTTCTTCGCCCTCCAGCTCATCCAATACAGACGCCGCACCTTTTTTTGAAAGAGGAAGCTGCTCAATAGCAGCACTTAAAAAATTAAATACGCACATTAATGCAAGAAAAATTTTATTTTTTTTCATAATACTGCAAAGCCCCCAACAGCTTATAATAAATATATATCACCCACTTTGTGTTGTTCTAGTGTGCTTTTTTTTTTTACTTAACGCAATCTATTGCGTAGCCAACGCTTACAACGAGCAACTCGAGAAGCGCTTAACCGATCTTTTTTTCGTTTTTCTTCTTGTGCGGCAGCAAGCACTCGCTTCACCTCATCTGCATTATTTGGCACCTCTGCAAGTGCCGTGCACGTAACATACGGTAACTCACCCAATTCGGCAGGCATCTCACTCTTTTTGATTGGCGTGCGCAGTATTGCCGTGCCGGTTGCCCCAATAAGCGCGTAATCTTCATAACCAACCTCAACCTGCTGGCCAACTGCATCGCTTTTTTCAAGAAAGGTTCGAAACGCAGGGTGCAATGCTAAAATGCCTTCTTGCGTATCTCGATCCAACGCATCAAAATCCGCAGCAGTATGAAGCAATGCTACCAATTGCGTAAGCGTGCGATCGCCTTGAAAATCAACCTGTATGGCGCAAACACGATCACCTTCATCACCATCACTTTCTTCACTACTGCTTTCATCGCTTGCATCACCAGATTCGGCCGCACCCGCCAATAACGCTGCACCAACCCCATCAAGGGCATCCGCTTTCACAGCGTTAGTTTGCAATGATACGCAACACAACAAAGCAATACTCAATACATACTTACTCATTGCTCTCTCCTTATAGTCTCAGACTGAATAGTATGCATCGTAATGCGAATAAATAAGAATGTAAAAAATGTTATGACTCTTGGGCGATCGTCGCTGCTAATCTAGCGGTAGCTGCTGCTGCTGCTTGTAGGTCGCCATCGTGATCTGCAAGCAGTTCATCACTAATAAATAGTCTCTCTAAACCATCCGCTGAAATTATAGTAACGCCAGCTATATCAGAATCATTACCGCTTTGATCAGAATCGTCGCTGGCATGATCTGGCTCAAAGCGCTGACCAAGCTCTGGAAACTCTTGCTGGCGCCTGCCGCAGCATGGAAAGCAATCTCGCCATCCGCCGTAGCATGCTACCGAACTTAAAAATAATAGTGCCGCACACATATAATTGCGATACATAGACACCTCCACTGCATAACTTGTAACAATTTTATATAGTACAAATCATAAAAGATAATTGCAGCAAAGTAAAAAAACGTTAGTGCGGACGCCCTAGGTTGGCCGGTACTGATTTATAGCGTACAATAACTCGCGCTCCCTCCCTATCTGCTCCACTCACACTTACATACTCATCCTCCTCATCTGAAGATGATACGCCATAGACAGGCGTTCCGTGCTGAGGCCCTGCTGCTTGCTGGGGTATCGTCATATCAGTTGTATCAGTTGAAAAAGTCGCACAACTTGCACCATCATCTCCATTGGCTTGTGAGCCAATCACTGCATCATCAGGTTGACTAGCCTGCGACCCAAACTCTGGAGCATTGTCTTCATACACCGCAGACTGCTCGGTTTGATTTCTTGAAAAAAGTTTGTGAAAGAAAGCTCGAGTCCTTCGCTTCCAACCCGCATGGCATGAAAACGATAGACTAAACAAAAGCACAATACATATAGACTTAGAGTACATAAAACCTCCCCTATTGATTTACTATCACTACTGATCATAAACTCATTCACTATATGCGTTTCATATGCCAAAAAAGAAGGGTTTGCGCTTATGGCTTTACAAAAAAAAGCAATTCAAATGCTCGTGATTCTTGATGGATTTGGATGGCGAGAGCAAAAAGATCATAATGCAATCGCTCATGCGCACACGCCACACCTGGATCGATGGATGCAGGAATATCCGCATGCCTTACTGCATGCATCCGGAAAAGCGGTTGGGCTGCCCGAAGGATATATTGGCAATTCTGAAGTAGGCCATCTTACCATTGGCGCTGGCCGTATCATCCCAAGCCCACTGGAAATCGTAAATCGCGCAATCGCTGATGAATCCTTTTTTGAGAATGCAGCACTTTCTAAAACACTTCAGCGGGTTAAAGAAAATAACAGCACCTTGCATATTATTGGGATGCTTTCAGATGCAGGCGTACATGCAGACATGCAGCATCTTTTTGCTTTTTTAAAAGCGGCGCGCAAAGCAGGCATTGAAAAGATTGTAGTCCACCCCTTTTTAGATGGCCGCGATTCTCCTCCCAAAACGGCCGAAATTTTTTTAAGCGCCCTTGATAGAGAATTAAAAAAATATAACGCAAAAATTGGTTCTATTACCGGCCGATTCTATGCAATGGATCGCAACAAAAATTGGCAGCGCACGCAGCAAACCTATGAGATGATCACACAACAGCAAGACAATGAATTTTCAGATTGGAAAAGTGCACTTGATCAATACTACAACCACAACATCACTGATGAATTCGTTCCGCCTACCCAACTTGATCCTACTGCGGTAATCAAAGATGGCGACGGGGTAATTTGTATTAATTTTCGCCCCGATCGCGTGCGGCAATTGGCAGCCAGCTTTTCAGACCCAGCATTTGATGCGTTTGATAGAAAAAAAATTACATTGGCCGGATTCACTACACCCTTTTCATACGATAATGGCATGCATACCAATCATATGCTTACAGTGCCCACCGTTACCAATACGCTTATGCATGTACTTGCAGAACACGGAAAAACTACGTTTGCAATCGCCGAAACAGAAAAATATGCGCACGTTACCTATTTTTTTAATGGCGGCAAGGAAGAGCCTGAGAAAAATGAAACGCAATTACTCATTGCTACCCAAGATGATGTTACGCAAAAACGCTCTCCAGAAATGGCGGCGGAAAAAATTACCCAAGCCGTAATCGATTCTCTGCACTCCAATCCATGCGATTTCTATCTTATTAACTATGCCAATGCAGATATCATCGGCCATACGGGGGATTTTCAAGAAACTGTCACAGCAGTTGAATGTATCGATCGGCAATTGGGAATACTATATAAGCACGTTGTCTCAGAATTGAATGGCACGCTTTATATCACGGCCGATCATGGCAATGCGGAAGAGATGTGGGATGAAAAAACGCACCAACCCCGCACCGCGCATACCATCAACCCGGTTCCATTCTTATGGATTAATCAAAACGAACGTAATAAAAAAACGCAGCTACCATTACAGCAGCTGCGCGATATTGCACCATTTATTTTGGAACATATGGGCATTCAAGTACCCAAAGAAATGCAAAAATAATTATCTACGAGCAAATCGTCGTCGCGGCATGCCGATCAAGCGATGCCTGGAACGCTTTATTGAGTGATCCCATTGAGCGTATACTTCCTCCCATGCATCTCCAATTCTTGAATCTTCTCTTTCTCGTCCACGCCATGCATTTCGTTTAATAAGAAACTTAATGGCATCTTTTTGACCTGCTCCATCATTATCCAAAACATCCTGCATCATGCCATCTATAAAAGCCTGAGGCGTTTTACCTTTTGCGTCGCTATTTCTATCTAGTAAAAAACGCATGCCATGAATATTGTGGTTTGATGCCACCCAATATTCAGGTAATGGAAAAACGATATCACTCTTGCCCTCAAGAAGGCCACCCGGCTGATATGCTTCACAAATAAGTACCCCACATCTACCAAAACCTAGGTTCCCAGCCATGACTAACCGAGTGTGCATACGTAAATTAAACGGTTTCCAATCTGCAAGATTTTTTGGTCGCTCCTCAAACACAGCATCGAAGGCATCTTGAAAGGGCATATCAGCAGTACCTTCAACCTCCTCCATACGATCCAGTAAAGAAGGCCTTGATACTGCAGCTGCTCCTGCGCCTTCTTGTGCAGAAAATACGTATGTTACACCAAAAAGAGAAACGGCAAGTAAAAACCAGAATAGTTTGTTCATCATAACCCCCATAAAATTGACTATCTTCCATCTATTCTCATTGTATCAAAAGGAGTATAGACGCGCAAAAGGCCCTTCCGAAAGGGCCTTTTGGGTGCTTTTTTTTGAGATATGAGGCTATTTTGGCATCATTTCAAGCAGTTCATGAGCCGCTTTTTTGATATCTTCATGATGATACTGGCCAGCACGCTGCTCGGCCGCAATTACTCCACTCCGGAAAATTTGCTTAAAGTTGCCAACCGGAAATTCATAGCGCTCTTTAGTATTTGGACCAGCATCCGGATTTACGCCCAAAAACCAATTGCCATATTCTTCAAAACTGTGATCTGCAAGATATGCATCACCATCAGCGGAAGTTGGCTGATTGGATGCCCAATCGCCCTCTAGATCAAATCGCCCTTGTTGAATCATGCCGCGTGCATACTCTGCACCTTTATCATTAAGAACTACTGCCATCTGCAATCCTTTTTTTAATAATGTGATTTGTATGTGATCACACTATCACATCATCATCAGATTGCAATTCATCGTCCAGCTCTGGCTCACCACCATCTTCAGGAGCAGGCAAAGCAGTAGTATTCATTGAAATTGTACAACGAAATTGATCTACAAAAGAAGACGAAACAACACAATTAAACGCCCCTTGCAATTCCATATCAGCACACCCAGGAAAATCCGCACATATTGCCTGAAGTGGTCCCAACCAATCCGCTCGAGTAGCTACACAACGAACTGTACAATCGCCTCCTGGAATAAAATATGCTGTTGCCATTTGCCATGGTGAATCTGCAACTGGTAAAGTTAGTTCCGACGCATTTCCTTGAGACTCACTAAGTTCATCTGAAAAACAATATGGAAGAGCATCGTTACTTGCATTATGAACAATTGCTTGACCAGAAGATGCTAAAAGCGCTGCCACAAACACTGGCTTAATCCAATCGCGAACTTTACCCGTTTGAAAAACACCCCCTCCCCTAATGTCCCCCGCATTACCACCGTCGGCCGCAGTGCATAGAGATGCGCTTATAGCCATTACAAAAAAAAGAAAAAAACGGGATTTTCTAGTTGTCTGCATATTCGCTCCATATAACGTATGAAATTGTTTTTGTCGACTCACGAACGGTAAGTATAAAAAGAAATACATGATGTGCAAAAAATATTAGATCACTAGATTCTGTGAACAAAAAATTATTTAATCAATTTTTACTTTGATACTGAATGTTACTTCACTCCGCAAAGGATTCGTAGGAGCCCAACCGCTTAACCCCACTTCGCAGAGCTTCGCGGGGACCCCAATCGTTTAACCCCACTTCGCAGAGCTTCGCGGGGACCCCAACCGTTCGTCCTGAGCTTGTCGAAGGAAACGAATGGTAAAATGTCCTTTTTCCGCCCGTATCCTTCGACAAGCTCAGGACGAACGGAATGGTAATATACTTATAATAGAGAGAGTTGTAATATCATTTTTAATTTTTGTTCACAGAGCCTAAGATGCGCCATGCGTTATGGCAAAAACAATGCCGCCCACAACGACGGAACAACAAAAGACTCCACACGCACAGACCTCCTGAGGATCAAAAGACATTCCTTCTTGCGCATGCTCGCCTCCTGCTCGCTCAACATCTGTATCACCATCATCGCCAGAAGCACCGCCACGACTTGCAAATGCAACAAGTGCTTGACCCGCTGAAAACGCGCGTGATCCTTCGGGCTGACCGCTGCCATCTAGTTGCATTGCAGCGCAATTACCCGCGATTGCAAGTAATAAAAATAAAATAAAGTATATTTTTTTGTTCATTATCGAATCTCTTCCACTAAGAGTTATATTGCTTAGCGGGAGAGTATATAGAGATCTTAAAAGAATAGGAAATCATGCGCGGCTATCCCGCACGCCCAAGTAGCGCTAAACATCCTAAACCCAAACAAACATATGTCACTCCAACGCACGCATTATGGTACAAACACGCTCGGCATTCATCCCGCCTTTTCTTCTCGGGTGAGCGCCTATCACTCTGCAGACTGGGAAACTGTACCTCGGCAGAAGTGCCCGAGTCGGCCTCTGCTACCCCTTCTAAGCCGTCGCTTGCTACTTGAATCACCACTGCTCCATCATCTGCTGCATTCAAAAGCTCCGTGTTGGAATTTGGATTTGCGCACAGCATAGACCCTGAAATAATAAGCAGTCCACTCAAAAACACATTCAAAACACTGTTTTTCATCCTGATTCCTTATCACTCAATGAACATTTAAGGTCACCTAATTGGCTTTCTGCAACTTCGCAGATGGCACCCGGCGCTACATAGTTGGTACATGCCCATTGGCTATCGCAGGTAAAATCCGGATCTCCGGGATGAGAGGATGCAGCGCCAACGCATCGCACTGCACAATTTGACGACGAACGATCATCTCCTATTACAATCGACGGCGCCCATGGAGAACTTGGAGTGGTGCACGATGCACCTGAAACATTCCCCACGCTACACGAACCCGATCGCCCAAGCCGTACAAAAAAAGAACATGAGCCTACATCAGAAACGTTAGCACTATAGCTTCCATCAGAATCAAACAAAGCTGTTGCTTTTACCTCACATCCCATTTCAGGAAAATTATTATTTCCAACTACAACGCGCGCAAAAGGAATAGCCTGAGAATCTTGCGGTGCATCTGAATGCGCAGGGCCAACATTACCAGCAGAATAACAAATTCCTCCAACTAAACCACCCGCAGCGTAAAGCATACCTAGAGCTACGCAAGCAGCTGTTTTTGCACGATCTACATGCGATCTTGCTTTCCCATTCTCATTAGCAAATAATTGCGGCACTATACCAGCGTTAAGACATACAAAGGCAACTATTAAAAAACACATCTTTTTAAACATAAAAAAACTCCCGCAATAAATAATCATTCATTGCGGGAAAGTATACACCGATCTAAAAAAATTACGCGTAAGAAATAATGAGCGCTCTATCCTCGACGGCGAGCTCCCTTTCTCTTTGGTTGTGGAAATTTGTGATGTTTTTGAGCAGCGCGTGTTGCATTAGCGTACGTTTGAGCTTTCTTGCCACCTGATGGGCATACTGCTACCACATCTTTTGGAGCTTCACACAAGCACGTCCAAGAGGGCTCAGAAAAACGCCCATCTCCCAATGATACCTTGAAGCTACCATCATCGTACTTTCTTACAGAACGTTTAGAAGTGCACCGAGCATTCCCTTCGCATCCTTCAAGCTGCATTTCCAGAGAAACGGTTTGATCACGCACAACTGAAAAAAAGTTACCTTCTTCGTCCCTACGCTTGCACACGCCATCCTCGTTGGTATCACAAGGATTCCAACCATCAATTGCACCTATTGCCTCATCTGGTGCTATTGATGCTAGTGCTGCCATCAGCACTAATGCCTGTGCTGGAGTAAGCCCCTTTGCCTGCATCGTGCTACAAGGCGAAAAAGCGGTAAAGCTAAGAAGGCCAATAAGTAGACCACGCCCGATATATTTTGAATTTGCATACATATGAATCTCCTCAATAAAATTAAAAAGTTATAGAGGAGAATATATAAATTTAGAGATACTTCAACGAGAATTACGGATAATACACTAAATGCACCTGCTTGCCTTCAATTCCTGTTTCACGCCATCCAATGCGATTATAAAATTTCCGAGCTCGAGCATTATGCGTATAGGTTACCATGGTGAGTTTTTTAGCACCGCCTTTGATCATCTGATCCATGGCATAACGCACAAGTTTTTCTGCGTATCCTTTACCACGATACTCAGGATTCACGTCCAAAAAGTTTAAAAACCCAACGTCGGCATTTTTCATAAACCAGGCAACAAAGCCAATTAACTTATCATTTTCATCACGCATCACTTTGATCTTGAGTCTTCCAGCGTACATTGGATTTTGCTGCGGAGCACGATAGGCCATCATTAATTCAGGGGAAAAAGAATTACGATCTCCGGGAATAAGCCAATCCCAATCTCGTTCATAAATTGCCATGATATCTTTTCCATCACGATTGATATCAAATTCAATAATCTGCGGGCCCGTTTGCCGAACAAATAAAAACCATCCTGCTGTTGCTACAATCACAGCCGTAATGAGTGAGATAAGAATAATACGTTTGATATTTCGTGACATGCTTAACCCCAAATACTTATTTTTTATATTCAATCTTATAGAGCATCAATCCTTTAGCCAGTGCTGTTGGTAATGCAAAATTTGATTCACCAGTGTGCAATGCTTTTGTTATATCTTCAAGTGAAACTGTATCTCGCTGGGCAACGGCAAGGGCCGCCCCAATCATTCGCCGCACCATGTGTCTTAAAAACGCTTTTCCAACTACAACAACTCGATACATATTTAAATCCGCTTTCCACTCTAACTGAATTTCATCGATAGTGCGCTGCGTATCGTCTCGATCATTGCCGGTATAAAACGCCGAAAAGTTGTGCGTTCCCTCAAAAAGTTGTAATGCTTGCTTGAATAACTCCCAATCAACTTTTCCGAATGGCTGAAAACCATAACGTGCCACAAACGGCAACGGCTGACTTACAAACAAATCATAGTGATACGTTTTGCGCAGTACGTTTGCATGCGGATAAAACAGATCATCATGCTCAAGCGATCGTATACTAATCGATTCAGGCAATGCATTATTCCATGCCCATTTCATTTTTTCTGGATCAATTGCAAGGTCAGTTTTAAATACCGCAACTTGCCCCATCGCATGCACTCCCGCATCAGTCTTAGATGCACCAAGCAGGCGAATGGGCTTGCCAAACACATTTTCAAATGCATCGTGCAATGCTTGCACAATCGATGGTTCATTCGGCTGCTGAATCCAACCGGCATAGCCAGTGCCATCATACGCGATAATAATTTTGTATTGCTTTTCGTTCATATCGAAAAAAGCCCGCATTTCTGCGGGCTTCCTTTTTGCTTAATTATACTGCGCCGTATATGGAAGCAATGCCATACAGCGAGATTTTCTGACCTCTCTTGAAAGTCTTCGCTGATGCAAATTGCAGTTTCCTGAAATACGTGCTGGTAAAATTTTACCACGCTCTGTCAAAAACCCACGCAAAAAGCCAGCGTTTTTGTAGTCAATGTTTTGCAAGTGTTCTGCATTTCCGCAAAAACGACATTGCTTTGCGCTTCCCGCTGAAGCGCGGCGAGTGCGTTTTTTCATTAAACGGGCACTAATTTTTAATTTAATTTTCTTAGTCATACTATAATCCTACCCAAATTATTCTGCAGATGCAGATTCAGATTCTGTAGCAACTTCAGCTTCTCGAGAAGCAACCGGTGCAACTGATTTTTGTGAAACAGCTTCTTTCTTATCGTCTACAGAAGACAAAAGACCTTCCATTTTATTCTCTTTAAGGAAGCTGCTCATATCGCGAGATGTAGGCGCTTCTTCCAAAGATTTCGGACGTTGATACTCAAGTGAATCGCCCTTAAGAGCAGTTACCACATGACGCATCACGAAGTTGTTTAGTTTAATTCTGAAAAGTTCGTCAACTTTTTTAGTAAGTACTTCAGGCGCTTCGTAGCGAATCAAGAAATATACTCCGTACTCATTGTGACGAATTGGATAGGTAAGCTTATACTTGCCCCACTTTTCAAACGAAAGGACAGATCCTTTGTTTTCAGTGATCAGCTTATCAAGCTCAGTTTCAAGCTGCTTAGACTCATCTTGTGTAATCTCAGGTACTGTTAAAATCAGCACCTCATAACGTTGTGACATATAAAACCTCATACTAACTGGAAGTAATGTGACTATAATGAGGACCATCCCCATTATTTAGTATGTCCCCCTGCAAGAGGGGTTATAGACATAAAGATACCAAAAAAGCCAGATTTTACCAGCCTTTTTGGCATCTTTTTAATTTCAATACGTATTATGCAAGTTTTTGCTGGCGCTGAATTACGCGGCCAATAATACGGAAATGGTCTTTTCCACGAACAAGCGCAATAGGCGGCTGCTTATGGTTAACAGACTCAAGGACGATAAAGTCCTCCGTATAGGTTACCTGCATGATAGCTTTTACTGGCGTATCATTTCCATACTCAACAGAAGCAATATCACCAGATCGAGTCCAGATTTCTGGAGAAATAATCAAATAGTCACCCTTCACAAAGAAAGGAGCCATTGCATTGTTTTCTACACAAAGAGAAAACATCGAATTATCATTCGAATTCAAAACCGGCACAAAAATATCTTTGTAACCAGTGGTAATTTGCATAAGTTGATTGTTGTATGGAGATGGATTTGAAGGGATTTCGCCCACTACTGGAACAACTTGCACCTTTAATTCAACATCTGACTGTTCAGGCATGCTTACATTTTTGTCGATGTTATCAGTGCGCTTTCGACGCTCTGCAAAGAGCTCAATTGGGCTGAGTTCAAAGGCATTTGCGAGTTTTCGAAGAGAATCTTCGTTCCAACGACGCGTGCCATTTTTGATGTGTGTCAAATAACTCTCGGACATACCTGTTTTTTCTGCTAAAATCTTGGTAGTCCACCCTTTTTCCCTGAGAAGCTCTTTGACTCTCAGTTGAGTCGAAGTTGCCATAGGAAACTCCTCTTACTAAAATAATACATTAAATAGTATGGTTAAGAACTGCTATATTTCTAATTGTACGCATTTTGCCCTATTTGTCAAACGAAAGCTGGCCTAAGAGAATGGTAAAAGTCACTGTTAAGATACGTAAGAACTCATACGAAAAGAGCCTGTGGGAGCAGGAAAAGCTCGTAGTTGGTATCGATGAAGTAGGCCGAGGATGCCTCGCTGGGCCACTGGTCACAGCGGCCGTTATTCTCCCTAGAAACCGCACTAATCCCCTCCTAAAAGACTCCAAAATTTTAAGCGTCGATGAGAGGCACAAAGCGTATAAATGGATTATTCAAAATTGCCACTATCAACTCGGTATCGCTCATAATCGAATCGTTGATCAGTATAATATCTATCAAGCAACCAAGATTGCCATGAAACGGGCCCTTGTCAGCTTGCTGGCTCGATGCAATGATCCCGTTGGCGCTATTTTAGTGGACGCAATGCCTTTAGAGCTCGAAAATACCGGCATTACGGATATTCCCCTATATCATTTTTACAAAGGAGAGACGAAATCAAGCTCAATTGCAGCCGCCTCGATTGTGGCAAAAGTAACGCGCGATCGCCTCATGGAGAAATATGAAGGCATCTTTCCCGGATATGCCTTTGAGAAGCACAAAGGCTATGCTACGCCAATCCATCGAGAAGCGATCGATGCCCTGCAAGAATCTCTTATTCACAGAAAAACATTTTTGGGTGCATTTTTAGACAAAGGACATTCGGATGATACAAAAAGCCAACAAACCCTTTGGTGAGATCATTGAAAGCTCTCTTGCCCACTTTACCGCCCAAACATGGAAATGGGACGACTTTCCTGCGTATGGATCCCTCGTATCTATTGAGCAGAATTCACAGACCTCGATCGGCGTTGTTTATGATGTCTCAACAGGATCTATCGATCCTTCACGCTCCCCTTTTGCCTATCAAAAAACAGAACAAGAGCTCAAAAAAGAGCAGCCGCAAATTTTTGAATTTTTAAAAACCACATTCAAAAGTGTTCCATTGGGGATCATTGAGCACGAGCGATGCCACTATATGGCCCCTGCTCATCCGGCAAAAATACATGCCTTTGTCTCGCCCGCAAACCCAACAATTTCATATCAATTTCTGGCCCAACCCTTATGGGTGCATCGGCTTTTTAGCTTGAGCGGTATCGTGGCAAATGTGGATGAACTTCTTTTGGCAATACTTGAAAATCTGAAAAAAAATGATCGTTTTGATTCCAAGCATCTGCACGCTTTCATGCAAACCTATTCCCTTTTGACGGGCAACGACTATAGAAGGATCAAACTCTTTTTAGGGCGGGCAGGCGCTCATCTCTCGCAATAGCATCATAATACGGTATAATAAAAGCTAAATAAGCACCTCCAATCTAGGAATTGCCAACATGTTTAGCTTTATCAAAAGCAGTCTCAAAAAAATATACTCGAGTATCACATCACAACTCGGCACTCTTTTTGGTCGAGAAAAAATTGATCACGAGCTTCTTAAAGAACTTGAAGTCATTCTGCTCTCTGCCGATACCGGAGTAGCTACTACGCGTTCAATTATTGAGCAACTGAAAAAGAAACACGCTGCTGGCGATATTACCGAAGGCAACTCACTGAAAGCGGCATTGCATGAAAGTTTACTTTCTATCCTTTCAAAACCAGCTGCACCCTCTTTTGAAAATAACGTATTTGTATTAGTCGGTATTAATGGCAGTGGAAAAACTACCTTTGCTTCAAAGTTAGCGCACCAGTATCAATCACTTGGCAAAAAAGTATTACTCGTTGCGGCTGATACCTTCCGCGCAGCAGCAACGCAACAGCTTGCACAATGGGCAGAAAAAACAGGTGTTGCTATTGAACAAGGAACCGAATCACAAGATCCTGCATCGGTTGTATTTAAAGGATGCGAGCGCTTTATAAAAGAATCGTACGACATTTTAATTATCGATACAGCCGGCCGACTTCATACTAAATCACATCTACTCAATGAGCTCGCAAAAATAAAGCGCGTTATTGATAAACAACTACCCAATGAAAATATACAAACGTTATTAACTATCGATGGGATGCTTGGGCAAAACTCTTTTGAACAAGCAAAACTTTTTAAAGAATGTACGAATGTAAATGGCATTGTGCTTACCAAAATGGATGGTACAGGCAAGGGAGGAATTGTTTTTGCCATAGCAGATGAACTTACCATTCCAATATGGTACCTTACATTTGGCGAACAGGTTGACCAGCTCAAAGAATTTGATAAAAATGAATACATTACAAATCTACTAAATACGTGAGCGCTCTATGAAATCATACAAATATCTTATCATTGCATCATGCCTGGGCCTCAGTTTGTATTTCGTATATTCCTGGATTACCCGCGTTCCTGATAAAATAGTCGAAAGCGTTAGCATTACCGATATTTACAAATACATTCAGCCAGACGAATACAATAAAGATCTGTTAGTTATTTTTGATATTGATAATACCGTCGCCAAAACTCCCACTGAATTAGGTAGTGATCAATGGTTCACTGCCAAGGTAGAGCAGTTTCAAACACAAGGAAAAAGCCTACTGCAAGCGATTGATCTTACACTCCCAGAACTCTTTCATATTCAATTTCATAGTTGGCTCATCCCAGTAGAAAAGCAAACCATATCGGTTATTAATGATCTGCAAAGCAAAGGCGTATCTGTTATTGCACTCACGGCACGCTCACTTGAATTAACGCAGCGCACTATTGAGCAACTGAGTCGCTTAGGTATCCATTTCACTAAAACAGACCCATACGAATGCCCCCTTACCCATGGCCATGGTCACGGAAAAGCCGGGCTATACATCGATGGAATCATCTTTAGCGGTAATCACAATAAAGGTGAAATGCTCACAAGCTGGCTGAATAAAATTAGCTATCACCCGAAAAAAATTATCTTTATTGATGACAAATTAAAAAATTTGCAAGCAGTTGAAACAGCCGTTCATAAACGCGACTATCCCTTCATTGGTATTCGGTATGGATATGAAGATGAAGCGGTGCGAAACTTCACACTTGAGTCTGTTGCGGATGATGAGCGTGCTTTTTTAACAGAACATCCATTTGAAAATGCATTAATAACACCCTAATACAAAAGAAGGTACCATGATTGATGCAGATGTTCATATTAACCAACTGATTAAAGAAATTGCGGATCAACTCTGTAAAAAATATTGTAACGAGCAACTCTGCACGCAGTATGCCTGGTGGGTCTTGGAAGCGATCACTGAGCAAAAAAAAACCACTCTCTTGCTTAAGAGAACAATCACACTGACAAACGAACAAAAAAGCACTCTTGATTTTTGGATAAAAAAACAGGTAGAAGACAATCTTCCTATTCAGTATTTAATTGGATCTGTCCCCTTTGCTTCATGTGAAATTTTGGTAGAACCACCTACGCTGATTCCACGCCAAGAAACTGAAGAATGGTGCGTGAACTTGATCTTACAATTAAAAAAACTCGGCAACGTGCCGCTCAAAATTCTTGATCTTTGTACTGGATCTGGATGCATCGCCCTCTCTATCGCAAAAGAAATCCCTTCTGCACAAGTATTCGCATCAGACATATCAGATTCAGCTCTTACTCTTGCACGAAAAAATGCAGAGCATAACGATATCGATTCTATTACGTTTCTTTCCTCTGACGTTTTGCAAGACATTCCTTCGACAATGCAATTTGATATGATCATTTCTAACCCTCCCTATATTTCATCACAAGAATGGCAGCACGTTGACGCCTCTGTGAAAGAATGGGAAGATCCTGTAGCGCTCCTTGCATCGGATGAAGGGCTTTCAATTGTAAAAAAAGTAATTACGCAAGCAAAAAAATATGTACGCCCACAATCGATATTACAACAAAATTCGATTCCACAGCTGGTCATTGAGATTGGATATCAGCAAGGGAAGCGTGTTAAAGAATTATTTGAAAAAGAAGGATTTTGCGATGTCATCGTTCAGAAAGACATGCAAGCTAATGATCGTATTGTAGTAGGAAGCATACGCAATGAAGGATCAAAAAAGTAGCCATGAAGCATATACCGTTATTTTCTCACCACGCTCCATAACAGGTGCATGGATCAGGCGCAATCAAGCAACTAATGATCTGAGCCTACTCTCTATTGAGCACAAGCGATTGCAGCATCTAGAGCTAGAGCGGCTTACGCTCTTTAATCCCACTGCAATTGGCTCCTTGATACAAACCTGGTATCAAAAATGTAATGCTACTGTCCCGCTTCTCTTTGCGCTTCACGGGCCAACAACTGAAGAACACATTCTTTCTTTGCATACCGCGCATCCTAACCCTTCACACTTTCCGGTTAGCCACGCACCACATCTGCAATGGAAGCATACGTATCTTTACTCACTTGATCATCATCATATATTTTATCTGTGCGGTATACCAAAGCCCATCCTCTTTCAATATCAGCTTATGGCAATCGAACATCACTTTCCCCTCACAATACTTACCACAGAACGCATGGCATTAACGCACTGCTATCGGCATATGTATGGAACCGCATACCGCCGCGCACAACTTGCACAATCAATGGACACCCACAATAATCGAATTGAGCGTTTGTTTTTTAAAGAAGATCTTTCACGTATTTTAAAACTTCCACCAGACATGCAACTGAAAGACAACCAGCGATTACCGCTCCTCACTGCGTGTGGATTATTTGTAATGCAAGGAACTAATAATGAAACCTATTAATTTTATTACCCCTGTGCCCGCGCATACCAAAAAAGAAGTACGACGATGGCTTTTGGCAAGTAGCGCATTGATCGGCATGGTAATTATAGGAATTGGAGTGTCTGTTTTTTCGCAATGGTATCTCTATCGATCCCTTCTTTCTCAACGCACTCAAAACTATCCTAATGAAGCGCAATACTGCCCACTCGTAGACACATGCAAACAAAAAGATGCACTCTTAACCACTCAATCGCGCAAGCTTGCAAAAATACGGCAATACCAAAAACATCCAAAAAACCCAATAGCACTCTTAAAAGCGTGCGCGCAAAAAGTAGGAAGCACTGCACTACGCTCATGTAATATTACACCTCACGCAATTGAACTCGTGTATGACAGCACCTCCATTGCGCTTGCTCAAAAAAAACTACTGCAGCTTGAGACCATTGATGCGTTACGCAATGCGCAGCTTATTTGCCTGCAAACACACAATAATACTGTTTTGAGTACCGTCCGAGCGCAGGGATCTAAAAAAAAGAGCCGGGATTAAATCCCAGCTCTTTAACTTTATTGCATAAATAATGAATTAAAAATCATCCGCTGCATTTCTTAATACTTTTTTATATGTATCATAATCGCCGAGTATTTTTCCAATACCGCGTGCAACAGAAAGGAGTGGATCATTTGGAATCGTTACTGGAATTTCAAAACGATCCTCAAGCATTTCTTTCATTCCTGGAATTAATGCACCACCGCCCACTAATAAAATACCGTTATCTGCAACATCTCCGCTTGCGCGCTGGGGCAGCTTTCTCATAACTGCATGAGCTGCGTCTAAAATAGCATCTGCAGCTGGACGCAATGCATGCACGATGTCACGAGTAGTAAGCGTTACTTTGCGTGGCAATTGTTGGATCATATCCATGCCAGATACTTCCATTTTCAAATTATGATCTTCTTGCGCATCAATCCACACCGCTCCAATTTTGCATTTTACTTCTTGAGCGGTTTCTTCATCAATTGATAAGTGATGCTTTTCTCTTACATAATCAACAATTGCTCGATCCATTGCATCGCCAGCGCTTGTAACCGCTTCTTGTGCAAGTGCACCATATTGTGCAATCGCGATGATATCAGTAGTACCTCCGCCAATATCAATTACCATATTAACGTTATCACCACCGATATTCAGTCCTGCATCAATTGCAGCAGCAATAGGCTCTTTCACCAAAAGTACATCGGAAGCCCCGAGCTCTTTGCAGCATTTTTCAATCGCAACGCAATCGCCCGCTTTTACCGTGCATGGAATACCAATTACCATATCCGTATGCGTAAGCGATCCAAGCGAAAGTTTCGCTGATTGAAACATTGCTTGAATTAATGATTTTGTAGATTTAAGCGATTGAATCACACCATCTTTTAGCGGCCGAGTAGCAACAATATCTTCAGGGCATTTACCAATTTTTTGAAGTGCAGTATCTCCGAAACAAATTAAATCTCCCGTTTCGCGATTATAGCACACCGCCGATGGAACGTTTGAAAGCACCTCTACTTTTCCCAAGCTATTTTTAACTACAATTGAATTACGCGTTCCCAAATCAATACCAACGCGCTGATTCCACACCCCTAGTGCACCCACCTGCAACGCACTAAAAAGCAAAATAACCGAAACAATAATTCCACGGTTCATGCAAACCCTTTCTTGTTGTAATAAAAACTAAATACTTTTTCGATTGTGGCTGAAGGTAAAGGGCATCACGTTATTTGTCAAATAAAAACTACACACCTTTTGCAATAGAATGCAGAGTTTTCATGACAGGTACTCAAAATATTTGTACAGTAAACAGTGAACCTTTTAACTGTGAGAAATATGGCTAACATTAAACAGCTTCCATTACATGAAGCACAAAAGATTGCCGCGGGGCAAGTAGTTGAGCGTCCTGCAAATGTTGTAAAAGAACTGCTTGAAAATGCAATCGATGCTGGCGCAAACACCATCTCTCTTTTCATTGAAGATGGCGGCAAGCAGCTCATTCGCGTTGTTGATAATGGGTGCGGAATGGATGAAGCTGATGCACACCTTTGCTTTAAAAAGCACGCAACAAGTAAAATTAAATCTGTTGATGAATTGCCTTCACTCACCACATTTGGATTTCGTGGAGAAGCGCTCGCAAGCATTGCAGCTGTTGCGAAAGTAACGCTCCTTACTAAAGAAAAAGATGCTGTAGAAGGACTACGAGTAAACGCGCAGGAAGGAAACATTGCCGTTGAACCAACGGGCTGTCCACAAGGGACAGATCTTACTATTCGTGACCTTTTTTATAACGTGCCCGCGCGTGCAAAATTCTTAAAAAAACGAGAAACCGAAACGCGCCACATTATACAAGCAGTACAAGCGCTCGCATTCGCTTACCCTGATTTGCATATTCAGCTAACCGTTGATGGCAGACAACTTCTTAATTGCCCCGCACAAGAAACAATGCTCCAGCGCTGCGCGCAAGCATGGGATGGGACTACCGCCAAGCATATGATGGCAATTGAAGCAACGCGAAGTGATAAAGGAATTTCCGTATCAGGCGCAATATCAAATCATCAGTGGTTTCGATACGATCGCAGTGGTATTTTTTTCTTAGTTAATAATCGTTGGGTAACTAACATTCAATTAAGCCGCGCGCTCGTCAAAGGATACAATAATGTAATTCCCAATGGGCGATACCCGATGGCTGCCATATCAATTATCATTAATCCAGCACTCATAGACGTTAATACGCATCCGCGCAAAGAAGAAATCACGTTTGCTCATCCGCGCACCGTTGAACAACTTATATTACAAACTGTTCGCCAAGCTCTTGAGAAGCACGTCTCAAAACAAATAAAAAAAGAGGTTTCTTTTTATCAAGCCCCCGCGCAAACAACGCCATCTGCATCACCATCTTTTGCGTTTAAGCCGGCGTCATTCACCTCAATAGAAAAAGACATTGATATCTTTAAATCATCTTTTGTTCCATCCGCGCCGGATACATCCGTTGCGCCAACTGCAACAGCAGCCCCCATACCTACAGCATCGCCCGCACCTCTGCCACCCGAAACTACAATCCCTATTATCGAAACAGCCGATGAATCACACACGATTATTGGGCAATACGCAAAAACGTATATTTTGATCGAACAGCAAGACGGACTTTTTTTGCTCGATCAACATGCAGCGCATGAGCGTATTTTATACGAGCAATTTGCACAACGATTTGAAGATCTTCCAACAATTAATTTAATGTTTCCACAGCTGATTAATTGCTCGCAAGAAGATCGCACACTCCTTGAAGCGCATCTTGATATTTTCAAGCAACACGGCATAACAATTGAGCCCTTTTCTAAAGAGCAGCTCATTATTCAATCAACACCGGTGCATTTAAAAAACACGCCACTCCAGGAAATTGTACAGCAAGTGATTGGATGGATTCGAGAATTTCAGAACATCGATAAAGAACAATTCCATAAAAAAATTCACGATAAGCTCCGCGCGCAAATGGCATGCAAGGCGGCCGTGAAGGCAGGCGACGTGCTTACGCATTCGCAAATGCAAGAACTGATTAAAGATCTTCATGAAACGCCTAATCGCTTTAGCTGCCCGCATGGACGCCCCACAGGATGGATGATTCCGTTACTTGATATTGAGAAAAAGTTTCGAAGAAAGACGTAAGTACTACTTCTTGGAAAGAACTAATTTTCCATTTCTATAGCGCGCTACCAGATTTAATCGCTTACGATCATAGGATGGTTTAATTTCATACAAAGCTTTTTGGCCTTTCCCAGCTCCTTGAACTACCGCCACGTGTACCCGAGTGATTACCGGCAGGCTTGTAAGTGATACTAGTTTACGACGAGTCTCTTGTCCGGCATCAAGCACATACTCTCTTTCACGAGAGTCATATGAAAAAAGCTTTACGCGTAATCGGCTCGCTTCTGATCCTTTCGTTTCGTTATCTACTCGGATCCCTTCAAGCATATACCACTTCGGCTGCTTCCAATTGGGGTTATTTCGAAAATGCGTCGTACGCCTATGAGATTGCTCAGCAGAAACGCCAACAAAGGCACATATTATTGCCAGAAAAAAAACTATTTTTTTCATAACTCACCCCTCAAAAATGAAATAAAGCCGCCCTAAAAAAGAGCGGCTCTATTATTTTAGTTGTTTTTATCGATTGAAAGAACAACTTTTCCAGCGCTATTGATATCAATATCAACTTTCATACGCTGTTGTAATGTGTCATCAGAGATGGTAAAGGTCGATTCTTGCCCGAAGCCCGTGCCCTCTAATCCTCTCACAGTAATCAAGCGAATAGGGCTACCAGACTTAATCGTTTTCTCTTTTCCTGCACGCAACGTAAACGTTTTATATTTACTCAAAATATTTTGCTCTTTGCGCGTAAAAAGCTTTACTTCAAATTTACTTGCTTGCTTGCCATCAGTATCGTTATCGATAGTGAGGCGATACTTTGATGATGCATGCATACTTGAAACAGTTGCAATTGCAAACAATGCCATTAATAATTTCTTCTTCATACCTTCTCCTTTTTTTAAAACAAAAATCCGCCCTCCTGAGCGACTCACTTACTTCTTTTTTAGTCTTTAGAAAGCATTAATTTGCCGCCTTTAAGGTCGATGTCTATTTTAATGCTTCGACGACGTGCTAACTTGCCTGGAATTTTGTATTGTGCTGTTTGACCTTTACCAGGACCAGACAAACCAATCACTCTCACGTGCGTAATTTGTGGAAGATCTGAAACATTACGCATTCTGCCACGACTCTCTGAGTCTGGCTGTAGTTTATATGATCGCACTACAACTGGTTTTGATATCATTGATGGCTTTGAGATAAGCTGTACTAATACACCTGTAGCTTGCTCACCATCCATATCATTATCAAGCTGCACCCAACGCAAACGATATCCTTCAGGTTTGCCCATCTGCTCCTGCATGCTCATTTCTGGCGCTTGCAAAGACATCATTTTTGGGGCTCTTGTCGCATACACTCTCTTGCCAGGCATGTGCCTTACGGGATTTTGCGCATACGCGGCATTCAAACCAGCAACAGATACAGTAGTAAGAACTGCTACTAAGAGTTTCTTCTTCATACGAATCTCCTTTTGAAACGATTTATACAATACTCCTATCGCTTTAACCGTATCAAAATGAAGGCTCGAAAATCAATGGTTTTTGCCAGAAAAAAGCCTCAAATAAGGGATAAAACCCCCCACCCTCTCAAATATACCGGCCAGAAGGCGCTATTAATTACGAGTAATTACCTGAGGATTCACTGTTTTGGGCTTGAGATAGTCCATCAAAATGGCATGAAATGGCTCCCAATGGCAATGGCTGCCACACGTAAAGAGATCCACAAAACAGGCATTATGCTCCGGATAGGTATGAATAGAAGCATGGCTCTCAGAAAGAGTAAATGTACCGGTCATGCTATCCGGACCAAAATCAGTAAACGAGTGCTCTAAAATTGTCGCACCACTTGACTGGACCGCATTTGCAAACACTTTTTTAAATTCTGTAATATTTTTTAATGCAGCAGAATCGCATCCCTTATATGACGCTAAAAAGTGAGTGCCCAAAAAAAGATACTTATTTTGCGAACTGTCTTCTTGCAAAGAGGGCTGCATACTCGTAGGAAAAAATCGAAACCCAACATACACCACAATAGATAAAAATAGCGCTGCCGCAAGAACCTTCACGTTCATAGACCTTAACCTCTTTGCATCTGTAAAAAAATGGTTTTTAAAAAAAGACGTTTCGAAAATAATGAAACCCAGTGTAGTGAAAAAAGTGCTGTTCTTCAAGCTGTTTTTGCATAGTTTTACTTCCATGCATTGAGTTCATTTGTTCTGATTGCAAAGATAAAAGATATATAAGGAATAATATGAATAAAAAAAATAAGCATTTTCATGGCATTAGCAATAGGAATAGTTATGACGCATTCTCTCTGGGCAGAGCAAAAAAAAGCATATTTTGCGGGTGGATGCTTTTGGTGCATGGAATCCGCATTTGAAAAAGCTCCCGGAGTGAGCGAAGTGATTTCAGGATATATGGATGGATCTCAAAAAAATCCAACCTATCAAAACTACGCCGATTCTGGGCACGTAGAAGCAATCGAAGTGCAGTATGATCCGCAGAAAATTTCATACTCAAAATTACTTGATCTCTTTTGGCGCACCGTTGATCCCACCGATGCGGGAGGGCAATTCGTTGATCGTGGGCCTCAGAATCGATGATTTGGAAAGAGTTTGATCGGCGCGTAGTTCCAAAAATATCATCGCAATATCGTTCATCTCAGAAAGCGGCAAAAGAAAAAGCGATAAAAAAAGAGCGTGATAATTTTGCATCCCAAATGAAAAGAGCTCATAAGCAAACTGTTCAGAAAATGGCGACTCTTCTCGCGCAACAGTTAGTCAAATTAAGCCCCGCTTTAAAAGGTCTTGTTTATATAGGAAATCTTAATACAAATCAATTTGATCCTGACTCAGTTCACAACAAGTTTGGGACATACGGAAATCCGTATAGCTCATTAAGCATCAATAATGAGTATGGCCAGTATGGAAGTCCATATAGCCTTTATTCAGCAAACAATCCACATACTTTGCAAGCTCCAAGGTTATATGATTCCTCAGGAAACTTTCTTGGAAGACTCAGTGCAAACAAATTTGATATTTACTCCGTCACAAATCCTGGAAGCATCTATAGGGCAAAATTTTTGAATGCGTACGGAGTGGGTGTCATAAAGATTTATGGTGAACTGTAGCGTTGAGTCCTACTTCAGCTCAATTACTTCTCGGTTAATGCGGTCAGGATTTAACCAATAAATAATGAAGTCTTCGAACCATCTCCATCCATCTTTATCTTCCAAAGTAAAATTAACAAATCCAGAGATTTGGTGATTTTGATCAAGGAATAAAGAAATTGTAATTGGTATGCCATTGGCAGAAATACATATAGTCACAGCATTGCTATTGAATACATGACCAGTAACTTGAATCCCGCAAGGAAGAGGCGACGAGTCTATTGTGTATGGAGCTTGTTTTTGAGTGTAATGAGCTCAAATTACATGTCCCATGTAAAGATACTTTGCAGATAGAAGGGGTGTCGCCAAAAGAAATAACAAAAGAAGTCGTTTCATAATTTTTTCTTTCGTTGTTGTGTTGTTCATGGTGCATTTCAAGAAGCAATTCAAAAAGATCTGTGAGCGCTTTGCTGTCTTTAGAGGAGATACTCCCTTACCTTTTACCTGAAATGGGAATATCGATAGGTATATATTGTCCATTAAGTTCAACCATAAGGCCTTTGCTACCAAGACCCTTTAATACTTTCCATAAACTCTGCAAAGTAAAATCTTGTTTCGAGCCAGATCTCATTGCTTGTACAATGGTAGGAGACACGCCTGCTAACTTAGCTAGCTTTCGTACCGATACATTGTCTTTTTCCATTGCAGCAAGAATTATCTCTGACAAAAGAAACTCTTGTCGCTCCTCTTCATATTTTTTGCGCTCTCGAGGACTGAGAGAGTCTATAAATTCCTGAATGGTTGATTTCACTTTTTTACTCATAATAAATTCCCCCTTTAACTCTTTTAATATAATCCTGCTTGGCTTTTAACGCCTTTTGCTTTTCTCGAGGAGGCATCTTTGCAGACTTTTTGGCGTAGGCATTTGTAACGATAACTTTCGCTCCATCAAAGAAAAAGCATAAGAACCGATCTTCAGAAGCTTTGATTGCATAAATTTGATCGCCTTCGTTACGAAATTTTTCTTTGTTGAATATCTTCCCCAACTGCGCAAGCGACTCAAACATATAAGCCACTTTTTTCTTGCGGCTGAGAGGTAAGTCTTTAAAGTAATCAAGCGCTTCGCTCTTTCCCCGGCCGGTATAATACCACTCAATTGTTAGCTCTGCGCCACAATAGGCAACATAGTTTTTTTCATTTGTACCCGCCAGCATCATGTTAAATCTCACTCATACTAAAGCGTATCAGAATCGTGATACAAAGACAATGGTTTAATGCCGTAGAATGGGAAAAAAGGCTGATTCGTGGTGAATAAAAAAGGAGGAGGCCAATAAACGTCTCCTCCATAGATTGCTCGCGTTTACCGATATTTTCTGAACATTTCTTTCCACTCTTCCCATGACTTTTTATCTTTTGGAGATTTGAAGAATTCACTCGCAAACCCAAACCAGATAACCATGAGTATCGTCATGCCGACAATGGCATGTTGGAACTCAGTCATTTTCGGCCCTTTACATATTTAATCAAAGAGAGAACGATATCGTCTCCGTCTAAAACGTAGAATTTGATGTAATACATAAAGAGCAGAGTTGCTATTCCAATGAGGACATGCTCATACCAATACCAGTAAAACCACATAGGCTATCCTATTAAACTGGACCGGTTGCAACACCGCCCGCAATTCCACCCGCTACTGCAGCAACTTTTGCTGCTGGAGCGATTAGAGTAGGTCCAAATGCTGCATTTAATGCAGTAAATGTAGCAGGAGCAGCAGCTCCAGTACAAAGGGATATTGCGCCAATGACAACTTCACCAGTAAAGACAACGAGTCCAGTTCCAAGACATGATCCAAGCCATGCGCCAAATAGTCCACCGCCATTTAGTCCTTCAGCTGCGGCAACTTTGTATTCACCATTATCAAACTGGGAAACTTTGAATTTACTTGTCATCCCATAAAGAGCAATTTCATTTAAAGAGCGCCCCTTAAACTCTTCATCGGTGTCGTATGCATGTACTCTAATAGTTTCTTCGCCATCTTGAACGAAAAATCCATTTTTATCAGCACCGAGCTGAACCTTTTTCTCAAGGCCTTCGGTTCTTACATGAGCAGGATCAAAAAGCATTGTGCAACCATCAAGATCTAGTTCTGAAAACTTTTCAATTTCCATCTGTGAGCCTTGCGCGACCATATCTTCTAGTTCCATCGCTGAAAGAAACGGGGTGATAAAAAGGGACATGAGAAGGGAGAGTGTGACTAGTTTCTTGTTACGTACCATGATACATCCTTCTGTACGTTAGAAATGTTGTTACTTCACTGTTGCTGTCATATACCAAACTCTTTTTTGAATGGTTAGTTGTTTATGCTTACTCCTCAAGTTAGAGATTCAGCCTATAACTACTGTTAATAGATACTCCTATTTTGAGACATTGCAATAAAAAGTTAATAAAAATCAACATTTTTTATGTATCAAATTCAAATAGGGCTATTTCCAAGAAAATGCCTTTAATCCAACGGTCCTATTAGAAAACCATGTGTCAAAAACAAGTCACAAATAAGCCTCAATAATAAAAAAGATGTGTCTCAGCAGCAAGTAGCAAATGAACTTGCCAAAAACTTTGTGTACGATAAAACTTCACTTAACGCTTTACAATAATACATGAAATTTTATGTGCGAGATACGGTCATGGCAGATGAAAAAATTATACCGAATGAAAAGAATGAAATCGAGGAATATGAGATTGCAATTGTTACTGCGTAATTCGAGCAGGCACAGAAAGATGCTGAGCTTATAGCGCTTAAAAAGCTCATGGATGAGGAGTATGAAGAAAAAGTGTGCAAAGCGATCTCAAAACACCTTGGAAAAGAAGTAACAAGAGAAACACTCGATACAACGCGAGCAAGCACTGAGGTGTGGGGCAAAATTATTGATGAAGTAGAAGGTAAATCAGAACTCCTGCTTCGCCCCTCGCATGAAATTTTACCCTATTCGCTTATCAGAAATCAGCCCAAATTACAGCTTGCTGTTCCACGGCAGGGATTCCTTTCTGCGCTTGAATTACTTAATGACAAGTCTTTAGTGCGGGCATCCGAGTTGGTTAGAGAGTATAGCTCTGAAAGCACAAAGCGTGCATATGAAGGCGACCTTGTGTACTGGCAAGCATCGTTGAGTGCCGTCGGATTCACTTTCACAAGACCAATCAGCACAAAAGAAGTGCTTTCATTCATTATTGAACATGTTGAAGAACTGGATCCCTACATAGACAAGAAACTTGTTAATCAAAAGTTTAAATACAAGCTCGGGCCTCATAAGCTTTCGACAGTAAAAAGACGCGTTGCATCCCTTTCTGTGTTTCTTCAACAGTCAAAATGGCCAAACCCTTGTCACGACAAAGAAGTAAAGCAGGTACTCAGTAAGCTCTCTAAAAAATACGCTGACCGTAAAACAGGCAAAGCTATTACTCGATACATATTAGACGACATGATCGATACATGCAGAGACTCACTAATAGATTTGAGAGATAAGGCGGTGTTGTTGTTTGCCTGGGGATCAGGAGGAAGAAGATCAGAAATAGCTACCGCGCAAATGAAAGATCTTGTCAGGAATGATGACGGAGATTATACATACACCATCCCCAAGAGCAAGACTGATCAAGAAGGAAAAGGATCGCCTGTTCCTATCAAAGGACGAGTTGCACGTGCATTAGATGAATGGCTTGAAGCTGCAAAGATAACTGACGAGCACATCTTTCGTGCAGTGGCAAAGGGTAGAAATGTTCGTGGCCCAATTAACGGAACAGATGTTTATCGCATTGTAAAAAATCGTTTGAAGAAGGCAGGCTACGATGAAAGTCAGTTTGGGGCTCATAGTTTGCGAAGCGGATTTGTAACAGAAGCAGGACGAAGAAACAAACCGCTCGGAGATGTGATGGCATTAACCACCCATCGCAATGTAAACACCGTAATGAAGTATTACCAAGCAGGGTCAGTAATTAACAACAGCGCAGCGAACTTAGCTGATTGAGTGCACCTACAAAAAGAAACGATTGTTTTTTATTCATCACTAGCCTTTTTTTTGAATGGTCTGGAACAGATGCTTCTGTTCATTTTTTCAAAATCATACTATCTTTTGCAGCGAAGCAAAACCACTCTAAAATTGGATTCGTTTTTATGAAGCAAAAAATTCTTTTGTTGCTTTCCGCAACCATGTCTACCTTTTTAATTGCGGGCCCAAAGCATGAATGCGGTGTAGCACTTATACGTCTTTTTAAACCACTCAGTTATTATCAAACCAAATACAATGATCCTGCTCGCGGCATTCATATCATGCGACTATTATTGGAAAAACAACGCAATCGAGGACAAGATAGCGTGGGCGTTTCGGTGGTGCAATATGATATGCCAGCAGGAAAGTCATACATGAATCGCTTGCGCGCGACAGACAAAAATGCACTTGAGCAGCTTTTTGCCCAAATTGATTCCAAGCTCTCAATCTTGGAAACACTGCCCACAACTGCCGACGATATAACACTCAAATCAAACTGTTCTATGCTGGGAGAAGCATATCTTGGCCACGTTCGATATGCTACCTACGCCGGAAGAAAAATTAAATTTGCGCAACCAGTAATGTATCGCAATAGTATTCCGGCAAAATGCTTGTCGCTTGCCGGTAACTTTAATATGACCAATAGCTCTCAAATCAGAGATGTAATACTATCGTATGGCCTGGTACCACTCACTAAGGCAGACACACATCTTATTATGCATCACATTAGTTACTGGCTTGATAAAACATATGAAGACGCCCTGCATACAGCATTTCTACATGGAACATCTTCCAATAACGCAGCGCGCATGGGATCTACAAATCTCAACATTCTTTCAGCAATACAACAATCTGCAAAGCACTGGGATGGCGGTTATGTATTTGGTGGATTAATTGGAAATGGCGATGCGTTTATCTGCCGCGACCCTGCGGGCATTCGCCCTGGCTATTACTACGTTGATGATGAACTCTTTGCGGCTGCATCGGAGCGCAGCGCTCTTATGAATGTGCTCAATGTTGAGCCTGAAAAAATTCAAGCAATTCCGCCTGCTCATCTTATTATCATTCGCAAAAACGGCACAATAGAAACGCATCAGTTCACGCAGCCTCTCACGCAAAAATCATGCACATTTGAACGCATCTATTTTTCAAGATCAAGCGATCCTGATATTTATCAAGAAAGAAAATCATTGGGTGCTCAGCTTGCAAATCGCGTGCTGCAAGAGCTTGAAAATGATACACGCCATGCGATTTTTTCATACATACCAAATACTTCTGAAATTTCGTTTCATGGACTGATTGAAAAGCTGAACTTAGACGTGTTTGAGCAATCCTACGAAGAACTATCAGATGCAGGTTCAAAACAACTTTCAAAAAAAGAAATTAAAACATTATTAGAAAAACAAATTTCCGTAGAAAAACTTATTTTTAAAGATCAAGCAATTCGAACCTTTATCGCACATGATAGTATCCGTTCAAACTTAATCAGCAATGTCTATGACGTTACGCGCGGCGTAGTCACCGATAAAGATACGCTTCTTGCGCTCGATGATTCGATTGTCCGGGGCAACACGTTGCGTAAATCAATTATGCAGCGCCTGATCATGCTCAACCCTAAAAAGATTGTAATCATCAGCGCCGCTCCAATTATTCTCTACCCTGATTGCTACGGAATTGATATGAGCCAAATTAGCACGCTCATTGGATTTCAAGCAGCCATTGCACTTACCAAGGAACGAGGAAATCAAAAAATACTCGACGATATCTATCAAGAATGCGTTGCGCTCAAAGAAAAAAACTTTTCTGGTACCCATAATCCGATTAAAAAATTGTACGCACAATTTACACAACAAGAGATCGAAGAAAAAATTGCACAGCTTATTTATCCCGAAGATTCTACGTGGGCTGGCGAACTGCGCGTACTCTATCAAACGATTGATGGCCTGCATGACGCAATCCCAACATACACAGGTGATTGGTATTTTACGGGAGACTACCCCACCCCAGGGGGCTATAACGTAGTTATCAATAGCTACATTAATTGGTATACGGATAATACAAAACGAGCGTATTAAAAGGATTACTATGAAAACTTTATTTTTATTCTCACTTCTTTTTATTGCTCCTACTCTCAACGCCCTGGGCGTCAATGTACTTATTGTTGGATCGGGAGGAAGAGAGCATGCGCTTGCGCACACCATAGCTCAATCGCCCTACGTATCAAAAATATATGTTGCCCCCGGCAATGGCGGCACTCAGCAAATGACCAATGTTTCCAACGTGCCCATAAAGCCAACAGCCATTAACGAACTGGTGCAGTTTGCACAACAAGAAAAAATTGATGTAACTATTGTTGGCCCGGAAGCACCACTTGCTCTTGGTATTGTCGACACCTTTACGCAAGCTGGCCTTATCTGCGTTGGCCCTACGCAAGCGGCTGCCCAGCTAGAAACTTCCAAACAGTTTGCAAAAGATTTTATGAAACGGCACAAAATACCTACAGCCGAATATCACGCAGTGACCACACTTGAAGATGCAAAAAACTATATCGATTCTCATGATGTGCCAATCGTAGTAAAAGCAGATGGCCTGGCTGCAGGAAAGGGAGTTGTGATTGCTACCACCAAACAAGAAGCACGGCACGCAGCAGAGCAGATGCTCAACGGGAATGCATTTGGTGATGCGGGGCGCACGGTGGTTTTTGAACAATTTCTTGAAGGGCAAGAAGTGAGCTTTTTTGTATTGTGTGATGGAAAGCATGGCGTGCCCTTTGCAACCGCGCAAGATTATAAACGAGCCGCGGATAAAGATCGCGGGCCAAATACTGGCGGCATGGGAGCATATAGCCCGGCGCCATGCGTTACGGCTGAATTGCACACTCGCATCATGAAAGAAATCATTGAGCCAACGCTTGCGGGCATGGCCAAAGAAGGCAATCCGTTTGTTGGGTTTCTGTACGCGGGATTAATGATTACGCCAAACGGCGATCCGTACGTAATCGAATTTAATTGCCGGCTAGGCGATCCGGAAGCGCAAGTTATTTTGCCACGCCTGCAAACTGACTTTATGGAGATGTGCGATGCACTTATTAAAAAGCAACTGCATCTCAAACCGATTGCATGGGATGGGCGCAAGGCAGTCGCCGTAGTAATCGCTGATAGCGGCTACCCGCAAAAAACGCACCCAGGACAAATCATTACCGCTCAGCCTTCACGGAAGTCAACGCTCTATCATGGGGCAACTGCGTTGCAAGATGGCAAACTTATCACTACTGGTGGAAGAGTTCTTGCCGCCACTGGATTAGCAAATACTTTTATGCAAGCACGCATTTACGCATATAATGCCGTACAAAAAGTACGTTTTGCACACATGCGGTATCGCACAGATATTGCCATACGAGTTAGTAAAGAATAAAATGGCGCATATGCAGCCATTTGTTTTATGCAAATGCCACACATGCGCTATAGATCCAATTACTTAAAAATTAAGCGGCACTATCTTTTTTTTTTATCTTTCCCTTTTGACTTCTTCGACGTCCCTGCCGCAGCGGCTGAAGCACCAGCATCGGGCTCATTTGAACAATTATAGACGCGATACATCTCCCTTACATCGTCAGTCGTAAATGATGTTCCCATTCCAAAGCGAGCAAGACGTCTCATAACAGCTCTCCGATGCATTTCAACTTTCTTAGTTGCGTCCTCTGCAGACCTATCACTAGTGCTGCTCTCATCGCTTTCACACTCATCATCGCTTTCATAACTGTCAGGTAGGCCGAACCGAGAGTCTCCCCAACCAACCGATAGCTTTGCTATTCCAAAATTCTCTTTAGTAGATAGCCCTAAATTACGATAGCTAATGAAGCGCACCATGGGATCGTTGTCTTGCCACTCCAGTAAAGCAGCCAATGCTATTGGGTTTATTTCCCCATCGGAAGTCTTACGTACTTCTGGATATACTATACAAATCATTGCTTCATTGCGTAGAGCTCCAGGTATCATCTTATTTTCGAGAAGTGAATCTGATGCAAACATATTCATCGCCCCAATCCCAACCATCAAACATATCATTATCTTCTTCATAAAAAACTCCTAAAAGCAATACGTAAATAATCTCAATTCTGCACAGAATTATACTGTCTTATTTTTAATTCTCAACTCTTAAGTTGTCGGGCGAATTTAGCATCCACTTCTTCTTTGGTCAAAAATTTACTTATACCAATCTGTCCCAAAAGGAAAAGAATTGCTTTGCGCTCTCTTTCTTCCTGTTGCTCCTCAGCTCGTTTTCCATCGTCTCTGCCATCATCCTCATCATCACTAGGATATCTGACACCCGATTCCGTTGGGTCACCCCAACCGATTGTAAGGCTCATTGCCTTGCTATAGCCTGGTTCCAAAGAAAGTCCTAGATCTCGGTAACGAATAAATCTAACTGATCCATCCCCATCATTTTGTAAATGAATTAACGCACCGAACGCGGTCCGAAGGACCACTCCTTTTTCATCACATTTGAGAAGTGGATAGAACTTAAATTTCAACCTAGCGCTATCTTGACCTCCCGCAATCGCTTGATCATGCAGCCGAGGATCATCAGCTGCAAACATATTCATCGCCCCCATCCCAACCATCAAACACATCATTATCTTCTTCATAAAAAGCTCCTAAGCTTAATGAGTAAATAATCTCAATCCTGTACAAGCCATTGCGATGTTTCGCTCATTGCATGCATCGATAATTCGTTTATCTGCCACGCTTCCTCTTGAACCATCCTGTCTTCTTTTTTACTTGGGGTGCAGTCCCTGCAGCGCCACCCAATTCATCATGCTCTGCAGCCGCAGCACCAGCGCCAGCACCCATTGCAGGGCGCTCCGCATAGAGCTCGTCTATTTGATATTTGGTATAAAACGTACAAATTCCCACTCTCAAAAGTAAGCTTTGTATATACTCAGGCATATCCACATCGCCTGAACTATCATCACTGTCTGAACTATCATAATTATGAAAAAGTTTAATTTTTAACCCTAAAACAGTCCCAGCACCGGTAGAAATACCCATATTCTTAAAATAAATTGCTTTCAGTCCTTTTGGTTGATTTCCTTGCGTAAAAGCTATATGCGAAAACATACCAATTGTTTTACAATCCAATCGGTTATCAGGCGACCATTGAGCTCCTGGAACAGCTACCCAACCCTCCCATTTAGAATCAGTGTACCAATCAACAGCAATTATTTTTTGATGATATTCACTCGCACTGATCGTTCTATCTTTATCAACCCCTTCTGCATGCTTTGGAAGCACAGTACATATTAAAAATGCATAGATTAAAAAATTTTTCATAAAAATCTCCTCTTAATTAATGAGTAAATAATCTCAACCCAGAGCAAGCCATTGCGATGTTTCGCTCATTGCATGCATCGATAATTCGTTTATCAGCCACGCTTCCTCCCGGCTGCACAATATACTGCACCCCAAAATTTGCAGCAACTTCGATGTTGTCTGCAAAAGGGAAAAACGCATCCGATGCCAAACTAGTGCCACGTTGCGTATGCATAAACAGCTCTTTATCTGCCTTTGAAAGAGGAACTTCTTGTACAAGTAAAAGATCATTAATTGATTCGCCTTTCATAAACTTCACGAGTGCATTGTTTTTTTCAGGGCGCTTAACTCCTGGCTTAAACTGCAATGATTGCACGCGCGGATGACGGCGCAGCATCCATATAGCTGCTTTTTTGCCGGCGATGCGCACGCAGTCAACTCGATTTTGCTGCCCTGCGCCAACCCCAATCACTTGCCCACCATTTGCAAATACTACAGAATTCGATTGCGTATATTTCAAAGTAATCATGGCAAGCTTAAGATCACGAGCTGCAGCATCAATATCTTTATTTTCAGTAACTACAGTATTTAGTAATTCATCGGTAATGCGCGTATCATTTGGTTGCTGGCTCATGCCGATGCCAAATAGCTCTCGAAATTCAAACAGCTGCTCATGAGTGTATTCCGGGTCGATCTGCACAATCGGATATGCCCCACGTTTTTTTTGTTTTAAAATTTCAAGCGCTTCTGGCGTATAGCTGGGCGCAATGACTCCATCGCTGACCTCTACTTTAATCAATCGCGCAGTTGCTTCATCAACTTCATCACTGAAGGCAACCCAATCACCAAAAGATGATTTTGGATCGCCGTTGCGTGCACGAATAAATGCACATGCTACAGAGCTTTCTACTTTTGAACGCACGTGAAATGCCTGCATATCTTCTTGAGATAATGCAATGCCCAAGCCTACTCCCGCGGGAGAGACATGCTTAAACGATGCGCATGCAGGAATGCCAAACGCCTCTTTTACTTCGCGCACTAATTGCCATGATTGCAACGCATCAAGCATATTAATAAAACCAAGTTGCCCATTTAAAAATTGGAGTGGAAATTCGGCTCCGTTCACTGTATAAAGCGCCGCATTTTTTTGGTGCGGATTTAATCCATACTTAAGAGATTGCATTTTTTTATACTGGCGCGTTATAACATCCCCCTCAGAAAGATACCCACAAATAGCTCCATCATACTTGGCAGTGTGCGCAAATGCTTTCACGGCGAGCTCTTTTCTCAGGCGATCAGATATCTCGTCTTTTTCCAGCGCGCCTGCGACTCTTTCATAATCGCTCGGATCAGTAACTACCAGCACATCATGATAATTTTTTGCCGCCGCACGCGTAAGCGCCACGCCGCCAATATCAATGTTTTCAATAGCATCACCTAACGCAACATCTTTTTGTGCCGTCACGCGCTCAAACGGATAAAGATTTACAATCACAATATCGATATTTGGAATTCCACGACTTTGCACTTCTTGCATATGATTTGATGATGAACGTTTGGCCAAAATGCCCCCATGAATATGCGGATGCAAGGTTTTTACGCGCCCATCCAAAAACTCGGGGACTTTTGTAAAATCTGCAACCTGATGCAGCAGGTGAGAAGGAATTTCATTCAATAAATGAGTATACGTGCCGCCCGTTGAAATAATATCGTATCCCGCTTTTACGAGTCGCGCAGCACATTCTTGAATGCCTGTTTTATCCGAAACGGAAATGAGAGCATATTTAGTTGCGTGCAGGGAAGATGAAATGAGGAAAAGTGAAATTAAAAAAAACTTCTTCATGTGATTCCTTATAGTTGCATTGCATAGTTCACAGCATTTGAAAAAATCATACGCCCAAATGGCTCAACCAATGTGCGCGTTCGTTGTGGATGTTGATACTCATAAACAAATCGTTCCGGATGCGGCATCAATCCAAACACACGCCCCGTCTCATCGCATGCGCCAGCGATGGCATGCAAAGAACCATTTGGATTTGCCGGATATTTTTGCGTATTTCCAGTATCATCTGCATACCGCAGCGCTACCAACTGCTTAGCTTCAATCTGCTCAAGATCAGCTGCTTGTGCATAAAATTTTCCCTCCGCATGGGCTACAGGCAGCATAATGGATTTATTTTCAAGCCCTTGAGTGAATACACAGTTACTTTTTTCTACTTTGAGTTGCACCCATCTGCATTCAAAGGCGCCCGAATCATTCGTTGTCAACGTTGCATATTGGCGACTGCTTTCAATATGCGGCAATAATTTTGCCCGCACTAAAACTTGAAAACCATTACAAATGCCAATGATCAATTTTTTCTGCGCAACAAACTCATGCAACTGCTCTTTTAAAAAAAGTTCCAATTCAAGGGCAAACAATTTTCCACTTGCGATATCATCGCCATACGAAAATCCCCCGGGTAACGCTAAAATTTGAAACTCGTTTAGCATTTCTTTGCGCGCAATGAGCTCATTAAGCAGCACTGTTTTTGTGTCAGCGCCCGCCAATGAAAACGCATGCGCCGTTTCTTGATCACAATTTGTTCCATCAGTTTTTAAAATACATACACGTGGTTTCATGAATTGAATACCTCCTTTATAGGTTTTTGCCAGGCACGGTGCAGCTGATTTAATGGTGCGGCAAAAAGCGTGTTATACCCATCTGACACTTCAAAATCATAGAGAGAAAGAGTAGTGCCAACCACAGTATGGGCAATATCTGAAAATTTTTCTGAATGATAAATATCTCGTGCTACCTCAACGATAAAGCACCCAGCTGTCTCATTAAAAAGTAAGTGATCCCATCGCGCATTCTTCCACGCTGAAAGATCAAGACGCGCTCCTTTTTTGCCTCCAAAGCACATCTCAATAATGGCGGTTGCAATGCCGCCTTCACTCACGTCATGGCATGCGTCTATTACACCTGAAGCAATGAGCGCGTGCACTTTATCAAAAATTTTTGCATGATTTTCCGCACCCATATGCGGAACTTCTCCTGCTGCCGGCTGATTGAGAATTTGCTCATATACCGATCCTCCCATCGCCTGCCAATCAAGATCACCAATAAGCACCAAAAGCGTATCGCTGTTTTTAATATCGGAGCT
>JAJCZB010000064.1 GCA_029262595.1 Candidatus Babelota bacterium | reverse complement strand
ACCATCCCGCCTACTTTTGGTGCGGCTACCATGAAAGGATAATTTCGCTTGGCACCTTCAGGACTTGATATCGAGTTGGCAAACGCCCAAAACACACTCACCACAAATGGCGAATAGCCTTCTACGAAAAAGTAGAATAACCACCCAAATAAGCGAAAAGGGGTTGAATGCGTATTTGCCAGCCCCATGGTCGGGCTTCCTAAAAGATATGCAAAAAACAGTCCTAAAATACCAAATAGCGTGCTATAGAGCATTAATAATTGATACCGGCGAATACGATCAACAATTAACGAATACAAGAAAATGGCAGGAATAAGTACAACCATCGTAATAAGTTTTGCGTGCGGAATATAGTATCTTCCGATGATGCTTACAAAAACAGAGTCTTTTAACTCTTTCGCTACAGTATACCCACCGATTACAAAAAAGAACGCAATGCCAAGGAATATGAACTTTAAACGTTCTTGCGCCAGAGTCCCACTCTCACCCTCGCTTCGATCCCTATTGTCGATCCCCATAAAAAATACCTTCGTTTATCGCCAAAACCTACCACATATTTTTTAAGAAAAAGGCCCTCTTTAGTTTAATAAAGAAGGCCTTTCATTTCAATTATTCATACATTCAAATTACCAACTAACAGACAACCTTGTTTTGCTCGATAGCCTGGTTGTAACGTCCAGCCAAGAAAAGGGCTACCAAGAACCAGATTCCGCACATACCCAAAGATGCTGCAACCGTGAGAGAAAGGTATAGTGGGAAGCCGAGTGCGCCCTGAGTTAAGTTGGCAAAAGAAGCTGTTGCTTTCGATGCTCGAGAACCAAATGTTTCAATCCAGGCTTGTGATTTATACTTCACATCCTCTGATGTTGGAATATATAGCTGCTTCAATGATGGGCCATTAAGTGCATAGTTCAATGCTTTTGCACCCACAATCAAATAAAACAATACATCTAAACTTGGTGAAATATAAAAAGCAACAACCGCTCCGGCTACAACTACCGGCACAAGGGCCAACGCTGCTCTTAAACCAAGTAAACGAGGAATATTGTTAATACCGAAAAGCAAACAGAAAAAAGCAACCATATTTACAGTAGAGCCGTAATCTCCTAAGTATTCATTTACCGCAGTGAGGTCTCCTAACTTAGCAAAAGCAAGCGCTTTAAAGTTAAAATCAATCACTGTTGCAATAAATTCAAAAAAGAATAAAACGCCAAAAATACCGAGTAGGTACCCATGACTTAGTACCAGACGAAGCCCTTCCATAAGGCCAGGCTCTCCACCTTTTTCATCTGCCTTAGTTTCTTCTGTTTTAGATACAATCAACTGCTTAGGCGTTGATTGTATGTAAAACCAAAAAAGAACAGCTGTGAGTAGTAAAAGCAATCCACAAATACCTACAACGATTGCAGGAGATTGCTCTAACGCTCGAGGTAGTTTTGATAAATAACGAGGGAAAAATATTCCACCCAATTGACCGATCATTACGATCAATGCAAAACCACGCTTTGCAGACTTAGAGTCAGTAGTATCAACAACAATTGCCCAGAAAAGCGCAATGACCAATGAGCCAAAACTTTCTACAAACACATACCACAACCACCCAGACATACGCCACGTGCTTGCAACAGTATTACCAAGCCCTAATGTTGGGTGAAGGAAAACAAAAGTCCATACGCCCATCAATACAGCATAAAGAACCGTCAACATGTAGAAAAATTTATCTTTTTGAAAGCGCTCTACCAGCGATCCATACAATGTCACAATAGGAATCAAACAAACAAGCGAAATAACTTTAGCGAGAGCCAAAAAGCCCTTGCTTCCGCCTGCGCCTAAACCAATCACAAGACTTCCAAAGAAAGAGTCCTTCATTGGACGAAGCGTCCAATAAATACCAATCAACAAAGAAAAGACAACACCAAGAAAAAGGTATTTTTTCAACTCTTCCTTACTGAAGTCTCCAAACCAATATTTTAGAAAATTCACTACTTTCTGTAGCATAGAACCCTTTCAGGAAATAACTTTAAGATTAGATAATTCAACAATCTTATTAAATAGTAGCAAACAACTAGATAATTGTAAAAAATATTAATACAAGAAGTTCACAAAACTCTGCGTATTTTAAAAACGAGGGGCTCTCGTTGGCCAGATGGTCATTTCACACTGCAACAAGCCCTCAAATCTAGGCCAAGCCCTAGCGCCTCTTCTTCCTTATAATGAAAAAACCCTATTTCATTGACAAATCGTTCAATCTGGGTACCCTGATAAGGTGCATTATTCTCATTGATTTGAGCAATAAACACCTACCTAAAATTGCTATAAGAAATAATTAAAAGGAAAAGAGCAATGCCAGAAATGCTCCAAAACACAGAAACCAATGAATCAGTCGGCCTAGAGCGCACAACGCTGCCTCTTTTGCCTCTGAAAAACGTCGTAATTCTTCCAAAAAGCATCGTTCCTATTATCGTTGGGCGATCCCTATCGATCAAAGCCGTGGAACACGCTTTAAAGCAAGATCATACGCTTTTTATTACTTCTCAAAAAGATCAGAATGTTGAGAACCCTCAAAAGGATGATCTCTTTACGCATGGTACTCGTGCGACCATTTTAAACGTAAGCCATATGCCAAACGGAGCACTCAAAATCCTGGCTGAGGGGATATGCCGATCAAAAATTGATTCTTTTAATGAAGATGAAGGCTTTATTAACGTATCCTACACGGATTTGCCGACTACTAGCCTTGAAAAAGAGGTTGAACTAGAGGCCATTTGGAGACAGCTCGAAGATCTTTATCATACCTATGCACAACTCAATGAAAAAGCTCCTGCTGACTTGGTTGAATCGGTAAAAACACCCCAAGATATCGATTATATTGCCGATACGATCGCTGTTCACATATCAAATCTTACACTATTAGAGCGCCAACAACTGCTTGAAACATACGACCTATCAGAACGTATGATCTTGTTGTGCGGCATGCTCAATAAAGAGATTGAAATCCTTCAAACAGAACAACGTATTCGTGGTCGCATTCAAACTCAAGTAGAAAAAAGTCAGCGAGAATACTATCTAACTGAGCAAATGAAGGCTATTCATAAAGAACTTGGGCGAGAAGATCAAGCAGCTGAAATTGATCAAATTCGCAAAAAAACCGATGGTTTAAAGCTACCAAAAGATGCACAAGAAAAAGTAGAAAAAGAGCTCAAGCGACTTGAGCAAATGCCTGCTCTTTCGTCTGAAGCGGTGGTAAGTAGAAATTATGTCGATTGGATTACCTCCTTGCCATGGAACAAAGTCACAAAAGACAAAATTAGCCTTACACAAGCTGAACGTATTTTAGATAAAAATCACTTTGGATTACAAAAAGCAAAAGAACGTATTGTTGAGTTTTTGGCTGCAAAAAAATTCTCCAAAAAGCTTGATCGCTCTCCTATTTTGTGTCTTGTTGGACCTCCTGGCGTTGGTAAAACGTCTCTTGCACAATCAATCGCTAAAAGCGTTGGGCGAGAATTCGTTCGTATTTCTTTAGGTGGGGTACGAGACGAAGCGGAAATTCGCGGGCACCGTCGCACATACATTGGTGCGCTTCCTGGTAAAATCATTCAGGCTATGAAAAAATCCGGTGTCACAAACCCGGTTATCCTGCTTGATGAGATTGATAAGATCTCTCAGGACATTCATGGCGATCCATCATCTGCACTCTTAGAGGTATTGGATCCAGAGCAAAACAGTACGTTTGTGGATCACTTTCTTGATACTGAATACGATCTTTCAAAAGTAATGTTTATTGCAACTGCAAACATCGCGGAGAACATTCCGTATCCTCTCTATGATCGCCTGGAAGTTATCACGCTTTCTGGATACACCGATGAAGAAAAACGTGAAATTGCAAAGCAATTTTTGCTTCCAAAAAATCTTAATGAATTAGATCTCTCAAAGCGTCAATTCCAGATTTCAGAATCTATTATTGATATGCTTATTAGTGAATACACAAAAGAAGCTGGTGTACGACAACTTGAACGCCTTATCGCAAAGTTAATGCGTAAAGCAATTCAACGCTTTTTGAAAAATGATGCAACGAAACAAATCAAAGTTTCGCCGGCACTTACTAAAGAGTGGCTTGGAAACATTGCATTCAAAAAAACGAGTCTCAGCCAAAGCAACGAACGCATTGGTCTTGCGACTGGGCTTGCATGGACAGAAGTTGGCGGAGATGTGCTTGAAATTGAAACAAGCGTACTGTCCGGTAAAGGAAATATAACTCTCACGGGCCAGCTCGGGGACGTAATGCAAGAATCTGCTCAGGCAGGCATGAGCTATATTCGTTCACGATCAAGCCAGCTTGGCCTTAAAGGCGCGTTTCATAATACGAAAGATATTCATATTCATATTCCTGAAGGCGCTACTCCAAAAGATGGCCCATCTGCAGGAATAACCATTATCACCGCCGTAATTTCGGCATTAACTGATAAAAAAACAAAGCCCCATTTAGCAATGACTGGTGAAGTTACTCTTCAAGGCCGAGTTCTTGCCATCGGTGGATTGAAAGAAAAGCTTCTGGCTGCCAAACAGCACAATATGAATACCGTACTTATTCCAGAAGAAAACAAAGATGATTTTGAAGAAATCGCCAAAGAAGTTAATCTGGACGGTCTCAAAGTTATCCAAGTTAACAGTATGGATCAAGTCCTTGAACATGCGTTTGCTACAAACCTATTCAAGAAAAAAGCCATTCGGAAAAAAAAGACTGCCGTAAAAAGCACTACTAAAAAGCGCGCTATACGCAAAAAGTAGTTTTAAAACATAACCATTGCAGATAGTGTCGCTCCCGTTATAAAATGGGAGCGACACTTTTTTAATTCCAAAAAAGGAGCTTCCATGAAATACGGAATTCTTGCACTCACGATGCTCGCGCTTATCCCCGGATGCTGCATGAAAAAAAACTCTGCAAAAAACAACGCTAAGACAAGCAAGCAACGCTCGCCGAAGAAAAAAGCGGCTTCAAGAAAAGCCCCAAGCGCGCGATCTCGTGCACAATACCAAGAGACTATGATGGGCATGGGCTCTGAAATGGATATGTAGACCTTCTACACCTTGAACTTTTAAGGGGCTCTGAGAGCCCCTTTTTCTATAAAATACCTATCTTACGCATCGAATATTATAAAACTCTTCAATTCTCCCCCCTTAAAGAATTACTATATGTAATAAAGAATAGTGTTTTAAATTATATCGGGGGAACAGTAATGAAACGTTTTTCAATATCTCGCACACTATCGCTTATTCTGGTGAGTTTAATAGCAATAAGCTCTGTTGGGACTACCCTCCCAGCAGACTGGCTTAAACGAAGAGCTCAGCAAGCGAAACAAGTTGCTGGAAGTGCTAGTGGCGCTCTGAGGGGTGGGGTTGAAAAACTATCTTCCGCTGCTTCTGGGAAAATTACAAGTGGTCTTTCTTCCGCATACGACCGAGTTAGGCGCATGGGGCCCGCTGCAGTCGTCTCGCAGCTACAAAATCAAGTTGAAAATTTAGGAAATAAAGTTGGCTATATGGGTAATTGCATGGTAAAGGGAACCTGTAGTAATGCCGAGCGAGCAGCTTTTATTGGGACGTCTGTAACGGTTCTCGCCCTAACCGCCGCAGTAGTTGGTGTAACGCTTTCAGTTGCTGCAACATCTAAAGAAGTTGATTCTGTTACCAAAGCAACCACGCAAGAAGTAAAAGGTTGGGGACCAGAGCAAATATTCCAGCGCTTAAATAATACCGTTACAAATTTTAAGCGATCACTTGCTTCTTTAAAAGAAGGCATGCTCAAAAAGCAACTCACTCGCGGACAAAAGAAATTCCTTTATGGTACAGCTCTAAGCATCTCAGCACTTGTCACACTTGCCGTGGGAGTAGGTGTGGCATCATATGTCTATGCTGAAAAGCGCCAGGCTGCCCGCCCTGAAGTTGATCTTTCTGATCTAGAAATAGAAGCGCCCGCTGCTCCTCCAGTGCAAGCACCCACCCCAGAACCGCAACCAGTAGCACCTTCAAAAGCAGCACAAATTCTAGATGAAGGAAAAGGCATTCTTCTTAAATTTAAAACCGCACTTGAGCCGGATGTAGCAAAAACAGCATTTCAACAATTCTTTAGAAGAAACTTTGCACTCGCAAAAGACAACGCCCAACAATTAAGCGCAGCAATTCAAGAAACCGTGCAAAAAGGTCAAGATAAGTTTTTTGAATCAAAAGATGCTGCCGCTGATTTCTTTTTAAATAAAGTAGGACTCGGCGATTTGAAATCTGATCTATCTGACTTCTCCGTTAAAGAAATGGTTCAAAAACTTCTCAATATTGATTTTGGCGCATTCTTTGAAGGAATTCGCGATGCCGCTTCACAAGTAACATCTCTTCGAGAGCAAGCTGACGCTCTTCTTGCTCGAGCTGAAAGCACTCGACAGCTCAGCAAACAATTTGATGATCTTAAGGACTACATTGAAGACGTAACTAAAAATAGAATTGAAACTTTAAAAACATCGGCAAAGCGCTACAAAATTGATTTTGCTGTAGCGTTAGCAGCATTGCTTGCGCACAAAAATCCGCGTGTTCCAATGGCAAAAAAAATTAAGCTCGAACTCCAGGAAGCGCTAAAAATCTATCCTGAGCTCGTTGAAATCGTTAACAATAAACTCAACTTACCACTCATCGGGGTAATCATAGAAAAGCTGATCAACGCAACAGTAGGGGGAGCGCTCAATATTGCTATCCTAACAAACCAACTCGCAGGAAAACTCGGCGGAGTTGTCTCTTCAACAGCCATGGTACGTGAATTAAAAGCGCTCAAAGAACACGTTGCCACACTTGGTGCTAATATAAAAGAAGCTCTCTCAAATAAAGTCTTTGCAGTTGAACAGCCAAGCACGAAAAAAACCATCAAGGCATTTATCAAAAACTTCTCTGCAAAAGGCCTTTCAACCGCTCGCGACTTAAAAACGCACATCAATCCGATCCTTGAGCAGGCTAAAATAGCAAAACCATATATTGATAAAATTAAAAAAGGACTCGATGCCTACGTTAAAAAAGCAAGCGATGCGATTGAATCAATCAAAACGGCCGCTGGCGAGGTTAAGAAAAATCCCCTATCAGCAATTCCACGATTCCCACGTTTGCTTCGCGATCAAGTAGAGCAGGTCACTGGCCTGACCAAAGGAGCGCTCATGCAAACGCTCACAGATAGCACGGAAATGCTCAGCCAAATGAAACTTAACGATGTGGTAGCGGATGCATTTAAAGGATTTGAAGTCGTTAATGAATTGCTAAAGGTTGATGTAGACGGCAAAAAAGCATCACTTATTAATGAAGATTTCGTTGAAGAACTGCGTAAAATTATCCTCTTCAGCTATGTAAACATCAACGAGTCCATCAGAAATCTCAATGCAATCATAAGGCAAGAACCTTCAATTGCGGCTCCTGCTGCATAAAATGGAGACTGTATTATGAAAAAGAAAAACTGTTCACGTACCTCTGCATTGCTCCTTGCATGCGCACTTGCACTCAGCTCAGTAAATACAGCCTTTCCTGCTGATTGGTTTAAAAGACAAGCACAGAAAGTTGGAGGCGCTGTAAGCGGAACTGCATCAAAGCTTGCCTCTTCAGCATCGCAAGGAATTAAAAAAAACTTGGGATCAACAATCGATAACGTGCGACGCCTTGGCCCCGCTGCCGTCGTCTCGCAACTACAAAAACAAACGGAAAGCTTAGGAAATAAAGTTGGCTACATGACCACTTGCATGCTTAAGGGAGAATGCAGTCAAGCTGAGCGCGCAGCTTTTATCGGTACGTCGGTTGCAGTTCTTGCTCTTACAGCTGCGGCTGTTGGAGCTACCCTCACAGTAGCGGCAACATCAAAAGAGGTTGAAGCGGCTACACAAAAAACCTCAAAAGAAGTTGAAAATGAAAAGCCTGCAAATATCTTCGAACGCTTGAATAATAAAGTAGTTTCATTCAAGCAATCTCTCGCTTCTCTTAGAGAAGGTATTCTCAAAAAAAGACTTACTCGTAATCAAAAAAGAGCACTATATGGAACAGCCTTGTCGATCGCTGCGCTGGTTACTATCGCAGTCGGAGCCGGAGTGCTTTCTTACGTCTATGCTGAAAAGAAAAAAGCTGAGCGAGAAGCACAGGCTACACCATTACCGCAAGCCGAATCAGAAACACCTGCTCCAACACAAACACCTGCTGCGATTTTAGGAAACCTTAAAGAGCTTGCTCAAGAAGCAAAAACTCGAATAGAAGAAAAAATGACGCCGATGCAAGAATATTTTGCACAAAAAGTAGTTCTGGATGGCAATAACTTACTACAAACTACTGCAAGCCAAGCAAAGGCGCTTCTCAAAGAGAAAACTCAACTTGCAAAAGAAGCTATCGCTGCTGCTGGCGAAAAAAAAGAACAGCTAGCAAAAGCCGCTCAGGAAAAACTGCAGAAAGCACACGCTCTGGCAAATGAACTTAAAGCAAAGATTGCCACTGCTGGGCCTGATTTTTTCAACAAAGCCCTTGAGCAAGTGTTACACGTAAAGCTTGAGTACATTCAACCAACTATTGATAAAATCAACGAATATACACAGCGCTCAATGAGAGCAATGGAGCCGCTATTTCGAGTAAGACTCATGGGACAACTCACTAAACTAACTGAGGGCATTAATACCGTTATGGAACAAGTTGGTGAATTATCAGGAAAATGGTCCGAAGCGCTCAATCAACTTGCAAGCCGCGCAACATGGATCAAATCTCATGTGCGCCCTGAAGCTCTTGGAGGAAAATCGTCTGCACAAATTCAAGCTGAAGCACAAGTACACTATCCTTTGGCAGCAATCGCTGATAAGCTTTGGAATTTTTATCCTGAAATGATGAAAAGTGTCAATGACTTTAAGCTTGCTGGCCCTGGTATAATTGTTCAAAATTATCTTAAACTCACTTCTACCCTACTGGAGTATCTTGCTGCTTTAAACCAAGCTACCGGTACAGTAGGTAAGGCGATCATATCTCCTCAACTTTCTCAAGCATTAGCAGACGTTCGCCAGCAGCTGGCTGAACTCGGCCAAAATATCCGAACTGCTACAGCTATTAAACCTGTTTTAAAAGATGTTCCCCAGTCAACTGCAAGCGCACTTCTTGAATCGCTTAAGGGTGCTACATGGCGCGTAGGATTTAAGCTGAAAGACCAACTTATGGCACGTGTTAACACGCTCAACGATATTTATAACCAACGCATCATGCCGCTTATTGATGCAATTAACCATGAAAAAGATGCTATGATGGCTGCACTCTATGACATTCCTACAAACATCAAGCAAAGTTTTTTAAAGCAGCTTGAGCTAAATCCGCAATTAGCTTTAGCAGCATCGCCTGTATACCTCGCACGATTCCTTGGCGAAAATATTTCAAAGGTTAAAGGGCACACAACAAAACTAACAGAAAGAGCTTCCGAAGCGCTCATCGCAACTGCAGACCTTATAAAAGAAATTCCACCAACTGCTGAACTCGTTAATACTGCTCTGGGAAGTGAAGCAATCAATGCTGAACTCATTGGTGCGCTAAATGCTATCAAGGGGAATGTGGAAAATCTAGAAGGCCTTCTTAAGCCACTTGATCAAGGGCTACAAGAAACGCTCGACATTGTCCCTGCATCTGGAGCATAAAATACCTTTCTTCGAATAATAAGGGCGCTTTATGGTACCAAGCGCCCTTTTCTTGCGTTGTCTCCCTCCTTGCTTCTAGCGTTAAGCAAAAAGGGAGTTTCTGATGAAAAAAAATATTATCATACTACTTTTCGCGTCGCTTTCTCTTGCAGCTCACGATATCCCCGATAGATTTCTCGGCCAATCAGTAAGCTCTGCTTGGCACAGTATTCATGGAAATATTAAAAGTTTTTTTGAAAAACGCGAAAAGCAGCCCGAGCAAAAACCTACTCTCCACGACCTAACACCTTTTCAAAAACTATTTAGACAAACTATTTCATTTACCCATAACACTAAAAATGTTTTAAGTACTGTAGCAGAACATATCCTTGATGAAGTAACAGAAAAAATGTATTCCATCGAACAAGCAGCAGACGCATTCATTGCACGCATTGAAGATGCGGGTGAAGACATTATGCAGGAGATCCTTCAAGAAACATTAGATGTAGATCTTGATGAATTAATGCCATGCCTGGATCGAATATATACCTACATACACCAATTAAAACGCACAGCACCGCGTTTAAAAAAGGCACAGGTACTTACGCAAATAAATAGCCTCATGAAATACCTGGAAGCAACGCAAGCCCATGCTGCAAATATTCAAAAGGAAGGCATTGCACAGCTCAGCGTACAACTTGCTTCTAGTGCTCTATCAAGCCAAAAGCATCCACTCGTCACCTCATTTGAGCATCTTTACGGTGCCTACCCAGCTGTAGTTGAAAAAATTAATGATCTTAAAATTACAGAGGCTGGCGCTATCGCGCATAGCGCATTTAACAACAGTTCCGAAATGGTAGAACAAGTGGTCTTGCTTCATAGCTCAACCGGCTCAATTGGCCGTGTACTTATTGATGCTCCCTTAGTCCATCCACTTGATAGCTTGAAAAATCAAATCCGAAAGTTGGGTAATGCTTTAGAATTTGTTACCTCAACGCATCCGGTAATAGTCGTAGCACCCCCAACAACCACAGCAGCACTTATGGAAATTTTAAAAACATTTGTGTGGAGGGGAGGCTTTTCATTGAAAGAAGTTGCTACCGAAAAAATTGAGCGGCTTGTGGGCCTTACTTCACCGATCAAAAAGCAGGTGCAATTGCTTTCGCGTAGACTGAAAAACTTCCAACAGATTGTGGCTGAGTTCAAACCGCACCTTCACGGACGATTCATCGCCAAGCTCAAAGAATCTCCACTAACGGCTATTCCTATAGCGCCAAAAGTATTACTCGATCTCCTTGAGCAAGAAATTGAGCTCGTCAAGAGCAAACTCGTGGTTATCATGCATGCATCATTGGTACTTACCTATCGCCTATCTGATGCTATCGCCCTCTGCTCATCGCTTCTTGGATGCGTTAATGAATGCATGGGAGCTACCGATGACCAGCAGTTTATTCACAGAGATATTATTCGAGGGATCGGATTTGTCGCACAAGATTCAGTTGGATTTACCAACATTATCATCAATGTAACTGAAGCTCTTAAGGAATATAATCCAATTCCATTCAGAGAAGAATTTGATGCAGTTGAATTACTTTAAGAAAGAGATTTCTTAATAGTGTTCAATGTCTCATCAATGGCTAAATCACTGTTATCAATTACCTGTGCCCCTTGCGGAATCGTGAGGGGCGCGCTTTTTCTCTGAGAATCACGATTGTCTCTCATAGAGATAAACGCTTTTGCTTGTTCAAGGGAAACAGATTCCCCCCGCTTTTCTTGCTGCTCTCTCCAGCGACGAGCCCGCTCATCTTCAGACGCGGTTAAAAAAAATTTATTTTCTGCATGAGGAAAAACAACTGATCCCGAATCACGCCCATCAATAACTACATCATGATCATTGGCAATCGCACGCTGCAATGTATTAAGCCGCTCGCGCACCTCAGGATTAGTACTTACAATCGATGCCCCTTGGCCAATCGTATCACCCTTCAAATGAGAGGTGATGTCTGTTCCATCAAAAAAAATCCGTTCTCTGTCTGATGCATCATACCGATACGAAAATCGCTTGGTATCAAGAATATGATCAACTAGCTTCATATCCGGATGCGCAACCGTATCGAGCGTGTATCCATGATCTTTCATAAGAAGATATGCTAGTCCAAGGTACAGCATTCCTGTGTATAAATAATAATGATCCAACTCTTTAGCAAGTAAGCGCCCTACCGTAGATTTGCCACTTGCAGTTGGCCCGTCAATGGTAATTATCATGCTGATTCCTGTGAAAATGAAATATCTATACCAGTTAGCTCAACGTTTACCCTACCGTTCCAATGATTTTCTTGTACATTCGCCGTCAATGAAAACGTCTCTCCTTCGCGCTCCATCAAAAGCGTATACAATTCAGGCCGATTAAAGAAAATCACCGGCTTAATAACACCATCTGCAAACACAGAACACTTAACGTGAGCATCTTTAAGTAGCTTTGGTTTTTGTACAAGTACTACATCAGAAACCAGAAATGTTGGTTGTTTATTATCACATCCAAATGGCTCAAGATGCCGCATATCCTGCATAAATTTCTGCGTAAAATCATTCAGCTTGCCTTGTGCATCAACAACTAATTTTTGCTGTAAGTCTTCCGGCGTTAATGTATCAGCAACAATCTTTTCAAGTGACGCTTTCAAGTGCGGCAAGTTTTCTTTTTTAATTGCAAGTCCGGCAGCTTGCGAATGGCCGCCAAACTGCTCAATGTATTCTGAACTCGCTTGCAATGCATCAAACATATTAAACTCTGGAATTGAACGGCATGACCCTTTGAGCATCCCACTTTTGGTTTCATGAAATAAAATAGTCGGCTTGCCATATGCCCCTACCAATCGAGAAGCAACCAAACCAATCACTCCCGGAGGCCAATTTTTACTTGATGCGATAATAACGTTTTCATCGGTAACGTTTACCACTTCAAGCTCAATCATTTGCTGCACTTCTGCAACAATCGAACGTTCAATTTCTTTGCGCGCTTCGTTCAATTCAAAAAGAACTTTGCCCACTTGCGTTACTTCATCTTGGTCTGAACCGATAAGAAATTTCACACCCTGGCGCGGATCTTCAAGACGCCCAAGCGCATTAATTTGCGGAGCAATGGAAAAACCAATATCTAAAGAAGAAACAACAGGCCGTATCACTTTTCCGTTCTGCTTTAATGTTTTAAAAGAAAAACTTTCGGTGGTGTTAATATACTGCAATCCATGCCGCACCCAAAAACGATTTTCTCCTAATAACGGCACCACATCCGCAACAGTGCCCAGTAGTAAAAGCTCATATACTTTTGCTGGCAACTCCATGCCTTTTTGCTCATATAAAAGCGAAAGTAATTTGAAGGCGACACCAACACCTGCAAGCTTTTTAAACGGATAGGAGCAATCATTCTGATTTGGATTTACAATCGCAAACGCATCCGGGAGCTCTGCATGCTGGCGGTGATGATCGGTAATAATGAGGTCAACGCTCAACTCTTTTGCTTTCAGCGCAGGAGCAAATGCGGTAATCCCATTATCCACGGTAATAATCACTTTATATCCATTGCGCGCAGCTCGCTCAACAACTTTCGTCGACAAGCCATAACCATCTTTAACACGATGTGGCAAATAAAAATTAACGTTTGCACTCAACGGCAAAAGACTGATCATCATGAGGGCAGATGAGGTAATCCCATCAACATCATAATCTCCAAAAACTAAAATCGGCTCTTTATTTGCAATGGCATAGATAATACGATCAACAGCTTTTTGCGCATCTTTCAGCAAAGAAGGATGAGCCACGTCTTTCTCAAGCGAGCTAAACAAAAAAGATTTAATTGCATCATGATCCATGTAGCCGCGAGATAAAAGCGTATGCGCAATCGGAAAAGAAATAGTATACGTCGATGCAATGTTTGCAATGCGTTGATTATCTGTCTCCGGAAGCTTCCAGAGATACTTGGCGCCCTGTATCGTTTTCATAGAATTCTCTTTCTTACTTTTTTTTCAATGTAGGAAAGAGTATCACATCCTTAATAGAACTGGTATTAGTAAGCAGCATCGTAAGCCGATCAATGCCCAGTCCATAGCCAACCGTAGGAGGCATGCCATGCTCAAGCGCAGTAACGTATTCAGCGTCATAATGATGCGCCTCGTGATCGCCCGCATCTTTTGCAGCAGCTTGCTGCTTAAAACGCTCTGCTTGATCAAACGGATCGTTTAACTCATTAAAGGCGTTTGCGAGTTCCATGCCCGCAATAAACATCTCAAACCGAGATACAAAGTCAGGATTTTCAGGATCGCGTTTTGCAAGGGGAGATACTTCCACAGGAAAATGCGTAATAAAGGTTGGTTGAATCAGTTTTGATTCAACTAAATTATCAAAAAGAACATAAAGCTTCTCGCCCCACGATGCATCTTTTTTATCAAACGATATCTTGTGTTTTTTAAGTGTCGCATCAATTGAATCATCTGAAAGCTCTTGCTGCGAAACACCACCATATTTAACCACCGCATCACGCATCGCAATGCGCTCAAACGGCTTGCCAAAATCAAGAGAATGCTCGCCAAACGGCACTACCATCTCACCATGTACCGCTTTGACAATTCCCTGAATCATTTTTTCAGAAAAATCCATCATCCAAATATAATCATGATGCGCAATATAAATTTCTACCGTCGTAAATTCTGGATTATGTTTGGTAGAAATTCCTTCATTTCTAAAGCATCGATTAATTTCATACACACGCTCCATGCCACCAACAATAAGCCGTTTTAAATACAGCTCGGGAGCAATACGCAAATACAACTCCATATCCAAAGTATTGTGATGCGTTACAAATGGCCGCGCCACAGCACCACCCGGAATCGGATGCAGCATGGGAGTCTCTACCTCGATAAATTCGTGTGAATCAAGATAAGATCGCATTGCGCGAATGATCTGAGAACGTTTGATAAATCGCTCACGACTTTCTGCATTACTAATTAAATCAAGATACCGTTGGCGATATTTCGTTTCTACGTCAGCAAGCCCATGAAATTTTTCAGGTAGTGGATGTAAGCTTTTTGAAAGCAATGTAATTTCAGAAACTTTGATAGAAATCTCTCCCATCTTCGTTTTGAATGAATGCCCTTTAACCCATACCACATCACCTACGTCCACAAATCGATCAAACTGATCGAATGCCTCGTCCCCAATTACATCTTTGCGTATATAAATTTGAATTTTTCCCGATGGATCCTGGATATGCCCAAATGCTGTTTTTCCATGCCCTCGTCGCGAAACCAAACGCCCTGCAATTTCATACATACGCGATTCGCTATCTTGCTCAAACTCATCAATCACATCTTGCGTCGTAGCATTAAGCGGCTTAAACTCCGGCCATGCCTTGAGACCAGCTTCACGCAACGCAGCAACTTTTTCTACACGAATTTGATGTTCTTCAGACGGAGTTCGTTCCGGATGAGATGGATGAGTATCTTTATTTTTCATGGAATCTATACTTTCTCAATTGGTTATTCTGATAGATGGGTAGAATGCAGTATACCGCATCATGTAATGATTGTCATTTAGCCTTCTACAATACCACGATAGTTTTCTTCAGCCTTGTCCCAATCGACAACATGCCACCATGCCTCAATATAATCAGGACGACGATTTTCATACTGAAGATAATAGGCATGCTCCCAGACATCCAATCCCACAATTGGCTGTAACCCTTGCATAACCGGAGAATCTTGATTAGGGGTGGTCATAACCATAATGTCACCATTTTTGCCAACAACAAGCCATGCCCACCCACTTCCAAACACTGATTTGGCAGCAGTTGAAAATGTATCTTTGAAGGCATCGAATGAATGAAACGTTTTTTTTATGTGATCGCCAAGAGATCCTCGCGCATCACCTCCTCCATCTTTTTTCATAATTTCCCAAAAAAACGTGTGATTAAAATCACCACCCGCATTATTACGTACCGCTGTACGAATTGATTCAGGTACGCGATCAAGTTCAGTCAAAAGAGTCTCAAGTGACTCTTTTTCCAGTTGAGTGTGCTTTTCGAGCGCCTTATTTAAATTGTTTACGTACGCAGCTTGATGCTTATCATGATGCAACTCCATAATGCGTGCATCAATGTAGGGCTCTAATGCTCCAAAATCATAGGGTAACGGGCGCAACTTAAACATTCATTTTTCCTTTAAAATAGTATAACTCGCATAATCGCTTTCAGCCGTTCATAGTAGGATATCACAGAAAAAATCGAAATATAGCTTCCTCTTTACATTAAAAAAAATCCCTGGTACGACTAGCTAAATCTTTTTACATTTTCTGCACAAGGAACAATAGTGAAAAAAACATTTCTTGTTCTATGCGTATGCCTAATGTCTTGTACGGTTCAGGCTGACAATAGTGAAAAGCAGCCTCTTGGAGGATCGGGGGGTCTCTTGCTCACACCCCCAAGCGTTGATTTTACTGCAGTTCAAATGGTACTTAAAGCACATTTTTTGAAAGACAATGAAGTTGATGAATATACTGATGCCTTTGCTGAGGCATTCTCTTTATCTAATACCTCCCAGGAGCGGCTCAGAGCTGGATTATCGGTTGGCAAAAAAACCTGTGAAGCGGCTGGCATGGCACTACTTACAGTAAGCGCCGCATGCGCTGCCTATGGCTCATACGCCGCAACTCAAATTCCTGAGATTCCTGAACACGCCACTTGGTGGAAATAAGCACAATGAAAAAAATAATTGTTATTCTCAGCATGCTACTCGCAATGCATTCTACGAAATGCGATAAACTGTCAAAAGAAGCGCAAATTCCCATGGCAGCACGCGTTATGGCAGAAGTCGGGCCTTATGTGGCGACTGCATTAGCCCTCTGGCAAGAGAGTGTTGGAGGACGCCCACTGAGCGACGAGGAACAAAGTTTTCTATGGTATTGCAAGGCTGCCGGCGCGGCTAAAGCAACGCTGGATGGTTGGCGCTTTTGTGAAATTGTAGCTGATCGCATGCCTGATATAGATGGCGGCCTCTAAAACGACTATTTTAGCAGGCAAACGAGCCCAAATTATGCTATACTACCCCTATAAAGGTCAATTTCACATACAATGGGTAGCACACGATCATGTCTATTTTAATGCTCAAAAACATCTCTCTTTCTTATGGAGAGCGTAAATTATTTGATGATATTTCTGTCGATTTTCAAGCTGATCACAAAGTCGGCATTGTTGGCCGTAATGGCGCAGGTAAATCAACGCTCTTAAAAATCATTTCTGGCATGGAAAAGCCAGATGAAGGCGTTGTCTCAAAAGAGCGAGGCAAAACGATTGCGTACATGGCCCAAGAAATGACGTTGCAATCAAATAAAAAAGTCTACGACGAAGCGTTCACTGTATTTGACGCATTTACCACATTAGAAAAAGAACAAGCTCAAATAGAGCAAGAACTCGAAACGGCCCCCGATAACGCCGAACAGTTATTAGATCGATATATGCACGTCCAAGAAAAACTTGCGAATTTTGATCGTATTGAATCTGAAAATAAAACAGAAGAAATTCTTATTGGCCTTGGATTTAAAAGAGAACAATTTGCACAACCAGTACAAGAGCTGAGTGTTGGATGGAAAATGCGCCTTGTGCTTGCAAAGCTTCTTTTACAAAATGCCGATTTTTATCTTTTTGATGAACCAACGAACCACTTAGATATCACCGCAAAAGAATGGTTTTTCGATTTCTTACGGCATGCACCCTTTGGCTATTTGCTTGTAACTCACGATCGTTACTTCCTACAAAAAGCATGCGATATTATTTTGGATCTATCGCACGGTAAAGCTACGCTGTACCATGGAAATTACACCTATTACATTGAGCAAAAAGAAGAACGAAATCGCGTTTTACAATCTGCGTATGCACGCCAACAACGAGAAATCGCCACCAAGAAAGCTACTATTGATCGATTTCGTGCAAGTGCGAGTAAAGCTAAAATGGCTCAAAGCATGATGAAGCAGCTTGATCGTATCGAGCGAATTGAAGTTGAGCCAGCCGAACCGACAATTCATATTTCTTTTCCTGAGCTCACTCGCCCCGGAAAAGTAGCTCTATCGGTAAAAGGTGTATCTCATGCATTTGATAAAGGGCCACTCTTTAACAATGCAACGTGCGAAATTTCACGCGGGCAAAAAGTAGCCCTTCTTGCGCCAAATGGTACCGGTAAAACAACACTCTTTAATATTATCTGCGACAAGCTTCCCATTCAAAATGGAAGCGTTGAGTTTGGGCATAACGTAAAGCATGCTTTGTTTGAGCAAGATCAAACGCGCGCTCTTAATGGCGAAAGTACTATTTTTGATGAAATACAGAATAATACATCCAATGTCTCTGATGGCCAAATTCGAAGTTTTTTAGGATCGTTTCTTTTTAGCGGAAAAGACGTTGAGAAAAAAATTAAAGTACTCAGTGGCGGAGAAAAAAATCGTGTTGCGATGGTAAAAGTACTTTTGCAAAATGCTAATTTCCTGCTTCTTGATGAGCCCACTAACCACTTAGATCTTTTTGCAAAATCAGTACTTCTGCAAGCGCTCAAAAAATATCCTGGAACGATTTTATTCGTATCTCACGATCATGATTTCATTCAAGAACTTGCTACCGATATTTTAGAACTTTCTCCTAACGGCCTCTATCACTATCCCGGAAAATACGAAGAGTTTTTGCAAGATACGCAGCAAAAATTTACCAGTGATCCTGAACCAAAAAAGAAGCAGCCAAAGGAAGCTCCTAAAAAAGAGCTCTCTACTCAAAAGCGTCGAGAACTAAGAAAGTTAGAAAACAAAGTGAGCAAGCTCGAAAAAGAACTAGAAAGTTTGCACGTTGAACTCGCAGCCCTTTCATATGGCACTGAAAAGTATTCAGAGACGTTGAGCGCCGTCTCCACCACCAAGCAAAAGCTTGAAAGCGCTGAGCAAGAGTGGGAAGCGGCACAAGCCAATTAATCAAAGTAATATATCTGGTCGCCTGCATGGGCCATGTGAAGCTCTTCCCTTGCTATCTTTTCTTTAAAAAAAGAATCATCTTTCCATGCGAGTAACTGAGTCTCTACCGCTTGCATTTCCGCTTGAACCTGCTTTATTTGAGCTACAATAAGATTATTTTCTTGCTTGAGCTGCTGCACCGCCATCACGCCCCGCGCGCCGTGATAATAAAACCATCCAAACACCATAACCTCTATTGCAAAAAAAAGCCGTAGCATCGATCTTTTGCGCATTGTCCCTCCTTTAATATTCTTGATATGTATCCTTCTCCACATCACGATATTTTATGGCAAATGTTACGGATGGAATCTCCTGCTGCACAAAGCGATACGCAAGTGCAACTGATCGATGGCGGCCACCCGTGCAACCAATAGCAATATTCATGGCAAATCGACCTTCTTTGTGTGATTGGCGCATAACATATAGTGCAAATGCCGTAAGATGATCCCAATACTCTTGCACTGTTTTTTGAGCAAAAAGATACTCTTGAATTGCAAGATCCGTTCCATTCAACTTTTTCAATTCAGGTTCGAAATATGGATTGGGCAAGAAACGCGCATCAAATACTAAATTACTTTCTGCGGGCACCCCGTATTTAAATCCAAACGCAGTCACCGTCACAAGCATATGCTGCGCTCCCTCTTTTGAAAAAGAGCGAATCACAAACTGCCGCAATTGATGAATAGTAAATTGATCAGTATCTAATACCACATCAGCCATTTGCATAAGCGGATGCAAAACGTCCTGCTCATGCTTAATTGCATCCGATATATCACGCGTAGAAGTAGTGAGCGGATGAGGGCGCCGCGTTTCCTGAAAACGTTTTAAAAGCACTTGGTAGCTTGAAGTAACGAAAACCACTTTGAGTGAAAATGGCCATACTGTCTTGAGCCGAAATAATTTGTGCATAATTGTCGTAAGATCGCCACGAACATCCAATCCCAAAGCAATCCGCTGAGATGGAATTTTTTCTTGAATTACCGAATCAAAAAATGGTTGCAGCAAGCTAACGGGCAAATTACTGATACAAAAAAATCCAATATCTTCCAATGAATGAAGCACGGTATTTTTCCCCGCTCCCGAATGCCCCGTAACGATGACCACCTGCGCTCTTTCTTTTGCGCTCGCTACATCAAACGATGGAGCTTCATGCTCTGTCTGTTTTTGCATGGCATAACCCCTTTTTGTCAAAACACTAGTATTATTTGCGTGCTATTTCGTATGGTTCATCTTGCATGCAACCACTATACAGCAACACCATATCTTCAGACAGTAAAAAGGAGTTTAAAATGAAAAAAGCGGTAGTTACTCTTCTTTTGGCACTTTCTCTGGCTACCCAAGCAGCCCTGCCTCCTGCCACCCAACCGTCATACGAGCAAGCATTTGATAAACTCGCGTACAACTGGTCTCGCACGTTTGCTGAAGTGATACAACTTGCCAAAAAGAAACACTATCAAATTGCCGATCTTGAACAATCAATGATCAAAGCGATTGATGCTTTTTTAACAAACCTTGATCCCCATTCCAGTTTCCTCGATCCTAAAACCTATAAATCAATGCTTGAATCAACCAGCGGACAATTTTTTGGTATCGGAATCGTAATTGATAATACGCGTAAACCAAAAGATAAGTATCTTACTATCGTTGATACAATCCTTGATGGCCCGAGTGATAAAGCGGGCATAAAGCAACTGGATAAAATAATCGAAATTAATGGAGAGCCCCTTGAAGGAATGTCTACCGAGCAAGCAACCGCTAAGCTAAAAGGTCCAAAAAATACGACCGTGCACGTCAAAGTATTACGAGAAAATCATCCTGATCTTATTTCGTTTGATATTGAACGAGATGTGATCAAAGAACAAAACTCAATGAGCTTTTTAATAAAAGATTACGACATCTACTATATCTCACTCAATATGTTCACTGAGAATGCAGTGCAGCAAATTGAAAAGCTTCTGAAAAATTCAACGCAACGCCCTCACAAAGGACTCATTCTTGATTTACGTAATAACTCTGGCGGACTGCTCACCTCTGCAATAGACATCGCAAGTCTCTTTTTGGATAAAGGAAGCTTAGTCGTAGTTACGAAAGATAAAACAGGTAAAGCTACCGAACAATATAGAACCAAGCGTGACCCTGTCGCGAATGCACAGATGCCTATCTTTATCCTCACGAATAACTATACCGCTTCAGCAGCAGAAATTTTGGCAAGTAGCCTCAAATCACATGCTGAGGAACATGCTGAAAAAAATGCGACCGATAAAAAAGCACTTGTATTTGTCGTAGGAACGCAAAGCTTTGGGAAAGGTTCAGTACAAGAAGTTATTCCAGTAAGCAATAACTGTGCCGCAAAAATAACCACGTCTCTCTATTTTCCCAACAACCGCAATATTCAAGGAGAAGGCATTACTCCAGATTTCATAGTGGAACGTTCCCTTCCGCCTACCGAGCAAATGCAATGGTTCACCAAGCACTATGGAAGAGAAAAAGCACTACAAAATGCAATCAAAACGGGGAATCAAAAAGACGATCCTAAAGCCATTCCAGAAACCCCGAAAAAAGCTGCCCGCTGGACGGAACGAGCCAAAGAAATGCTCAAAACAGACAACCAACTGCGCGAGACAATCAGCCTCATTAATCTCCTGCAAACCTTCCTGAACCTTTGCCCAGACAAGGTCTGCAACCGCTCTAAAGCGGTAGAGCAGCTGCGCAATGCCCATATCGGCAACGACGCTCTCGATATCGAGGAAATCAAGCTCTAGAGGCTTCATATCGAAATCTGATTTCTCATAGGCAATGAATTACAATTAAAAAAGCCCCGTAAAATACGGGGCTTTTTGGCCATCTATTTGACAAATGGTAAGTATGGAGTAAGATGAGGGTGAATGAACAAATAATTCGTAATGGGAATGGGAATTATGTGTCGTAAAAATCGCTATCGTATGCTGGTGACGGTCTATTCAAGCGTTTTCTTTTTGTTTTTGTTCGCCCTTGTGCACTCATCTCCGCACAAATCTACTCTCAAATCTTATTCTTTCGTAGGTAGTCAAAGCTAAACCTTTTCAAATACAAAGGGTAACAGCTGCCTACTTTCTTGATACTTAGCTTCAAGCTCATGCTCATTTTGCGCGCCCAAATGAATCCATCCATATACATAGCTCGTGCCATCTTGCAGCACATCCGAAAGCTTATCTCCCGTTGCGACCCATGGATAAAACTGTAATTCAGGAAACCGCTCTTGCGCATTTTTAAGATCATCTTGCGTTGGAGCTGATATAACTTTTTGATCGTACAATTGCCGCCCTACTAAGCTTGCAGAAATTTGAAATAGTCCCTTTTTATGAACAGTTGGCTTGCGCCCAAGTGCAATATCATACTGTACGTCATAATTGCTTACGCCATTTACCATCGCAAATAAATCACAAAATTGAGCGCTCATGCGCGGATTAATTTCGATTATATGAAGCTCATCAGTTTGTTCGTTATACATGTATTCGATATTAAAAAGCGTCATATCCAATTCAATTCCCGAAACAAACTTTTTTGCACTTTCAAACATACGCTCTTGTACCGATTGCGATAATGAAGACGGATATACAAATCGCTCAAAAGAAATGGTATTCGGAATCAATACAGAATCGACAATTCCAATAAGCCCTACCTCGCCTTCATATATATATCCTTCAAGCGTAACTTGCTTTCCCTGCAATACCTTTTCGGCAATAAAATAGGTTCCGTCATACTCATAATCTGTATACTTTTCAATCGCCCAGTTAAATGGAATTAAAAACTGCTCCGATACACGCGTCTTTTGAAAATACTCATCCAACTCTTTCTGAGAATGTATCTGTTGGGCAAACACTGAAAGATACGCTTTAACTGGTTTAATAAAAAAAGGAAATCCCAGCTGTGCAACTTCGTCCTGGTAATCGTGGCGAACTATAGCAAACTCAGGCGTTACTTCCGAGGCATATTGTTGCTGAGCTATACGTGCATAATATTTATGCTGGCACAGCAATACCGCACCTAATGGAGCACTTTTTATTCCACGCTCATGCGCTAAAACACTCGTATAAATCGATCCGAGATAATCATCAGTATTATAAAGCGAAGTAATGCTATGCGTATCACATAACGTGTGAAGCTTAGGAAGGTATTTCTTTGGCAAATATTCATCCGGCAGATTCGGCTCTAAACCCGCCAAAACTTTCTTTGGAAGTGCATTATCAAAATCGGTAAAAATAACCCTTTCATCTCGACCGGATAATTCATCTCTATCTTTTTTCTTCGTGCATGGAACTAACATCGGCATCGCACTACTCTCCCGATACTATTGAACGATAACTATATGTAACATCTTACTATCTTTATTACCTTTGATGTGCAAGATACTTCAAGGGCGAATGATAAAATTAGACGAATTCACAGCACCCTAACAAAAAAAGGGCATCAATACATTGAATAAAAATACAGCCCGACAACTTGACAATCCATCAATAGAAAAATTAAAAGGGACCCGGAGGCCCCTTACATGGGTTTCATCTTAACGCCATTTATCTAGTTCGTCATCTATTTCATCGTATTTTCCAGGGGTGTAAAGATAGGGCCTTAAAATTACTAACCACAAGAATAATACAACTCCATGGCCAATCAGAAAGTGATAAAACATACTCACTTTCTCCCCCTCAGGTATCGAGAAATGACTATAAACAAGTCTTTTCCATTAAACACATTCCATTCTATCAAATATAGAACCCCAAGTGTTACGAAACTGATAATGACATATTCATACCAATACCAATAAAAAAAGTAGTCATACCAACTATTGAACCACATAGCTTTCCTATTAAACTGGACCAGTTGCTACAGCTCCTGCTGCTCCGGCTGCTGTTCCAGCTAAGCAAGCAACACCGTGAATTGGCCCAGACAGTCCTTTGGATAAACCAAGAAATAGAGCTGTATGTGCAGGACCTGCCACCCATGAAATGCACCATAAAACTCCATGACATGCTACAGTCGTTCCAACGTAACCAACGTAAGCACCAGCAGTTGCACCAGCAACTCCGCCGCCTTTTAAACCGTCAGCTGCAGTTACTTTATATTCACCTGTATCAAATCGAGACACCTTAAAATGGCTTGTAATTCCATAAAGAGCAACTTCATTTAAGGTGCGTTCTTTAAAGGCATCATCAGTATCGCATTTTTGAACTCTGGTTACTTCTTCACCGTCTTTAACAAAAAACCCATCTTTGTCAGCGCCTAATTTAATATTCTTACTCAATCCAGCCGCTCTTACATGGGCAGGATCGAAAAGCATTGTGCAACCAGCTAGGTCTAAATTTAAAAAACTCTCAACCTCCATTTTAGGTCCCTGCTCAGTCATATCATCCAATTGCATCGCAGAAAGCAAAGGCGCTATAAAAAGAGACAAGAGGACAGAAAATGAAATGAATTTTTTAATACGTACCATGCTAGCTCCTTCTGTACGTGAGAATTGTTGTTACTTCACTGTTGCTGCCATATACCATACTCTTTTTTGATGGTTAGTCGCTCCTATTTACCCCTTGCATTTGAAATTCAACCTATGACTGCATTAAATAGATACTCTTTTTTACATTTAAAGCAAGCAAAGTACCTAAAAACACCCCTTTATTGCATATTAAATTCAATTCTGAAAATACCCGCTGCCGCCTTGCAAAAAACCACCTCTATGTGAAAAAATCATTGATTAAAAAAGCTAAAACTATAATGCTATTTTTTATGAACGATAACTGTAATCAATGTACGTAAATATTTTACTGTCAAAAAAAAGCGACCCCACTTCCGAGGTCGCTTTTTATGTTTATTTAAAAAATATCATTTTTCTTTTCGCGTTTCTTCTACACGCTTTTCAATTCGTTGCAACTGCTCAATAATATACGCAATCGCATCACGGGCATTTTGTAAATCTTGATCTTTATTGATATGCAATACTGCAGCAACTCTTTTCAATGGTCCCTTTTCATGCAGATAAAAAGCAATGCTTCTGCTCAGCTCTTCACGTTCATCATCAGTGACTGATGGCATTGCAAGCTTGATCAATACATCATTAACTAATACGCCAAATGCTCGCTCATCGAACTTAATTATAATGCTTTGGGAGTTAAGTTGCTGCGATACTATCTCTAAAAGTTCCATTAGCTTGGACTGAACATGCGTCCAATGCGCACTCAATGGCGCACCTGCAATCAAGGTAACCCGCTGTTTTACCAGCTCCTGCATTCTTTTTTGATGTGAAGCATCTTGAGCAGATGCTGACATCGCAATACCTAAAAATATAAATGCTATAATTTTTATTTTTTTCATAATCATAACTCCTTGCAGATATTGAAAACCCCTCTTTAGCCCTATTGTATCACATTATTTGACGTAATAAAAAAGGATAAAACCTATTCAACGGTCACTGATTTTGCCAAATTGCGCGGCTTATCGATGGGCCGATCGAGCTCCTTGGCAATCGCATAAAAAAAGAACTGCATGAGGCCGGTCATAGCAAGTGGGCCAAGCATTGATTTTACACGCGGAATTTCAAACACCGTATCGGCAAGATCGCACAGCTCCTTTTGCCCTTCAAATGCAAAGGCTATTACGTGCCCACCACGGGCTTTGACTTCTTGCACATTCCCAACCAACTTTTGATAAATCAATGGATCTTGATGCGAAAAAATAATGGTTGGAGTATCTGCATCAATCAAAGCAAGCGGACCATGCTTGAGCTCCCCCGCTGGATATGCGGTAGCAAGAATATACGCAATTTCTTTTAGTTTTAGAGCTGATTCGAGAGCGAAGGGATAGCTATTATGGCGCCCGAGAAAAATCATTTTTTTGTAGCGAGCATAGCGCGGTGCGAGATCTTTAATAATAGAAAGCTTATAATTCTCAATCGTATTTTCCAGCACTTCTGCCGCAACAAGTAAATCATGCTGTGCCGATTCCAATTGAGATGTATTAATTATTTTTTTCTCGCATGCAATACGATGGGCCATCCAATAAAGCGCAGTTACTTGCGTTGAAAATGCTTTAGTCGAAGCAACAGCAATTTCGCGCCCAGCCTGAGTAAGCACAAATCCTTCAGATTCTCTGACCATCGTACTTGAAGACACATTAGTGAGTGCCACCGTTGGAATCTGAAATTCATTCACCATTCGAATAGCTTCGAGTGTATCAGCAGTCTCACCCGATTGAGATATCGCCAAAAACATATTATTTTTTACGGGAAAAAAAGGAAGATAACGAAACTCAGACGCCAAATGTAACTGAGTAGGTAACATGGCAATTGTTTCAAAAAAGAATTTACCAATATACCCGGCATGCCACGAAGTGCCACAGCCCACAAGATTGATAGAGTCAAGCGCGCAAATTTGCTTAGCGCTCATCCCCATATCATCCCAAATACGATCTTTGACCGAATGAAGAAAATCAACCGTGTCATGTATCGCCGTTTTTTGTTCGTAAATCTCTTTGAGCATGTAATGATCATGCCCCTGCTTTTCATACATATCCCACGTCACATCAACCTCTTGCACGGATACTGCAATAGGTGTTCCATCAAAACGATACAGCTCAACACTGTCTTTACAAACAAGTGCAAAACTTTCGTCCGGCATAAAAATAACATTTCGAGTTTTGCCTGCGAATGCAAGCATATCAGACGCCACAAACATCTGCCCGTCGCCCAGACCAATGCATAGTGGCGAACGCTTTCGGACAAGAACCATTGTATCCGGATGCGCATTCAACAGGGATATAAATGCGTATGCTCCCTGCAGCTGCTGCACTAAATGCACGATCGCTTCAGGTAACTCCTTACGAACAGAAAGAGATGACTCAAACAAATGAGCAATTATCTCCGTATCCGTCTCGGAATGAAACGTATGCCCCGTTTTTTCTAGCTGATGCCGTAATTCTGTATGATTTTCTATAATGCCATTATGCACCACAGAAATTAATTTTTCACAATCAAAATGTGGATGCGCATTCTGCTCAGATGATGCACCATGCGTAGACCATCTGGTATGACCAATACCCGCAAATCCATCTATCGGTTCTTTCTCAAGCAGCGATACTAAGCGCTGTAGCTTGCCTTCTGATTTTGCATACATCAGCCGGTTATTATCCGGATCAATACACGCAAATCCTGCTGAGTCATAGCCACGATATTCCAGACGCGAAAGCCCTTCAAGTACAAATTTTCTGCTGTACTCATTTCCAACATAGCCAACTACACTACACACCTCTATCCCTTTTTTCGTTTAGGGGCACATTATAGTTCAATACCAAGTAATAAAAATGTAGAAAACTTAACGTTTTGTAAATTGGAAGCGACGACGAGCTGCTTTACGTCCAGGCTTTTTACGCTCTTTTACGCGAGCGTCTACAGTCAAAAGACCTTTATCTCTCAGCGTAGACCGAACCGACTCATCGAGCTGGAGAAAGCAACGAGCGATAGCAAGTTTCACTGCGTCTGCTTGAGCAGTTTTACCACCACCAGAAACAGTTACTTTCATATCGTATTTTGAAGAGATCGGTACTAAACGAGCTGGCGATTCAGCGTTATTAACGTCAATCTGAGTATCGAAGTACTGAGAGATATCGAGATTGTTTACTCGAATAGCGCCCTTACCAGAACGACACCATACACGGGCAACCGAAGATTTACGACGACCAACGCCATGTGCAAGAGACGTATTTTTTATTGGAGCTGATGCTTTTTCTTGTGCCATACCGTTTAAAACCTTTCAATATAGGTAGATTTGCTTGAATCTATGGTTATAACCATATTCTTATAGTAGATAATCTGTGGAAAATTGTCAAAAAACTCTACTTAATACGCCTCTTAATGCTCTCAAGGGGCTAAAACCCTACTGCCCCTTGTCCTCAAAGGTTTCTTGGCAGGCCAGGCAGCGGGCCGCATTGGGGTAGGATTTGAGGCGCTTTTCAGAAATATCGCCCCCACAATCAATGCAAATGCCGTATGTGCCTTCTTCAATTTTTTGCAGCGCTTGCTTGATACGATTATATTCTTCTAATTCAGTATTCTGCAAGGAGGATCGGAGATTCTCCATTGTGGAGGTTAAGGCCTGATCTCCCGGATCTTGCACCTGATCATCGCCCACTTTTTCTGTTGATAGCTTATACAAACTCTCTTCAAGCTCATTTCTTCTCTCAATAAGACTCGCTTTTATCTTTTTGAGATCCTGATTTATACTCACCTTTTTTCGTCCTTTGCATTTGAAAAAATCGCTTCAATAGATCCTGCGCTTGCTGTGCGCAGACACCGCTTAATACTCTCACGTCATTTTTGTATACCGAAGAGGTTGCAACGTTGTCAAGCTGATATCCAAAGCGTGGGGATGACGCTCCAAAAACGAGCGTTCCAATTCGAGAGAGCCGTATCAGGCTATAACACATACTACATGGCTCAAGGGTTACATAGAGCGTACATGCGTCCAATCGCCAGTCCCCTATCGCTGCAGCTGCCTCATTAATGGCAATCATTTCTGCATGAGCACATTGACTCTTTCGCCCTTCAACTTGATTAAAGCCTCGCCCAACAATGGCACCCTTGCAATCGACCACTATTGCACCAATCGGAACTTCATTTTGATCAAACGCAGCCCGAGCTAAAGCAAGGGATTCTTGCATATATGTAGCGTCTTGATTGTGTTGATTTTCTGACACGTTAACCTCCTGCGCACTCACTAAGCCGCCATAAAAGTGGAAAAAAAATGGATTATGCTTTACACTTAATATACGGTCATTTTAGTATACCAAAGTGTCGGATCTTTACTACCCAATTGAGTCACGGTGAGGGGCTATCATTTATGAGCACTGATTCTGGAAACAAACCAAAAGAGTATAAAGCTGGTTCCATTAAAGTCATGGAAGGCCTCGAGGCTGTCCGCAAACGTCCGGCGATGTATATCGGATCTACGGGCCCTCAGGGACTGCACCATTTAGTGTATGAAGTTGTTGATAACTCGGTCGATGAAGCGCTTGGAGGCCATTGCGATACCGTCACAGTTACGCTCAACCTTGATGGATCATGTACCGTTGAAGATAATGGACGAGGTATTCCAACAGATATTCACCCGACTGAAAAAATTTCCGCTGCTGAGGTAGTACTTACAAAGCTTCATGCTGGTGGTAAATTTGATAAAGATTCCTATAAGTTTTCTGGTGGTCTTCATGGCGTGGGTATTTCTGTAGTAAACGCTCTTTCAGAATGGCTCAATCTGACCATTTATCAAAATGGAAAAATTTATAAGCAAAGCTTCAAGCGCGGAAAAGCAATTGGCAAACTTGAAGAAGTTGGAACTACCACAAAGCGTGGTACTACTATTCACTTCATGCCGGATGCTCAAATATTTAAAGAAACTGTGGCATTCAGCTTTGATACTCTTTCTTCTCGCTTGCGCGAGCTCGCGTTTCTAAACAAAAAATTACGTATCGATATTATTGATGAACGCAACGAAAAACGTCATGACTTTTTATTTGAAGGCGGTATCGTCTCATTCGTGCAAGATATCAATAAAAAGAAAAATCCCCTTTTCACTGAAGTTATTTACTTTGAGCAAGAAGATGAACAATACATTCTTGAACTTGCCATGCAATACAATGATGGATATGGCGAGCAGCTCTTTTCATTTGTAAATAACATCAATACCGTTGAAGGCGGCACACACGTCTCTGGGTTTAAATCTGCGCTTACTAAGATTTCTAATAAAAAAGCGCAAGAAATGGGCGTACTGAAAAGCGGCGAAAGCTTCTCAAGTGAAGATGTACGCGAAGGCCTTGTCTGCGTTATCAGCATGAAAGTCCCTGAGCCACAATTTGAGGGGCAAACCAAAACGAAGCTTGGTAATAGCGAAGTAAAAGGGATCGTCGACTCCTGGACCTTTAGCTACTTAGATTCTTACTTTGAAGAAAATCCGTCCATTATTAAAAAGATGCTACAAAAAGCTGAAGTCGCCAAACGAGCACGCGAAGCTGCCAAAAAAGCCCGTGATTTAACTCGCCGTAAGACTGTTTTGGAATCAGCTGTTCTTCCCGGTAAACTTGCCGATTGCACCAATGAAGATCCAACGCAAACAGAACTCTTTATCGTTGAGGGTGATTCTGCTGGTGGATCTGCAAAGCAAGGCCGCGATCGCAATAATCAAGCAATTTTGCCATTGAAGGGTAAGATTCTCAACGTTGAAAAAGCACGACTCGATCGTATTCTTTCAAACGATGAAATTAAAGCATTGATTGCTGCGGTTGGTACTGGAATTGGAAACGAGTTTGATGTAGCCAAAGCGCGCTACCACAAAATCATTTTAATGACTGATGCAGACGTCGATGGTGCGCACATTCGCACATTGCTTTTAACCTTCTTTTTCCGATATATGAATCTCGTGATCGAAAAAGGATATCTCTACATCGCGCAGCCACCACTCTACAAGGCAAAAATTGGCCGTAAAGAGCAATACCTGAAAGATGATAATGCACTCAAAGAGTTTCTTTTTGATTGGGCCAAAGAGCAAACGCAACTTCGCGTTGGCGATCAAGTAATTGAAGGCCAACCATGGCATCAGCTCCTTCAGGAACTTATGCAATATGATGAGCTCTTAACGCAAGTAAGCCCTCGATTTAAAATTGGATACGATAAATGCCATGAATTAGTTATGGCAATGCGACAATATCCATGGAATATCGGCGACAATCTTGATGATCTTCTTGCATCACTCAAAAAAAGTTTTGAAGGCTATGAAATTACTATCGGTGAATCACAGCCAATTGAATCAATGGATGATACGCAGCTCAAGCCAGAGCCTACCTACATTGTATTCAGCCTGAGAAGTACCAGTTGGAAAGTGCCGATCGCATTCTTTAGCGCTCCGGAAATAAAAGAGTTGCTCAAGCGCGCTGAACTTTTATCTGCACTGAAGCATGAGTGGACGCTTTCTATCACTGGCAAAGATCGTACGTTATCGCAGGCGGGTATCACGCAATTAGTGAATGCCATAAGCACGATCAGCAAGCCATACATGAACGTCCAGCGCTATAAAGGTCTTGGTGAGATGAACCCAGAGCAACTCTGGGAAACTGCCATGAATCCTGAGACGCGCACTATCCTGCAAGTTTCTGTCGAAGACGCATTAGAAGCTGATCGTTGGTTTACTACTCTGATGGGCGACGACGTCCAAGGCAGAAAAGAATACATCGAGCAGTTTGGACAGTTTGTAAAAAATCTTGACGTATAGAAACTATTTTTTATACTTAGCTTTCCACAAGATTGATTACATGTTCTTAAGGCTTTTTGCTCTCGAGCAATGGCATAAGTAGCTAATCGCTGTGGGGGTTAAACACATTATTACTTTTTACAAGTAGAGGTTTTTTATATGAATATTCGTCAACTCGTAGTTGCAACGATTGTATTGTTTGGTACTGCGCAGATGCAAGCATGGAAACCAAATCCTTATAGGCAAAAAAAGACGTTTGCTCAGAAAGGTAAAGATCAAAAAGAAACAAGAAGAGAAATCAAGGCAAGACGAAAAGAGATCGCTATTGCTCGTGCTGTTCTCGCGCAGACTGGCCAAACTGAGTAAGCGTAACAAATAAAATTTCCATATGGGGTTATACGTGAATACACATCGAATGGTTTTAACAGCAGTGCTAGTACTTGCATCTGTAAATATCACTCAAGCAGGAAAATATAATAACAAACCTTCCAAAGCTCATGATATCAACGCACAAATTAGAGCGTTACGAAGTTATAGACGCTTGACGCCGCAGCAACATGCTCAGCTGCAAGAGTTGTTAGCACAAAAATCGGGAAACAGATCGGCAAAAGGCACGCAGCCAAATCGATACGTACAAGGCGCTGCGCCCCGATATATTAGCATTTAATTAGAATATTTATTTGGAGAAATAGAAACATATGACTATCAAAAATCTCTTCATAGCTGCGCTCCTTACATGCAGTCTATTTCAAAATGCATTTGCAGGAAGGCATCAACAAGGTGGCGCTCGCAAGTTAAGCAAAAGACAACTCCGAAGACAACGCGCACAGGACGCAGCGCATGCACCCAAAAATAAGGCAGCGGCCGCTGCAGCGCGGGCTGCAGTTGATGCATATTTAACTGAAGCTCAAGGCGCTGTAACAGTAAAGGGTGTTGTAATGCCCGCTTATCTTCTTGAGCCCGGCTCTGATGATGACGCAGCAAATAGCAATACTTCAGATTAATTATTAATAAATCTTAAAAAAAAGACACTCTATGAATTTACACAAATCACTTTTCACAGTAGTTCTTTTGCTTGGGGCTGCACCAATCATAGCAGCCGAACACTCTCCACACACGCCACGAAGTGCCAGACTGGCTGTCGGGCTATCTCTCGAACCATTTCCTGAAGTAGCTGCCAATGTGGCTGCCCAACTAGCTCAATTACTGGCTGATACAAAGGATCTTGATTCTCTAAATGAGGAGATAAGGGATGCCCTCGCTCAGGATTGTCGGAAGCAGCACCCAAAGCACCCCACGCAAAAAAGCCAACCTTGCAACACTACAGGTTGCCCAAGCAATCCTAGCAACTGCCGGATGGCTGCAGGCCTAACCTATTCTCAAGAGGATGGGGCAGCAGGTAGCGATACTTCAAATTAGTTATTAATAAATCTTAAAAAAAGGCACTCGATGAATCTATACAAATCACTTTTCGCAGTAGTTCTTTTACTTGGCGCAGCTCAGCTCGTTGAGGCAAAAGGCTCAAAAAAGAATCAAAGAGCTCGAAAATCATTTGGCGCACAGCAACGCAGAAAAGGAGCAGCTGCACGCGCAGCTGCAGCTCAAAGACAAGCACTTCCAAATACGCTAAAATACGTTTGTGTAATGGGAGCTGGCAGAGGCGCTCAGCAAGGCGGAAATGAACAAAACGATTCTTAATTCGATTATCACATTCATCGATACAGAAGAATTAATTCCAGAAGGCTCAACCATTGTGTTGGGCCTTTCTGGCGGCCCGGACTCTGTCTTTCTATTTCAGCTACTTTTAGAGCTCAAACAAGTGGGGAAAATCGAAAACTTTGTTGCTGCCCATCTTGATCATGAGTGGCGGCCTAACTCTCACAAAGATACAGAGTTTTGCGCGCAGCTCGCGCAAAAGCACGGCATCCCATTTGAGACTGCAAAACTTTCTGATCTTGAAGCTGATTTTAAATGGGATGGATCAAAAGAAGAAATCGGCCGTAAAGCACGCCGTTTTTTCTTAGAATTCGTCGCGCAAAAATATACCGCCGAAGCTATCGCTCTCGGGCAGCACGCGCAAGATCAGCAAGAGACGTTTTTAATTCGATTAGTGCGCGGCGCAAGCTTAACTGGCCTGTGCGGCATTTGGCCAAAGCGCGGAATCTATATTCGCCCACTTTTACAGACCAACAAGTCAGAAATTCTCAACTATCTCAACGCACATAATATCGCATACCTTGAAGATCCAAGTAACCTGCAGGATACCTTCTTGCGTAATCGTATTCGAAAAAATGTCATTCCTGCTTTAAAAAACGCTGACGATCGCTTCGATACAAATTTCACCCATACGATTGATCGCTTGCAGCAAACTGAACAGTATCTTGATGCGCATGCACGCGATCTTTTTGCGCAAATGAGTACAAAAGAGAACAGCTTACTTGAAGTTTCTCTTTCAGAGTTTTTGTCTTATCCGCCTATTATGCAATCACGCTTGCTTATCCTCTGGCTCACCCTCGAACGCGTCCCCTTTCCCCCTTCTCAAACATTCATTGATGAAGTGATGCGTTTTTTGCGATCCGATCGCGGCGGCACGCATGCGCTGCATGAAAAGTGGTCAATGAAAAAGAAGAGCGGCACTGCGTGGATTGAAAAAAATTGCTTCCCCCTCCGTTCGCCCTGAGCGTGTCGAAGGGTTTATAAATGTTCTCAGTCTCTAAACTTTGAACCCCCATAAAGCAATACAAAATTACCATCCATATGCTTTTTACTTTTGACCGTTCGATACCCTTCGACACGCTCAGGGCGAACGGTTTGGATATTTTTTGGTTACAGAACATATTTTTTAAATTGTTTTTAATTTCTTGATTCGGCTAAACATCTCTTAAAGCACCAATATCGATATATATAAAACTATTTCCCCTGCAACGATAAATGCGTTACCCTAGTGGCAGAAAAAGAAACCACGAGGAATAGTAATGCAAAGCAATGCGCTGCGCCGACATCATCAAGTTATCGTTCTTGCACTCATTCTTTTGATCCATGGCGGAATGCTCATGACGTTTGTACTTGTCCAGTTTCAGTCTGGCTCAAATGAAGCCACTGTTATGATGGAGCAAGATGAATCGCCCATGACTGAAAATGATTGGGTGGCTATGAATAATTCCTTGCCCAATACCCAATACGTAGCACAAGATGCTCCCGAGCAAGAGCAGCCACAGGATCCGCAAGAACAGCAAAAAGTATTTGAAGATCCCGAGCCTATTGAGCTGGTTGAGCAACAAAAGGCAGAACAAGTGCAAGAAAAAAGCGAAATCGTTGCGCAAGAAAGAGATATTGATGATGCCATTGCAGTCGCATCCCAACTTCTTGATCCACAAGAGGCGCAAGAAGATGAGCCAGAGCCCCAAGAAATAAAAGAAGCAACCAAGCCATTTACGCAGCTTGCAAATACCGCAACTCCAATGAAAGCCACGCCAACGCTTGCCCAACTCACGCAAGGGTTTGTGGAGCATCTACAGCAGGCGGATATGGCAGTGCACAGTGATCGTGGGGGAATCGCAAGTATCGATCAAATCAAGCATTTGAATTATTGCCAAAAAATAATAGGATGCGTTGTTAATTCCTACAAAATAAATAATCACACTATTTCACAAAAAGTACTTGCCAAGCGCGCACGAATACAGTTGGCCCTCAATAGAAATGGCAGTATTGCCCGTCTCTCATTGCAAGAATCGTCCGGCGATCTATCAGTTGACCAGTTTTTGATTGATATGTTCCGCGATGCAAGCAGCTCATTTCCGCCCGTCCCGGCCGCACTGCAAGATGAGCCATACACGTTACCTTCGTTTTCCGTAGACTCTCTTGAGTCATTCCATTCAACGCAAGGGTGGTACATCGATAACAAATCGATGTAATGCATGAAACGGTTCACACGCTCGCCCGCGCTATGCTAGCGTAGGGGTAATCAGTTTATGTAGACGCGGGAGTTTGCCAATGAAACGGCCCATACTTATTATCCTCATTGCATCCAGTTCTTTGCAGGGCACAATTCCATCCGATTGCCTCATATCGGTTGAGCCATATTGGGATAATGTCGAAACGAATAACACGCGGGAAAAAGAGCTCGGCGGCAAATGGATGCTTGTGGGCTCTATAACGTTTCGTAAAAAATCCAAAGAACAAACTAAGCTCGATACAATGCGTCTCGCATGGAATGGCAAACGAATTAAAAATTTATATGGATCATTGTATAAAAAACTTCCAGACAAAAAGTTTCTTCCCATCGAGCAAAACTTAGTCTGCGATAGCTCCTGGAATACATCTCGCCAAGAGCTCATTTTAAACTTTAAAGATAATAAGCAAACGCTCGGCCCCATCAGTATTTTCTATCTGGTACTCACTGTCCCATCCGAAATGGAATCAGTTTTAAAAAATGGCTCATTTTCGGTGGTACAAAAAGAGCTCCCTCTCTCATTTCAATCTCGCGCAGATCATCTAAAAATCGATCTCGCACATTTATCTTGCACAAAAGATCACAACATTTCTTCTCGCGCTTCATAACGCTAGCAATATTAAGCCCTCACTCCGTTCGCCCTGAGCTTGTCGAAGGGTCATATTTATCGCGAACCCAAAGTACCACTAAATTTTACAAAATCGCATATTGTCATTTCTTCACAAAACGTTTACTCTTTTCCCAGCTTTTTTACCCTTCGACAAGCTCAGGGCGAACGGTAAAAAAAATCATATGAATTTAAGAAAGGATCCGTTATGAAGAAAATGCTACTTCTTATTTCTTTACTCTTTTTTTTACCCACATTTGCAGCACATGATGGTGTCGCGGTAGGTGGTAAAACATATTTTGTAACAGGGCTGGCACCAATAGGCGATAAAGTACTTGCTATCGTTCATGAGCAAGGAGACACTACCACCACATTCTTCCTCGGCGTAAAGGATGGCGCCTGGAAGCTATATGACACACCTGACGCTTCAGGCATGGAAGGTCTTTCTGATCTCCACATCCGACTCTTTGAAGGTTGGCTTGGATCTGAATGGCTCATGAAAAGGGCTGCACAAGACAATATTGTCCGGGTTGGCGCTCCAATTAATGCACTTCTTACCGTCTATGGCGCATATCATGTGCTGAAAAATGTATATGCTCTCGGCTGCCACTTGAAAAAGAAAGCTAGCCAAAAAGCGAGACCTGTTTCTTGACACCACTTCCGGCCCCGCTACACTAATGGCCGAACTTTCTCCATAAAAAAGGAAATTGAGTGTGGCAAAAGTTGTAATCATCGGGGCGGGCCTGACAGGCATTTCGACAGCCTATCATCTCGAGCAGCAAAATTTTTTTGAATACACCATGTTTGAAAAAGAATCGAGCGTAGGCGGCTTATGCAGATCAGTAAAGCATGATGGATTTACGTTTGATTTTACCGGCCACTTACTGCACGCAAGCGATCCCTATTTTTATGATCTCATCAAAAAAATCGTCGGCCTTGAGCAGCTCAACGTAATTGATCGACGATCATTTATTTACTCGCACGAAACGTTTACCAAATACCCCTTTCAAATAAACCTTTTTGGCCTTCCGCCGCAAGTGATTGTGGAATGCATTACTGGATACGTTAATCGAAAGCCACACGAGCGCCCGAAAAACTTTCGTGAATGGGTGCTTTCCCATTTTGGAGAGGGCTTTGGCAAACATTTCTTTTTTGAGTATCAGGAAAAAATATTTGCGCATTCGATTGATAACATTACCGCAAGCTGGACGGGGCGATTTGTCCCAGAAACGTCTCTTGAACAAATTCTACATGGTTCGCTTTCAGATCACACCGAAAAGCCTGTTGGGTATAACGCACGTTTTTTGTATCCAAAAGCTGGCGGCATACAAAGCTGGGTGCATACCCTTGCCGATCAAATACGCACGCCCATTGCTACCAATTTTTGCGTACAATCAATCGATCTGAACAAAAAAATTGTTTATTTCACCAATGGGCATAGTGAGCCATACGATCAATTGATTACAACAATGCCACTCGATCGGCTCCTTGGACTTATTGTTGAACCATCTTCAAGCACGCTAAGCACTGCTCGCGCGCAATTAAAATGCAACACTGTTGTTAACTTTAATATCGGTGTAAATCGCCCAGATCTTTCTGAAAAACATTGGGTCTACTTTCCAGAAAAAAAGCACCCTTTTTATCGGCTTGGATTTTGGCATAATTTTTCGCGCGCAATGGCCCCAGAAGGATGCAGCTCGCTGTATGGGGAGTTTGCGTATCGCGATAAATCGCCCGAATGGATACAGCGCACATTAGATTCATCTCTTGCCATTATTAAAAAAATGTTCAAAATATCTGAGACCGACATTATCACGCAAAAAACATTTACTATTCCACATGCGTACGTAACGTATGATCATTGGCGCGATCACAATTTACCGGCTCTTTTAGAGCGCCTCGCTGCGCATAATATCCACTCAGTTGGCCGCTATGGCGCATGGAAATACTCAAGTATGCAAGAAGCTGTTTTGGATGGGCGTGATAGTGCCCAAAAAATTCTAACGCTGCTCAAAAAACAGCCATTGAAACATCAAACCCTACACAAGGAGACATCCTATGAATAAACGAGCACTTCTAGCACTCGTTGCATGTACCTCAATACATGCCGTCGATCTTAATTATCAATTATCTCTACCACAGGAAGCACACATGCAACTAAAAACATTTTATGATCAAAAGCGAGTACTCGTAACGGGCGGATGCGGCTTTATCGGATCACATATTGTTGAAACACTCGTAGATCTTGGAGCGCGCGTTACCATTATTGACGACTTATCTACCGGATCATTAGACAATACTGAATCATTCAAAGACAAGGTTACAATACTGCAAAAAAGCATTGTAGACCCTGCTGCATGCCAGCAAGCAGTTGCTGGCAATGAAATAATTTTTCACCTTGCCGCCTACACGTCTGTGCCCGGATCGGTCAATGATCCGCAAGTATGCCACTCAATTAATGTTGATGGCACGTTTAACCTTCTACAGGCAGCGCGCAAACATGGCGTTAAACGATTTGTATTTTCTTCCACGTCGTCCGTATATGGCCCACGCGAAGATAGATGCTTAGAATCAGATACACACCTTACCCCGGTTTCACCCTATGGCGCTACCAAGTTAATGTGCGAACTCTATTGCAAACAATTTTCGCTCCTTTTTAACGTGCCGTGCGTAATGCTCAGGTATTTTAATGTGTATGGCCCGCGCCAAAACCCTAACTCACAATATGCTGCCGCTGTCGCAAAATTCCATCAACGTCTGCAAGCAAATGAACCGCTTACTATTTTTGGCGATGGCACGCAAACGCGAGACTTTGTACACGTAAAAGACGTCGCATTCGCAAACCTTACCGTTGGTATGGCATCACAGCAATTAGTAGAGAGTGAAGTTTATAATATTGGAACCGGCACTTCTATTTCTATTCTAGAACTTGCTGAGTCTATGAAAAAACAATATCCCGGCTATACCGGCAACACAGTCTTTGAACCGGCTCGCGATGGAGACGTAATGCACACGCAAATGAGCGCGGATAAATTCAACGCATTAAAAGAGAAAGTGCTGGAAGTAAAAACTCACCAACTTGATACGCAACAAAACCAACAAAGCGTTGCCGGTTAGGGCAACGCCTTGTTGGTCTGAAAACGCTGCTTTCCTACAAGAGGCTAACAACGCTTCATATTTTTTGATCTTTTTTACCTCTGACAATACTGCCGGTTAAGGCAGTATCGTCAGGGGAGAGATAAAGTCTTTCCGAAGAAAAACAATACCTCAACTTTGTAACCTTTTTACTCCAGCGCAATACTGCCGGTTAAGGCAGTATCACACTGAAGATGAAGCGTACATTTCCGAAGAAATAACCACCTCAATAATTTTTTATCATTTTTCTCAGAGTAGGACTGAACTATGCCAGTCCCAGACTGAGATGAAAATAGCTCACGGATCCACTAACGAAACCAGAAACTATCTTCATCCTCATACTAGCAAAGCAAAGCCCCTAAAATAAAGGGTTTGCCCAATCTTTTTGCTAAAAAAACCCAATAAACCGGCCCAATCGACGATTTGCATATAAAAATTCATACTTTAAGGCTTTTTATATACAAAAAAACAGTTCATTTTCTTTACAAAACAAGCAGTTTTACATAAGATTTATCTTTCAAAATTAGACATTTTCACTCTATAACCACCTTTCAAGGATCAAATACAATGGACGGTTTCAAGCTTTTATTAATCGCAACGCTCTTAACAACTCAAGTGCTCACACATACTAAAACAGCTGATGTTACGACAGAGGAAGATTTTAATTTTGCATCCTATTCTTTGGATCTCGCACGACGCGATCTAAACAAGTTTCTTAGAGAACCCCATTACGACCATAACGGCACTATCATCCCTTATGATCCAAATCGCTTTCACTTCTATGTAGCAAATCTTATCGATGCTCATAAAGCCTTCCATGATGCACATCCAGGAGCGCAGACGGATCCATCTGAGCTTGCAAAATTAGATGTAATAATGATGATAGCTGGAGCAAAAAAATACATCGCCAATTCATCAAATAACTCTACCGATAACGCATATACACGTACACCTGCTATCGTAGGCCTTGGGCAAAACAATAGATCAACTGCCGGCAATCTTGATCCTAGCAACTATGATAACCATTCACTAGATCAAAACACTCCCACTAATCCCTATGGGCCGCTATATATTTACAGTGCAACAGGTAACGCTAGGTCTCAAAATCATGGCAAGCATCAAAATGCACTCGCAAAACTTTTGGCTGCTCGAGCTACGGATCCAAACCTTGTTCCGCCAGTTAATACTGGAGAAAAGCCGTCTCAACCTCTTCCATCAGAAAATCAACTGTTTCCGCATGTAGCTAGATCATCTAATCGCAATTACGGAAGATCTTGCCCTAGAGGCGAAGCTCCCATCCCTGCTCATTATGGCCATTTATCTCGTGCTCAATAAGCCACTTTAAACGCCTTGAAATTGATGTTATACTTTAAACTAAAGCATAACTAGATAGTTTTTCTCTCATTTTAACCCGAAATGGCTATGAGCAAACGAGATTATTACGAAATCCTTGGGGTAGCAAAAGGCGCTACTGCAGAGGAAATTAAAGCGGCCTACCGTAAATCAGCCCTTAAATATCACCCGGATCGAAACCCAGATAATAAAGAAGCTGAAGAAAAATTCAAAGAGGCTGCTGAGGCCTATGAGATACTTTCTGACCAGCAAAAGCGTTCCCAATATGATCAATTTGGGCATTCTGGCCCAAATATGGGAGGAATGGGCGGTCATGGCGGTATGGGTGGCATGAGCATGGATGATATTTTCGAAAATTTTGGAGATATCTTTGGCTCAATGTTTGGCGGTGGTGGCGGACGGCAACGCACGCGCAAAACTGGTCCAGAACCTAAAAATGGCCACGATCTTGCGCAGCAAATAGTTATCTCGCTTAAAGATGCCTATGAGGGTACCAAAAAAGAAATCGGATACTACCATTTCGTTGCATGCGATACCTGCAGCGCAAAAGGAACCAAAGCTGGATCAAAAGCGCAAACCTGTACCACCTGCAAAGGTATGGGGCAAATGCAATACCAGCAAGGGTTTTTCATGTATTCACAAACCTGCTCAGCTTGCTCGGGCGAAGGCTTTGTGATTACTGATCCATGCGATTCATGCAATGGAAAATCTCGCGTGCAAAAATACGACAAATTAACCGTTACTATCCCAGCGGGAATTTTTGATGGTGCTGAACTTCGTCTTGCCGGAAAAGGAGACGCTGGAATTTTTGGTGGCCGTTCTGGAGACCTCTACATAAAAATTGGCGTGCTCTCAGACAAAAAATTTCACCGCGAGGGAGACGATCTTGTTTCAACCCTTATGCTTACCTACCCCCAACTCGTTTTAGGGTGCCAGGTGGAAATTGAATCGATCGATGGAAGCAAGCAGCTTCTGAAAGTTCCTAAAGGCTCTCCAGTCGGAGAAAAGATTATTATTCCGGGAAAAGGGTTTGAAAATTTGCGCAGAAAAGGATTCCGTGGCAACTTAGTGATCGTCACGCAATGCCATATTCCAAAGAAAATTCCGGCTGATGCGAAAAAATTGCTCACGGAATACTCGAAGATTATTGGCACAGACGCCCAAGATGGCGGCATTGTTAGTTTCTTTAAAAAATTCTTAGGATAGGAACCGGTATGCATAAGCTTATGAGTCTTGCCCTTCTTTCTGCAGTAACTTTTTCTTCTGTAAGTTTTGCAAATCCACGAAGAGCCGCAGAACTTGCAGCTCGAATTGCAACTGCCGCAGCGCGACAACCTTCTGCGTCTGCTCCGATAGCAAAAATGGGAATGCCGTTCGTAATTAAGCATCCACGAGACGTTATTGCTGCAGCAAACGCACCAGACATTATCAGATATTCCGGCGTTTTTCATGTTACTGATCGCAATCCAGAAGCTCCCACCGCTGAAGGGCTTGAGCGTATCATGCGCCGTAATTTTGCAGGATGGAAAGTGACTGCAGTTATGAGAGTAGCGTATCGATTTTCAGACCCTGTAAAAGCTGCTGATGCGATTGCTGCATTACAAGATGATGGAGCTGATGAAGTGATTGTAGATTTACATGAGTACGACTCAGACGACGATCTAGATTAATCAAACTTTTTTCAGTATGTTCGACTGTATTGAAGATCAATACTAAATCAAATTGAGAAAAAAGTGAGCGTAGTACATAAGCACGTTTTATTATTACTTTTTATTTTTTCTACGGTGCACACCATTATTTCTATAGATCCTGATGATCCCGATGGGCTTAATCCTCTTGGAGTAACCTCAGTTGATCTTATCTGGCATGAGTATGCAGACCACCGCAAAACATTACTTATTCCAAACGGACGCGTATTTCATACGCACAAAAAAGTAATTGCCAAAGTTTCTAGCGATTATTTTTTGGTCCCCAGCCATCAAGACGCACATGCATTACTTCTCGATAATCTTTCTCAAACTGTTACGTGGTATGCATGCGATTCTGATACGGACTATTATTTGCCCTATCGAGAACCGGATGAATTTCCCGAATTAATGCCTGAACACTCAGCTGAACTCGAGTCACCACCCTCAATGGATCTTGATTGGGAACCGCCAAAAAGGCGCCCCTGGTATCGCCGGCTTCTTGCTCGAATCAAAAGGTAAATCAAATTCCCATGCCACGTTTTTTGGCAAGCTTTAAAGACATACTACTTGCGACATTTCGCTGCATTCCCATGCGCGCAAGTAGTTGATAAAAGAATTCACGATCTGCGCCCTTTACTACCGCCTGCTCATGCGCTTCTGCCAAGGCTACCGGATAGCCGTATCCTTTTTTCGATTGATCTAAAATCATTGCTGCTACTTGGTTAACTAACTGTTCATCACGCGCCACCCATGCAGGAATTTCTACGCGCCCTATTTCATGCCCTACATGCAGATAAAAAAAATGCGGATGCACTGCATCAGGATATTCGGCACTAATTTTTGCATGATTTTTAAATACGATGGTGCGCTGACCTTCTTGTAAAAAAGTCCGAGCAATACTGCCATCAGAAAATCGAATAGGGCCAGCATCAGCCTTTTCATTTGCTTCATTAAAATTGCAGCGATACGCTCGAATAATATTAATCAATTCACGGCTTTTTGGGCGACTAATATAACTTGCCGTCAAAATTCGTTTGGAATACAGCGCCATAAGGGATGCAATGTAGCGAGAAAAAAACAACTCTTTATAGAGCATATCTTTTGCCTCTAAATGCCAAAAAATAAGCGATCCATCAAACAATAAAAGAAATGGATCACTGTTCACTTTTTTCTGCAATTCAAACCCAAGCGCCACACCACCACGCAATTCTAAATCTTGCCGCTTTCCATTCACCAGTTCAGTAGAAAGTTCAAGGTGTAGATGATCTTCTTCAAGACCAGTAAAAAGTGACGGTAGTGAAGAAAAGTGTACCCGATCAGGACGATCATCATAATGCAATACCACCGTGCCTGTATTAATTAAATAGCATGAAACACCCATGTGCCGATCAGGATAAATTTGCGAACCGTCTACTGATGCCACATGATATGCGCCCATCGATTGCGAAACTGCGCAGGCATCATTAATTTTTTCGTTCCATGAAGGAAGTGGCCATGAGACATGAGCTGTTTTTACTTTTTGCGCAAGTAATGGATCAGCGCACAGTTTTTTCCAATCCGCGAGCAATTTCTTAAATGCATCGGAATCATCTACAAATAAATCTTTTGCGACGCGATCCAGTTCAGTAAAAAGTTTTACGCGATCAAGCATCTGACTTTCCTCTATCATATCCAATGGCAACCATTCTTTTCACAACTATATGCTGCATTTCTACAAATATATTTTCATGCGCAGCATTCCATAAGTCTAATAAAATATCATCTCCGTGCCCGTTTGCTAAAAGAAAACATGCGCATTCTTTCCTATTTCCAGCGACAGCCATCGATACCGCACGTTGCTTGTGCGGACCAAATTGCTCTTTAGAGCCAATATTCAATTGATCGATACCATCATACACTTTGTCTCTCACCAAATGAGTTAAAATCCAAGCTTCCCGCAAGCCACAATCATATGTTTTTACTGCCCCTACTGGCTTACTTTTCCAGTTAAGCTGAAACTCTGTGGGGCTTTTTTCCTCAAACCATACTACGGGCTTGGGTGGGTCTTCAAACGTCTCTTTCCACCACGCAACAAATTCAGCGCCAATATCTCGATCAGGATCAGGGCCAAGAGGAGTGCCAATATCTTTATCGGATGCACATGTGAAAAATGAAAAAAAACACAATACACTAAGCAGGAGCTTCACTCACTCCCTTTTTCAAAGCCTCGAGTGCAAGTAAAGCACATTTAAGCCGCGTTGGCCCCAATTGCATGCCAATCAGAGATTGCATGAATGCAGCATCCATAGATTCAATTTCAGTTATTGTTTTGCCAATCGCCTGCTCGCACAGCATCGATGCGGCAGCCTGACTAATTACGCATCCCTTACCCTCAAATACGCACAATTCTACCCGCTCGCCTTTAATTGTTCCTTGCAGACACACAGCATCTCCACATGATGGATTAGCCATTCCAGAGGAAAAATCAGGCGATTCGAGCTTCCCTCTATGGCGAGGGTTACGATAATAGTCGAGTATGCGCTCTTGATAGAGTGAATGCATGAATAAAGTCCTTTTATATGGTATATATCCCAGTTTACCTCTTTTGGCAATTGTTGCCAAGATGGCCTCGCGGGGCGCTAATGGCATTAATTCGCCGACTCATAGCGCCAATCGGAACAATTGGCGGGCATTTGAGGCTTTTGACAAATAGTGCAATTTTGCCTATTCTAAAGCTATAAATGGAGAAATTTGTGATAATCACAAATGGAGGTTATATATGAAGATTATGCGTAGCTTATTTACTCTCTTATGTATTTCATTTACAGCAGTTCTTGCAAGCTCTCTGTATTCGAGAGTAACGCCAAAGGCTTGCCAAAAGCCTGCTATTGTATTTGATTTAGGCGGCGTGCTTTTTAACACCGATAGTTCTGTAGTAAGAAAAGAGCAGCTCGGCACATCATCTGCAATCAGATATGCGCTCTCTCATGGAGCCGGCTCGCAAAAAATATGTGCCAACTGGTTTGACGCACTGACATCTGCAGCAGAATATAACAATCATGCATTTAGCTTTAAAAAAGAAGATGGCAGTACAGTAATCGTTAAAGATGAGCATGGCAATGCATTGCCTGATTATATGGTTGAATGGCTTTCGGGAGCCCGTTCAAATCAAAGCATTTTTGATGAAATATGCGCTGGAATCGATGCGCAAAATATGAGCGATTTTGATAAAACATTTATGAAAAATATGACTAAAAACTTTTTACCAGACTCATTTGTCGCATCGCGAAAAGTAATTAAAGAAATGATACCATTGGTTGAAAAATTAAAAGAAGAAGGTTTTCCTCTTTTAATTCTTTCAAACTGGGACAAAGAATCATTTGAGCTCATGTGCACAGCGTATCCAGAACTATTTGGTCTTTTTGATGGATATATTGTTTCTGGATATGAGCAGCTTGTTAAACCCGATCCATCTATTTATCAGGCATGCGAGCAGCGCTATCCGCATACAAACTATATCTTCTTGGATGACCAAAAAGATAATCGAATTGCCGCGCGAGAATGCGGATGGAAAACGGTGAAGATAGCAACCGGTAAACCAAACTGCAAAAAAATTAAGAAAAAAATTAATGCTCGTGCAGCATTATGCCAAGAAGCTGCACATGGGATTGAGCTACAGCACACTAAATAAATGGAATATCACGCCATAGCATATGTAATGCAACGGCGCGTGGAGGTTATTATGAAATTAAAAATATGTGCATCCATTATACTTTTAACTGGCGTGCTTTTGGGCATGCAGTCTATTTCTGCAAACAATGCGTTTGTTGCCCCACAAGAGCAATCTGCTCCAATGCCGCAAAAAAATTTCCTGCAACGCGGTGGGCAATGGGTGTGGGATAATAAAGGTAAACTTGCTATCGGCGCAATTGTGCTTGGTTTAGCGTACTACTGTGGAACCGAGTCAGTTGCAAACACGCCAAGTCCTGCCGCTTTAGCTATTGTGCCATTTACACCTGCTCCGATACCTATATTTAATCAAGCAGCTCCCATTGTTATAAGACCAATGGCTTTTTTACATGAAACTGATTTATCCGTGACGCGATATTTAAGTATCTGCGTAAGCTGCTTGGCTGGAAATTCACTCATATCTACTGGGCACAATCCGACGCCCGCGAACACTATCTTCCTAACTGAAGCAGTGTGTCGGTTTTTATTGACTATACCGCAGGGTCAGTTGCGGCAAGGATATTGTAGATGGTTAATCGCCAATAGAATGCATCAGCGCCTTCCGTTGTTCAGCCCAATAGCTATGCCATCGCTGCCCCAAGCAGCGCCTGCAGCTTAGGGAATCATATGAAAAAAAACACCCAATCCTTCACCCTCATTTTCGATCTGCGCGATGTACTCTTTAACTATCATCCCGAGCATCGAGGCACAGAAAAGCAGTTTTCTGTAATCAAAAAGGGATTGGAGATTCTATTAAAATGTGCTGCGCCGACTAATGCGCACGGCAAGCGCATGCACAAGCTTTACGTGCTTTCAAATGCAAGCCCTGACTCGCATCACAATTTCATCACACATCACTCCGATATTTTTGATCATTTTGATGGAATTATCACGAGTGGCACATCTGGATTTTCAAAACCGGATGCAAAAGCGTTTTATCATATTATCGAGCGGTATCATCTCGATCCAGAAACATGCATATTCATTGATGACAAAGAAATTAATGTACGCGTTGCGCAAGCTGTTGGCATGCGGGCAATTCAATGCACTGATCATGATGAAGTGATAAGTGAACTGAAAAAATTACGAGTATTTTAATCATTTCATTCCAAACCAACCCATTTTTTTTGCCACAAGCGGCAGCATTGCGAGCAGTGCAAGTAATGCAAACGCAAGCAAAATCTGTATTGAAAAGACATCTTGTATGGAAGTGATTGTTGTGAGTTGTTTCCCTGCAAATGCGAAAACGAATGTCCCCGGCAAAATACTGATTACCGTCGTCCATATAAACGTCCATACCGGTACCTGCGTAAGCCCAATCAAAAGATTAACCACTGCCAATGGAATGAGAGCAACCAATCGAATCGCTATTAAATAAAATACGCCAAATTGTTCCATTTCATAATTCATCTTTGCGAGCTTGCCTTTATACTTTTCTTGTAGAGAATCTCCAAATACATAGCGCACCAGCAAAAAGAAAAGCGTCGAGCCAATGGTAGCGCCGATACCAGCAAAAATAATTGCGGGCACTACTCCAAATACATACCCGCCAGCAATAGTGCTTAACGCCGCCAAAGGAAGCGCGAGCGTTACAATCACGATGTACCAAAGAATAAATGCAAGCACAGCCCACTCGTAATGCGCATTAACAACTGCCGTGAGCGCTATCCGCTTTTCCTGAAGATTGGTAATCGTTGCATAATCGCTCACCCCCGAAAATCGCACGCCTATGATAAGAACAATAAAAAGTATCCCAATCCAAAAGCGCACATTACGAAAGAGTTTCATCGGAGTCCTTATCTTTATGAGCGCGTATTTTTTGAATAAACATGGGAAGAAGTGCCAGCCCAGCAAGCAGCACTAATACCAAAAGCATTTCTTTACTTAAAATATCTTTCCAAGAATCAATGAGATAAAGTTGCTTTCCCGCAAATGCATAAATCAATACGATAGGAAATGAGCCGATACACGTAGTGAGTAAAAACATAAAAAACGGCACCCCTGCAAGTGCCGCCAGTGTATTAATAATGAAGTAGGGAACAATTGTCAAAAGTTGTAACGTAATCAAATACGTATAGCCGTATCGCTGCATACGTTTATTAAAGCCATCCAGGCGATCTCCATATCTATTTTTCATCATGTGAGACAGTGCATAGCGAACCACTAGAAAAGAGATACTCGCACCGATAATAATAGAAATCATTGAGTAAAATACTCCCGGCCACAACCCAAAAAGAAAACCACCAATAACTCCCATTGGCGCAGTTATAGGCAGCGTAAGAGTAATCAGCCCTGCTGAAATAGCAATGAATAGAAATGCTGCGTGTATATAACTTTCATCTACTTTACTCTTGAAGTACGTCGCATTCGATTTCACGCTTTCAAGCGAAAGATACCGCGATACACCAAAATAATATAAAACGAATACCGCAATGAACGTTATGATTGCAGTAATAATAAATTTTTTATGAAACGTTTTCATACATAATTCCTTACTATTAAACCACCCTTGTTTTTTGCCAGTGTACCAAAAAAAGGGCAGCCACTATATATGCCTGCCCTTTTTCATCCATTATTCGCTCAACTACGACACATACACATTCGCATATGGATTTAAAACGGTACCGTCTGGCGGATTTGGTGACGCAATACCCTCTTCTGTTCCGGTGCCACGCAAATCATATTTTATTGTGTTAGCAATATTGTGTGCAAAGTTACTAAAAATCATTGAGTAAGAGCCCGCAGTCACCACTTGATCACGGATCGCTTTTCCTCCCAAACCACTTGGTGATCCTCCTGCGCCAGTGTTACGAATTCTGCAGTTGTGAACGCCAATATCATCGGCTGTACTTTCAATCACAATTCCATGACCACCGTTTCCGCCAAGTGTCGAACCATCTCCTCCTGCACCGGTCTCAAAAATAGTACATTTGGTGATTTCTGCATGTGATGCACTATTTTTCACATGAATTCCATTACCCGCATTACCGCCAGCTCCAGCTGCAGCCGCACCACCATTTCCGGTGATTATAATACAATCCTGTACGCGTACTTTATTGGCATTTCCGCTCAGTACAATTGCATCGCCTGCATCATCTGCATCTACATTTACAGTATCAGCACTTGATCCTGAAGAAACACTACAATCAAATAAACTTACAATCGTTCCTGCAATATCGATTGCCGTTCTGCCAGGCACACTATCAAAGACAGTGCCGGTACCAACTAATGAATAGGTATTTTCAACCGTATCGGTGAGCACCAACTCAAACAAAGTTCCCGTAAGTACTGAGTCAAAACAATCAACGTGGAAAGTCTTAAGCAGTACACTGCCAGCGCCCTCTCGCACGCATACAGCCGGCGTAGCAGCCTGATCAAGATTAAGCGGCGGCGGCGCAATGACGGCCCCATTTTTTACCACTACGACACTTCCAGAAATATCGATCGTTCCTACGATGGAACGACCATCTAAATTCAGTGTTACGTTAGTCCCTGTGATAACAATATCTGCAACTAAATTAGTCATTGGTGCATATGATCCAACTTGGGACAATACTATTTTTCCATCAACTACATCGCTTTGCGTAAGTCCCTTATTGAGCACTCCAATTTTCTCAATAATTTGAGGAACCAACCCCAAACCTCTGATAGTATCTTCAGATAGTTCCATATTTTCAAATAACTCTAAATCATTTACCGCATACACTGGAGCAATCGCCAACGTAGCAAGCAAT
>JAJCZB010000063.1 GCA_029262595.1 Candidatus Babelota bacterium | reverse complement strand
TAGACCTTGAAAGATTGAGGTGTATTTGGCATTTGCCCAGCAAGAAAAAGCGGTTGCTTTTGAGCGGTATTTAAAATTCCAATCAGGTAGAGCATTTGCAAGAAAGCGATTCTGGTAATCAATCAAAGTTACTAGCTGAATCCAATCGCAATAAAACCCTTTATTTTGCTTGCTTTTCTCTTGAATCGGAGCATAATCGATTAGTAAGTAAGTGTTTCTTTCACATCTTTTCTTAGGGGTTTTACCATGGCAGTTAAAAAAGTGTCATGGAGACGTAGTAATCAAGCTCTATCTCTTTTCTTTTTCTTATTGGTTCCAAGTTATTTATTTTCAGCCGATTTTGGCGCAGGAGCTGCAGCCGGAGGAGGAGCAGTGAGTGATGCGGTTGTAAGTGACCGATTTGAAGATATTGACGTTGGAGACCCAAGAGATCCAATGAGTTATTGGACTGTTGTTGAGCCTTCAGCGCGCATAATTCCGCCTCGCGAGGTTGAAGCATGTAAGCAAAATATGCCGCCGTTATTGCAAGGGGTATCGGCGTATTTAGCTTCCCCCGACTCACAGGATTCAGAAAAGCAAATACCTTCGTTTCATAGATTGCTTTTGGTAGGCCCTCCAGGCGGAGGAAAATCTCTTACTGCCGAAGTGCTTGCGCAAGAGCACGGATTTGTACCACGAATTCGTAATGCGTCTGCGTTACGTGGAGAAACTAGAGGACAAACGGCAATCAATATTCGTGACTTATTCGCCGGTCTTACATTGGATAAAAGACGTATTATGCTCATCCTGAATGAGATGCATAAATTGGTTGAAGGGCATGCCAACAAACACACGGATCATGCAGAAAATGCCGAGGCGCTGTGGGGCGCGCTTGATGATATTGAGCAGCATTATCCACATATTGTAGTTGTGGGGACTGCCAATGATGCGAGCCAATTACCTCCTGAATTGAAAAGTAGATTTCGTGTGCAATACGCGCACGTGCCTTTGGTCAAGGGGCAGCAATGGATCTCTGGCTTGCAAACGGCATTATCTCAAGATGATTCGATTGCGTTTGATGGCGATATTGCCGGATCTGCTAGTGCAGCCGCAGAGCAATCAAATGGTAAAGCGGAAGATAAAGATGCCCCAGTAGTGGTACAACCAGAAGAGATTCAGGCGTTGGCTGAACGAGGATTGTCTTATCGAGATCAAGCATTAGTTAAAGATGCTGCAAAAATATTTGCATATAGAGATGCTCAAAGAACAGCTGATGGAAAGCTTGTTATCACACAAGAACATATGATGCGTGCATATGCGCAGCTGTTAGATAAAGAAAAGGTTCTTAATTTTTACGTGCAACACGAAACAGATGATCAGCGACAAGAACGCTTACATCGAGAAACAATGGGTCAAAGTGTGGTTCATCATATGCAAGCTATAAGAGCAAGCTTGATGGCGCAATCACGCCAAAAGCATCCAATTAATGGTGGAGCAAATGTAGGAGGGGGCGCGGGTGCTACTGGGTCCACTGTGAGTGGTGGATTGCAAGGAGGGGCTGGAAGAGCTCCAGGAATTACTAAAAAGACGGCTACAGAAATAGACCAAGAGTTATTTACTGACGAACAAAGACGAGTATATCGGGAGACAACTGGAAGAGAGGCTTCTGATGATGCAGGGCAAATCTATCAAGCAGGTGAACCAGACTACACTCGAGATGCGACGCTTGTGGTGGGTGCGGCGGCAGCTGGTGCTGCGGCAATGAAACTATGTTCAATAGTTTAATACTCGTTTCGGTAGGGGTACGCCATGAATCATAAATGTGTAGTTTTTTTAGTTACGCTGTTTTATGCGGTTAGTTTATTTGCAGCAGATAGCTCATCGATTATGCTTCGTAGCGATGCGGATGCACGTGTAGCTACTCAAGCTATGAATATTGGGCAGCAAAATGGTCGCTGGTTTGTAAGAACTTCTGATATGACTCAACCCGTTTACCTTTCAGATGAAGCAATGGCTCAAATTGTAGCGACAATGCCCTCTGATCAACAAGCATTAGTATTGTATGGAGGCAATTGGGGACTTCTTCTTTCTCATATTGCTGAACACAATTTGCTACAACACCCAAATGATTTATCTTTAGCAGCAACTAGTGATGCTAGTGCGTCACATGTAACTCCTCATACTCAAGACTATCAAAGTATCATGGATAGAATGAGTAGCTATAGGAATATATTTCCCCAAAGAGTCGTTGTTCGTGGCCCCTCTGTATTAGCTCTACAAATTCGATCATATAAAGCCCTGCAAAAGGCCGGTGACAAACCTGCTTTGCAAGCAGAGCAAAGAAGGCTTGAGGCAGAATTAAGAAAGCATTCTACTGTTTTATATAGAGGGCATCTTCAACGACAATTAGCTGCAGTTAAGAGAATACTTGCTCAAGAAAATACGGAGCTATTACATATTTTACGTACGCGACCATCCTCTGAGGGGCAAGTAGCATTGCAGCAAATACAAGCAAAGTGGCCGTATAATGTGTATGAGGTTGATCCTCAAGAACTTCGAAGCATTCGATTACATGTTGAGCGCATTGGATTTAATGAGTTACAAGCAGCAAAACATTTACTTATGCTTAAACGGGAGTCTGAGCGTCCGCAAGAATGTTTGCAGGCGGCAGATATTTCAGGACTAGAAGAATGCAAGACGCAATTAGAATTGCAGCGGGCATGTGAAACGGATACTCAAAAAGTTGGTCAATTACAACGAAGAATTGATCGCATTCAAGCATGGCTAGATGATGAGGATTTGCCTCGGTTACAAGCTCTCAATGAAGCTAATTCTATAGAAGAGGCCTATCTTATTAGACGTGAAATTGAATCAACGCCAACCAGCACCGATATTATACGCGCCATGCAGCATATATGGGGGCAAAAGGAGGGCGCCCGAGAGTTTGCAGGCTTGAGTGAAGCTGAGCGTGAGGCGAGATTAAGCGAGTATCAAGCGCACAGTGCAGCGGCACGCGTAGCATCTTCTGTAGGCACTGTATCAAGAAGAGAAGCGGGTGAAGTAGTTGCGGCATCTCAATTAGCGAGCGCTTTTCTTGAAAAAGAATTTGGAATTGCGCCAGAGAGATATCTAAATTTTACCGGTACTGCAGATCAGCAAAAAAAGCATGCAATTATTCGCCGAGCTATTGATCACCAAGTTGCCCATTTAACTCAAGCTACAACTATTGAAGAGCAGGGCGTATGGGCGATTGCTTTGCAATCAAACGTCGCATCCTTTAGGAGCAATGAGTCGGGAGATTTGCAGAGTGCTCTTCAGCCAAGCCAGATGGATGCAGTGGCTCAATCTGAGATGGTGGATTTTGCCACTCAAATTGTTTCTCGTTTGGGTGATAATGCGCAGCATCCCCTTGCTTTCATAAGAGAAAAGATTGAAAATGTAGTTGATGTTGGATGTGCGATAGCTGATCTTACAATAGGCCAAGCATTGCGAACTCCAGATCAGCAAGTGCAACGCATTCAAGAATTTGTTGAAAGTATTCATAGCTTCACCAGCTTGCCATGGGCTGAGCGAAAAAGTATTTTTGCCAAGGCGGTAGCAGATGTTATTACTGTTGGTGGATTTGCATCAGCAGCCAATGCAGTTAAAAATCTTGCGACAAGTATACCGCACTATTTGCCAGCTGTTACTGCAGCATTCACAGAAGGTACCAGTGAGTTATTAAGTGCATTGAGCGAGACTCTTTCAGGCGCAAGCTTTAATGGCGGAGCAGGAGCCGCGCAAGTCATTGCATCGCAGGAAGTGGTTGCTGAATCGATCGCACAAGTTGCGGGTGGCTTTGCTGTGGCAGTAGCAGCGGATGACGCAGCAGCATTGAGCCTGCCGTATCCTACTGCGGTATTGCGGCAGGATAATGAGAAGAATACGGGTGGTGGTGATAAGAGCGTAACTCAGGTATCTGCAGAACCAATCTCACATAATTTTGAAAATGTAGAGCATCTTATTGAAAATGCGGGCAAATTGGAAAAGAAAAAACACGGTGTGCGGCAGGGATGGATTAAAGGTGATCCTGAGATGGTTTTTAAGAATTTAGCAGAAAAACATGGTGCTCAAATAAGGCTGAATGACAAAGGGGTTCCAAATTTTAAATTTGATAGTACAAGTGTTCATTTGACAGGTTCAAAAGCTGGTATGCCAACATTAAGAATTAAAAGCCAGGGAAATTTATTTAAAATTAGGATCATATGAAGAATTCTAAAAGTGAATATAAAGACCTTTTAATTGAATATAGTTTTTCGAATGATTCTGTTTTTTCAACTGTTGTACCTGAATCAGAATGGAAAAAGCAGAAAGAGGCGGAGGAGTTTTTAGCTAAATATTGGCTTTCAGAAAAAGAGTATGATGAACATTGGAGGTCTATTCAAAATGCAATGTTTGTTAATCAAAAAAAAGGTTTACCAGAGCTTAAATTTACTAAAGAATATGAAGTGCTTGCTTTGAATGGAGGAGCGCTTTTTGAAGAAAAAGATTTCTTGCAACTTCAAAGCTGTATGAAGCAAGTAGGTGATTCATACTTTGTAGTGATTGAAAATAGTTTTGGGGATAAAGAGAAACCGGTTTTTCGAATGAAATTCCCTGTGGATATAACGTGGCAGGAGCTTATGAGTGGAGGAGTTATATCAATTGCGATTGTTGAATATGACATGAATGAATATTTTGTTTTTGGAGAAAGCGGTGCATGGGGAAAATATGCGGCAAATGACTATATTCATGCTTTAGATATTATTGGTTTTAAAAAACAATATTCTTCGTTGTTTCACGAAGCATTTAAAGTTTCTCATGAGGAGCGGGCTGAGATATCTCGATGGGTTCCAAAGGGATATTTAGATAGATAATTTGATTTTTGACTGCTACGGGATTTACGGAAAATGAAAAAGAATAAAGACCTTATTAAAGGTTTGAATATTTTGGATGGTGTGATTACCTGGAATAGTTTTGATATCGATGAGAATTTATCTTTCAAAGAACAAGAGTTTTCATTAACTGAGGATTTACTCCAAATCACATTCGGAAGTAGATATACACTAGATGTAGGATGGCAGCCTGATTTGGATCCTAAGGGGTCGTTTGTAGTGTATGCGGTACAAGATAAAGACTGGGACAACCCTTTATTAAAAAAAACATGCAAATCTTTGCCTTTATTAAAAAAAACAATTAAAGAGACTGCGTTTTTTATTGATAAAATGCGAAAAGAAAATCTTCCCCGTAGAAATGTAGAGTATGAAGAGTTTGATTAAAGATAGCGGTCGCTTGAGCAATAAAGTGAAGATGAAGCTTAATAAAACAAGTTTTATATGAAGTTTTAAAATAGTATATTTATGTTTTTGCTCATGACTGACAACTGTGTTGTGGGAGCGGATCGAGAAGTAAAAATTTATCGAAACACATCTACTATTTTTCCTGCGTTCCGACTTTAGGAGCAATGAGTCGAGAGACTTGCAGAGTGCTCTTCAGCCAAGCCAAATGGATGCAGTGGCTCAGTCTGAGATGGTGGATTTCGCCACTCAAATTGTTTCTCGTTTGGGTGATAATGCGCAGCATCCCCTTGCTTTCATAAGAGAAAAGATTGAAAATGTAGTTGATGTTGGATGTGCGATAGCTGATCTTACAATAGGCCAAGCGTTGCGAACTCCAGATCAGCAAGTGCAACGCATTCAAGAATTTGTTGAAAGTATTCATAGCTTCACCAGCTTGCCATGGGCAGATCGAAAAAGTATTTTTGCCAAGGCGGTAGCAGATGTTATTACTGTTGGTGGATTTGCATCAGCAGCGAATGCAGTTAAAAGTCTTGCGACAAGTATACCACACTATCTTCCAGCTGTTACCGCAGCATTCACGGAAGGTACCAGTGAGCTATTAGGAGCATTGAGCGAGACTCTTTCAGGCGCAAGCTTTAGTGGCGGCGCAGGATCAGCGCAAGTCATTGCATCGCAGGAAGTGGTCGCAGAATCGATAGCACAAGTTGCTGGTGGTTTTGCAGTTGCCATAGCAGCTGATGGTACTGCCGCATTGAGCCTGCCGGATCCTACTGCGGTATTGCGGCAGGATAACGAGAAGACAATGGGCGGTAGTGGGCCGGATGTAGTAAAATCACAACCAACAAAAACTGTCGATGATTTGGAAGGAGAAGCAAGTTTTCGAGAACAAAAAAGATTTGCAAAATTGTATGAAAAAAATGGTGGATATGAAGTAGCTAAGAGGGATTTTGAGTCCTTAAGTTTAAAGAATGTTAGAGACGTTTCTGATCAATTTGGATCCAAAAAAGTAGGAGAGCTTCCAGATGGCACTAAAGTGATCGTAAGAAGTACTAGTTCTGATCGGGGCGCGCCTACGTTAGAGATTCAAAAGCTAGGTAAATCTATCAAGTTTCGATATCGATGAGGAATAAAATGGAAAAGTGGAAAGCTTGGGAGCCAGTTAAAGGTATTCCGACCGAGTTTTATAAAAATTCATTGATTGATGATAACAATGGACTTTTTTTAGCATTTGAAGGGCGTAAAAATAACATAAAGTTTTTTGTAAAGTTTGAAGAAGGAGCGCTTTCATATCGTAATACAGATGAGGGTTCTTTGTTGCAGATGATCGGTTTTTTCTCAAAACATTACGGAAGCGAGTTTTTTGGAAAAACGTCCATGTTTGAAGTGGCAGATTCTCAATATATTGAATGGTTTCTTAAAGAGTCTTCGGGAATATATTCGAAAAGTGAAATTAAGCATTATGTATTTTTTACGCCGAATGATGTGATTGAAGTCATTTCAAATTATCCTCCAAAAGTGGAGTTTGAATAAATTATAGGGGTCGTGTTATACGGCCCTTTTTATACTCCAAAAGTTCTAAAATAGTCGGCTGTGGGACGCCAAAATGATGGCTACGGGTGTAAATCTCCGTGGCCTTTTTCTTTGCTCGTCAAGAACGGAAGCTTTTCTCGTATACTTCTCCATCTAAAAGTTCGTAGTGTACCACGTGTCTGCCGCCAGTCTTCGTTCCCTTCGGGAACTACTTCTGGCAAGCCAGTCTTGATGTATTTACATAAACATTAATAGAAAAGTTAAGAACGAAGACTGCCCGAAGAAGCCGTAGGTCCGAAGTAGCTGAAAGCGTAGACGGATA
>JAJCZB010000062.1 GCA_029262595.1 Candidatus Babelota bacterium | reverse complement strand
TGACAACGGCATCGAAGGAACCCAGCACCCTGGCATCGGAGGGATCACGAAGACGGCGCCGTTCTGGGATGTTGCCAACCCCAACGACCGCGGCGACATCGCCGAGGCTCGACGCGCCATGACTCGGTTTCTTCGCAACTTCGTGGTGCCAGCATGAGCTACGTGCACCCCGCGGACGAAGAAGCGCTGCAGTCAATCGACGCGGCGGTCTTCACTGGAGATCCCAGCCTCATTCGGGAGCGGCTCGAATACTTCATGGAGCGTTGGCAGAAAGTTTTCGCGGGACTTGACGCGGACGAAATTTCACAACCAACAGGAGACCAAAATGACGATCCACAAAGACTTCACGAAGACCGGCCGACGGGTGAAGATCGAGAGACAGAAGCGCCGAGCCAAGCGCCGGAGCAAGAAGGCTGCGGAGAATAAACGCCTATTCCGCGCACGCGGTGCGGAGATTAGGCTCGAACGTGGGGAAGTCGTTCGGAAACTTTGGAGCCCAGCCGATGACGTGCTGTGAAAAAATGCACTGCGCCGAGCACACGCTAGGCGACGTCGTGGCCGAGTGTGGTCCGCCAGGTACGCCGATGCGCTACAGCATCGTTGACGATGATGACCACGAGATCATCGGGGATCTGAAGTTCTGCCCGTTCTGCGGCTCCGACCTACTTCTGGCCGTGGTCTCCAGTGATCAGCTCGAAGAGAAAGTCACCGGTCCGTACCCTGGCTGCTATCTCCAAGAGTGCGGCACCGACTTGATTGTCGACGGCCATCTCGACAACAGAACAATGCCCTACGCGATCGAGTATTTCCGACGCGTCAACCGCCTGATGCAGGCCGAGGAACGAAAGTCATGAGCGTTTTTTTCTACAACAAAGAGGCCATCGACCTGAACGTCGTTCGGCTGATGGGTTTAAATATCAAGCACACCGAGAACCCCATCGGGTTTTTCGGCACGGGCCTGAAGTTCGCCGTGTCCGTGCTTCTCCGCGAGGGTTTGACCGTCACGATCGTTCGCGAAAGCGTGGCGCATCTCTTCGACACCATCACCAAGAACGTGCGCGGCGAAGAAGTGCAGATCGTTCGGCTCGATGGTGAAGAGCTAGGCTTCACGACGCAGCTCGGTCGGAACTGGCAGGTGTGGGAAGCATACCGCGAACTGCATTCGAACACGCTCGACGAAGGCGGGGAGATCTCCGACGAGCCGCCGCGACCCCAGGACTTCGATACGATCATCGTAGTCGAAGGCGCAGCGATCGAAGAAGCCTTCGCCAGCCGTCACGACATCTTCCTGAACCCCGAAGAGATCATGATCCACAAATGGTGCGGAGTCGAGATCCACGAGGCGCGCGACCGCTTCGGGTTCTATCGTGGCATTCGAGCGATCGAGCTAGAGTCGCCGCCGCTCTTCGCCTACAACGTGCTGACCGATCTGGAGCTGACCGAAGATCGAACGATCAAACAGGGCTTCATGTTCGACCACTACGTCAAAATGATGATCGTGCGACTCGATCTCTTCGAACTGCTCGAAGAGATTCTGCTAGCGGGTCCGGACACGTTCGAACACGGGCTCGACTTCACGACGTGCGGCGATAGCGTTTCCGACACGTTCCTGGCCGTCTGCGCTCAGCATTCGAAAGAGCATCGGTTGAACCCGTCGGCGCTGCGGCTTTGGAAGACGAAGCAACCGCCGAAGATCATCTACACCACGCACGAGTCGGTCGAGATGGAAGAAGACAAGATGCAAGGCGTCTTCGACCTGCTCGGAATCGCCGGGTTCGGCACCACCGCCGATGACATCGTCGTAGCTGAGAATCTTCCGCATGGAAGGCTCAGCGACGTAATCGAAGGCAGCGTGGTGATCAACAAATCGATCTTCGAACTGCCCGCCGATCAGATCGCGGCCTGCATCATTCCTCGAGTGATCGCAGCGCAACACCAGATCCCGGCCGGCTCGTTCGAGATGCAGGATCACCTGGCCGGCGCGCTCGTTCACCTGGCGGAGTCGGTGCAGGCGTCGATCGACGGCAAACGAATCATGAAGCGGGGCGGATGATGGCCGAACCGATCTGCCCGATGTGCGGCCACGCGTTCGAGGATCTCTACGAGTACGGCCTCGAAAACGATGGTGACGACACGGTCACAGAATGTGGCTGGTGTGAGTTCCCGGTACGGCTGCGCGTTCGGATCCAGATCGACTACGAAGTCGAGACGCTGTCTCATGGCGAGATGGTCGAAGAGCGAAAACGCTATTGGAAGAAGGATACATGATGCACCATTTCGTCGAACGACACGACCTGATCTACCCGGCAGACCCAGAAGATCCGCGACGGCGTAGCTCGACCCCGATGTCAACCATGGAGATCGTAGACAAGCTCAACGAGCTGGCGAAATTCGAGCAGCGCGCCAAGCTCGCGGCGCATGCGCTGGTGCATCCGATCAACGCTGACTCGATCAAGGATACGTTGTGGATGCCCGACGGGCCCGAAACGATTTTCGACGCGCTCGGCGGAGACATCGACGAAGCCATGGCGCCGGATATCGTCCGACCGATGGGAGTTTTTCACCAGATGGTCGAGCAAAGTCTGCGGGCCAATTTGAGCATGGCAGCGGTGCGCGACCGTTTGAAGGCCGCAGGCTTTGTCGAAGTCACGCCAGGTGAATTCATGCAACAAGACCCGAGCGAGGAAGATCGCCACGGGTGAGGAGAAAGACAAGATGGGCAGATACGGAACCGCAGAAGCCGCACGCGATCAAGCCAAGAAAGAACGCGAACGGGAGAACGAGCACATGCGAACGACGATGATGTCACACGCAGAAGTCACAGAACTGGAAACCAATGGCCGCCGCGCTATCATCTTTGTGTATCCGGCACAGACTGCCAAAGGTCGAGATGAGTGGCGGCACGTCGAATGCTTTGGATACGGCGAAGCTCCAGTCAAATGGTTCTATCGCAAGACGGGAAAGGCCGTCGGCGCTAGCGTCAGCGAAAACATCACGGCCGAGCTTCACCGCCGCCGGTTCGAAGATCTCATGAAAGAGTTTCCCGAACTCTCGACAGCTCGAACCTGCGGATACTGTGGCCAACAGTGCAAAGGCAAGCCCGAATGACGGCCGGCGTCGAAGGTGCTGGCGTGCTCGTTCTGCTGCTGATGTGGCTGGGCGCGAGGCGCGCGCGATGAACTCGAAGGCCGCCTGCGTTCTGGTCTCGAAGTTGGCGTGCGATGATCCGCTGCGTGAGTGGGATTTCTCCGCGCACGTTCTCGACTGCGGTTTCGTTCGCATCGACATCGCCATGCGAATGCGTGACGTCGACCGCCAGGGAGCCGAAATGCAGCTGGTCGAACCGTTGATTCTCGATCTCGATTCGATGGGCTTCGACGCGTCGAGCATCATCATTCGGATTCGTGGTACGATGTCGACCATGCTCGAACACGAACTCGACGAGTGGTTCACTTTCATGGGCCGGAACTACCGCGACCCACACCCGAAGCTCGAACATTTCAACGTAGAGGAAGCATCAAAATGAAGATTCATCGAACAGCGATCGGCGCGCCGGGCGTAGGTTGGCGACGCTACTACCGAGACGTGCTAGGCGACGAACTGCTATGCCTTGCGGGTCTGCAAAATGCCGGCTGGAATCCGCCACGAACGAACGAGGGCGTGATTCTTTGCTTTTCGGAGTCTCGACCCGACGGCGAATACTCACGAACCCGATACGTCAAGCGGCACGTGCTTCGAACTCGCGGCGACTGCTCGGTCATCGAGATCGCCAAGGTTCAGGGCCAGCGGAAGCCCTACAACTACAAACTGCCGTCATACGTCGAGCGGTTCCTGCGCAACCACGACCTGGCACCCGCGAACATCGGGGACACGCGCGTTCTCTTCTGGTGGCCGGAGTACGTGAAGCTATGAGCCGGCGCCGCTTCCTCGAATCGTTGGGCTTCGTGGCTCTGACGCTCGTCGCTGGGTGTGCGAAACTCTCGCCGGAAGAGGAAGCCGCGCGCCTCGCTCGCAAGGAGCGCTACCTACGGCGCCGCCGTGCGCGTTGCAACGGCCGGCCCGACTGCTACTGACGAAGGAGACCCCCTACCATGCGAACGAACATGACACAAGAGCAGATCGACCTTTTTCGCGAGGATTGCGAAACGATCCTGCGCGAATCGATGGAGAACCGCTGCCCAGCCGATCAGGTGGCGCGCTACGTCGAGCAGGTCGACTACGCCTACAGCCTCGAACCGCGGCGCGGCTGGGTGGCCCGGCGACTGCGCGCGCTGGTCGCGCGGCTCGCCAGATTCGCCCGACTCGAGACCCCGGCAGTTCGTGCGCAACGAGCTCGAAAGTGACGCGCGAGCAGCGCGACGACGTGCGCGCCGCCGTCCGCAGCCCTGAATCGCGCAGCCTCAAATGGTGGGCCGCCGTGGCTGACCAGCTGCTGCACTCGCTCGAAGCGGCCTTCGACGACGGCGTCACGTCGACCAACTACGACTACGACCCTGGCGTCGACCCGAACGACTGCCGCACCGAGCGCGAAGAGTGGGAGCGCGAGAACCCAAAGCGTGGGTCGAATGACCCAGGAAGTAGGTCGACATGAGTGAGCAACTGTTCAACGCAAACCCCGAGAATGCCTTGGCAAAGCCCGTTGATTGCTGTCTGCGACACGCGGGGAGGCAAGCCGGCTACGTGTGGCTGATCGCCAGCGCCGCGGGCATGTGGGTCGCCGTGCGGAGCGCCTCGAACCGCGCGAGCTGGGCGCGCCAGATCTCCGCCGGGGAGAATATCGGGGAGGCTCTAGGGGCCGTCATGGGCTTCTTACCGACAGCCGAAACGATGGAATTTCTCGCTTTTCGGCCCATCGACTTCGACGAATTGAGCGCTTTTCTGGACCGCGCGCCGGGCAAACCGCATGCCGTGAAAGACCGCTACGTCGTGTTTCACGGACAGCGCCAGGTCATGCACGCCGGGACGCTGAAGGCTGCGCAGGACTACGTCGGCAAGTCACCGGCAAATGTTCAGGCCGGGCTGCGAATCTCGAAGGTCGGCGAATCGGCAGATTGAGTGCCTGTTTTCTGGGCAGCTGCGTGACGTCGAATCTAGACGGGGTTCAGCTGCTCAGAACTCGCAAAAGCAGGGGGGCCAGGTTCCCTAGAGAATGGAACATATAGTATACCAATAGTAATGTTTTTCCCTTATAGAGTAGTGGGGTACTGAGTTCCTGAGTTCCTGAGCGAGACTTGCAGATCAGCTTCGAGACTTGGTGACTTTGGGCGCTCGATTGACTGACTTCGTGACTGTGCAGCTTCGGCCGTAAGTGGTTTTCGATTTCTCCCCCACAAGGTCGCCCGTCCGAATCGTCCCCACAAGGTCGCCCCGCTGGGCAAGGCGAAAAAAAGGGTTGACAGAATCCGTCACTTTTGCCACGATCCGGCCACATTCCGAAGTCCGTTTCGAGGCGGATTCGAGCAATCAAACCCGGGGTGAAATCATGCGCTAACTCATCGTTCCGAGAGGCCCTTTTCCGCTGTTGTGGAAAAGGGCTCTTTTCGTTGCAGGAAAGGTCGACAAATGCCCGCTTCTGAAAGCGTTTTTGACCTTGTCATGAACGATGATGGCCAAACGGCTCCCGAACTGGCCACTACGCTCCCAGGAGACGAAGATTCCGAGCTCAATGTGCAAGTCCCGGCAACTGAGCCCGAAGCCTCTGGGGAGAAATCCACTTCGCCGAACCACCTTCCTGACGGCGGATTCGCGCCAGGTAACAAGGCTGCTCAGCTACCCCGCCGTGCGAAGACCCTGGCCAGGAAGCGATACCGAGAATACGCACATGCCGAGCTGCTGAAGGCCCCTTCCTTCGGGATGCTTGAGCAGGTGGCCAAGGCTACCGGGATGCCCATCGGGGAGCTGATGCGCTGCGCTGATGGGTACGAGGTGCAGGCCAAGGTCAATCTGTACAAGTCACTATGCGGCAACATGGATAGCTTTCGTGAGCAGCACGACCGGCTCGACCCCAAGGTCACAAAGGCCCAGCATGAGCACTCGGTCTCGAGACCCATGGCACCCACGGGTGACAACCCTCGAGAGAATGCCGCAGCTGCCGAGTTCTTCGAGAACCTGACAGTGGTCGAAGAGGCAGAGTAGCTTAGTCACTTAGGGTGCATGGTTGCACGTGTATGTGATGTGCATGTATCGCTGTAACTATGGGCCAGATGTGCAACTATACGCAGGTGCTAGCAAGTACGCGCACCTTCTAGCAAGTGCGCGCAAGTGCGCGCAACTCTGAGCTGGCGCACAGTGACTTAGACGACCTTCTAAGCGAACAGGGCGCCCCTCTAAGTCGACTCAGCGACTTAGCCGGTCACTGCGACTCAGAGGTTTTGGAAAATTCCATGTAAATCCCGCGGGAATTAGTAGTTGCCGCAGCCACTACGCTCGAAAAGCGATCACATCGCGTGAAATCGCGCACCACGCTGAGCAATTCGTGAAAAGCGAGTCGGGGCACCCCGAGTTGACCCGCAGCCACTGCGTCACCGATTTTTTTCGATTATTTTTTCTAGGGCTCCTTGTAACCCCGCAGTTTTTGGCTACTTTCTGCAGGTTCGAGAAACGCGCCCTACC
>JAJCZB010000061.1 GCA_029262595.1 Candidatus Babelota bacterium | reverse complement strand
CTTTTGTGCAAGAAAAGACTCGTTTAGTAAATGAGTATATTGATCGTCAAATTGAGTTTTATTCTTCTCATGAATATGAATACGCTGCCAAATAAAATGACGTTAAATAGGAATAGTGTAATAGTAGAGGGCTTTTCTGCTGATACTTGAGGATATACCTATTATTATTTACAGGAAAATCCTGCTGCAAGAGTTAGGCATTTACCAAATCTCCATTCTGCGAATTTATAGAGCTCCATGTAAAAACGCTTGAAGCTTTTTATAAAGATCCCTATGAATATACTAATAAAAACTATTGAAGTTTGTTTTTGATTTCAGCAATATATTTTTTTATTCTCCAGCGATCATACTGCAAGTGCTTTGATATGGGTTGTCTTTTTTTGCTAAAATATTCAAGGCGATGTGGAACTTTTTCTAATGCTGTGAGCGCTTCTTGCCATGCATTTGATCCCATAGCAACAAGTCCATACCAAAGATCGTGATGGAAAAGTGGATCTTTATAATCCGTCATTTTCCGATATAAATCAGAGATAAACGCTTTTTCATTGCCCTGGGCCACCATAATTGCTTCTTCATGATCAAGAAGTTGTTGATCTGTAAGATTAGCGCCATCATAGAGACGGCTTTCTGTACATGCTCTGACTACAGGAGAAAGGTTGGGATTATGTTTGGTGGCGTCATACATAAGTAAGGTGTCGCCAAGGAGTGCGAATGCAAAATTTGTATTTATTTCTTTGCCCAGTGCGCATACTTCTTGAATTGATGGGTATGCCCAGCATCCGAGAAATTCTACGTCATTGATTACTGTACCAAATCAACGAATGTCATCGATTAAGATAACGCACTCGTTAACTCCGCTTTGCTTTATAGATTTTAATTCATCACAGATAGGTGTGATTGCTTGAGGATCGTACGGATTGTCATTGCTCATAGCAGTGCCTTCTCCGCTATAATGTGCATCAAGCCAGAATAAAATTTTCCCTTCAACGCGTGGAACAACTTTTTGTATCATTTGGGCAGAGGGTCCATTGTAGACTGTTACATTCGATGCATCCGCAAGATGCAATCGTGCAGCCTGGTACAGAGATTCATGCAGCTCTATGGTATGCACTTCTTGAAAAAGAGACGCGGCCGCACGTGCTGTTTTTCCATCATACGTGCCTGTTTCTACAAAGGTATCGCATCCAAATGTGGTTTGTACTTCTTTTAAGAAATCAGAGTTCAGTGAGCCGTTTTCATTTTTGTTGTTTATAAAATTGAATCCAAAAGTTGTCAGTGGGGTCAGTAGAAATAGTGAGATTAAGCTTTTTTTGATAGTCATTTTTTTACTTTTTTCGTTATTTGGTTGCGTAACTTACTCGTGTATCTGTGATACGATAAACGTTATATTCAGTGTCTGCTAAAGCATCGACTACAGCTTGTAGTACTTCTGGGATATCCGTATCATGATAAACAATTAGTGTTGCACCAGATTGAATAGCTTGTTCTGTTTCATGTTTTACGTGCGCATAGTCGTGTGCTCCGTCGAGAAACCAAGCGTCAATTGGAAAGTGTTGTTGGTAGTTATATGTAAGACTATTACCATATACTTGTTGGAATCGCCCTCGAGCTTTGTGGCCGATGTCGGAAGGTTTCAAATTAAATGGAGGGGTGTGAGGCGGAAGATCAAGGCTAATAATAGCGCATGTTGGGCATGCATTTGCCATAATTAGTGTTCCATATCCTTGGCATGTTCCAACCTCAAATAAATTTTTTGGTTGGTACTTTTTCACTAAGCAGTGAAGTATTAAAAAATCAGTTTCAAAACCAGCTTCTTGTCTAATGATCGCTCCAGATGAGAGGTTGGGCGTTATTACATCTGTGCTTGTTATATATTCTAGAGGTTTTCCTAGAATGGGCAAATGTAGAAGCGTTAATAATGTGAGAGTTAGCTTGATAGTTGTTTTCATATCTATTTTCCTTTTTGTAGAGTTGTTAAAAATTAATACGCTTTTTTCAATTGTTTATATATTTTATTCAAATCAAATGAGACCTGCTTAGTATCAGAGAGCAATGGAAGAAAGTTAGTGTCTCCCATCCAGCGGGGCAAGACGTGAAAATGCAAATGAGAAGGAATACCTGCTCCAGCCGCCTTTCCTTGATTGAGTCCGAGATTGATACCTTCCGCGTTTAACGTTTTTTTCAGGACGCTACTTGCGTGGGCGATCATTTCCATTAGTTCGGTACGGGCAGCCTTTGAAAGCGACTCTAATTGCGCGGTGTGACTGTAGGGAATTACCATGAGATGGCCCGCATTATAGGGATAGCGGTTGAGCACCGCGAAATTATATTTACCACGCTTGAGGATGAAATTTTCACTATCTTTTTTTGAATTGGAAACAAAGCAAAAAACACATTCATCTTTGGTAGCGTTAGGGTCTTTAGCGCGGACAGTTTTTGACGTATAGTCGCTGCGCCAGGGAGCATAAAGACGGTTCATTAGTGTGTATCCTTATTTTGCCGCATCCTTCGATACAATTTTTCGCTAGGCTCAAAATTACTCAGGACGAGCGGGCTGGGATTGTTTTAGTGTTTTAATTTTAACAACCCAATACCAATAGGTTAATGAGAGGATAAGCATAAGCGGTTCGGCAGGAAGGCGCAACCGCGCATAGCCAAATCCGCCTGTCATGCCAACGGTGATCCCGATCATAAGGATGCTAATGATCCAGATTTTTGTGAATGATTGTGGAAATAGAAGGACGTATTTTTGTGTAAAAATTGGACGCAGCACAAATACCCAAAATCCACCGAGTAATCCAAGCCAAATCAGAAACGAGCATACAAATTCGACCCAACATATGAGCCGGCTATACCAGGGCATAGGATGTGCCCAGAGGCAATCAGCAATTTTTTGTGGTAAGTATTCTTCGATGGGATCGTACCAATAGCTTCCATTGATCATGGGAATTAATTGGTAGGTATATAAATCGAAGGTTGTTTTAAGTACTTCCATTATCCAATCGTAGGCAAAATAGAATGGATTGCTTGCAATTATAGGATAAGCAACTTCTTTGCAGATATTGTTTGATATATGTTTTCCTGTGCCGCGCAGTTGTTGTTGTTTATAGTATGATGCTCGACCAGCATTCATTTGTGCGATTTTGTGGCATTCTTCTATGGGTTTATTGAGTGTTCGGCGTAATAATTTTGGTACTGAAAAACAGTTCAAGTAGGTTCCAATCGTTGGGCAAAAAAACCATTCTTCTGTGAGTTGATAATTGCGCACGTACCATGGCGCAAGCGAACCTAAAAAGAGTAATGCAAATAAAGTACCACGCAGTATTTTGTGTTTCCATGCGCCGGAGGAGGCTATGCACAAAAGGAGCGCGCAAAAAATTCCAATAAATTCTCCCATGGGCCGCATCCAGGTGTAGATGCTGAGGCAAGAGGCTGCTCCAAAAAGCATACAAAGTACCGTTTTTTTAGGAGGCGCAAGAATGACATAAAAAAAACATACTAAAAATAAATAAAAGAAAATGAGAGCGAGGCCTTCAGTTAAAAGATATGTACTCGCCAGCACAAGCCCTGGGTGGAACACAGAAATCCATGCAAGCATAGTAGCGATTATGGAAATCTGTGAGAGAGTCATAGCAAGATAAAAAAGAATGATGGGGATGAGGCACGAAAGGGCAATTTGCACCCAGATAGAAAGTATTTGTGCGGGCGTATTATCTTCAAAGCGCCAACTAGACATTTCGCAAAAATGATAAAAAAAAGCAAGGTAAGGGGGGTATCCTGGAGTGCGCCAAAAAATAGGTTCATTATTATCAAGGCGATGCATTCCATTTCCTGCGGCAACACTTACCGCGCAATTATGATAATCAACGCTATCCGCTTGTTTATAAAATGCATGCGGTTGTATAAGAAAAAACATCACAAGCGCACGTACGATAAATGCAGTGCTATAGAGGATACTTGCCTGTTTGAATGAGAGCGATGCGGCCATTATAATCCTGTTTGAGGGTCCCGATTTTTCCTTGCCAATACTAGGTAATATGCTAAAGTGATCCCTTTGTAAAGTTCAAAACAATATGAGTAGAAAGAGCAGTATGCCAGAGCTTAATGAATCACCAGTGTTGCTCATTATTGGCACGCGACCAGAAGGTATTAAAATGGCGCCAGTATACCACGCATTAAAGCGTGCCGGTATACCCACTCTTATTTGTTCCACGATGCAGCATTCGCATTTACTTACTGAAGTATTTGAATTGTTTGATATTGTTCCGGATATTTCACTCAATATCATGCGGCAAGGACAAGATCTTTTTTATCTCACACAAGCGGTTCTTCAAAAAACAAAAGAAGTTTTTTTATCGGTACATCCATCGCTTGTGGTGGTACAGGGAGATACAACGTCTTCTATGGCTGCTTCTTTAGCGGCTTTTTATTTAAATATTCCGGTGGCTCATGTCGAGGCGGGATTGCGCACCGATGATGTTTCGCTTCCTTTTCCGGAAGAAATGAATCGGCGTGTAATTAGTATGGTATCAGCATACCATTTTGCACCCACTCCGGCTGCAGTAGCGAATCTTTTGGTACATGGCGTTCGGCGAGAAAAAATTTTTTGTACCGGTAATACGATTGTTGATGCATTACATACGATTAAAGACAAAATTCAAACTAAAGAGCTTAAGATTCGTGCTGACATTAAAGAAAAAATTTTGCTTGCCCAAGAAGAAGGCAAGGACATTGGTTTGCTCACTATGCATAGGCGTGAATCTTTTAATGGACCAATTGCAGATATATTGCAAACCATAAAAAAATGGATTAGTGATCATCCTGAAACTGTATGGTTCTATCCTTTTCATCCCAATCCATCTGTGATTGATGCCGTAAGAAGTGCCGGGCTTTTTGATATTCCCAATTTATATATATGCGAACCAATTAATTACAAAGATCTTGTCTATCTTCTTGATAAGGCGACATACGTTTTAACTGATTCAGGAGGTATTCAAGAAGAGGCGGTGAGTTTAGGAAAACCCGTTTTAGTGCTGCGAGAAAAAACAGAGCGAATGGAAGGCGTACTTGTTGGGCTTGCGCGCATTGTGGGCAGCAATGCCCAGTCTATTTTAGATGGGCTAGAGTGGGCATCTTCGTATCAAAAAAGTCTGAAAGGGCAGCTTGCGCACGTCTATGGTGATGGGCATGCTTCTGAGAAAATTGTCGCGTTTATTCAGGCGCACTATGATGAACTATTGCAAGGAGCGGCTGAAATACCTGTGGCCCAGCAAGAAGATACTGTGCCGAAAAAAAAGGATACGTCCGTGAAAAAGGTATGCATTGTTGGCTTGGGATATATTGGGCTTCCTACAGCGATTGTCGCAGCAGAAAGTGGTTATGAGGTAATAGGGTATGATATTGATGAGCAGCGCGTTGCAAAAATTAATGCCGGTGATCCTATTATTCATGAGCCCGAAGCATATGAAAAATTACAGTATGTGTTAGGAGCGGGGAGTTTCAAGGCAACTACCGAGATTGAAGCAGCAGATTATTTTGTGATTGCCGTACCAACTCCGATTACTAAAGATAAAAAAGCGGATGTTGGTTTTGTATATAGTGCAATCGATGCGATATGTGTGGTGTTGCAAAAAGGAAATACCGTTATTATCGAGTCAACGATACCGGTTGGGTGTACACAGAATGTGGCGAATTATATTGCTGAAAAAACTGGTCTTCAAGCAGGCATAGACGTCTTCATTGCCCATTGCCCTGAGCGCGTATTACCCGGCAACATATTTTATGAGCTTGTTGCCAATGATCGTATTATTGGTGGTATCGATCAGGCTTGCTTGCAGCCGGCCCAAAGTTTTTATGATCGTTTTGTAAATGGACACTTGTATCAGACAAGTGCGCATTCGGCTGAAATGGTGAAACTTATAGAAAATAGTTCTCGCGATGTGCAACTTGCATTTGCTCACCAAGTAGGATCGATGGCTACCTCAATTGGTCTCAATCCGTACGAAGTGATTTCTCTTGCAAATAAGCATCCACGTGTAAATATTCTTCGTCCCACGTGTGGCGTAGGAGGGCACTGTATTGCGGTAGATCCGTGGTTTCTTGTTGAGTCTTTTCCAAAGCAAACGGAACTGCTCAAGGCGGCTCGTGTGGTAAATGATAACAAGCCAAAAGAAACGGTATCTCGTATCAAAAAAGTGGTGCATGAGTGGCAACAAAATAATAATGGACGATGCGCAGTGCAACTTTTGGGCGTTAGTTACAAACCGAACGTGGAAGATGTGCGCGAATCTCCTGCTCTAGAGGTTGCGCGAACTATTATAGAAGATCAAAGTATCCAGACTATTGTTACGGATCCTCACGTTGATCCAGCACTTCTTTCTGAATACTTTGAAGATTCCGTAATGAATTTTGCAGAAGGTTTTTCCAAAGCGGATATTGTGATTTTTTTGGTGGCCCACGATAGATTTAAATTAATTGATCGTAAGCTTCTTTCTGGAAAAATAGTATTAGATTTTTGTGGAATGTTACATGGATCCAAAGGCGCTACGGAGCAGGAAGAGATTTTTTGGCCTGCTCGTAGTATGATGGATTTTTTCGTCGCGAATCAACAGCAGGATGATATAGAAGTGTCTTAAATAAGGGAAGCCTCATGAGGCAATTATTTCTTGATAAGAGCAATTTGGTTGTAAAAGAGGTTGCCCAACCACTTTTACATGAATATTCGGTACTGGTAGCTGTTCATTTTGCCTATATTTTTGAAGACACTAATCTTTCTGATTTAGACACTCGTGAAGGCTTTTTAAGTAACGTTCCTCATAAGGTGAAGCGTGTGCTTGAAGCAGTTGCTTCACAGGCTATTTCGTCAAAAAACAAAACGATGGCACACCCACATACTGCATTGGGATATTCCTGCTCGGGTCGCGTGATTTCCGTTGGTAAAAAAGTAAGAAAGTTTGCACCCGGTGATTACGTCTCTTGCATTGATCCGGGATATTCTCCTCATACTGATTTAATTTGTGTTCCAGAGCAATGCGTCGTTAAGCTTTCTAATAAAAATAAGATAAAAGATGCAAGTCTTACTACTTTGGCAGCGTGTGCGTTACAAGCGCTTCGCCGCGCAAAAATACAAATTGGTGAACGAGTATGTATTTTTGGTTTAGATGTGATCGGTTTACTTATGGTTCAACTTGCAAAATTAGCAGGGTGCACTGTTATTGCAATAGATACCGAAAAATCACGACTAGAGCTTGCTCAAAAAATGGGCGCGCATGCTACTTATGATCTAAACCAGGAAACTATTGTTCGTGAACTTGATTTGCTGACAGAGCGGCATGGAATCGATGTTTCTTTTATATCAGCAACGTCTGAAGCGTATTTTTCGTACGCGGCTCAAGTTACGCGTGAGAAGGGGAAAGTTGTCCTTTTGAAGGGCGGTAGCCCGCATCTTGATGAGCATGCATGGCAAAAAGATATTGATATTCTTCTTTCGAATGATATATCTGGTGGTCATGGTTTTTTTGAAACTTCTTTTTCAGATATGCGATGGACGGATAATCGTAACATGCTTGCGTGTTTAGAATTAATTGAAAGTGGCAGCCTTGAGGTTGCTCCGCTAGTCTCGCACGAGGTAACAATTAAGACGATTAAGCAAGCGGCGCAACAACTTGAGGAAAATAGCTCAGTAGGGCTTGTTCTTTCCTACGATCAAAGCACTACTCCTGAAACAGTGTGTGCAGTTTCTCCGCATATTCATAGCAGCAGTGCCCCAGCTGAATCGGCTGATACTTTTATTCCAGCTGTTTCCGATGTACTGCGCGTTGGAGTAGTCGGCGCAGGTGAGTTTTGCCAAGAAATAGTGCTACCGCATCTCACAAAATTGAAAAATGTACGGGTTGATGCGCTAGTCGATATTGATGTTAGTAGGTCAAATTATGTGGCCAAGCAATACGATATAAAAAATACATTTGCAAAGCAGGAAGAGCTTTTTAGTAATAATTTAATAGACGTTGTTATTATTTCATCAAGTCATACATTTCATGCAGATCATGCTTTGAGAGCTTTAAAGGAGGGAAAAGCGGTATTGCTTGAAAAGCCGATGGTAACTGATTTTTCACAACTACAACGGGTGTATTCTTTTTTACAAAAGCACCCACAGATACCATTTTCTGTTGATTATGGCCTTTCATTTTCTCCATTTGCTCAAAAAATTAAGAAGGCGGTGGCGCAAAGAAAAACTCCATTGATAGCGCATTATCGTATTAATCGAGAGCTTGCGAATCATGACTCTCGTATGCAAAGCAATATGGGAGCAGGGCGTATTATTGGAGACGCGTGCCAAATTATAGACTTATTTTGTTATTTAACAGATGCCCAACCAGTTTCAATTTCAGTTGAAGCGATGCATTCGTCTCGCGATGATATTTTTCCGACCGATAATGTTTCTACTCAAATTAGTTTTAGTGATGGATCTGTGTGTTCACTTTTGTATACCACTCTTGGAAATGTTGGTATGGGAGCAGATCGGTTCGAGCTCTTTTATGATGGTAAATCGATTTTAATGGAAGATTATATGGAGTTGTACGGATTTGGCTTGTCATCTCGTTTTAATGAAACGGTGACTAAGCCAGATCGTGGACATAATGCGTTTTTTTCGTATTTTTTGGATGCCGTGCAGCAAGATGTGTATGTGCCGCCCATTGATATAGAGCGGTTGCACATGGTGGCAGAGATCACGTTGCTTATTGATAAACTGGCCTGTGAAGGAGGCGGAAAAAAGGAAATGTAATGAAAGCAATGAAGCTGTTTTTGTTATTATTGTGTTGTCAGGGGGTAGGTGCGAAGGCTGAAACTATGAATGCATATGGCTTAATTTTAGCCGGTGGTGTAGGAGAACGGTTGTGGCCACTGAGTCGGCAAGAAAATCCTAAGCAATTTCTTTCTGTTGATTCCTCACGTAGTCTCTTAGAGCAATCTATTAATCGATTCAATGGAATTATGCCTTCAGATCGATTGTGGGTTGTGACTTCAGAAAAGCATGCGCGATTAGCGGATAGTCTTTTGCGTAAAAAAATTGGAAATATTCTTGTAGAGCCTTCCGGAAGAAATACTGGGCCAGCGCTTTTATATGCTTGCTTGGAGCTGTACAAAAAAGATCCGAACGCGATTGCTGTATTTGTACCTGCCGATCCATATATTCCTGAAAAGGATTATTCGTTATATCAGAAATACATTTCTCAAGCCATTCATTTTGCGGGTACGCACGACGCAATTGTATTGTGTGGCGTTAAGCCTACGTATCCGGCCACTGGTTATGGGTATATTGAGTATCAGAAGGCAAATGAGCAGGAGTCATTTTTTGCAGTCGAACGATTTCATGAAAAGCCTTCATTTCCAATTGCGCAGAATTACGTTGCGCAGGATAATATGCTCTGGAATATTGGAACGTTTGTGAGCAAGGTTTCAGTTTTTATTGATGAATTTAAACGGATTGCTCCTGATCTTTTTGTGCAAATGCAAGAGTTTCAGAGTGGAACTAAAAAATATGAAGATATCATTTCTGTTTCTGTTGATTGTGCCGTAATTGAAAAAAGTAATCGTGCGTGGGTTTTGCCGGTTGATTTTTCATGGTGTGATGTGGGTAACGTTGATGTTTTTTTATCAATTAAAGATGAGATTTCTCTCAAAAAGCCTGAAGTGGTTGCGGTTGAATCGCATAACAACTTAGTAGATGTTCCGGATAAATTGGTTGCATTGGTAGGCGTTGATGATTTGTGTGTCGTAGAAACGTCCGATGCGTTACTAATAACCAAGCGCTCAGATGCAGAAAAGGTACGAGCGGTGGTTGCGCAATTGAAGGAAAGTAATAAAACAGGGTTTTTGTAGGTTGCAGCATGGAATTGAAAAAAAAGATATGGGTTGTATTGATGATACCCACGATGATGGTAGCCGCGATGAACAAAGAAGCAAAAATATATGTAGCAGGTCATAACGGTTTGGTGGGCAGCGCGTTAGTGCGTCACTTTGAAAGGGAAGGATATACAAATATTGTTACTCGTTCCTTTACAGATCTTGACTTGCGAAATCAATCAGACGTGCATCAGTTTTTTCAGCAAGAGCGCCCTGAATACGTTTTTTTGGCGGCTGCTAAAGTTGGAGGCATTTTAGCTAATGCTACATATCCCGCCTCCTTTCTTTATGACAACCTTGCAATTGAATTAAATGTTATTCATGCCGCATATAGATCTGGTGTGAAAAAATTATTGTTTCTGGGTTCTTCCTGTATTTATCCCCGTAACTGTCCGCAGCCAATTAAGGAAGACTATTTGTTAACAAGTGAATTAGAAAAAACGAATGAGGCATATGCGATTGCAAAAATTGCGGGCTTAAAGTTGTGCGAGGCATATAATCGGCAATATGGAACTCGTTTTATTTCAGTAATGCCGACGAATTTGTATGGTCCACATGATAATTTTGATTTGCAAGTTTCTCACGTTATCCCAGCATTGTTGAGAAAATTTGTTGAGGCAAAAAGAGCTGGAAATCCAGAGGTAACTGTGTGGGGAACCGGGGCTCCGTATAGAGAGTTTTTATACGTTGACGACTTAGCGGACGCGTGTGTTTTTTTGATGAATAATTATGATGGTGATGAAATTGTTAACATTGGAACTGGTACAGATTGCACTATTGCTGAATTAGCGTCAGTGATAAAAAAAGAGGTTGGGTATAAAGGCACTATTGTTTTTGATGCGAGTAAGCCAGATGGTACTCCTCGAAAGTTACTCAATGTGGAGAAACTGTTTTCACTTGGTTGGCAGCCGGCTGTTTCTTTAGAGAGTGGATTGCAAAAAACAATGGCATGGTGTACAACGAATGCAGTTTTTGAGCAGGAGTGAGTAGTAATGCAGAAAATAAAAAAAATATTTATCATTTTAATACTGATATGTGGCAGCACGATGAATGCAGATAAAAAAAGAGCGTTAATTATTGGGGTAACAGGGCAAGATGGAGCGTACCTTTCACGCTTTTTAATTCAAAAAGGATACGTGGTACATGGCATGAAGCGTCGCTCTTCGAGTATTAATACCGAACGAGTTGATGGTATTTATGAAGAGAATCGTCGTAGGGGCCCGGATAATCGACGATTTATTTTGCACTATGGCGATGTAACGGATACATCGAACGTGATACGATTAATTCAGGAAATTCAGCCGGATGAAATTTATAATCTTTCTGCGCAAAGCCATGTGAAAGTATCGTTTGAACTGCCTGAATATACCGCAAATGTTGATGCGCTCGGTACGCTGCGTATTTTGGAAGCGATTCGTATTTTAGGGCTCACCAAAAAGACCAAATATTATCAAGCTTCCACCAGTGAAATGTTTGGTAAGGTGCAAGAAATACCGCAAAGAGAGACAACACCATTTTATCCTCGATCTCCATACGGAGTAGCAAAGCTCTATGCGCATTGGATCACAAAAAATTATCGAGAAAGTTATGGGATGTTTGCGTGCAGCGGGATTCTTTTTAATCATGAATCACCAATGCGCGGTGAAACATTTGTAACCAAAAAAATTACACGGGCAGTGGCGCGAATTCATGTAGGGATTCAAGATAGCTTGTATTTGGGGAACTTGGATTCCAAAAGAGATTGGGGGCATGCACGTGATTATGTGGAAGCGATGTGGTTAATGCTTCAGCAAGAGAGCCCAGAAGATTTTGTTATTGGAACGGGTCAGATGCATTCGGTGAGAACTTTTGTAGAGAAAGCGTTTGATCGAGTTGGTATTGCGATTGCATGGAAGGGAAAAGGGTTAGATGAAGTGGGATATGATAAAGAGACGGGCCGGCATCTAGTATTTGTAGATGCTGCTTATTTCAGGCCATCAGAAGTTGAATTGCTGATTGCAGATCCTACGAAAGCAAAAGAAGTATTAGGATGGGAGCCACGTGTTACATTAGATGAGCTTGTCAAAGAAATGATGGAGCATGAATTCAAGGAGCTTGAAAAATCTACTCTAGTACAAAATAAGAATGGTCAAAAGTTTGAATTAGGAATGTAATGATGAAAAAGGCGAGAGTCATTATTGGAATTATAGCCATTTGTAGCGGAATGTTCATTATTCCATTTATGCGAGATACGAGTTTAATTCGCCAGGATGCTCCTATAATAGATGGAGAACGGTATATTGTTGTGGTAATCCCGTCATATAAAAATAGCCAGTGGGTTGATAGAAATTTAAATACATTGTTTGCGCAGAACTACAAAAATTATCATGTGATATATATTGATGATTGCTCTCCCGATGATACGTTTGAAAGCGCAAAGCGATGCGTAGAAAAAGCGGGCCAATCAGATCGAGTAGTGTTAATACACAATGAAGAGCGTCGTGGTGCACTCGCCAACCTGTATGATGCTATCCATTCGTGCCCCGATCGAGCGATTGTGATTACCTATGATGCAGATGACTGGATGCCTTTGGGAAAAACGGATATTTTATCAACTATTAATGAAGCATATTCTGATCCGAATGTGTGGCTGACGTATGGCCAGTTTGAAACGTTTCCTCAAAAAGCGTTGGGGATTTGCCATCCAATGCCAGAGCATATCATCCAAGCAAAAAGCTATCGAAAAGAGGAATGGTTTACTTCGCATATGCGTACGTTTTATGCAGGGTTTTTCAAAAAAGTAAAAAAAGAAGACTTGATGATGGATGGAGAATTTTATTCTGTTGCGTGGGATCAAGCGTTTATGTTTCCGATGCTTGAGATGGCCAATGGACGTATAAAATTTATTGATAAAATTATGTATATATATAATCAGGCAAATCCGCTTAATGATTTTAGGCAGCATGGCCGCAAGCAGCTTAATTATGAACGCTTAATTCGTCGAAAAGATCAGTATGCAGCACTGGATCCAAAAGAAGCGCACGACGCATTTGTAGTTAGTTAGCAGCGAGGAGGAGTATGAAAAAGCAGATCTGGTTACTTATTTTTATTGCGTGTGGCATAACCGCAACTCCGTATATTCATCATTCGTTTGATGTACTTATGGATGTCTCAAACTATCCAAAGGCGTTTTTGTATACTGAGCGCGTACTGGGATATGATGGAAAGGCATTTTTAGCGCAAGCAAAGGCGCTGTATGATCGCCTTAATCCAACCGTTTTAAGGGCACAAGAAGAGCCAATTATTCCAAAAATAATTCATCAAATTTGGATTGGCGGTCCGCTGCCAGAAGTATTCAAAAAGTATATGGAAACATGGCAGCAATTGCATCCTGATTGGCAGTATGTGTTGTGGGATGATGAGAAGGTAAAAGAGCTATTTCCGCTGCATAACCAATCTTTTTACGATGAATCAGAAAATATGGGTGTTAAGTCCGATATTTTAAAGTGGGAAATTGTGTATCGCTATGGTGGAGTTTATGCGGATGTTGATTTTGAATGTTTGCGTCCGCTTGATCAACTTAATCATACCTATGATTTTTACACAGGATTTCAGCCATTTGACGCGTTTTTTGTGCAATTAGGGGCAGCATTGTTTGCTGCATATCCCGGTCATCCTATTTTGAAACATTG
>JAJCZB010000060.1 GCA_029262595.1 Candidatus Babelota bacterium | reverse complement strand
CACTTTCAATTTTGGTAGGCACGAGCGGGATCGAACCGCTGACCTCTGCTACGTCAAAGCAGCGCTCTACCACTGAGCTACGCGCCTAAAGATGATACACCCGTATCTCTGTCTTCAGACTGAAATTCGCGTTGCTGCTCTTCTTCCTGCGCCTGTCTTTCAAGCTCAGAAATATCATCTCCTAGGTATTTTTCTCTAAAGGACTTAACCCCAGTACCCGCTGGAATCAACTTACCAACGATCACATTTTCTTTTAACCCATAGAGATGATCAACTTGTCCAGCAATTGCAGCCTCAGCCAAGATTCGTGTTGTTTCTTGGAAAGATGCTGCAGAAATAAAGCTTTCTGTTCCCAACGATGCCTGTGTAAGCCCCATTAGAATCGGTTTTGCAGCCGCAACTTTCTTTCCTTCAGAACGCAACACTGCGTTGACTGCTGAAAAGTGAATTCTATCAACGCGATCACCAATAAGGAAATCACTATCTCCAGCCTCCACAATACGCACTTTACGCATCATTTGCCGTACAATTATTTCAATATGACGATCATTAATTTCAACGCCCGTTAAGCTATAAATTTGTTGAATTTGATCAACGAGATACGTTTGCACGATATCTGGTCCCAAAATACGCAACATATCATGTGGAACGGGAGCACCAATCGTCAACTGATCCCCAGCATTAACTCGCTCGCCATCTACTACATTTAATTGCTTACCACGCGGAACAAAATAATCATATGAATCATCTTGCGAAACAACTGATATTTTACGTAACCCGCGATGCAATCCACCAATTACCACGTCACCATCAACATCAGAAATTATCGCTGGATCTTTTGGCATACGCGCCTCAAAAAGTTCCGCAATTCGTGGTAGACCACCCGCGATATCTTCTGTTTTTGATGCTTCTCGTGGCATTTTAACCAAAACATCTCCAACGGTAATTTCACCATTGTCTTCGATAGTTAAAATTGCACCGGAAGGCAAGAAGTAATGAGCTAATTCATTATCTTCATCATCCACAATACTCAATGCTGGCTGGTACTTTTCAGTTCTTGCTTCGGTGACCATGCGAGTTGATTTTCCAGTCGCATCATCAAAGTTTTCTCGCATAGTAACGTTATCAACCAAATCAACATATTTAACGCGACCACTTTTCTCAGTAATCAACACTTTACTGTTTGGATCCCACTCAGCAAGCTTCGCATTCTTCTTAACCTTCTGCTTGTCTTGAACCAAGACCGTCGTACCATATTCCAAGTTTTGCGATTGCAGTTCTCTTCCATCTGGCGACTCGATTACTAACTGAGCTTTACGACTCAATACAACATCAAGGCCATCTTTATTTTTTACTGTTCTCACACCTGAAAAGACTGCAATACCATCTTGCTTTGCAACCGCATATGATTGTTCAGTAAGACCACTCGCAATACCACCCATGTGGAACGTTCTCATGGTTAACTGCGTACCCGGCTCACCAATTGATTGCGCCCCAATGATACCAACAGTCGTACCAATATCAACGATATGACCCTTGGAAAGATCATTTCCATAACATTGAGCACAAACACCACGTTTTGCTTGGCAATTCAAAACAGAACGAACTAAAATTCTTGAAACCGCTGAGTTTTCTAAAGTATGTACGTCTGCACGATTAATGATATGACCCTGCTTGAAAATAAACTTTCCAGTAACCGGATCTTTTAAATCTGCTGCTAACACGCGACCATATACTCGACTTGCTGCTGAGTAAATAACATCACCAGCTTGCTTTAAATCTGTAATAGTTACGTAACCAAGCGTTTTACAATCTTTCATGGTTACAACAACATCTTGAGCAACATCCACGAGACGTCGTGTTAAGTAACCAGAGTTTGCAGTTTTCAACGCTGTATCAGCCTGACCTTTACGAGCACCGTGAGTCGAAATAAAGTATTCGTACACTCGAAGGCCTTCTTTAAAGTTGGTCTTCACAGGTGTTTCAATAATCTCACCCGTCGGCTTTGCCATCATACCACGCATACCTGCAAGCTGCTTAATCTGATCCTTTGAACCACGCGCACCGGATTCAAGCATCATGAAAACAGGGTTAAACGCTTTAAATGTTTTATTCTCATTTTCAAACGCAGATCTATCCTCATCTTCAAGTTGCTTATACATTGCAGAAGCAACAGCAGCGGTAGCTTGGCCCCAAGTACTAATAACTTTATTCTTACGCTCACCATTGGTGATCGCACCATCCATATACATTTTCTCAGCTTTTTCAATTTTCTTCTCTGCGCTGTGAACAATGCCATCTTTTTCTTCAGGCACCATCAAATTAGAGAGCGACAATGAAATACCACTTGCAGTGGCGTAGTAAAAGCCAAGTTTTTTAATGTTATCAAGGCACTTAACCGTTTCTTTAGAGCCAAATCTGTAATAGACTTTTTCTATAAGTTGTCTTACGTCAGATTTCTTAAGAACTTTATTTACCCAACTAAAATCACTTCCCTCTGGCAGCGATTCAAATATTAATACACGCCCTACGGTTGTATCAATTATTTGTTTATCATCCAAACGGAATTTAATGCGCGAATGCAAATTCACTTTATTAAGCTGGAATGCAATAATTACTTCCTGATTACTTGAAAAAGCAATGCCTTCGCCTGCGCCCTGTGAGCGCAGCTTAGTCATATAGTGCAATCCGAGCACCATATCTTGGTCAGGAACAGTAACTGGACGACCATTCGAAGGAGATAAAATATTGTTAGTAGACAAAATAAGACGTCTGCATTCATCCTGCGCAAATTCATTTAATGGCAAATGCACAGACATAGTATCACCATCGAAATCAGCGTTAAAAGCCGAACATACTAATGGGTGAATTTTAATCGCCTTTCCCTCTACCAAAATAGGGAAGAAAGATTGAATACCGAGCCTATGTAGCGTAGGAGCACGGTTTAATAGTATTGGGCGATCTTGCACAACAGATTCAAGAACATCCCAAATTTCTGGCTCAAGCTCTTCCACCATACGACGAGCTACACGCATGTTAGGCGCAAGTTCCCATTCCATAAGGCCGGCATAGACGTATGGCTTGAAAAGCTCTAACGCCATCATTTTAGGAATACCACACTGATCCAAATGCAATTCTGGATCAACAACAATCACAGAACGTCCAGAATAATCAACACGACGCCCAAGTAAATTTTGACGGAATCGCCCTTGCTTACCGCGCAACATTTCACTTAATGATTTTAATGGACGACGATTCGATCCGCGAACAGGTTGGCCTCGACGGCCATTATCAATAAGCGCATCAACCGACTCTTGAAGCATTCTTTTTTCATTTTTAATAATAACTTCTGGTGCTTCTATATCCATTAATCGCTGCAAACGAATATTACGATTTAATACACGTCGATACAGTTCATTGAGATCAGAACTTGCAAACCGTCCACCCTCTAAAGGAACCAAAGGACGAAGGTCTGGTGGCAGAACAGGCAAAATATTAAGCGTCATCCACTCAGGCTTTAAATTCGCATGAACTAAGCTTGAAAGCACTTTTATTCTACGCATTATTTTATGACGCACCGCAACTGAAGCCGTTTTTTCATACGCCTGCCGCAACTTAGCAATCTCAAAATTCATATCAACTTCTTTGAGAACGTCCCTGAGGGCTGCCGCTCCAGTTTCAGCAAAAAATTCTGTGTCTTCTGGATGAGCTTCTACATAATTCAAAAGCTCTGTTGCCGTTAATAATGTCTTGCGTGGATAGGGAGATTTACCTTGCTTAACCACCATAGAAACATCAAAATATACAACTCGCTCAATGTCTTTAACAGGCATATCCAAAATTAAACTTAAATAACTTGGAATTCCTTTAAGAAACCAAATATGGCACACCGGAGCAACAAGAGAAATGTGACCCATTCGCTCACGACGAACACGGGATTGAATTACTTCAACGCCACACTTTTCGCACGTAACACCACGGTGTTTCATGCGCTTATATTTGCCGCAATTACATTCCCAGTCTTTAACTGGACCAAAAATGCGCGCACAGAACAAACCATCCCGTTCTGGCTTAAGCGTACGATAGTTAATTGTTTCAATTTTTTTAACTTCTCCGTATGAAAGCATTGCTATCTTCTCAGGAGAAATCAAACTGATTTTGAGAGCATTAAAACGGGTAATACTTACGTATTCTTTAAAGCGTTCCAACATACGATTACTCACCAACGTTCTCCTTGCCAACTTTCATTAGATCAACTTGTAACCCTAAACTTTGCAGCTCTTTAATAAGCACATTAAATGATTCTGGAACACCTGGCTCAGGAACGTTTTCTCCGCGTACAATCGCACCATATGCACGATGTCTTCCGCCTACATCATCAGACTTATACGTCAACATTTCTTGCAACGTATATGCTGCACCATATGCTTCTAATGCCCAAACTTCCATTTCACCAAGACGCTGTCCACCTTGCTGAGCTTTACCCCCTAATGGTTGTTGCGTAACAAGAGAGTATGGCCCGACAGAACGAGCATGCAATTTATCGTCAACCATGTGATTAAGCTTCATCATATAAATGTTACCAACGGTCACCGGTTGATCAAAACGATCGCCTGTTCTGCCATCGTATAGATCAAATGCGCCCGAAGTTGGCAACTTCAAATCTTCCATGAGCGGCTTAATATCAGTATCGAATTGCGCTCCATCAAATACAGGAGTTGCAAAACGCACTCCATTTTGTGCACTTGTACGAGCAAGCTCTAAAATACCTTCTTTTCCATATGATTTGTCATATTCTTTAATCAAGTCAGCACCGTAGCAATAGGACAAATACTTCTTAACCTCTTCGTATCCTTTTGTATCAGAAAGCTTCTGTAGCTCCTCACCCATCTGAGATCCTACAAGCCCCAACGCAGTCTCTAATATCTGACCAACGTTCATACGAGAAGGTACACCCAACGGATTCAAGACAATGTCAACGGCAGTACCATCTGCCATATACGGCATATCTTCGCGAGGCACAATAGTAGAAACAACACCCTTGTTACCGTGACGACCCGCAATTTTATCTCCGACAGAAATAGTTCGCTTCATAGCGATATAAATTTTCACTACCTTGATAACGCCGGAAGGAAGAGGATCACCCTTTTTAAGTTCGCTAATACGCTCTTCTTTCAGCATTGATAATATGCGAAGCTGATTTTCATAAGATTTCTTCAGTCGTGAAACATGATCAGAAACAGCTTTGTCTTTCGCCTTTAAAGTAAACAGCTCATCCAAAGAAAGTTTACGTAACTGAGCTACTTTAAAAGTTGAACCGCTAAACAACCGCTTTGCCAGTCCAGCAGCAGAGTCTTTGCCATCAAGCTCTTTACATATTTTATCAGCAATCATTTCCTGCAATAATACAACATGATGCTGATGATTAAATTCTAATTTTTCAATCTCTCTCATCGCTTCTTCTTTATAGCGCTTATCTTTCCGCGCTCCACCACGAGAGAACATTTTAACGTCAATGATAGTACCTTCAAGACCTGGCGACACACGCAAAGAAGTATCTCTTACTTCACGAGATTTTTCTCCAAAAATCGCGCGAAGTAATTTTTCCTCCGGAGAGAACTGGATGTCACCTTTAAGGGTAACCTTACCAACTAAGATATCTCCCGCTTTTACTCGCGTACCAATACGAATGATACCGTCGTCATCAAGACTGGATAACGCTGCTTCGCTAACATTTGGAATATCACGAGTGATCTCTTCTGGTCCTAGTTTAGTATCACGCGCCTCAACATCGAATTCTTCAATATGAATAGAGGTAAGCGTGTCATCGTATACAAGACGTTTGCTCAGAACGATCGCATCCTCAAAGTTGTATCCCAACCACGGCATAAACGCCACAAGAAGGTTGGATCCGAGAGCCAATTCGCCCTTATCAATCGATTGCCCATTTGTTAAAAGATCTCCAACGGAAATAACATCTCCAGTATTAACAATAGGAGTATGATGCATCCAAGTACTATAACTTGAGCGTACAAATTTTTTCAAAGGATACGTATCAACACCTTGCGCAATCCACTCATCATCGGTTGAAAATTGATTTCTGTTCACTTGAATAACAATTTTCTCAGATGAAACGTATGTAACAACTCCTGCGCGACGAGCGGTTAATACAGCACTCGATCCTTTTACAATTTCTTTTTCCATGCCGGTACCAACAATTGGCACTTCAGTTTTAATAAGTGGAACAGCTTGACGTTGCATGTTTGAACCCATCAACGCACGCACCGCATCATCATGCTCCAAAAATGGAATCAATGCTGCAGACACTGAAACTAATTGCTTCGGCGATAAATCGATATAATTTATTTGATCGGCATCAACAAGCATAAAGTTACCTTCATGCCGAGCAATAACATCTTTAGATAATTTTTTCTCACCTGGCTTCACTGCATCAGCTTGAGCAATGTAATCTTGCCCTTCTTGAAATGCATCAAGAAACACAACCGCCTCTTCAATTTTACCCTTAGACACTGGACGATACGCTGTTTCAATAAATCCAAGATCATTGACCATCGCATACGTAGCCAAAGATGAAATCAATCCTACCGTTTGTCCCTCAGGAGTCTCAATAGGACAAATTCGCCCATAGTGGGACGTATGCACGTCACGCACTTCAAACGTTGCACGATCTTTTAATACACCACCGGGCCCAAGCGCTGAAAGACGCCTTTTGTGCGCAAGCTCTGAAAGCGGATTCGTTTGATCCATAAATTGAGATAATTGTCCCAGCCCAAAAAACTCTCTCAACACAGCACTTAACGGCTTTACATTAAGAAAATCTTGTGGCATCAGACCGCTATGCGCTTCTTGCATACGGAATCGCTCACGAACAATGCGATCAATTCGCATAAAACCAACATACATTTGGTTATTAAGAAGCTCTCCCACTAAACGAACACGACGATTTCCTAGATGATCAATATCATCCAGCTCACCTTCGCCTCGCTCACGCAAGTTAACCAGATAACGAAGCGTTTGAACAATATCTTCTTTTGTAAGACACAGCGTCTCTTCGGATACGTCTAAACCTAATTTGCGGTTAATACGAATTCTTCCCACACGCGTTAGATCATAAAATCTACTGTTGAAAAAAAGATTTTGTAATCGCTCTTTCACTTCTTTCAATGCAGCGCTGTCGCCAGGCCACACTTTAGAATGAAATTCTTTAAGCGCTTCTTCTTCAGTACTGCATTTATCTTGCGCTAACGTTAAACCAATCGTTGGCTGAAATACATATCCAGAAGATTGAATCAAATCAAACGAAATTTTCTTGATTTTTTCAAGAAGCTCTAAGCGATTCTCGGTGATGATTTCGCCCTGATCGACAATAATTTCGCCTGTATCAGGATCAACAACTTCCTTGCCCACAACCCGATTTAAAACCGAACTCTTTTTGAGCAATATTTTTTTAACGCCCAGCTTCTGTAACTTTTTGATAGTTTCTTTGGTAACTCGACGACCAATAAATTCTTTTTCATGCTTTCCAAGCATGCCCTTTTCAATACGCATACCCACAAGCGAATCATTAACTGATCGATAAAACGAACCATTTTCGGCGCTTATCGTATCGAATCGATAGAAAAGCGAAAGAATTTCGTCACGAGTATATCCAAGTGCTTGCAAAAACGTTGTCGCTAAAAATTTCTTTTTCTTATCAATACGCACGTACAAAATATCATTGCTATCAAACTCAAAATCTATCCATGATCCACGCATCGGAATAATACGCGCTAGATAGTATGGTCGATCGCGATAATCTTTTACTTTTTTGCTTTGAGATAACACCACCCCCGGAGAACGATGCAGCTGACTGACAATAACTCGATCAACGCCATTAATCAAAAACGTACCATGGCTTCCAACTTTAAACCGCCCACCTTCTTCATAGATGTCGGTCATAATTGGCAAATCTGCAAAAAAGATATTTTGCTCTTTGATATCTCTGATTACTTTGTTTCCAGCATCGTCCAGGTCCCAGCCAACAAGTTGAATTTTTATCTTCAGCGGCATTGCAAATGTTTTACCACTTGCACGACACTCTTCAACTGATTGATCCAAAACAAGTGCAACTCGCGCTAAACAATTTGAGCACGCGTCATACTCCGCTTTACCCTTTTTACATGAGGGACAAGAAAACGTTTCGTCCAATCGCGAACAACCCGTTTTTTTACATGAAGAACAGCGCCATTTGTAACGATTTTCAATTCCCGTTACTTTGCCACAAGTACAGGCCCAGTTGCCTATCTCATAACTGACATACTCAAGCGATAAATCTGTATCATGATCAATCGGAAAAATATCCTGTAATACTTTCTCAAATCCAGTATTTTCTCGCTCTTCTGGCAAGTAATCCAACTGCACAAAATCATTAAATGATGCAGATTGAATCTCAATGAGATTTGGAACCGGAACTATATCTTTTATTTTACTAAAAGATTTGCGTATAGTTTCCTTAACTGTCGGCAAATGTGGCATTAAATCGCTCCCCGTTATCCCTCATCTAAACTAAGGTATTTACCTCTATAATGGAAAAGTAAGGCCCGCATTTATTATGCAAGCGATACTTTTGCCCCTACTGCTTCTAGCTCTTTTTTCATTTTTTCAGCGTCTTCTTTTGAAGCAGATTCAGCTATAACTGTTGGAACTTCTTCCACAGCTTTTTTAGCATCTGTCAAACTAAGATTTGCAACTACAGAGCGCAGCGCTTTTATGTTCTTAATTTTTTCAGAACCAGCTTCTACCAATGTTACTTTATACGCTGACTTTTCTTCTTGCACAGCAGCTTCTTGACCACCTGCAACAGGAGCCGCAGCAGCTACTGGCATAGCAGCACTTACACCAAACTTTTCTTCTAAAGCTTTAACAAAATCAGCTAACTCGATAACTGACATTCCACCAATTTCTTCAATTAGCTTTTCATTTTTGTTTGCCATGAAAAATCTCCGATACCATTAAAACGTTAATGAACAACCACACCAATTATTTTTTCTTTTCTGCTACTTGCTTCAGTACTAACAGAAGCTGTATTAATTGCATATTGAGACCAAATACCAAGCGAGTAATCGGCGCTTGCAATGTTCCACACAACTGTGCACGTAATACATCTTTTGAAGGAAGAGTTGCTATGCGAACGATCCCTTGCTTATCTAGCAATGCCCCATCTAATTGCCCAACAACGAGCTCAAGAGCTGCATTGTCTTTTGCAAATGAGCTGAGTATTTTTGCAATTGCTGGCGCTTCATCCGAAGCAAAAACCACACCTATTTGATTTTTCAAATAAGGCGCTAATGTTTTCTCATCCTCCAAGTCCCCCACAGCACGCTTCAACAAGCGCCCTTTGGCAATCTTTAAATCTCCACCACTATTTCGCACTTGCGAACGCAAATCTTGCATTTGCACCACAGAAAGCCCTTTATAGCCAATAACAAACGTGGCTGGGCTTTGCGAAAATCGCTCTTTTAGAGACTGTATTGTTGTTTCTTTCTGCTGGCGATTCATAAAATTCCCTTAACTACGAACTAATTCGTCTGGATTAATCGCAATGCCCACTCCCATAGAGGAAGACAAAGACATTTTCTTCAGGTACTTTCCTTTAGCAGTTGCTGGCTTTGCTGATTGTAATGCCTTCACAAAAGCCTGAAGATTTTCTTGGAGTTGATCTACCCCAAAAGAAACTTTGCCAAGTGAAAAGTGAACAATACCAGCTTTATCATTGCGGAAAAATGCTTGCCCCTTTTTCAAGGTACTCACAACCTGCGCAACATCAGTAGAAACCGTACCTAATTTTTTGTTAGGTAATAATCCACGAGGCCCAAGGATTTTAGCTACCTTGCCAACAAGTCCCATCATATCGGGAGTAGCAACAGCATGATCAAAATCCATCCAACCACCGGTAATTTTTTCCACTAAATCTTCCGCTCCCACAAAATCAGCTCCCGCCTCTTTTGCTTGATCAACTGCATCGCCCTTAGCGAACACAAGAACCTTCACGGTTTTACCTCGGCCATGGGGCAGAATAACCGAACCCCGAACAACCTGCTCTCCTTTTGACGGATCAATTCCGAGATTCACGTCCAAATCTACAGATTCGTCAAATTTAACAAAAGAAAGGTCTTTAATTTTTTGAAGCGCATCAGGAGCAGATAGTACTTGATCAGAAGCTACCTGTTCCGCCGCTTTTCCATATTTTTTTCCATGCTTAGACATTTTGCTGCCCCTATCAATCGATAACATCTATTCCCATACTGCGCGCACTTCCCGCAACAATTTTTTTAGCTTGCTCGATGGTAAATGCATTAAGATCTGGCAACTTAATTTGCGCGATCTCTTCAGCATCTTTCCAAGTAATTTTTCCCACCTTCTGCTCATGCGGACGAGAAGAACCTTTTGAAACATTGGCTCTTTTTCTAATCAGCTCAGATACTGGCGGCGTTTTAATAATAAAATCAAAACTTCTATCAGTATAAATGGTAATTTCAACTGGTATTGTTTGGCCTTTTTTGTCGCCAGTCTTTGAATTAAACTGCTTACAAAATTCCATAATATTAGCACCATGCTGCCCCAAAGTAGAACCAACTGGAGGAGCCGGCGTTGCACCACCACCAGGAACTTGCAGCTTCACTTTAGCTTTAATCTCTTTTGCCATAATAGTAACCTAAATTAGTAACCTACTGTTTTATCTGATGAAACCCGAGTTCTACTGGCGTCATACGCCCAAAAATACTTACCATCACCGTCAGCTTTTCACCTTCGTGATCTACCTTTTCAACCACCCCAACAAAACCTGCAAACGGTCCTTCACTAATATCTACATCCGTTCCTACCGCGATAAACTCTTCTCGCTTCTTACCAACCGTAACTTCGCCCTTCATTTGCGACAAAATACGATCAATCTCTTTCTGTGACAATGGCGCTGGGTCCATTCCACCTAGAAAACGCAAAACACGCGGAGCTGATGTCACTGCTCGTATCACGCCGGGAACAATCTCCATTTCAATCAATAAATAACCCGGAAACAATTGCTGGTCTTGAACATCCGCCGCTTCAAAAAATTGGCGTAGCTTAGCAGCTGGTATTAAAATTTCTCCAAAATAATCTTGCAAGCCCCGCTCAACAATTCTTTTTTCCAGATCAGCCTTAACAGCATCTTCATATCCAGCATATACTTGAACAACATACCATCGCTTCATGCGAGCAAATCCCTATAACTTAGTATCCGCCGTACAAGGTGAATATATATTTAGCCAACTTTGAAAGTCCCAAATCTACAACCCATAAATAAGCCGCAAAAAAACAAACAAGGAACAACACCACAAGTGTTGAACCTACAAACTCATTAAAGTTTGGCCACTCTACCTTAGAGAGCTCGACACGAACTTCTTTTATAAATTGCACAGCATTTTTAATCGCCATGATATGAACACCCTATCATTCAAAACGTTTACATCGCTTCAAGCTACGCTTGCCATATGCAAGTGGCAGGCCAGGAGGGATTCGAACCCCCAACCTTCAGATTTGGAGTCTGTCGCTCTACCAATTCGAGCTACTGGCCTAAAAGCCTACTTAGTCTCTTTGTGCATATGATGCTTTTGGCACTTCGCGCAGAATTTTTTCATACTCAACGAGCCAATACTTCTTGCTTTACCTACTTTTTGTGTGTAGTTACGATCTTTACACTCGCTACACATCAAATGAGAAATAACTTTATTTTTTGCCATTAAACTTCCTGAACTGAATACCTCAGCCTCTGGAGCCCGCGATCGGATTTGAACCGATGACCTCTCCCTTACCAAGGAAGTGCTCTACCGACTGAGCTACGTGGGCGCAACCATATATTTCATATTTCTACTAGATTAAAGGAAAAAACAGCAAAAGACAAATTTTTATAGCACTCCAAATGGCCGATCTATAGGAAAATATGGAGCTGGCGGCCGGATTTGAACCCGCGACCTGCTGATTACAAATCAGCTGCTCTACCAACTGAGCTACGCCAGCACACTTTTTCTATGTAATATGGAGCGGGAAACGGGACTCGAACCCGCAACCTACAGCTTGGAAGGCTGTCGCTCTACCAATTGAGCTATTCCCGCTAATTATGCACCAATTTACATTTTTATCAAAGATAATTTTCAAACCTTCCAAAACCCTGCTTACCACACGCCTCTTTTTTCCCAGGCACTTCTTCTCGAAATAACTGGTGGCGAGAGTAGGATTCGAACCTACGAAGGCTGAGCCAACGGATTTACAGTCCGTCCCCTTTGACCGCTCGGGAATCTCGCCAAAGTATGTCAATTTAATCAATTGCTGTTCATCTATAATATTGTTTTTCTGAGCCTATTTCAACCCTAATTTTACAGAAATACGCTTATTTTCCAGCACACTCCGTCCTGTGCCGCTGAAAACAGCCTCTCAATGGGCTCATTCAACATTTCCACCTAAAAGCCTTCTTGTTTTAATAACTCTAAAACCTCATCTACGCAGCTTGAACAGCCAGTCCCTACCATCAGGACCTCTGAAAGCGATTCAAAATCGTGACAACCCTCTTTGATAGCCTGCCGTATGTCGGAAGCCATCACTCCCATGCACGTACACACAAGATAGTCCGGCTTTTGATCGAGTAACCCTTTGAAATCTTTCATAAGGTCCCTAAGTGCTTATTTCTAGAATACGTTTATTGGAATCTTCGTGATACCCCATCTCTATACGACACACTCGCTCACCAAGCAGAGACTCAATAGCCTCAGGCCACTCGATAATAGCCATACTATTTGGCTGATATAAATACTCTTGAAATCCCGCCTGTGTAAAATCACGCTCACTCGCAATTCGATATAGATCAAAATGATAAAACCTATAACCTTCATCATTTTCATATTGTTGCACATAAGTAAACGTCGGGCTGGTTACTCGCTCTTTAATACCGTACGCCTTCAAAAGCTCTTTAACCAAAGAAGTTTTTCCCGCTCCAAGCGGCCCGGTTAGAGCAACTATATCACAACTGAATAAAAGCTCTTTAAGCTCCTGAACAACTGCAGGCAATTCTGCCAATGTGTACATAAAAATCTGTTTCATAGCTTATTTAATTTCTTTAGTAACGCTCGATCTCGCTTTGAACTTCGCTGTAACGACTCCTGCGTTTTTCCAAAAGCCGGTTTATCCTCATCTTTTTGAGGAACAACCCGACTACCCGCTTCCATTAACGTATTCAAATCGTGCTCCGTCTCATCCAGCTCTATTTCTGGCTCTTGCTGTGCAAAACTGTCGTCATCCACCGCAACCGCTTCTTGTAAAACAGAATGGAACTCTTGAGATCCAATAGAGACAATTTCGTACTTATTTGCAAAATGGCACAGTTCATTATCTGACGAAACCAGCAAAAGATCTTGCGTAGAATGACCCTTAAGATACTCCATTATAACAGTATCCGCATTTTTTCTCGAGCCCGAATACATTACTTGTATTTTTGAAATAATCTCTTTTGAGGGCCACGTATCTGGCCCACCATCAAATACCAATACAATAGAATGCTTCTTTCGGCGTCGATATATACTCAACATATGAATAAACTGGTTTCGTTCTTGTTCGCTTACGTGACGCCCGAAGCTGATCTGCTTGAGCACATTATATCCATCTATCACAATAATCATACGACTATCCCACCTTTAATGACTTACCTTTAGAGTAATTGCAAAAGCGATAAATACCAAGTACATTAGTGATTGCACTTATAATTGGTCGGGAGAATTGCACTATGTCTAAATTAATTCAACTACGCCAGCGCATTAAAGCGATCGAAACTATCAAAAAGATCACTCATGCTATGCGACTCATTGCAATGTCGTCCCATTCTCAACTCAAACATTCACAACCAACTATATCTGCCTACACACGTCAATTAGAATCTATTTTTCAACAACTACGATTACATGCTCCCCAATGGCACCATCCTATTTTAGAGCCTGATCAGGCACATTCAAAAAAAACGGCTTTGATCATTGTTGGATCACAAAAAGGCCTGTGCGGCAGCTTCAACAACAATCTTTTTAAACTTGCAACTAAAGAACTGAATAAACTCGATGAATCTGAAATAAATTTAATTCCCGTCGGGCAAAAGGTCGTTGACTTTGCAAAGAACTTTTCGAGAGTAACAAACAAGCATAGCTACGAAAAATTCTCAATTAGACGGGTATCTGAGATTGCCAACGAAATCACACATACACTGTTCCATATGACCACCCCCTACAAATCAGTACTCGTGATCAGTAACACATTCAAAAGCTTCTTTACGCAATACCCAAAGATCACCCAAATCATACCACAGTCGAATACCGTGCCTCATAATATCCCTGAGGAAAAAGACAATCTCATTTGGGAACAAAATGCGCAGGAGAGTCTCAATGATCTTGCATTCTCTTATGTCAGCGCTCAAATTCAAATCTTACTCTTTAATTCGCTACTTTCAGAACATGCCGCTCGCTTCGTCTCCATGGATAGTGCAACACGAAATGCAAACGGCATTTTGGAAGCTACAAAACTTGAATACAATAAACTACGCCAAGCAAAAATCACCAAAGAACTCACTGAGTTGACTGGTAGTTATTAAACTACTTCTTCTTCATGTTCAGAGGTTCATAGCGAGCATCTACCCCGCCCGGTCCCCAACCGCAATGACCCTCTTTTGCATCTTGAATCGTAAGCACACGACTACAATCAACCGTCCCAGGACGACCTTTTATTCTGCAAAACAACTTATAATGGGTA
>JAJCZB010000059.1 GCA_029262595.1 Candidatus Babelota bacterium | reverse complement strand
CATTTCCTCAATTCTTTTGTTATCGACCGTTCGTAACCCTTCGACACGCTCAGGGCGAACGGTGAGAAAATTTTTCTTCAAATTACTATCGCCATCATGGAGTTAACTGAGCAATTATCTCATTTTCAACCACCATCCCAGCAGTTGTAAGCATGAGACTGCCATCCATTTCTGAAAGCATTTTTTGAGATTTCAACCGTGAAACTACTTGCTTAACGCGCTCATGCTTATTGCTCGGCATATACTCAAACAAATCGTTCCATGAAACGCCTTTTTTGCGACGCAAGCTCAGCATCAATCGTTCAAGATGAATTTGATCAGGAGTCAGCGACTCGCTAAATGCAATAACATCCTTTTTATTTGCAACCCCCTCCATATACTTCATTAAATTTTTCTCGTTCTGGAATCGTTGCGTCCCATCAAACGAACACGCCCCCAATCCAAATGCCTTATATGGCACTCGCTCCCAATACGCACTATTATGCCGCGATTCAAATCCTGGTTGCGCAAAGTTAGAAAGTTCGTATCGCCCAAAGCCATGCGCTGCGAGCTTTTCAACTGTCCATTCATATAAACGTACCATCGAGTCATCAGATGGCAGCGTTACTCGATTAGTGGTCACTTTAAAATACAACGGCGTATCTTCATGTACCGTTAAAAAATAAACAGACACATGTTTAATCGGCCACGCGACTACTTTCTCAATCAGCGCCTTCCACTCATCTTCACTAACATCAGGCAACCCCAAAATAAGATCCACAGAAAGATTTTCAAAATGCTCCGGAGCTTTTGAAAGTAAATCTTGTACTTGCGCAGCTGATTGTAATCGATTTAATTTTTGAAGCACTTGATCCTTCAAACTTTGCACTCCTATACTCAATCGATTAATTCCCAGCTCTTTCCAATGCGCCAATTGCTCAGCACGCACAGTGCCCGGATTCACTTCGATTGATACTTCAACATGTTTTGAAAAAGAAAAGATCTTTTTAAGTGTATCAAACGTGTCAAGTAGTAAATCGTCTGGATAGGTACTCGGAGTTCCTCCCCCAAAAAAAATCGTATCGATTTCTCGCGTACCTTTATACGTACCTGCAAACTGCTTAATCTCCTCGATCAATGCAGCATGATACCGCTCCATAAATTGATCATGAGAAGCCAATGCCACGAACGGGCAAAAATGGCATTTGTACGGGCAAAAAGGCCAGTGGATATAGAGAGATCTCGTATCCACCAAGGGATTATACTGCATATGCGCCTTATTTCATTGGATTTATAGTACTTATAGTATAGCACACGGTGTCAAATCAAGCCATGGCAGCTGAAATCAACTTTTTACCCTCCCCAAAAAGCCCTTTAATTATTGCATTTCACGCCTCAAATTCAGTACTCTAAATATAAGGAAGTATGATAATCGCAGCCATCGCGCTGCAAAAAGGAGACGATATGAAGAAGCTTTTCATGTATGCACTCAGTGCACTCACAATCGCTACAAGCCTCAGCGCACAACAACCAACAATGCGTCAGCAAGCTATGGATGCATGGCGAACTGGCCGCGCACAAACTGCAAAAGCATGGCAATCTGCAAAAAGCAACGTCGCTGCACAGCTGCCTGATTGGACAAAACAAGAATTTGCAGCGGCAAAAAAATGGTGGCAATCAGGGCGAAATATAAACAATCTCACTCCCAAAGAAAGAGCCAACCTTAATAGCTTGCGTAGAAAAACAGGAGGGACTGCTGCGATTGTTGCTGGTCTTATCGCTGCAGGTATCGCAACTAGAGCAATGATGCCGAAAGTAGACGCAGTCTATCCGAAAGTAGACGGAGTCTATCTGATCACGCTCGACGGACTAAAAAATTACATAATCGTAAAAGAAGTCAATAAAGACAAAGTAAGGACACACCCGATAAGTCGATTTGATAATACAGTAATTCCAGGCAAACACTTGGAGATATCCCTTACCCATTGGCTTGACGTGGATCCCGTATATCAAGGTCAATGGGATGAGTATAAGAATAAGGCAAAAAAGCCAACGCGTTGAGGCGAGGTGCTAACATATCCAACACTTGATGGTAATGCCAAAAAGGATGACACAACGGCGATGGTAAAGATGAATCACAACCTAGATCTCTACAGCGAAACAGTTTTGCAAAGAAAGGCCCCGGCGCACGCCGGAGCCTTTCTTTATTATCTCTTGCATTCACATTCCCCTCTTTTTTGCATATCATTATGAAAAACATTTTCAATGCACAACCGAAAGAACCTCCCGCATGAACTGGAAAATAATTATTCTATTGGCAAGCAGTATCACCACCCTCTGCATATCGGCAGCAGCACCCGGCTTTGAGACCGTATCAGTTGATGATACATTTGCACTGCAACAACTCCTGCCTGACGGATCTATCGTAGACGGATATCGATATAAAATAACGTCCGTGTCTCCTCATATCACGTATACAGTTATAGGAAGCACAGATGGCACAATGATTAAAGGATCACAAGCAACTAACACTATTGGGACATATACAACCACTCACTCAGCATTCCAAGAATGCCCTAAAATACGGAAACATTCGAAAACTGGGCAGTGATGGAGAGATATAAAACCTGTTAAAAGCAATTAACCTCTATCCCAACTCTACAACTTTAACGCAACTGCCACTTGGCCCTTTTTCAACATTAAAATGCACGGGAAATTGATCCCGCATTGCCGGCAAATGAGATACCACAATCACCTTTTCAAAATCATCTTGAATTTCGTGAATCGCATCCATGATCAACGAAAGTCCTTCTTCGTCTTGCGAGCCAAACCCCTCATCAATAATTAATGTTTGCAATGAAGTTCCAGCACGGCGCGCAAGCAGTTTAGAAATCGCAATACGCAATGCAAAATCGATGCGAAATGCCTCCCCCCCCGAAAACAGTTCATAGGGCCGAATACCTGATGGATCGGAAATATTAATATCGAGCGTTTCTTTTGTGCCACCCCGTTTTAAATCACGCAGTGATTCAATAGCAATGTGTGATTGATTATGCGTCAGGCGCGAAAGCAATTGATTTGCTTCTTGTTCAATTTCTGGAATTGCATCTTCAATCAATAATGCTTGAATGCCATCTTTGCCGGCAGCGCTCGCTATTTCTTGATAATCGCTTATCTGTGCATCGATAGTCTTTATGGTATCTGCTTGCTTTTGTGCTTCTTTTTGCACCTGCTGCAAGTGCTCTTTTTTTTGCAAAAGCGCACCCTGCTTTTGGCGCAATGTTTCACGAGAGCGCGCATGCTCCTGCACTTGTTTTTCAAACTCAGCCTGCTTTTGCTCAAGCGCTTTAAGTGATTGCGCTAATGAGTCAAATTGCTTCAATTCTTTTACGAGTAACTGCGCATGTTTTTTTATTTCTTTTAACTGCACTACCAATTGCGCAATTGCCTGCGCACGATCAGCCTGTTTGATAACGTCCTGCTGCAATGCAAAAAGCGATTCTCGCTCTTTTTCAATTGCTTGCAAATCGTGCTGCGCTTTTTTATGCACCTTCTCATCATAGGCAAGAGCTTTTAATTGCGTTTCATGCTCTGATAGTTTCGCCTGGAGCGCTATACTTTCCTTATCTTCTTTAAGACTTTTTTGCATATCCTGCGCATGCGCAGCAAGTTTTTTATCAATAGCACCATGCTCTTTTTCAAGCTCTGTTATATGCTTTGCCAATGCACCCAGTTCTTTTTCTTTTTGTGTATTATTTTTTGTAAGCGCTTCCAGATCTTTTTGAATGCCCTGCAGATCTGCACTTTGTTTTTTATGCTCTTCTAACTGTGCATGCTGCGTAACTAAGATCTCTTTAAGTTGTGGTACAATACGCGCTAACCGTTCATATTGATGCACTGCAAATCGCGCCTCTTTGCCACATTTATTTTTGAGAAATTTTTTACGCGCAGCCGAAAGATTTTGCTCGCACAACGGGCAACTCGGATCATCGCTGCTTACCATTGATTGCTTTTTAATGAGTGTATGCTGCTCGGTCGCATAGCGATCCCGTTGAGCGACAAATGCATAATATGTTTCTTTACGCTTTTCAAATTGGGCTTGCATGCCCGCATACTCTTTTGGAGCAATAATTTTTTTTGTAACTGCGGCTACATTTTTTTCTTTTTCAGAAATATCTTTTGTTATCGCATCACACTCTTTTTGTAGCTGCGCCTGCGATTGTTGATTATTTTTGAGCGTAATACCGCAACGCTCTTTTTGTATCTGCAACTCTTGCTGCGCTGTAACGGCAGCCCTTTCTATGTGCGCTTTTCTCGCAGAAATCGCTTGCGTGCACTTCATCTGATCTTGCTGCAGCGCCATGGCCTTTTTGAATGCATCATCTTGCTGCGCTACTATCGTTTTGCTTTTTTTATGCTGCGCATCAAGCGCTGCAATATCAGGCATATTTCTTTGCTTTTTATGCGTTGCGCGCCATGCTACAAAAAGCTCGCGCAATGATTTTTTGTGCGTATCGCTTTTTTCTTGTAACTGCTGCTGCTTGAAAAGCACCATCTCTTTTTTATTGCGCAGCTCAGCGAGAGATTGCTGCTCCTTTTCAAGCGCCTGCTTGCGTGCCGCAAATTGCTCGATATCTTTTGAAGATATTTTCTGCTCTTTTTCGAGCGCTTCCAGCTCTTTGCCCACAGGCTCTTTAAGCGCAAGCTGTTTTTCATATGATTCTTGCAGAGCGGCAAGCGCTGTACGTTGCCCTTGTAGCGCTTTCACCTTTTCAAGCGCACGCTTTTTGAGCCGATCAAATTGCTGCAATCCCAAAATATAAGAAAGCACTTCTTTGCGATCTTTGGGAGACTTTTTTGAAAATTCATTCGCATTGCCCTGGCGCAAAAACGCACTGTTTACAAACGAATCAAAATCAAGTTTTATCGTTTCTTCGAGTTTCGCTTGCGTAGCACGAATCGTTTTATCAGTAAGCGGAACATACGCACCCGTCTCAGGATTAAGCAAACCAAATTCCAATTGCGCCAACGGCTTATTTTGCGTTTTTAAAAACTCTCGCTTCACGCGATACAGTTGCCCGTTCACTTCAAAATCAAAAACCACCGCCATTTGCAGTTGCCCTAATCGAAGTAATCCCTGATCAGCTCGCACAGCATTGGTAGTTTTACGCGCAACACCCCATACCGCCCATGTCATCGCATCAAGAAGTGCTGATTTGCCATGCCCGTTTCTGCCCGACAAATACATAAGGCGATACGGCCTAAAATCAATCGTCTGAAAATCTGCACCGTAGCTTAAAAAATTTTTTAGTTGTAATGTATGCGGAATCATATGCGTTGGGCCCCTTACAGACAATTGAAAACACTTTCACTCCGTTCGCCCTGAGCGTGTCGAAGGGTCGAAGAACGGACAAAAACTAAAACTAAGAAAAAAGAGCATATCATGCATACGCTATTTTTCATCACAAAATATTTACGGTTGGATACTTTTTAACCCTTCGACAAGCTCAGGGCGAACGGAGTGAGAAATGAGCGCAGCGTTTACTGCTGAGTCTATCGAAGCATCAGGGCGAACGGAGTGAGAAATGAGCGCAGCGTTTACTGCTGAGTCTATCGAAGCATCAGGGCGAACGAAAGAAAGTTTAAGTACTATGAAAAAAGCAAAAAAACTATCTTGCCAATAGTACAATCCAGGTAGCGAGTGTAATTGAGATTTATATAAAATGATGATACGGTGAACGCAGGAGATTCCATGAAAAAAATTCTTTTATTCGGTGTTGCAGTAGCCATAATTACCTCACACACTTTGGCCCAAACACCCGCCCATCAAATAGGAAGTACGTGCATGAAAGACACAATATTTCGTGAATATGATATTCGGGGTATCGTAGACGAGCAGCTCTACATTGATGAGGTCTATGATCTCGGACGCGCAATCGCATATTACCTCAAGCAGCACGATCCTGAATTTAAAGTATTGGCACTCGGTATGGATGGCCGCACGCACTCGCCTGCAATTCGCGATGAGATTACGCGTGCATTTTTAGATAGTGGCATCGACGTTGCATTTCTTGGCGTATGCCCAACTCCCGCGATGTATTTTTCGCTCTTCACCCTCGAAGTAGACGGTGGACTCATGATTACCGCCTCGCACAACGGCCCTACCTATAACGGTATTAAACTGTGTTTGGGTACGCGCGTAGTATGGGGACAAGAGTTACAAACAATTAAAAAGCTCTACCACGAAAAAAAACATGTTGATTCCACTCGCACAGCTGCACAGACAGAATTTCCGATCGTCACTCCCTACATTGCATATCTGACGCACCATTTTTGGCATTTAAAAAATATCAAACTTCCGTTTGTAATCGATTGCGGAAATGGCACCGGTGGAACGGTAATTCCCGAGCTCAGACGCCAGATGCAATGGGACAATGTAAAAATTTTGCATGAAAAAGTAGATGGTACCTTTCCAAATCATGAAGCGGATCCTACCGTAGCTAAAAACATGAAAGACGTTAAAAAAGAACTTGATACAGAATCATTCGCGCTTGGAATAGGCTTAGATGGCGATTGCGATCGCATGGGCGCAATGATTAAAAGCGGCACACTTATTCCCGGCGATCAAATGCTTGCGCTTTTTGCGCAACGCGTCGTAAGCGATCATCCCGGAGCGGGAGTTGTATTTGATATTAAAAGTTCAGCCGGACTGATCGAGCTTCTTGAGCAATGGGGCGCCAATCCGATAATGTCTCCGTCTGGGCATTCAATCATAAAAGACATGATGGTAAAGCATAAGGCACTGCTCGGTGGAGAAATTAGCGGGCACTTCTTCTTTAAAGACCGATATTATGGGTATGACGATGGTATTTATGCGATGCTCAGATTAATTGAAATATTATATGCATCTGGAAAATCACTTGAAAAGCATCTGGAAATTTTTCCTAAAAAACACAGTTCTCTAGAATTTCGCCTCTATTGCCCCGATGAAAAAAAGCACGAAATCGTTGAATCTATCAAACAGGAGCTTGCAAAAAAAGATGATGTTTCAATCATAACGATTGATGGCATTCGAGCAGTTTTTCCGTTTGGCTGGGGCATTGTACGCGTATCAAATACGCAAGCAGCATTGAGTATGCGATTTGAATCAGACACGCACAAAGGACTTGAGCAAGTTATTTCACTATTTCATACATTGCTATCGCCGTATTTAGATAAAAAAGAATTGGATCAGTTGCATCTGTAGGAGCATAGGTGAGAAAAATTGGGCTTCATATTCGTATCCCACATACTCTTTTAGATGCCGCACGCTATGCGCGGGATCTCGACCTGCCTATTTTTCAAATTTTTTTGATAGACCAAATCGCCCGACGACCACTTGCTATTGATCAGTCTATGCAAAAACAGTTCAAGCAACTGATAGCAGGAAAAGTTCCGTATGTGCATGGATCATATTTTATTAATCTTGCACACCTCAAACAACGGGGTAAAAAAACTCTCGAGCGTGAAATTAAACAAGCTAAGCAAATCGAAGTTCCGTATGTAATTTTACACCCCGGCTCGGCCACCGGCTCATTAACGCACCAAGATGGCCTTGAACAATTAGCACGCATTATGAATACGCTCACCATACAAGAACGTGATATTACGTTTGTACTTGAAAACACTGCTCATGCAGGAAAATCGGTTGGAAGTGATATAGAAGATTTTGGTAAGCTCAAGCAATTACTTGATCATCCTGAGCGCCTCGCTTTTTGCATTGATACTGCTCATGCGCATACATATGGATATGATTTAAGCACTCCTGAACAACAGCAAGAATTTATAACGGTATTAGAAAAAACCATCGGCTTAGATGCGATCGCGCTTATTCATCTGAATGACTCTTTTTATGAGGCTGGATCTCGTATTGATAAACATGCAGTACTAGGCACTGGAACTATTGGAGAGCAGGCATTGCAATCATTTGTGATGCACCCGCAACTGTGCACAATCCCTCTCATTTTAGAGCTCCCCGCGTTATCTTCTGAGCAAGAAAGAGCTATCCTCCAAAAAGTTAAAAATTGGCACGTTACAAAGGAACCGTAATGATTACGATTGGATTAAATGGCTTTGGCCGAATCGGCAGAAATTTTTTACGAGCAGTACTACTCGATCCGGAAGCACTCAAACACATAACTATCTCTGCAATCAATATCGGGCCAGCCAATCCTGAACTTCTCGTACATATGTTTCGCTACGATACGCTCATGGGCATCTTTCCCGGCTCAATCGAAATGAAGCAAAACAAGCTGGTGATTAATGATCATGAAATCGAAATCATTACTGAAACTGATCCACGCGATATTCAATGGCAAAAATATAGCGTTGAATGGGTAGTGGAAGCATGCGGAAAATTTACCAAGCGTGAAGGCGCGAAACTTCATTTAGAATCTGGCGCTCAACGCGTATTGATTACCGCACCATCCCAAGGTGAAGACGTTGCAATTATTCCCGGCGTAAATGAAGATGCCTACAATCCCTATAAAGATAAAATAGTTTCACTGGGCAGCTGTACGACGAATGCATTCATTCCAACGCTCAAAGTGTTGCAGGATAATTGTGGTATTCAAGAAGGATTTATGACCACTATCCATGCCTATACCAATACACAAGTACTTCTTGATGTAGAGGATACTGATGCGCGTAGAGCTCGTGCTGCCGCTCTCAATATCATCCCAACCCAAACAGGGGCTAGCAAAATGCTTGGCAAAGTAATGCCTGAGATGGAAGGGAAAATACAAGCGGTTGCCGTGCGCGTACCGGTAGCAAAAGTATCACTCATTGATCTTACGTTTACTGCAGATTGCTCCCTGACTGAAAAAATGATCAATGATTACTTTATTACGGCATCCCAGTCAGAACAAATGAAGGGCATCGTTGGGTTTACCGATCAACCACTCGTCTCGAGTGACTACAGTGGCGATAGCCGATCTGTAATCATTGATGGTCTTTTAACCAAGGCACATGGCTCCATGGGAAAAGTATTTGGCTGGTACGACAATGAGTGGGCCTATAGCGTCCGCCTGAAAGATTTTCTCATATACGCAAGCAAATAAGTAGTGTACTACTTCACAAATACATGCTTTTCCGGTAGTATTGCTATGAATCTAATCTTTGAACACAAACGGACATTCAGACGGGCCCATAGCTCAGTTGGTCAGAGCAATCGGCTCATAACCGAGAGGTCCCAGGTTCAAATCCTGGTGGGCCCACCATCTTCCATTGCACTCACGAGCGCTTTGGCATGATGCCACGTCTAATCTGTCCATAAAGCTGGGGAAGTTCTTATGCAAGTACAACCTGAAAAGAGGCCTCCCATGAGTCAGAATCCTTTTAGCTCATTTATTGATCTCATATCACTTGATCAAGAGATCCGCACAACATTTGAAGCCATTACACTCCTAAAAAAAGAAGCCGAATCTCGTCTTTCTGAAAAGCAAAAACTTGAAAGTCGCTTTGAGCAGTTCAAGCACCATGTACGAGATCTTAAAAAAGGCGTACATGAAAAGGAACTTGAGATTAAAGAGCTCGATGAAACTGAAAAAAGAAAAAAACTACAGCTCGACCAATTGCAAAACCCAAAAGAGTACCAGCCGCTTAAAAAAGAAATTGATCGCCTCAAGCAAGAGCAGCACAACGCAGAAGCGGAGCTTATGGGCATTTGGAACAAACTTGAAGTAGCTCAAAAAGAGTTAGCCGAACAAAACAGCAACTATAGCAGCAAAATTGAAGAGCTTAATGCTGCACTTGCCGATCAACAAGAAAAAATATCACAGCTACAATCTGATCTTGAACGTAAAAAAAATGAACGACCCGCAAAAGAATCTGGCATTCCCCAAGAATGGCTCGATAAATATACGCACATGAGAATGCGCGTTGAAGACCCTGTCGTTGAAGTACTTGATGCAAGTTGCAGTGCGTGCTATTACACGATTGCCGATCAAGAGCTCATTCGTTTACGCCGCCGCGCAATTGTACAATGCAAAGGCTGCTTTCGATTACTCTATATGCCTGCCGCAATGAAAGATGTAGCCCCAGTTGAAAATCCTGAGACTTCTAACGAATAATAAGACCGCAATGAACCAACAGCAATCTCACACGTGGACAGTATTCATCGATGGCGCCTCACGTAATAATCCCGGAAAATCGGGTGCGGGCGTCTTTATGCAAAAAGATGGAGAGACTGTCTGCGCAGAAGGTTTTTATCTTGGTATTAAAACCAATAATCAAGCTGAGTATCTCGCACTCCTGCTCGCGCTCTACTTTATTGATTGCTTTGCATCTGCCGATGATACGATTCGCATTGCATCTGATTCTGAGTTATTGGTCAAACAAATGGCGGGCATCTATCGCATAAAAAATGAAGGGTTACGCCCGCTTCATGCACTCGCAAAACGGTATCTTGAGCGCTACCCAATTGAGCTCTATCACGTGTTGCGTGATAGCAATAAGCAGGCAGATGCGCTTGCCAATAAAGGGGTCGACTCCAAAAAAACAGTCCCTGATGCTTTTAAAGAATTGCTCAAACAGCATCATATATCATTAGATATGTAATATATTCATTAAAAAAAGGGGTGGGGGATGAAGCATTCCCATCTAAAATTGCTGAGTATGGTCGCATTACTCATATTCATTCCTCGTAGCACGCACGGCAAAAAAACGACTCAAAAACAGCAGCCGGTTAAGGTTCTTATCGAGGAACATGATCGTACAAAAAACCGCCGATGCTCTTCTTGGAAGCTGACGAGTAACACGGGGTTTTTAATCTTTAACCCGACGACCAAAACTTCGTGCAAAAGCTCTGAAAAAACATCGCTTACCATTACGCACAACCAATCTCGTATATGCGTAAATGGGATCAGCTATCCAGGATCTGAGTTGCGCATTATCCCCCGAGATGGTTATGCCGGCATAAATGGCACACAGTTTCATGGATCTTTTTCAATCACGCAAACCAACGATCACACCTATCTCATTAACCACGTTGATTTAGAGGAGTATGTTTGCTCAGTACTCAAAACAGAAAGTTGGCCCGGATGGCCCGTGGAGGTAAATAAAGCGTTTGCAATTTCATCACGCAGTTACGTACTTGCAATGATAAAACAAGCGCAAAAAAGCACACTTCCTTATCACGTAAAAAATACTAACGAGCATCAAACGTATAAAGGTATGCATACGACCAGCGCAATTCATACTGCCGTCGCACTCACAAAAGGAATGGTGCTCACGCACAATGGCCAGATTGCACTCACAATGTTTGATTCGTGTTGCGGAGGAGTAATCCCCGCGCATATTGAAGATTTTGATTTTGGCAAAGCGCCCTATCTTGCCCGCACCTATGCTTGCACGCACTGTTCACGATGTAAAATTTATGCATGGCAAAAAGAAATTCATCTTGCCGATATCAGTAAGTTCATTGCTCAATTTATAGAGTATCCGGGCGTGGTGCAGCAGATCAAAATAGCCAAAAAAGATAAAGCTCGTTTAATCACGCAAGTGCACGTAAAAAAGGGAAATAAAAAGCATACGCTTTCAGGCAAGCAACTCTATAGCGCACTACCTGAGATCAAAAGCTTTTGCTACTCAATCAAACGCAAAAAAGACACACTTGTTTTTAATGGCAAAGGATATGGGCATCATATTGGTATGTGCCAATGGGGTGCACGAGAAATGGTCCGCGATGGATGGCATTATAAACGAATTTTAGATTTTTATTATCCGGGAACTGTGATCCGAAAAATCAGTTAGAAAACATGTATATTTCTCTTCTTTTTAGTATACTTGCGCCATAAATAATTACAAAAGCTTAATTGGAGATGTAATGCCTGGTTATCAAACGCACCTCGCGGGAGGTGCAATCGTATTTGCTGCTGTACTTGTATGCGTCGTTCCTTATGCGCAGCCCACTGTATTAATCGCCGGAGAGTGGCTTCTTTTTTCACTCGCCGGATCGCTCTTTCCTGATATCGATATCAAAAGCAAAGGCCAAAAATATTTTTATTGGATGATTCTTATCCTGCTTTTAATGCTCACGTATACGCAACGCTTTATCCCGCTCGCCTGCTTAAGCATAGCCGCCACCATTCCACTCATTTCAAAACACCGCGGACTATTTCATCGCGCATGGTTTGTCATCGCAGCGCCACTTGGACTCTGGTATATATTGAGCATGCAATATCCCCCGATACAGCAAGCGCTCCTGCTTGATATGACATTTTTCATAGCAGGAGCGCTTTCACATTTATGGCTTGATATGGGACTCAAAAAGATGATTAGGATTTAAATAGCTTGCCACTCAAATAAAGCACAATCAATCCCGCTAAAAATCCGGGAATAAGCGGCAAACTTGCAAAAAAGAATGGCCATAATGCAGACGTTACACCTCCAGCGACGAGGCCTGCAAGTGCTGCGTTTTTCGATACCTGTTTCATATAAAGCGACGCGATCACTAATGGCCCAAATGTGCTGCCAAGCCCAGACCATGCATAATTTACCAGTGCATAGACTGATGCATCACTCTTCCATGCAAGCGCAAGTGCCGCGCATGCAATTGCAATTGAACCTAATCGCGAAACCCAAAGAAGCTGCTTTGCTTGGGCTGATCGATTCACAAACTGTTTATACAGATCTTGCGCGCACATTGATCCGGCAACCAAAATCAAACTATCCATGGTTGAAAGAGTAGCTGCAAAAATTGCGCATAAAATTAATCCCGCGATAAACGGATGAAAAATCGCAAGCGCCATATCAATAAAAACCAATTCTGGATTTGCAAGCTGCCCTGCAAAAAAGGCAATCCCTACGATTCCAATAGCAGCCGATGAAAGCAATACAAAAGTTTGCCACACAATACCAACCGCGCGCGCATGCTTAATATTACGCACATCATCAATGCCCATAAAGTTAACTAGAATATGCGGTTGGCCAAAATAGCCAAGCCCCCAACTTGCCGCAAGAAACAGTGCCGAAAGCATTTCTCGTGGAGATGAAAGCACGCTCAAAGAAATATTTTGCAACTCAGCTGCAGCAGTAATTGCCGGCAACCCACCCACACTAAAAAATCCAAATGAGGGAACTGATATAATCATGGCAAGTAAAAATAAGCCTTGAAAAAAATCACACCATGCAACAGCAACAAATCCGCCCACTAATGTATAGAGCGCTGCCGTCACAACGCTCACCACAATACCAACATGATACGACATGCCAAAGGCAGAACTAAATACTAAGCTCAACCCAACCAAACCAGACGTGATATAAAATGTGAAAAAAAAGAGCGCAAAGCAACTGCTCACGAGTTGTAACGCACCGCTCTTATCTTGAAACACATCTGCAAAATAAGAAGACAGTGTAAGCGCATTAAGCTGTGCTGTCTTTTCGCGCAGTCGAGGCGCAATAAACGTCCATGCCGCAAACATACCAGTAACTAATCCTATCGCCGTCCATACTTCAAACATTCCGCCGACTAGCACTACTGCAGGAAATCCCAAAAACAGCCAACTTCCCATATCGCTGGCTTGCGTAGCCACGGCCGTTACATAGTAGTTCGTTGAGCGATCGCCCAACATAAACGATTCAGTTGATTGATTTCGTTTATAAAAAAACAAACCAATACCAATGAGCGTAATAAAGTAAAGAATGAAAGCTGAAAGTAACACAGTATCCATGCTAGCCTCTTGGTCTAAATTTAAATGCTCCTGGCCGCGGAACACGTCCGCGAGTAGCCAATGTAGCTGCACCAAGCACTCCATACAAAGCAACTAATTTGCTGAAAGATGAATGATCAGAGCGGCCATCTACGCTCCATCCAGTTGGCTGTACGGCTTGAGGTGATACAGGCGCACCTCGCTCTGCTGCTTTCAATGAAACGCAAAAACATCCTACCAATACTATCGCACCTATTTGTTTCAAACTCATTGTGTATCCCTTTGTGTTATGCCCCTATTATACCAAAGAAAAAAGCTTTTTGGCAGCGGCGGTAGTCTCTTGCGCAACATCCTCAAATGGCTGCTGACGCAACTCAGCAACATACTCAGCAATTGTTTTAATGTATTTGGGTGCATTTTGCTTGCCGCGCATTGCTTGAACCGGCAAAAACGGCGCATCCGTCTCAAGGACCATATCTGAAAGATTAACTGCTTTTACTACAGATCTCAGTTCGTTATTCTTTGGATACGTAATAGTACCCCCAATGCCTAATTTGAATTTCCACGAAATAATTTGATCCGCAAAATTTTGATCATAGGAAAAACAATGCATTACCGCCCGTGGCTCATGGCGCACGTATTCTTCCAGGGCGCGCAGCGTTTCGTCGTAGGCATCGCGCGAATGGACAACCAGCCCTACATCATAGGTAAGCGCTAACTCTATCTGCGCACGAAAGGCATCTACTTGCCGTTGCAAATTATAATCCGGGTAATGTTTATCAATTCCCGCCTCACCAATACCAACAATTTTATTCTGCTCTTTTTGCTTAAGTAGTACTTCAAGTTCTTGTAGTTCAGTGCGCCAGTCATCAGTCGCATCATTCGGATGAATGCCCACGGTGGCATACACAGACTCAAATTCTTGTGCCAACATTACGCAATTTCTACTTTCAACTAAGCTGGTTCCTACATTAATAATCGTAGACACACCGTCAACGGCTGCCTGATCTATGATCGTTTTTGCATTCGATACTTGAGCAGGCGAAAGAAGAACATCAAAATCTGATTTAATCATCATATTTAAATGGCAATGAGTATCTATCAACATATTTATCCCTAAACTAAAGGCTTTATTGTTAACGAACGGAAATTTGCATCTGATTTAGTGGCATATTTCTCTGTCATTATGTTTGACAAACGTTTATGAAATTACTATATCTTACTCAAGAGATCTACAAAAGGGAGACTAATTAATTGAAGTAGCAGTGTATCAATAACCTTTTTCGAGGAGTAGCTACAATGAACAAGAGCGAATTAATAAACGAGCTGAGTGAAGAAACCACTTACAGCAAAAAAGATATCACGCGTGTGATTGATTCACTTACTCGTGTTATCGGCCGTACGCTGAAAAAAGGTGAAAAAGTTTCACTTACTGGTTTTGGAAGCTTCTGGCTATCTAACCGTCCAGCGCGCAAGGGTATCAACCCAGCAACTAAAGAACGCATCGATCTTCCAGCTGTAAGCGTTCCACGTTTCAAAGCAGGTAAAAACCTACGCGAAACTGTGAAAAGAGTAAGACTCGGTTAGTAAGGCTTTTGATTAATAAAAGCTTTTACCTGTGAAGGCTGCGTTTATCGCAGCCTTTTCTTTGCATAGAAATTCATTTACGGTACTCTAATAAAAAGTATAATTTCAGCGTATGTATCCAGAATCACTGAGGAAGCTATTCCATGATTGATCTCAGCTTGCTAAGAGAGCACCCAGAAAAATTCATTGCTCTCATACATAAAAAAGATCCCGCTTTTGATGCGCAAAAATTAGTCTCATTAGAGCAGGAAGTCCGCACACTTAAGCAAATGGTTGAGTCACTGCGAAGCAAAAAAAATGAACTTGCAATGCTCGCAAAATCGGGCATCACTCCTGAAATTCGAGAGCAATCCAAACAAATTGGCAGCGACCTTAAAGGCAAAGAAGCTGAGCTCGAACAAGCCGATCTGGCATTTAAATCTCTCTATTTGGCCTGCCCAAACATTCCTGAACCAGATGTGCCGGTGGGTGGCAAAGAAAAAAATACCGTGGTGAAAGAGTGGGGAGAAAAGCCAACGTTTGATTTTCCTATTAAAAATCACGTCGAGCTTATGGAGCAGTTAGGATGGATCGACTTTAAAACTGCGGCACAAATCGCAGGAAGTAACTTCGCTCTGTATAAAAAAGAAGCGGTTTCACTCCTTTATGCACTGACACATTTTATGCTCAAAAACAATCAAGACAATGGGTTTGAACTTGTCCTTCCTCCAGTGCTCGTGAATGAAAAATCTTTAGAAGTCAGTGGCAACTTTCCCAAATTTAAAGACCAAGTCTATGCAATCCCTGCTGATGGATTATATCTTTCTCCTACTGCCGAAGTTGGACTCGTTAATATGCACCGTAATGCCATTTTAGAAGAATCCGACTTACCCATCAGAAGCTCTGCCTGGACAAGCTGTTTTCGCCGCGAGGCAGGGACGTATGGCGCCCATGAACGCGGCCTTATTCGGATCCATCAATTTGAAAAAGTTGAGCTCGTAACAGTAGCCAATCCTGAGGAATCTCAAGACGAGCTCAATCGAATGCTCGCGTGTGCCGAAACGATTTTGCAAAAATTAGGATTACATTATCGCGTCTCTCTTTTGGCGTCACAAGATATGTCTTTCCAAGCGGCAAAAACGTATGACATTGAAGTGTGGCTTCCCGGGCAAAAAACCTATTATGAAGTGTCATCGGCCAGCAACTGCACTGACTTTCAAGCACGCAGAGGGTTAATTCGATATAAAAAACCGGGTGACAAAAAAACGCATTTGGTTAATACCCTCAATGCCTCTTCGCTTGCATTGCCCCGATTGATGGTTGCAATTATTGAGACATACCAACAAGAAGATGGTTCAATTGCAATACCAGCGGTGTTGAAAAAAGAAGGTCTTATCTAGGGGTGGCATACCATGAAAAAAAGCTCCTACATTAGTAAAGAAATAGTAAAAAAGATCAAACAAATAACCATCCAAACACGACGCTTATTACGCGGCACAATGGCCGGAGATAGCCGATCTGCGCTGAAAGGCACTGGGTTTGAGTTTGATCAAATTCGAGAATACCAATTTGGAGATGACGTACGATTTATTGATTGGAAAGCATCTTCACGGCACGACAACCTACTTGTTAAGCAATACATTGAAGAGCGATGCCGTACTATTTTACTTGCAGTCGACGTCTCAGCCTCGGGAGTACTTGGATCGGGAGAGTCACTCAAGCGAGATATTTTTGCACAAGTAGCAAGCGTACTCGCATTAGTTGCCACATCTGGCAAGGATCGTGTTGGATTAATCCTTTTCACCGATACGATAGAAAAATATATTCCCCCATCACGCGGATCACAACATGCAAATACTATCATGCGTGTACTGTATACATACCAACCAACTGGTAAAAAAACAGATCTCGGTGCAGTGCTCAAAAAAATAGCACAATACAAACAAAAAGACGCCGTATCGTTCATCATTTCTGATTTTATAGATAGCAGCATAGATTCAAAGCTTCTTTCGCATGTCGCACAAAGACACGAGCTCTATGCGGTACGCTGCATTGATGAACGAGAAAGCTCTCTGGGAAATTTTGGATTTATACCGATTGAAGATAGCGAGACGGGAGAGATTTCATTACTGGACACTCGCAAAAAAAACAATCCTATTAACGCCTATCTAAAAGAACGTATAGACCTACAAACTCGTCTCTTTAAGCAAAAGGGAGTCCAGCTTTTAGATCTTCCAAATAATCATACTTTTATTGCAGACCTTATTCGATTCTTTCGCAGACGCATGCGCTACTAGGAGGCTCTCATGGATCAGGCTACTTTACATGATATCTATCCAATATGGCATATACCTTTTTGGCAAACAAAATGGTTTTTCTGGGGCATAGTAAGTCTTTGTATTCTTGTATGCTGCCTAGCGGTAGTGGGAATATATGCATGGTATCAAAAACGAAATAAGCGAGTTATGACGCCCTGGGATACAGCGCTACAAACAATCAATCGACTACAAAATAATAACTATACAAGCCAACAAGAAAGCAAGCAGTGCTACTTCACTCTCACAACAGCACTCAAACAGTATCTTGCAGATCGATTCGCCTATCCTATCGCTCATCAAACGGATGAAGAAGCAGCGCGCTACTTAGAAAAGCAATCGCTCGATCCGCAATTGAAAAAAAATATACAAGAAATATTACGAGGCTGCTTACTGATTAAATTTGCAAATCAACAAGCAATGAATGAACAGATACAAGCGCATCTAGCACTCGCAAAAGAAATTATTGTAAAAACGATACCTCAAACAAGCGATCAAAAAGCGCCGACTCAATCTTCTTGATCATCCACAGCAATGACGTTCTGTATCTCAGGAAACGATTCTTTAATCTTTTTTTCAACGCCCAGAGTGAGCGTATACAAAGAAATAGGGCACCCTACACAGGCGCCCTTAAATTTTACGTATACATTCGCATCTTGCACACGAACCACAGTGATATCACCACCGTGAGAATGAAGATATGGGCGAATCTCATCAAGCGCTTTTTCTATTTTATGCGCACGATTTGATTTCACTTAGACCCATTCCAACTGTGCAATAGGAGCTGTATCGCTGGTTCGTCGACCCAGTGGAATCATACGAGTGTATCCACCTGGACGATCAACGTAACGAGGAGCAACTTCACTAAACAACTTCAAAACAGCTGCTTGGTTGTACGGCAATAAAGCCTGTACACGACGGCGTGCATTGAAATGATTACCTTCCCGAGCAATAGTTACTACCTTCTCTGCCAGCTTTTTCACTTCTTTCAAGCGAGGCTTTGTAGTTACCAATTTGCCATACGTAATAAGATGAATAACCTGATTACGTAACACCGCTTTACGATGCGATGATTTCATATTTAATTTTTTTCGACCACTTTGATGCATCATAATGCAAACCTTCTAATTGGTACCTTTAGAGGCCAATACTTTTTTAACATCTTCTTCATTTACATTCATACCAAAATGAAGACCAAATGCTTTCATGCAATCTTTCACTTCATTGAGTGACTTCTTGCCGAAATTTTTAATTCTTAAAGCATCTTCTTCTGGTACATTCACTAAATCAATTACGCGTTTAATTTCAGCATTAATTAAGCAATTATGCGCCCGAACTGAAAGCTCTAATTCTTCGATCGGTTTTAATAGAAGTTCCACTGGAATATCTTTCAAACCAAGCTTATCAAGCTCAACCGGTTCAACTTTTTCTTCTTCTTCAGGAAGAGAAGAAATTTCATTAAACGGTATTTCAGTACTTGTCAAAAAGTGCTCTAACTGCGTACGCAATATAGAAACTGCATAATGCACAACATCAAATGGATTTTCTGATCCATCTGTGTGAATGCGTAAAATCATTTTATCGTAGTCGATATCTTTTCCAACACGTGTTTTTTCGATATCAAATACTATTTTGCGAATTGGAGAAAACATAGCATCCAAGTAGATACGACCATCTTCTTGATACGCTTTATCAGTTGGCCATTCTGCTGGCTGATAGCCACGGCCATTTTCAACAAAAAACTCAATATCAAGTTCGCCACCAGCTGCAACGTGTCCAATAACATGATCAGTGTTGATTAACTCAAGATGATCATCTGCAACAATATCAGCAACAGTTGCCGTTTTTTCACCGGAAACTTTCATTCTCATTTTTCCCGGATTACCGCTGGTATTACGCACTACAATTTGCTTAATATTAAGAATCACTTGTAATGCATCTTCAACTATACCCGGTATAGCAGTAAACTCATTGTTTGCATTCTTAATAATAACAGACGTAACAGCAGCACCTTCAACAGATCCAAGCAATACTCTTCTTAAAGCATTCCCAAGAGTGTGTCCAAAGCCCGGCTCTAGCGGCTGTGCAACAAGCTCACCATACGTCTCGTTGAGTGTTTTTTTATCCCAAGTTAACTTAGGAATGGTCAACGGTTTATACTCTTTTTCTCTCGTTGTTTCCATTTAACCTCCCACAATCAGGCTCAAAAGATTCATTAAAAAACTGTTCATCTGCCAATACTCAATTATTTGGAGTAAAGCTCTACAATGAGGTGATCCTCAATTGGAGCTTGAATATCAGTACGTACTGGAAGACGTAACACACGACCCTTATATACTTTTTTATCAAGTTCCAACCACTCTGGAACTTTGATACCTAAGTTCAAGCGCTTATCAACAACTTGCTCCATGAAAGGCTTCTGCTCAAGAGCTGATGGAATCAAAGAAATTTCATCTCCCTCAGAAACTAAGAATGATGGAGAGCTCACTTTTCTACCGTTAACAAGCACATGTCCGTGCACAATCACTTGGCGCGCTTGCGTACGAGTAGTAGCCATTTTAAGTCGGTAAAAAACGTTATCTAAACGACGCTCTAAGAGGCTCAATAGATTGTCCCCTGGTGCGCCCTGCGCTTGCACAGCATTCGCAAAAAAACGTCTAAATTGACGCTCACGCATACCATACATTTGTTTTACTTTTTGCTTCTCTTGCAGTTGGCGACCATATTCAGACATTTTTGGCGGTCGCTTGCCGCCCTTAGGGGCAACTTTTTTTTCTACTGTATCTTTTTGAACCATATCTCACACCATTATTTTATGAGCAAAACTATTATACTCGACGTTTCTTAGGAGCACGGCAGCCATTGTGAGGTAACGGAGTCACATCACGCAATAAGTTGATCGCAAATCCAGCGGCCTGAAACGAGCGAACAATAGAATCTCTACCAGAACCAGGACCTTGCAAGTTGAACTCAAGGTTTCTAATTCCCATCCCCTTCATATCTTTCACTAGAGTGGTTGCTACCTGTGATGCAGCAAACGGAGTTCCTTTACGAGAACCTTTAAAACCAAGTCTGCCTGAGCTTCCAGACAATAGCACGTCCCCCTCAGGAGTCGTAATAGTAACCAAAGTGTTGTTGAAAGTAGAACGTACATGAACTACGGCTGAGTCAACGTGACGTTTTTGCTTTCGAGCTTTCTTCTTGTAAGCCATTTTATTTTGCTACCTCTTATTATTTCTTAGTTACTTTCTTTTTCATTGCAACAGGACCCTTCTTAGGACCTTTACGTGTACGCGCATTGGTCTTAGTCCGTTGACCTCGAGTAGGCAAACCTCTTTTATGACGCAAGCCACGATACGCACCCGCTTCTTGTAGGCGCTTAATATTCATCGTTACTTCTTTACGCAGCTCTCCCTCAACTGTATAAGCAGTCGTAATTTCTTTTTGGATCGCAACAACTTCGTGATCCGTCAAATCTTTTACACGCTTATCTAGACTGATCTTCAACTTATTTAAGATATCTCGTGAAGACCCCACGCCAAGACCATGAATATAGGTAAGCCCATACTCAACTCGTTTTTTTAAGGGTAAATTAACACCTTCTATTCTAATCATATACAATTCCTACAGCCAGACAGTTAACCCTGTCGTTGTTTATGCTTTGGGCTTTTTTTACAAATAACACGAACGACGCCGGATCTTTTAATAATACGGCAATCGTTACACATTTTTTTTACTGATGTACGCACTTTCATGTTGTCTCTTTCGCTTATTTTTTATGACGTAAAATTATGCGACCGCGAGTCAAATCATACGGAGATAACTCCATTGTCACCCTGTCTCCTGGCAAAATTCGTATATAGTGCATGCGCATTTTACCTGAAACATGTGCCAATATTTCATGACCACCTTCAACCTCAACCCGAAACATTGCATTTGGCAATGTTTCATTCACTACTCCCTCAATGCGAATAATGTCTTCTTTTTGCTTCATAATGCATCACTTGCTGCATCTGCAGCGGTTGTACGTGTTAAAATTTTCGGTCCATTTTCAGTTATCACCACTGTATCCTCAACATGTGTTGCCAAACTTTTATCAGCTGTTTTCACAGTCCAACCATCATCAGTAATATACACAGTATGTGCACCCATTGTTGTCATTGGCTCAATTGCAAATGCCATTCCAGCTCGTAATACTGGCCCCTCACCTGCTTGTCCCACATTAAGAATTTCTGGCGCTTCATGCATTTGCTTGCCAATACCATGGCCTGCAAAATCACGAATTATTCCATACCCGTCTGCTTCAATTTCTTTTTGAATAGCAGCAGAAATATCACCCAATCTGTTGCCGGGAACAGCTTGCTCAATTCCTTTGTTCAAAGCACGCTGAGCGTTTTCAACAAAACGAGCAACGTCTTCAGGCATTGTTCCTACGTAAAAAGAACGAGCCATATCAGCACAATAACCACGCCATGACGCACAGACGTCAACCTTGATTAGATCACCGTCCTTCAAAACTCTTCCAGAAGGAACACCGTGCACAACTTCATCGTTCACGGATATACAACTAGCGTGAGCATAGCCCATGTATCCCTTGGTCCGCGATTCAAGACCCTTCTTTTTAATAAGAGCCTCAATCGCTTGATCAAGCTCAAGCGTCGTTAAACCAGCCTTAATCAATGGAGTGACTTCTTCAAACATTTCAACAAGCAACGATCCCGCCTGTTCCATTTTGCGAATTGATGCTTTATTTTTTATCGTTATCATACATTACTCCCCCATATTCTCTTTAAATTTCACAAAAAGCTGATCAATTGGAAGATTACTTTCAAACTCTCGTATCTCATAGCCAGCTTTTTGACAATGCGAAAGAAGATCATTTTCATGCAAATGATACACTTTTAAACGCTCCAGAATAGCATCTGAATTGTCATCTTTTCGTTTAATGAGTTCTGTATCACAATTATCACACGTCATATCTTTTTTCGGAGCTAATACCGAGGAGGCCTTCAAAGAATACACTCTTTGGCACTCTTTATTTTTGCAGATATATCTATTTTCTAATCTATCTACAATCGCCTGATCATCAATAACAAATTTAGCAATGATTATTTCGGCAGAATCACCCAACGTTTCTGCAAGATTATCAAGTGTTTTTGCTTGACTCACTGTACGTGGATAACCATCCAAAATAACAACCCTTGAATCGTTTTCATTATCACGAAACCACTCAAAGACCATTTGACTAACAATACCATCTGATACTAGTTTACCAGATTTTATGGCAAAATCTATGCTCTTGCCAATCTCTGTTTGGTTCTCAATATGCTGTCGGCACAGGTCTCCTGTTGAGATTTTATCCCAATCAAGCTCCTGGACGCATTTTTGAGACAAAGTCCCCTTTCCAGATCCAGGAGGGCCAACGAACAAAATAACCCTATCAATACTCAACGTGCCCCCTTGCCCTGCATTCTTCCTGAAGAGAGAAACCCTTCATATCGGTGCTCAATCAAATACGACTCAACCTGAGCAGCAGTTTCTAAAGCTACCCCGACCATAATAAGCATTCCTGTACCACTCAAAGTACTTAAGTAGAATGGCAAACGTAGCAGCGCATAAATCAAATTAGGCACAATTGCCAAGCATGCAAGATACACTGCACCCACAAGACCAAGTCGTGTGAGAAGAAAATTAAAAAATTCAGCTGTTTTTTTACCTGGACGAATTCCCGGAATAAAACCACCACTTTTTTTAATATTATCAGCCAATTCTTCAGGATTATATACCAAAGCTGTATAGAAAAATGAGAAAAATATAATCAATACAAAATCAATAGCATTATAAACAAGCCCTGTTGGCGTTAAGCTTTCAGAGATCCATTTAAACATTGCAAAACGCGTCGCTAAAAAAGCCGATAAAAACAAAGGAACATTTAATACCGCATTCGAAAAAATCACAGGCATAATACCTGCAGTATTAATCTTGAATGGAATATATGAACTTTGTCCGGCATACATACGCTGCCCTACAATACGACGGGTATATTGTACCGGAATCTTTCGATCACCTTTTTCCAAGAATACAATACACGCTGCCATACCAACAAAAATGACAAGCAGTACAACTGCAATAATGGGATCCATGATCCGATCAGCAACAGCCCCTAAGGTTGTGATAATATCATGGGGAAAGCGAGCAACGATACCTGCAAAAATAATCATGGAGCTTCCGCTTCCAATACCATGCAAGGCAATCTGCTCACCAAGCCACATCACCACAATAGAACCTATTGTCAAAGAAAACATGAACATTAAACGAAATGCCCATCCTGGCTCAAGTACAAGACCAATGTTTTCAACCACAAGCGCATAGCTAAAACTTTGCATAACAGAAATAGCTAAAGCAAGATATCTTGTGTACTGATTGATGATTTTTTTTCCATATTCACCCTCTTTTGAAAGTTGCTCCAAACTAGGAACAGACATACTCAAAATCTGCATCATAATAGAAGCAGTAATATAGGGCATAATACCCAGTGCAAACAACGTGCACTGCTTCAGGCTTCCTCCAGAAAACATATCTAAGTAAGAAAACAGTCCGCCAACGCCAGTTTTTTGAGTCATAAAACTCTGAAGCTGTTGTAAATCAATACCAATCACAGGAATATGATTACCAATTCGATACACAATAAGTACCGCAAAAGTAAAAATTAATTTTCTGCGAAGATCTGCAATCTTAAAAATATTTAAAAAGTTTTTTAGGAGTATCACTACTTACCCCTTCTGGGTTAAAGCTTTTCCACCAGCATCTTCAATTGATTTACGAGCAGTTGCGCTAAATAAATCCGCAACGATAGTTACTGGTTTTGATAATTTTCCATTACCCAATACTTTAAGCGTAAATGGTCTATTTTTTCGAGCCTTAATAAGCCCTTCTTTTAAAAGCAAATCTTTGGTGATTTCTTCATGCGATTCAGAAAGACCACTTAATCCTTCAATATTGATAATATGAACTACTTCTTTAAATCGAGCATTCGAAAATCCACGCTTCGGTAGTCGTCGATACAAAGGCATTTGGCCACCTTCAAATCCAGGAGCTATGCCGCCCCCTGAACGAGCTTTTTGTCCTTTATGGCCTTTGCCAGACGTTCCACCACGAGAACCGCCACGCCCAATTCGTTTTTTCTTTTTTTTCAATGGAGACAATGAATCAAGTGTAAACATTATGCGCCTTTTACCATTTCTTTGACTGTCATACCACGAAGCTTTGCAAGACTTTCAGCTGTTCGCAATTTTGCAAGTGCATTTAAAGTCGCTTTTGCAACATTCAATCCATTTGCTGAACCCAATGATTTAGTCAATGCATCTTCAATACCAATAGCATCAATGATTGCACGAACCGCACCACCAGCAATCTTACCAGTACCCTTAGAAGCAGGAACTAAAACCACTTTTGCAGCACCATGCTTACCACGTACTTCATATGGAATTGTCGTACCCCGCATAGGA
>JAJCZB010000058.1 GCA_029262595.1 Candidatus Babelota bacterium | reverse complement strand
AAAGCCACCCCGCTTAAAAAATTGTTGTAGGTGATAATTAATAAGTGCTAGGTCTTTTGATGAAATCCTTTTGGGAAGAGATATCTTTTGATGATTCAAATACTCCTTAAAATTAAAAGAAAATACTTCTCTGACAAGAGTTCTTCCTCGGAGTGATGTTGCAATTTCAGTGCTTAGTAGTTTTGATGAAGAGCCGCTTAAATAGATTTGCATTTTTTCGGTGTCTAAGAGTCTTCGAATAAATTTTTCCCACTGGCTTATTTCATGGATCTCATCGAAGAAAAAATAGATATCATCTCTATCTATATATTCTGGATATAATTCAAAATATGCTTCTAATATCTCTTTTAAATTCTCTAGAGACATTCCTTGCAAGCGGTCATCTTCAAAATTGATATAAAGAATTTTTTGTCTAGAAATTCCCTGTTTTAAAAGTTCATGCATCTTTTGGAACATCATGTAAGTTTTTCCACTTCGCCTCATTCCAATATATATAAAAGATTTTCTAACATTTTTAGGTAGATTTGGGAATTTAATACCCCTAAATGTGCCTATTGGAATGCTAAATCTTTCAAAATCAATTATTAGAGATTTTAACAACTTCTTCATGTTTCCCTCTTTTAAGGAAAGAATAGCTGAAATGTTTCCTTGTGTCAAGGACAGAAAGTTGATTTATTTCCCCATACTAGGGAAGCATTTGGAGTGTGTTTATTAATTTTATTCGTTCTTTATTAAATATAACATTGATTATCAGGTAGATGTGATTTTTTTTGGATTAAATGCTCGATCTTGCTCAAGTAATTGAATGGATGAAAAAAAGTTTAGAAGATGTCCGATTGCCTCTGAAGAAAAATGTCTTTCCAAAATCTATGGGAAATCCAGCTCAAGTAAATGCTCGAGACCAAAGATTATTAGAATCCATCGCCGTTTCAACTCTGAAATGCATTGGAGTGAAGAACTAGCCGTGATCATTTTCCATGAGCCTGTTTTTAACCTTAAATTCAATACTTTGACGCGTTTTGAATATCGACTTTTTTCAAAAAGATAGCAACTTTTGTGAAATGATGCTTGGGGTGGAAAAATAGCATTTTCTGAAGTTCAATGAGCAATCTGTCTAATTTGATCATCTCGATTTTGTGGGTTACTGGTGCCTAGTACATGGCCTTATACCTTATGATTTTCCATAACATTTGAGGATCAAAATACAATAATTAGTTCCAAATATCGCAATGTGTTTATGAGAGGGATTTTTTTAGAGAAAAATGTTCCAATTTGTGACAACACCAATTAAACGTACTCAAACCAACTAAAAAACTAGGGCGATAATTGGTGCTTTACACCTGGTTCTTAGTGTAGTGCAGTGTGGGTAGTTTTAGTTGAGAATAGGAAACATATGACTTAAAATCCCTTGACCTTCGGGTCGTGCAGGTTCGATTCCTGTTTCAAGAATTCTTGTAAATCAAGAGGTTACGTAAAATTTAGAGTGTGGCCTATGCCTTTAGTAAATTTAATTGACACACTTTCGAATGACAAAACAGGATAAGTTTCCATGAAAATAGCCTTTTTGTTATACGAGAAAATGACAGCTCTAGACTTTGTTGGCCCGCATTAAATTCTATCCAGATTGCCAAACGTAAGTTCACTTCGGGTTGCAGTAGAATCGGGTCCAATACTTTCCGATTCTGGTCTTTTGCTGCATGCAGACTGTTCATTGTCGGATGGAGGTAGATATACTTGTTATTCCTGGAGTTGGTAATGCTACCACTCTCAAAACTCACCCTAATATTCTTGCTTGGATTAGGCAAATCCATCAAACGACAATTTGGATAGCCTCGGTATGTACTGGCAGCTTAATTTTCGGTGCCGCTGGCATATTGGATGGGATAAAAGCTACAACCAACAGGGCAGAGTTTGAACGTCTAAATTCTTATGGTTCAAGGCCAATCCGAGTACGTGTTGTTGAAGATGGAAAGGTAATGACTACTGCAGGAGTTTCGGCAGGCATTGATATGGCACTACTCTTAGCTTTAAAAGTCATTGGACCAGAGTTTGCACAAACAATGCAGTTAGCTCTAAAGTATGATCCAAATCCTCCTTTTGATACAGGGTTCCCTGATAAGGTTTCCATAAAGATAAGAGAGAGCCTAAAAGCTAGGATGGTGTCTTTTTTTGAAGAGGAGTCTCCATGTTAAGTGATATTTTTCGAGAAATAAATGGCAGGGCTCCTAAGGTAGAGGTAAGAGAAAAATAAAATGACGAACGTCAAAAAAAATAGCTCCTATGGATTTAGACTTGCGATTATTTACTCTGTAATTTGGTTTGTAGACCTTCTAGATGCCACTCTATTAAATGTAGCTCTTCCTGAAATTTCACAGTATTTCTTAATTGACCCAACTAATGCAGAATGGGCGCTAATCGGATTTTTGCTTGCCATGGTCATTGGAATGTTAATGAGCAATCCTTCAAGCACATACTTTGGCTCGAAGCGTTTCTTTTTGATAGCTGCCTGGTTGTATAGCATAAGCTCGTTTGCATGTGGTCTAGCGCCTCACTTTTCTGAATTGGTGCTGTTTCGAGTGTTTCAAGGATTTGCTGGCGGTCTTATGATTCCTCTTGGCATGCAACTGCTCATGAGCGCCATGCCGCAAAGTAAATGGGTGAAAACAAGCTCATGGATGAATGTTTTTACTCTTTTAGCTCCAGCTTTGGGTCCCACTCTTGCTGGTTATATCGTAACTTATCTCAATTGGCGCTGGTTGTTTTTTGCTAAACTACCCCTCTCTATTTTTTGTGCTATTTTAGCGCATTTTTGGATAAGATATTCACCACCTCAAAAATCCAAAAGATTTGATTGGGTTGGATTTATTTTTGGAGCTTTTGGACTGAGCCTGTTTCTTCTTGTGATTTCAGAGGTAGGCAAACCACGCTTCTCCGAAGCCATGCTTCTTACCCTTTTTGCACTATCCGTCTTTTTTGGGGTTGTCTTCTTTTGGCAACAAAAGCGCTTTAAAAACCCCTTAGTTCCCTTCACTCTCTTTCACTCCAAGCTTTTTGCTTGGGGAAATGTTATCCAATCAGCTGCAAATA
>JAJCZB010000057.1 GCA_029262595.1 Candidatus Babelota bacterium | reverse complement strand
CGAAATTGAATGAAGAGCGACCAAGCCCCGTCGAAGTCTTCGTCAGACGGTACGACAAGCCGATGAAACTCGGACGCGTGGCGGTAGTAGGGTCGAAACCGCTTGAGCACACGCGACTTTCCGTCGGCCCCGAACTCGGTGACTGAGTGCGTCAGCGGGAAACTGATGTTGTGCCAGGGGTGGTCGTGCGGGACGTCCGGATCAGAGGCGCGGAAGCAATGAAGATTGATCGACAGAAATGGCAGCTTCAGTAAAACGAATCGATCGAGATATCTTTCAAGCGGGCCACCTGGCCGCCGTCGCGGGATGAGTTCCGCAGACCCGCGGTGTGCCATCCATTGCTGCCATCGTTCAAACAAAGACTTCAGCACGTGGTTTCCTTCGCACGCAATTCTTCGACTTCCTGCGCCAGTGATTCGATCGTTTGGCAGTACCAGTCGGGCCCGTTCACGGTGAACGGGATTTCCAGCTTCTTTCGAATCGCTTTGACGTCGTTAGTCATTCGATCGTGTGGCCGCTGTTGTCTGTGATGGGCCCTTGGACGTCACATCCGTACACATCTTTGAACGGCCCAACCGGAGGTGGAAGCGGCGGCAAGAAACGATCGATCATTGCCTGAAGGCTGACGACCTGGCCGCGCAGCTCTTCGATCGTTGCGCGTTTCGCTTCATTGTGCGAATCGAGTTCTTGCAGTTCTGTTCGAGCCTTGCCCAGATCCGCCGTCGTGATGGCGAGCCGCGCTTCGAGATTCGAAACGTTCGCACGCGCTTGTTTCAGCGCCGGGGATGCGTTGCCTCGTGCCATGGGGTCTCCTAGTATTTCGATCGCTTGTGGAATTGCAGCCAATGCGCTGCAAGATCAGCAGGTTCCATGCCCAGCCACTGGCTGGCGTTTCGCAGTATGTAGAACCTTTTGCGCTGGCCGTCAACCCCGACCTGGCCCGGATACTTGGCCACGCCGAGGCGCTTCAATGCGCGACCCATGCCGTTGGCTTTGATTCGGCCTTTCTCTTCCGGGTCGAACGCCTTGAGCAGATCTTCGGCCGTCCACAAATCGCTGATCGTTTCGTCGCCGTTCCCCAACACGTCGCCGGGCTCGTTCAACACGTCGCTGATCCAGCCGTCGAGTTCGCTGCCGGAATCGCGGATCATCTCTTCCCGGTCTCGGGTGAGCGGCGCCGACGCCGATGGGTTGAAATCTCCCAGATCGAGAGTCAGCATTCGGTGCATGAGATTCTCGGGGCCGGTGCCATGGTAGGCCCACTGCACGATTTCAGCCGCGAAAGATTCCGTCAACCTGGCGCTGGTCACTTCGTGGATGAAGAACCGCCGATCGTCGCGCTCGACGTGGATCGGGTCAGGGTGGTTCGACGTGAAGTAGTAGTTGGCGCAGTCGCGGATCAGGAAGCTGGCCACGTACTTTTCGCGCACGCGAACCTGCTGCGACGTGATCAAACGTTTGACGAGTTCGGCCGTCGCGCGCTTGTCTCCGCCGGAGATTTCATCGCCTTGAATGAACTGCTTGCCGGCCAGCCAGTCGTTGTAGTTGTCGGTCAGGTCGCCAGTGGTAACGCACGAATAGTTGCCGCGCTCTCCCATCTGTTGAACGTCGCCATAGACCCGACCGACGACGTCGCCGATCAATGTTTTGCCCGTGCCTTGGGCCGCACCCCAAACGATCACCGCGCTGAGCATCTTCGCGCCAGGGTTCTGAATTGGGTAGGCCACCCACTTTTCAAACCAGTCGATCTTTTCACGGTCGCCACTGAAGACCGAATCGAGCAGCGCTTCCCATAGACTGATGTCGCCTTCGACGGGCTCGACCGGCCAACCGCTCCACAGATTGAAGTGATCATCTTCAGTGATTCGATTTTGCCCGGGATCGTAGACGATGCCGTTGACTGTATGGCGATGATGCCAGGAGACCCACTCCTCTGTGACCGGCACATCTTTGGATTTCATGTCGCCTTTTTTCCCGGGCACCCACTTGGTGATGATGCGCGGTTTGTATTTCAGATGAAATGTCGACGAGCGAAGGCGCGCGCCAGTTTCCAAGACGATGAACGTTTCGATGTCGCTGGCCAGCACCACTTCGGTGTTCAGTTGGTGAAGCTCTCGCGATAGGTCGAACTCTTCGGCAGCGGCGAGCAGTTTTTCCAGCTCTTCGAGGCCATGCAAGACGATGAAATCGTCGAGCCCTTTCGCAGGCTGATCGGCGGGAATGCGAACGTTCTTGACGATCGCCCCGCGTTCGACGAGCTTGTCGGATAGCTTCAGTAGAGCTTGCTGCACGGGCACCTTGTCGATGATGTCGGAATCGAAGACGAGCAAAACTTCGCGCCGCTCCCAGTCGATGGTGTCGAGATCGTCAATCAGATCGATCAAGCGTTTCGAGCTCGAAATGTTCGAGACGCCGCCGAGCCCGATCGTGGGGTAGCCGCTGGCTGTCGCGCATGCGGCCTTGAACTCTCCTTCGGTGATCATCAATCGTCGCAGACAATCATGTTCGCCGCGCTGCTCTAGGTAGTCGGCCCATGTCGTGTTGTCGATGGCCGGCGGGAAGTAGGCTTGCGGGAGCACACCCGACGGCTGCGTGTACCGGTTGCCTTTCTTCTTGTCTTTCTTCTTGACCATCTTCGAAAAGCCGGTGCGTTCTTCTTCGACGAGATATCGAAGGCGCCACATCCGAGGCCGTTCGGTGCCGTCGGTGTCAAAATAGGGGATGAGCATCGCTTCCCGCTGGTCTACATGCTCTTGGAGTTCGTTAGACTCTTCGGGCGTGAGATGCCGCATCCCCAGTAGTTCGCCATGCTCGGGGGTCAGGCCACTTTCGGCCAGCTTGGCGTGAAAAGCATTCATGATTCTTCCCCGTCGTCACTGAGCAGCGCTTTGTATAGCGCGTTGTCTACGAATCGAAGCGCTGTCGGACACGGCCAAGGGTGTTCGCAGTTGTCGCATTCGCCTGCGTCGTTTTCTTTGTGGGCCGTCATCGACACTCGATGCCAAGTTTTGATAGTCGACGCTCTACCGCCGCGCGGCCCTCTCGAACATAGAGCCCGATGCTATCTCGCGAAGTCCCGAATGGGTAGGCTTGAAATTGACTGGCCATCTCTACGCCGAGATCCGCGTGCGAAAGTCCCGACATAACCTTGCAGATGTAGGTTTTGACCTTCCAATGCAGATGGGCGTCGGCGAATAGTTGGTCAATGGCATAGCCGATGCTGACCTGGCTCGAGAGACGTTGCTCGGCGACGTGTTGGCGCGGGCCGCCGCGTTGGATCTGGCCTTTGAGCGTGTAGCCAAGTTCGTAGGCCCACGTCGTATCCTTGCCGCATCGGCCGCAGTATTTGAGCCCGTCTTCACGATCGCGCATCGCTTTCTCGCGGCGCGAGCCGCACTCGTAACAGGTTTCCGACCAGTAGTAGCCGGTCTGCTCGATGATGTCCATGCCCGGTGGCCCATGGTTGTCTCTCACGTCGAAGTACCACCGCACCCACTGGTCAACCGTGCGATCACTCATTCGTCAGGCTCGGCGACGTGCCCGCAGAAATTGCAGATCGCGTAGAGTTGGCGGCCACGAGAGTTCGAACGCATCTCGTAGCGATTGTCCCGATGACGGCAAAGGCGTTCACGAGCCGGGCAGCCTCGCGTTCCGACCAGTCGGGCAACAACGAGCAGGCCGACGAACCCAATGGTGAAGAGTACATCGCTACCAATTCCCATAAACCATCATCGCAGTTTGACGGTAGCCGTTGTCGTAGATGAAGGCATTCAGTTGCATCCAATCGTCGGGGCCGTTGGCGTAGCCAGGTTTCTTGGGGCCCGTGTTGTGCGTGCCGGCGCCTACCTGCAAACCGCCTTTCCAAATGCCAGGGCCGTGGCCGTGGCCGATGACGAATCGAATGTCGATTGCGGAGAGGCTTGCCAGCGAACCACGCGAGCCGCGCAACCCTACGTGTCCATGCATGCCGGCTTCAACGCCTGCGACGGGGTAGCGCTCATCTACCTGAAGAAACCGAACCCACTCCGCCACGTCTGGCGCTTGCTCTTCGATCCAAATTTGAATCGCTCGGCGGTGCTTACCTTGCTTGGCGTCTTCACACATCCGGTCAGATAGTTTGAAGAACAGAGGTAGATTGATCGGTTCGATTTTCGAAGAGCAATTCTCTAGCCAGCGGTCGAGAAAATCTTCGTGATTGGCGTCGAGTTCTAGGCGCTCTTCGACGAAGTCGCGCTGCGTGTCGCGCATGTAGTTGGCATAATCTTCTAGCTCTCGTTCGAGTGAGTCTTCGCCGCGCATCACTCGCGCCGCTTCTTTTAGACGCTTGCCGCGCTCGTGGTGGCTGATGCTGGTGCCGTTGAAAACATCACCCTCGGCCACACGCTTCGGTCGCAGCTCCTCGATCATGCCTTGTGGGCCCCACGTGGCATCATACCAATCTTTGTCCATGTCCCAACCGTGCGGGTCAGCCAGGTAACAAAGCTCCGGCGTGGTCTCTTCGTAGCTGCCGTCGGCGTAGTAGTAGTATCCACAGTCAGCGAATTTCTCGCCGTCCCATGTGACTTCCCGAGCGATGTAGTAGCCGTCGCGGTTGTGCACGACGACCGCCGAGTGCGAGTGATGGAACTCCGCCAGCTGCCCCGCAACGGTGTCGGAATACTCCGCCTGAGTGGCGGCGCCGGTCGACCAAAGCATCTTCGGCTGCGTACGCTCGCGGACGGTGGGCGCGGATCTCATCGACAGCTGGGTGTGTCCGAAGATCGCCGAGTCTCCCTTCGACACTGACGACATCTGGCCGCGGATCGGGTTGCCCGACGTGGCCTGAATCTTCCACTTGCCCATGACCTTGATCTCGTGGTCGCCTAGCCGGAAGTTGTTCTGCACCAGATACGGGTAGAACGACTCGTGCCACGCTTCGATCGGCAGATTCTGCGCCTTGGCCTCGCGCTGGCTGGTCGGGTTCTTGTAGCGCAGTGGTACGACGAAGAGGTGGCCGCCGTTGTGCTCGGCGTATCCTTCGAGCGCTGAGAGGAAATCGTGCTCGGGCTCGACGTGCGCAACGGCCGACGTCACGATCCAGCAGTCGGCATCCATCCGTTCTTCGATCCACTCGTCGCTGCGGATCCAGTTTTCATTGGGTGGGCGTGGGTCTTTCTTCGGCTTGCGCAGTTTCTCGGGCAGCTCGCCACCCACGGCCGCGATATACCGCGACAGCGCGCGCCGCGAATGCGCGAAGCCCATCTCTTCCAACCTGGCTTTCAGATCCTTGAGCGCCCCGGCGTCGCTTCCCGCGACTCTTGCTGCAATAAATTGCTGCACTTCGGCAGCACCTTCGGGGTTTTTCTCGAACCAGTCTTTCGCAGGCATGTGTGGCGCAGCTCTCCAGAAAATGAACGCCAGTCACTATACCGGAGGGCGCGCCCGGGGCAACCCCCAGC
>JAJCZB010000056.1 GCA_029262595.1 Candidatus Babelota bacterium | reverse complement strand
GACCCCATCCGCGCTTACGGTTAGCGAATTGAAATTGATCGAGCGCGCCTGTGCGAACAGCGCCGGCGCGAAGGATGAGACGGCCAGTAGGCAGCAGACAATCGTCCAAGGTGTTGGTTTTTGTGGCATGGCGACTGCGTGACTATAGGCTAGTTGATCCGCTTTCAGGCTGACGACGATCATCTCCAGACAGTATTTCAGGAAACGCGTGAGGAAACGCGGAAAAAACGCATGACAGCCTGAGATACGCGTAACTACTTCAAGCCAAAGGACTAATAGATCTCGCCGTCCGCGCTATTCTTCAAGTCGGCGGCGACTCTTACCGTAGCCGCCTGAGGCCCGCCAGTGAGCGTCGACCGAACCATGACGTCCGGTGGTCTCAAGCGGTCGATGCAACACTTCACCGAAGAAGGAGAAGTGGATGCGAAGGAAGATGAGGAAAGGAAGGGCGCCGCGAGGCTACAGCACGGCCGAGCTGGCCGAAGTATGGGATCGCTGGGGCCGAGGAGAGTCGCTGAAGTCGATCGGACGGTTGTTCGGCAAGGAAGGAGGGTCGGTGTATGGGCAGCTTGCGCCCTATGGCGGCATCCGCCCGCGACCACGCTGCCGCTCGCCGTTGGCGCTGACGTTAGCCGAGCGGGAAGAGATCTCTCGAAGCATTGCCGCGGGACAGTCGATGCGGTCCATCGCCCGGGCATTGAGTCGGGCGGCATCGACGGTCAGCCGGGAGATCCGTCGCAACGGAGGCGGAGATCGCTATCGGGCAACAGAAGCTGAGGAGCGCGCCTGGGGTCGAGCGCGGCGTCCCAGGCGCTGTCGGCTGTCTTGTAGCCCGAAGCTACAGCAACTGGTCGAAGACCAACTGCGGTTGGACTGGTCGCCCGAGCAGATCGCCGGTTGGCTGAAGCGAACCTACCCGGAAGATGAGTCGCGCCAGGCGTCGCACGAAACGATCTATCGCGGCCTGTACGTCCAGCCCGGCGGGGGTTTGAGGAAGGGACTGACGCGGCATCTGCTCTCCCGACGCTCGATTCGCTGCTCCCGACATGCCACCCGCAAAGGCCACGGCAAGGGTCAGATCGCCGGCATGATCTCGGTCCGCCAGCGTCCGGCTTCGATCGAAGATCGGGTCGTGCCCGGTCATTGGGAAGGCGACTTGGTGATGGGATGCGAAGGCAGTTGTTTCGTGACGCTGGTCGCACGCTCCTCGCGATATTTGGTACTGGTGAAGGTATCCAGCAAGAAGACCGAAACGGTCGTTTCCGCCCTCATCGAATAGTCACAGAAGCTACCGACCGAACTCTACAAGTCACTGACTTGGGATCGTGGACGGGAGATGGCTGATCACAAGCGGTTCACTCTGGAGACCGATATCGCCGTCTACTTTTGCGATCCGCAGAGTCCTTGGCAACGAGGATCGAACGAGAACACCAATGGGCTGTTGAGACGGTACTTCCCCAGGGGAAGCGACTTGTCGCTACACTCCCAGCAAGATCTCGATCAGGCGGCGCGACGCCTGAACGAACGCCCACGCAAGACGCTGGAGTTTGAAACCCCAGCGGAACGTTTCAACGCTTGTGTTGCGTCGACCGCTTGAGCCCGCAGGGAATGTCGGAACCGACCCGAACGCGGAGACGCCGGCGTTTGTCGAGGAGGCTTGGGCCGCCGGCTAGGGGCAGCGGGCAAACGCCTCGGTGTCGAGAACGGGTTCGACGGTACTACCGAGTGGGTCTGTGTAGGTGCGGCCAGACGCCTGGGTGTCGCGGAGTCGGAGCTTGAAGGGCAGGTTAGTTTGGCTGCGACAGAACTCCCAAAATGCTTGGTCAAACTCGAGGTTGAGCTGCTGGAGGGATGAAATCGAGCCCGGCGAGGGACCTCCGAACAGCACGTTTACTGGGAACTCGGTGCCGTCCGGGACGATGGCGGTCACTTCGGGCACCCCATCGGCGAAGAAGACCTGGTCACCGGGAGTGAGTTGGCCCGCGCCAATCGCCGGGTTACCGAAATTGCCCATGCCGGTGCCGAACAATACCGGGAAGTCACCCTCGAGTATGGGGTTGCCTGGCGTGAGCACCCCGCCCGCATGCAGGGTGGCGCCGAGGCCGTTGATCTCGAAGGGATTAAACCAGCTCGGCGCGGTCGGCAGCGTGATGAGGTTGGAGAATACCTCTTCGCCTGTCGTCGGGTCAGTCCATTGGGCACGGACTCCGGCCAACTCGCCCAAGCCGACATCAGCTGCGGTGGTGAAGTTGACTTGGCCAGGCGAGAGCGCGGTGATTGACGCGGGAGTCCCGTTGAGCAGCACCTCCAGGCCCGCTACTTCCGTGGGGAAGATGCTGTCGATCGGGTCGGGGAGGATGAGGCCGGGGATGGCCGGCCAGTCAATGAAGATGGTGTAGAGGCCGTAGGGCGCTAGGGGTGCAAAGCTGAACTTGCCCGCAGTCACGACGGCCTGGGGGTTGAGTTGGAGCAGGTCGAACTGGGCAACATAGGCGTCGTGGAGTCCTGCGGCGAAGCGATCGAGCGTCACCCCGGGAGCGCCGGGGAAACCTTGGTTGGCGTCGGCGGCGCCGAAGAAGGCCATGCGGCGGCCGTTGGGGTGCAGGGCCGCTCCCTCTCCAAACCCCAGCCCCGCGCCATCCGAGAGAAGTGAATCATAGACGTCGCCCGTGTCGCCATCGAATAGTTGCATGCCCAAGCGCCGCCCGGATCTAGTGGCGAAATGCCCGATGGCGTAAGGATTTCCGACGCCGTCGACGCCGACGTCGTTGTAGGTCCAACCGGCCTCGTCGATGATTTGACGGGCGGTTTCGAGATCGAACCCGGGGCCGGGCCCGAGTAGGAATCGATCGACATAGCCCCTAATGTCCGCGCCCTGCTGGTTTGTGCCGGCAGTGAACCATTCAAGGTCCGGATTGTTTGGAGTCCCCGTGGAATCCGCAACGATGGCCGCCAACGCTTGGGAAAAAACATGCGTGTTAGCCGATCGGCCGTCGGCAACAAAGCTGATGTTGTCAATCGGCATGGGTGTGGTGAAGGTGTTGGGAATAGTGATGGCGGT
>JAJCZB010000055.1 GCA_029262595.1 Candidatus Babelota bacterium | reverse complement strand
CACGCGTCGTAGGCCGCGCGACCCTCGAACAGAGCTTCGGCCGCATCGTCAAGCGCGTCATTCATCGCGCATTCGAGCGCCCACGGGTAGTAGGTATCGTTGAGCCACACTTCGACAGCGCGCTCCGCCGCCCCATCCATGTCGTGGCCATCCTGCTCGGCCCCGCCGTTGATCGAGGCGCGGACGGTGCAGGTCTCGACGCGATCGTCGCCGTCGAACTCGGGGTCGCAGGCCGTCACGTGCAGCGTGTAGCCAGGTTGCTCAATCTCTGCTGTCTTCAGGTAGTCGGGCACCGGTCTCTCTCCTTTGGTAGGTTCCGCACTCATCGGCGACAACGCCAGGGACTTTAGCCAAGAATCTGACCGACAGTCATGAAAAAGCTCGACACCTACCCCGTATCTGTTCTACAAACCCCACGATAGCGAAGAGGTGAAGATGTCCAAAGAGAGAATCAACGGCGGTCTTTTTCTAGGTGTGGGAATGGGCGTGCTCTGCTGGGTCGTGATCATCATGGCCGGGCTTGCCTTTCTCGACGGCTGCCGTCAACGCGAGTTTCAACGTATCGCCGATATTGAGTTCGAGCAACAGGTACGCCGAACGTGTCCCCAGCTGATCGACTACGGCCTACACATGGATCTGCCCGAGTGCGTTGCGACGTTCCTTGAGCACGAAAGGAAATAGAGTGGCTGAGTTCTACGTCAATGTAGACGACGAAGACGTCGACATCAAATTCGAAGTGATGGGCGAAGAAATCATTTTCACCGATAGCGTGGGGTCTAAGGCACTCGCGTGGGTCTTGCGGGATCGCATCGAAGACGAAATGCAAAAGCGTTTGCGCGCTGTTCGCATCGCCGCTTACAAAGCTGGCGCCAGAGCTACACGGGGCCGCGGTGCAAAGGTCGTCGAATTCCAAGACTGCATTAACTCGAACATCGTCGGGTGGGACGAAGAAGGCGAGGCGGTCAAATGACCGACGCCGAAAAAACTGCGGAGCTGCGCGAGACACTTACGCTGGGCGATTACAAAGTCAGGGTGGTCGAAGCGCAGAGTGGCGTCGTGGCTGCGGCCAGGTACTGGGTGAAGAACACGTCGGGCGCCGACATCTCTGGCGTCATCGAATCCGTGATGCACCTCGAACGGATGGAAGCCGATCTCAAAGAGTACATCGAGTCGATTCGAAAGGAGCCCGGCATTGTGCATGATTGACGGTTGCGAACCGTGGACCGTTTTCGATAGCAAAATTCGCAAGGCGCGGAAGCCCTGGCAGTGCGAAGAATGCAACCGAGAAATCACAGTTGGCGAAGAGTACGAGCACGCGCGCGGCATGCTCGATGACCACTGGTCGCAGTACAAAACCTGCTTGCACTGCATCGCCGCGCGTTCCTGGCTGATGGTTGTCTGCAGCGGTTTCATGTACTCAATGGTTCGCGACGAACTCGAAGAGCACTTCGGAGAGAACCCCGACTACGCCACCATGTGGCTGGGTCGCGCGATCATCAACATGCGGCGCAAGTGGCGACGGCCCGACGGAACTCTGGTTCCGATCCCTGAGCCTTTCGTTGAAACGCAGCTACCAAAGGATATGAGACGATGATGAAATACGTTCTAGGGTTCGCTTTCGATCACCACGAAGACGACATCGCTAGCGGCGACGTCTCCCCGTGCGTCGGGTTGATCATGAAAAATCGCCCCGAGTGGCAGGCCGGGAAGGTCAACGGTATCGGCGGAAAGATCGAACCCGGCGAAGACAGCATCGACGCCATGCGACGCGAATTCTGGGAAGAGACGGGCGTTGCCGTTGACGACTGGCACGTGTTCGCGACGATCGACGGCCCGGGGTATGTCATGTACGTCTTTCGAGCTTTCCAAGTTCCGATCAGAGAAATGCGATCGATGACGGATGAAAAAGTCGCGGTGTATTCGGCCTGCAATCTGCCCGGCCACGTGATCCCGAATCTTCGATGGTTGGTCCCTCTGGCGCTTGATCAGGGCACATACCCTTTGCACGTGAACACAAAATAATGGATCACGAAACCCACGTCATGATAGGCGGCTCGCTCAGCTGCCACTGCATCAACTGCGGGGCACTCGGCGGCACAGCAGCTGCGGCGCTGACTTGTCCCAAAGAACCGTTCTCGATCACGCCGACGTCTGAAATGGGAGACGCGCATGAACTGGCGATCTAAGCGGCTTTGGCTCTGGCAAATCTTTGGCACGGCCGGGCCGGTATTTCTTTGGCAATCGATCGTTGGCACGAACGCCGCCGTATTCTTGGTTTCTCTGGTCGTCACGTGGTCAGCCGCCGCCTACATTCATACGCTCGACAACATGGCCGAATCGAATACGATGGGCGGCCCATGCGCGCATTGCGGCGGGGCTCGAGTTTTGCATCTGCCGCCGCCACCTGGCGAAGTCGATGGCATCTGCATCTGTGAAACCCCGCGCGGCGTGTGCCCGTGCTTTGAATACGAAACCGCTAACTGGTGGTTGAAAGAGGAAATTTGATCATGAGTAGATTCGTAGTTCTGGTTCTGGTGTTCTTGTTCGCGTGTGGCGACGGCGGTGATGGCGATGGGTCTAAACCGGTGATCGTGCTTCCACCGCTCGAACATAATTCTGACGTACTATTGCTCGGTGACTCGATCACGTTTGATCTTCCCAGCCAGACGACCTACGCGGACCATGTCGAAGACGCTTTCAGAGGTGGGTCGGTGAAGAACGTTTCGTTCCCTGGCTGGACTACTCAAAATTTTCTACCAACCGGCCGCACCTACGCTGGCATCGGTGTGGCCGTACTCAAGCCAGAGTTTTGCTCAATCTATCTGGGTACCAACGACACGGGTTTCCCGTTGTCTGCGTCCGTTTTCAAATCCAACATGACCGCGATTGCCAGCGCACTCGTGCGAGACGGTTGCGGTAGCGTCATCATCAACAGCCCCGGTCGGTACTTCTCACCCTGGCGAGACTTCGCGCCGAATATCCTTGACCGCGATCGATTCCTGGCGCAGTACGTCGACGCCATCTTCGAAATCTGCAACCCGCCAGGTGATCGGATCATCTGCGGGCCGGTGTTCTATGACCTTCTTGAGCCAGAGCACACAGACGACGGTTTGCACCCGAACTTTGACGGTCACGTCTTGATTGCTGATCACCTTCTACGGCTGATGGGGTTCGAGTGATGGAACGCAGCGCGGAGATCTCTAGCGACGGCGTCTATCGGTACTCGCTCACTCGGGCGTGGGAGCCTCGATCTCTCGATCGGCGTTGCCTGTTCATCATGTTGAACCCGTCGACCGCAGACGCCGAAAAGGATGACCCGACGATCCGGCGGTGCGTTGGTTTCGCTCGACGCGAGCACTGCAGCGAATTGCACGTCGTCAACCTGTTCGCCTACCGAGCGACGAAACCAAAAGACCTACGCGCGGCGGCGAAAAGTGGTCAAGATATTTTTGGCCCTTGTAACGCTACACACATTTGTGACGCTATTCGCTACTCGTCGCTGATCATCTGCGCGTGGGGCAACAACGTGATCGGAACCAAACAGCGGTTGATCTCGCACCTGCTGCGAAAGGAAGACCGAAAGGCTGTGTGCCTCGGGCTCACTGGCCAGGGCGAACCGACACACCCGCTGATGACCCGCGCCGATCTGCCCTTGGTGCCGTGGGTGGGCCCGTTCGACGAAAGGAGAATCGAATGACGTGGGATCGAAAAGCGCCTTTCAACTGGCGCGGTCTGATGCACTATTGCGATCGATTCGAGATCGCGAATGCTGAGCGCCAGGGACGCCCGATAGACTGGCTCGATGCTGACCAACCGATCGAACGTCAGCTCTCGCTGTGCTCGCATGCACGCGGCCGGAGTGCGTCCTACTTCATCATGCTAGATGAGTTCGGCCAAGAACATCCGATGATGGTGGCCGACTTCATGGATCTGGCGCGCTCGGTGACGTTGGTCTGCGGCGTGCCGGTGACGGTGAAACCGCTCAAGTACGTCGTGGCCAAGCGCGGTCGAAACTACGGGCTCAAGCTCGCGACCGGCCAGGACCTGCTCTGCCACGAAGACGGGAAAAAGATCTCAAGTCCCTGACCCGTGCGCCGATATAGAAAAGGTGGGTCGGGTTCGGTCGGAACGGCCCCTGCTCGAGTCTAAGCAACTAACCGGCACCTTCCATGCATCGAGAAAAAACTCGCTTCGATCGAAAAAAAGGCTTCAGCTCCTGGCCGATCTCCCGATAAGAAGAACATAACAAGGAGATCAAAATGACGGACATGACGGTAGCAAACACGATTCGCGAGCAGCTCGGACACAAAGCCCTCTTCATGCTGGGCGCCAAGAACCTGGCCGGCGGCGAAAACTACCTGACGTTCAAGGTCGGCCGCGGCGCGAAGAACGCCAACGGAACGATCACGCACATTCGCATCGAGCTGACCGCCGACGATCTCTACAAAATGGAGTTCATCTGGTGCCGCGGAACGAAGGCGCCGAAGACGCGAGCCGCGCACGACGGCATCTACGCCGACATGATGCACCAGATCATCCGGGACGAAACCGGAATGGCCACGAGCCTCTAACCAAAAACCCCACACAAGGAGCCCTACATGAACCCCCGAATCGAAGCAGCAATCTCAACCGACGAAATGATCGTTGACCTGTTCGCAGGCGCTGGTGGCGCCTCTGAAGGCATCGAAGCCGCGGCGGGACGCCCGGCCGACATCGCCATCAATCACGACGCTGCGGCCATCCGCATGCACCAGACGAACCACCCCGACACCAAACACTTCATCAGCGATATCTGGGAAGTCGACCCGCGCGAGGCCACCGGCGGCCGACCCGTTGGGCTCCTTTGGATGTCTCCCGACTGCAAGCACTTCAGCCGCGCCAAGGGTCAGACCCCCGTGCAGGCGAGCGTTCGCGCCCTGGCCGACGTTCTCCACACGTGGATCGAGAAAGCCCCGCCGCGCATCATCATCTTGGAGAACGTGCAGGAGTTCGAAGGCTGGGGCCCGTTGCTGGAGACCGAAAAGGGTCTGCGGCCCGATCCCGATCGCGTTGGCGAGACGTTCCGCGCATGGCTCGCGAAGATCGTCAACGCTGGCTACTCGGTCGATTTCAAGCCGATGAACGCGGCCGACTACGGCGCAGCAACGACGCGCGTGCGGCTCTTCTTGATCGCCCGACGTGATCGAGACGCGGTCATTTTCCCCGAGGCCACGCACGACAAGAAGGCCGCCGACGGTCTCGAACCGTGGATTCCCGTTGCAAACGTGATCAACTGGGAGCACCCGACCAAATCGATTTTCAATCGAACTCGACCGCTGGCCGAAGCAACCATGAACCGCATCGCCATGGGCCTCGAACGGTATGTCACCAACGGCGACCCGTACATCGTGCGCCATGGCCACTACAGCAAGCGAACGGGTGCGGGCATCCGACCTGGCGCAGGCGCCGGGCTTTTCCGCGGCCAGGGCCTTGACGCTCCGATCGGCACCATCTGCGCCACGAACGACAAAAATCTGGTCGTTCCCTGGCTCGTCAAGCACTACGGCGGGATGGTCGGAAATCCAATGTCGGATACCTTGGGCACGATCACGACGCGGGATTCGCAGAGCGTCGCTGACGCGCTCCTAGCCCCTGTTGACGCAACCGATCGCGGCCACGATGTGGCGGCCTTCTTGGTCAAGTATTTCGGCACGGCCGTCGGTCAATCGATGCGGTCGCCGCTCGGCACGTTGACCACCAAGGACCGATACGCCTTGATTCAGGTGCACGGCCAGCCCTACCGCATCATCGACGTTAGAATGCGAATGCTGCAGCCTGACGAACTCTACAAGGCGCAGGGATTCCGAGCTGACTACATCCACACGCACGACTACGACGGGCGGAAGTTCACGAAGACCGAGCAAATTCGCTTCGTCGGAAACAGCGTATGCCCAGCGGCAGCCGAGGCGCTCGTCGGTGCGCAAGTCGCAGCCTAGAAAATCTGCCGCCAGGGTTAAAAAAGATCTCAAGACCCTGGCGGCGCGGCCGATAGGTAAATCATGACACAAGAAGAAGCGAGCCAGGAAGCAACGCGCACGGCCAAGATCGCCAAAGTTCGAATGGTCGTCACGTTTAACCCCTACGGAGAAGAGGAAGACGAAGCGGAGAACTACAGCTATTTTCCCGCGGACGCCATCAAGATTTTCAAGCACGAAAAAATTGTCGAAACGATCGAAATTCCCTAAAGGTCTCAGCGCCCTGGCCGATAAGAAGAACATAACAAGGAGATCAAAACCATGGCCGAAACCACCACCTACAAAAACGTCACTCTCTACACGCGCAACAGCATGATGGGCAACATCAGCGCAATCGAGTGTCGCGAAGTTCGTGTCACGGTTCGGCCTTACGCCCAGTATGCACACGCGGTGCACGTCGAGTTCGTCAAGAAGGGGGCGCGCAAGTTTCGCGGATTCGTTCAGTCGTACCGTCCCAGCCTCGTGATCGTCGAAGGCTACAAGGCCCTCAAGCCGGCCGGCCTCTTCGAGCGCGGCAAGCAGACCACCTTCGAAGGTGGATCGATGCAGCAGGCGCAGTATACGGGCTGCAGCGAAGAATGGGGTAACGACTTCGCCACGGATCTCGACAAATGGGCCGCCGAGACGGGCCGCGAGATCGTCGCCGACTTCCGCGAGCACAATTCGCACCGAGGCTAGAGACACCAACCAACGGAGACCGACATGACCCACGAAGAAGCAATCGACAAGGTGCGCAAGCTCCTGGCGCTTTCGGAGAGCGACAACGAGCACGAGAGCGCGGCAGCCATGGGCCACGCGCAGGCGATCATGGAAAAATACCGCATCGACGCGGCGATTCTCGCGACCGAAGAAGGCGAAGAGCGCGAGCCGATCCAGCAGTGGGAAGACCCCCTCGAACACAACAGCAACGCCGTGTGGCGCGCTGTGCTGGCTTCAATCCTGGCCAAGGCCAACGGGTGCAGCATATTCAAGAATCGCAAAACCGTGGTGATCGTGGGGACCGCCACGAGCGCCGGCACGGTTCGCTATCTCTACGCCTACTGCGTAGCCGAGGTTGAGCGTTTGGCGTCCCTGAACAAGGGCAACGGCCGCACCTGGCTCAACAACTACCGCCATGGGTGTGTCGATGCGATTAGCACTGCCATCAATCGAGAGCGCGACGCGCTGCGTTCAAAAATGCGCGCGGATGCTGGCTCGGCCGTGATGGTCATCGACAACGCACTGGCTTTGATTGACCAAGACAGCACCGACGCTCGGAACTACGCAGCTAGCAAGAACAAATTGCGCACCACATCGGCATCCTCGAGAGCTAACGCCGAGGCGCGCGCAGCCGGTCAGCGTGACGGCGCGAACATCTACCCCGGGTCGGGATCGCGCACGGCCCTTGGGGTCGGAACGAAGAGAATTTCGAAATAGTTCTCAAGGTCTCGGCGGCGGGACCGATAAGAAGAACATAACAAGGAGATCAAAATGATTCGAAAAATCGCCATCGCCGCCGCCCTGATCTGGGCATTCAACGCTGGGCTCAACATGATCGATATCACGCAGGCCACCACGGTGCAGAACGCCGCGTCAGCTGCGCAGCTCGCCGAGCTTGACTGAGAGTCAGAATTTTTTCGCCTGATGCGAGTGAAAAACGCTCAAGCATCTGGCACCCTGGCCGATAAGTAGATCATAACCAACGGAGACCAAGACAATGCGCGATCGATTCGAACTCAGCAACGCCTTTCGAAACTTCCTGGCCCTGGCCATCGAAGTCGAGACCATCGACGCCGCCGAAGTCTTCGTGCTGGGCTCGAAGATGGGCCGTGACGCCGGGTTCGAAACTGAGGCCATGGTGGCTTCGGACATCATCGAGACCGCGCACATCAACCGGCACTGGGACGGCAAGCAGCACCGGATGCTCTGCGAAGCTGCCGAAAAAGCCAACTGGTTCCGCGTCGCGGCGGCGGGTGAGTGAATGTCTGAGCTGATCCCCCGCACGACGGTCGGCGCGGTCGTTGCCAAACGCAACAAGGCGCTGGATCTGTACGCGACCGCTCGCGAGTACATCGCGCAGGCGCAGTACCACATGGACGCCGCGCACGCTGCGGCTCGTGAGGCCGCGCCCGAGCAGACGAACCGCTACACCCACGCCCAAGCGCCAGAGATCGATCGTTTCTATAACTCGGTCTCGATGCCCAACGCCGAAGAATTCATGCGCGTGGCGCGTCGTGTTACGGATCTGCGGGTCTGGGGCCATCTCCTGGCTATGACCGATCTCGATCATTTGATGGACAAGGCCGCCAAAGACGAGCTGCGCGACCAAATGGCCTACGTTCCCGAGATCACCGACGACACCGGCGCGCTGATCAACGGCGACGAGATCGCCAAGGGTCTGCCCCAGATCACTGAAGACACGATCCTAGCGACGCTCGAAGGCTTTGCGATGAACTCCGGCGACATCTTCCGCCGTGGCCTAGCGAACGCATTCTCGGGGCTCGATCGGAAGTTCCGCAGCCATGACGGTTTCAAGATCGGCAGCCGCGTGATTCTCGCGCGTGCGTTTGATCCCGAATGGGGTGGCTGGAATTCCTACGGAAATCTGCGCGACACGCTGGTCGACATAGAGCGCGTGTTTCTGATCCTTGACGGCAAGGGGCCGCGCGCGAGCTATGCCGGCATCATCGGCACGATTGACCACGAGCGCAAAGAGGCCAACATCGGCTGGGGCCGCATCGCTCGAACCGAACACGAAGGCGACTATTTCCGCGTGCGGATTTTCAAGAACGGAAACGCGCACCTCTGGTTCACGCGTGACGATCTGGTCACGAAGGCAAACAAGCTCCTGGCCGAATACTATGGCGAAGTCGTCGGCGACGGTGTCGACGCGCCGCAGGATCCTGAAGCCGTATTCGAAGACCGGGCACTCACGCCGGCTAAGCACTTCGGCTTCTACCCCACGCCGGCCGCCATTGCGGATCGAATCGCGCGCGACGAGTTCGAGAGTCATTTCTATCGGCACCCGGAAGACGCCAAACCGCTGCGATTTCTCGAGCCCAGCGCCGGCACGGGCCGGCTGGTCAATGCCATCTGCGGGGCTGCGCGAGCCGTCACGATCTGCAAGCGATGGAGCATCACAGCTATCGAAGTGCAGCGCGACCTGGCTGCCGAACTCCGAACGTCCATGGGTTTGAACACCGACCGCGTGATCTGCCGCGACTTCTTGCAGATGAAACCGGCGAACCTTGGGCCGCACTTCGACATCATCTACATGAACCCGCCTTTCGATCTACAGCGAGACATCGACCACGTCACCCACGCGTGGAAGTTCCTCAAGCCCGGTGGCAAGCTCGTGGCGATCATGAGCGCCGGCACCGAGTTCCGCGAGAACAAAAAGGCCGTCACCTTTCGAAAGTGGGTGGACACAAACGGGGGACGCTTCCGAGATCTTCCCGCCGGCACGTTCCGCGAGGCTGGCACCAACGTCAACACCTGCTACCTGGCCATGACCAAGAAAGAGGAATCATGAGTGATCTACCGTTCACGCTGACCGAAGACGAACTCGACGGCATCACCGAGTGCATGCGCGCGGCTGCGCGCAACGGCAAGATC
>JAJCZB010000054.1 GCA_029262595.1 Candidatus Babelota bacterium | reverse complement strand
GACCAAGCCGTTTACGTCCAAGACCAGGGTATGAGTCACCCCACCGATATTGTCGAATTGCGTTTTGATCTGGGTGGTGACTGCCTTCAGGCTGGTTTCGGCGGCTGTCAGGAACGCCAGGAGATCGAACGTCGGGTCGTTAAGGTCGTCGCGGGCCAAGGGCTCCAAAACCGCCGAAACGGCCTTGGCCGACTGGACCGTGGCCAGCATACGCGACACGGTCAGGCCCAGGCTTATGACCGTACTGCGATCCGTTCCCGCCGCCAGAGCGGCTACCCATTGGGGCACGGCCTGAACATAATGACGGCGGGTTGATTTTAGGTTCAGCCAGTCTTCGTTTCGAGTGCTGTCGAAAATGCCCATGTCAGCCTCCAGGCGCCGCGATGTCCGGCACCATGAAGCGCACGGCGGCGGATACGCACCAGGCATCGGCTGGCCACTTGGCAAAACGGGCGTACTTCTTGGCCGTCTCCGGCAGAGCCGCCGCCAGAGCATCGGCGCGGCCGGCGTCAAGATCGGCCAGGATGGCCCCGCAGACCCCGTCGTCGCCCAAGAATGCCGACTTAAGCTCGCACTGCGGGTCGGTGCCGTCCTCAAGCGCCTCGTCGGTCGGACATGCCCGGACGAATAGATTGTCCCCGGCCACGGCCGCCGCACACATGGCCATAAGCGTCAGGGCGAAGACTAGAAGGGCCAACGAATACGCCCGATAAAACTGTCTGAAAGTCATATCTGCGGCTCCTCGTCGATGATGTGTTTGACCCGGGCGAACCTGCCGGCGACCTCTGCCTTGAGCGCCTGGGCCTGCGCGATCTGCTTATCGGCGCTGGCAGTCTTGGCGGTCAGGCTGTTCTGTAGCCGGGTCGAGGCCGCCTTTTCCCGGCTCAACACATCGGCGCGCACCGCTGCGGCGCGTTCTCGAACCTCCAGGGCCTCGGTCTCCACCTTCATTCTTGCATCGAAGGCTTCGCGCTCCTGGCTTAACGCCTGGTTGGCCGCCGCTATCTCGCCATGAGCCTGGCGTGTCAGATTGGTGGCGCTCTCGTGGGCCTGACGCGCCGCTACCTCGAGCTCGCGGGCCGCCTTCTCACGGCGTGACAATTCGTTCAGCGCGGCGCTGGCCTGCTTGTAGACCTCGGCATTGTTCTTGGCGGCCTCGCGCAACTCGGTCAGAACGGCCTCGATAGCGGACCGATCTTTCTTCGCCCAGCCGCTTATAAACATTTGGGCCAAGTCGAGTGCCTTCGAGGTGATGTCAGGCCCCACGGGAGGTGTACGCAGCGCGCCAACGTTACCGACCATAGCTATGTCCTTTGGATAAGTTTATTGCTCTTCCGACAATTGTCTGTCCGAGAAAGCAATTGGAGATTCCACGGCACATGAAGCCCGCAGACAGTCCTGCCCTTTAGGGGCACAATATGGTCAACATGCATTCCGCGCTCTGCCGCCTCCCTATAGAAGATCTCGATTGCATTTGCATCGACCCAGGTTGGCGTAGCACGCACCACTGTTTTTCTTCTACGAGAATAGGCCACCCTTGCCTTACCGGGGTTTGCCGCACGCCATGCCGCCATTCGCTGTGCCATCACATCACGGTTTTGGTCGTGATAACGACGGCTGTGTTCCGCACTTTTGCCAGGATTTTCTTGGCGCCAGCGCTTATTGTAGGCATTGGCCATTTCCCGATTCTGCTTCTTCCAAGCCCTCGCGCTGGCCCGCGCTCTTTCGATATTTTCAGGCCGCGAGCGCCATTCGCGCGCATACGCCGCCTTCTCTTCTTTTGTTGTCATCACGTGCGCTGAATCACGGCGATCTTGAAGTCCGCCGGCACGTCAAAGTACTCGGGATTTTCGGCGCCCAGCATGCGGCCCCCGGTCCCATCGTTCAGGGCGGTTGGATCCTCGCCCCAGGTCACATAACAGGCGGCCTCGGCAAAGAGACGCACCCGCCGTCCGCGATTGTCGCCGGTGGGGTCGATGACGGCGGCGCTCGCCACGGAGGCACCGCCAATGGCAATGACGCCTTCGTTCAGGACCGGACCGTTCGCGACCTCGGCCGCCGTACCCCAGACAGTGAATTGCAAGGCCATGAGCTATTTCCTATCCAAGTGTCGCGGCGCCCGACGAGGCCGCCGGACGGCCCAGCGGCGCGTCTTCGGTGACGCCTTGGGCCGAGTTGAGGATGGAGGCCTTGCGGCCCCTGCGCTTCAGCGCTTCTTTGCGTTCCTTGTCGGCGGCGGCCGCGGCAGCCAGGCTATCGCGCTCGGGCGGTGGCGTGGGCGTGGGCGGTGGCACTGGCGTTGAGACCGGCGGCGGGGCCTCAGAGCCACTGTCTTTCTTATTGAACACCTGCAGCACGTCGAGCTTCTTGCCCAGGCCGGGCGCCAAGGTCTGGAGCGGGCTGAGGATCTTCGCGCCAGACAGCGCACCGCCGGCCATCAGATAGGCACCACGGTAAACAAGCACATGGCCATAGCCGGGATTCCTCCGCGCATCATTGAATGGTCGCGTTGCCGCGCTCCAGCGCCGCCACCGCGGCTTCGGGGCCCAGGTCGTTGATCAAGGTGTCACACTGCCGGTCGGTCAGGCGGCCCTGTCCCGGATAGGCCCGGCGATAACCGCGCCGTGTGATCTGGCGCAGCCGGGTCAAATCCCTGGGCTCGAGTTCGGACAGAAAGTGGCTGGCGGTCGGTGCCACGCTCAAAACATCGGCCTCAGCGACCAGGAGACGCACGTCGGGGCCTTGGATGTGGTCCGGAGCTTCCGGCACCCGATCCTCGCCCAGGCGCTTCACGGACCACTTGACGGGTGCCAGGACGGCATTCTCGGCACTGGCTCGCTCGACCAGGGCTGCACTTACGTCGGCTTCGAACTGCGCACGGGCCTGGGGCGTCTCGCGGCCGTCCAGCCAGATCGCGGTTTCGATGGTGTCGCCGGGTTTCATGGCTGCGGTACTGCCACAACTTCGTTGTTGGCCAGTTTCACCCGATATTCTCGGTCGAAAACCGAATAACGCAGAGCAGTCGGCTCATGGTCTCTCTCGAATTCCGCTCGGAAATCCTCGGCAGCCACGCTTTCCCATGCTTGTGCGATCAAGGTGCCTTCTGAACCATCGTGGGGCGTTGGGCCCCACACATGTTGCTCGGTAGCTAGGGCCGCGTCGTATCTCGCGCGCATTTTGTTCCTAAACGCGAGCAACGCCGAGCTGTGATCTTTCGGCCAAATGAACGTCATCCTCGCCACCTCTGCGGCCTGTACTTGCTGTTCGCGCGCTTGGGCCGCCTGGCCTGGCGGTTGAGCGTGCTATTGGGATCGATCCTTTCGACCGCGACATCTGCCCGCTCGTTCAAATAGGCCGTCAAGGAGTCTGGGGTCCAACCGTTGCGACGCTCTTCGTCGGTCGGTTGGACGAGATCAGCCGCGCCAGCGTTGGGGTCTGTAAGCATTGTTCGCACGCCCCGCGTTGCTTTGTCGCGTCCGCACCCGTGGCGCGACTATCACAAAATCCGGGTCACAAATTCGGCTCAGGGCATCGAGCATGTCGTCATGAACCGAAACCGGGAAGGCCAGGTATTCCTCGTCGATGAAGATGCGTGTCAGATCTTCGTTCACACCTTCGGCGGTCACGCGCATATGATGATCGGGCAGAAGGATATTGCCCTGCTCGAAGAGCGGGATTAGCCGCCGAATTCGGTCAACCTTCGCGAGTTGTCCGCCAAGAGGCACAATCTTGAACTTATAGTTCTCACGCTTTTGCCGATCCTTGATGTGCTCAATATCGGCCTGCATGCCGTACTGCTCATAACCGACAGCTTGAGGGCGGTAGTCGCGATGAAAGGCGAACAGCGCGTCGGCGCGCTGGGTCAAACTGAGCCGATCGCGAAGCATCGCGACGACCCGGTAGCAGTGGTCTTCGCCAAAACCGACGACAAACATGGAGGTGTAGTCACTGTGCTTTTTCTTGTCCGACGCCGGATCGACAAGGATATACAGGTTCAAATCGTTGAACTTTGCTGCAGGCCAATACTCCAGCCATTCTTCTCTAAAGCCCTGCGTCTCGTCGGCCTTCGGGTCCAGCAACATCTGACAACCAAACGTATAGGGGCCCATGTCTCGCCGCTTTTCGCGGAGCGTCTCGGCCTGCATCAAAACAGGCGGCCCGTCGACCTTTCCGTCTGACGTTGCAGGGTGAACGCGTGCCACCGCCGCCCCGCGCCGGATCATTTCCCCGTAACTGTCCGCGAAATGAGAGCGCGTGCCGATGTAGCGCCGGACACCGTTCTCGACCCCGAGAGCCAAGGAGAGTTCCCACGATGATGTAACCTTTTTGATCATGTCAGGCGACGTGATCGATTCCTTGGTCACAAGATCGTCATAGATCAGCCGGTTGAAATGCTTCCCGGTGGGCTGACCGTCGACCAGGCCCCAGGCTTCAATTGTAGATTCCTTTGGATTGCCGGTGCGGCGCACCACAATGCCATCGTCCTCAGACCACTTCGGCGCCTGGCGCTTTGGATCTGTCCACAGTACGTCCGGGAACAAGGCCTTGAGCTTTCCGTTGCCCTCGAACTCCTGCTTAATCTGGCGCAAGAAGCCCTTCGCGATCGGCCGTGTGTGGCTGAATATCCCAACCGTAGTCTCCGGGTCCGCGAGGATATCTTGGATCGTGAGCGCGAACGTGATGATCGTTGACTTGTAGTGTTCCCGAGCCCAGAGATCGAGATGTCCATTGGGTGCAGCTTGCACTTCGCGGCACCGATCGAATATCCAATCACGGTTCGCATCCCCTCGGCGCAGCAGAGCCACCAAGAGGTAAAACAAGTCCTCCTTTGCCAGCCAGCGCTGAGCCTCGTCGTAATGCGCTTGGCCTTGATCGACCGCAGCACTCAGCCGCTCAGTGTACCACCTTATCGCCATCCGACGCGTCGTCGGCAGGCTCGGCGAAAAGTGTTGAGACCTCCTCTCGGACTTGTTCAGGCGTGACATCCTCATGCTTCAAGTTGAGCGCGCCCGTGTGATCAACCGAGGAAAGGCGCGGATGGCAGTAAGGTGCCGCGGCGCCGGCCGCCCATTTGCGGTTTTCCGGCGTAGCTTTAGAATCACGCAGCACCGACAGCATATAATCGAGTGGTGTGAGTCCGGAGGCCGCGATCTCCTTCTCGCGCTTGATCTTATCCGGCGATCCCTTGGGCCGGCCAGCTCCAGTCCGCCTACCGCCGCGGGGCATTGTTCGAAAAACTCAGAATTGAAATCAAAATCAAATCCCCGGTTGTTCGGACACGAAAAACCCCACGCGGGCGATTCCGGCGGGGTCGAGCGCGAACGCTTAGGCAGAAGGCGAAAGCCTTTTTACGCTGGCGTCGAAAGCGTAATCCGTCCCTCTAATTCAGTTTGCAGCCGTTCGGGCATAGGGTCTGCAAGCCCCATATCCCGCGCCGCTTGGATGGTCCTCGCCAACTCAAGAATCGACTCAGGGTTGTAGCGGAGCAATAATCTGTCGGGGCCAGCGCCAAGTTCAAAAACGGGAGGTTTCATGGATATCAAAGACCCTGTTTTCGATAAGCCAATAGGGATCGGAGCCACAGGCGAGTGACTAAAGTCTACGACATCAAAGCCAAGGATATCGATCTGCCGACGCTCCAAGCACAAGAGGCCTATTTTCTCCACACGCGCGCCTTTCTCGGTTATCTCAATGCCGAGATCAGGATGCGGATGGGGCGATTAACCACGAACGCTTTTGCAGCTCCGCCAAAAGCAACCCGACCGCCTCCTTGCAAGCCATGAGCGGCACATTGCAATCGAGGCCAAGAGAAAGGTCATGCGCTACCCGTGCAAGAACTTCCTCAGGGATCAAATCAGCGAGATCGAGATTCGTGCTGGCCTGTCGTTGGATATCCGGCATTGGCCTGGAGGTACGTTAAGGTGATAATTACCCTGAGATCCAGGGGCAGTTCCGTTGGTGGGTAAAACCGTTACACGATAGCCCCCGCGCCCGTCAACAGGGAAAAGGTTAACCCGCCTTCCTGAGCACCCAGCCCTTGACCCGGCAATAGACCTCCAGGCCATCGAACAGGTTGGCGCGCGCCGTGCCCTTGCGCTGGCGCCGATCGCGGTCCACTTGGGCACAGGATTTGCCGAGAATCAGCACGTCCAGCACCTCCGAGACCCTGATCCGCTCGCGCTGTGCCTGCTTCGCCCAGGTCCAGTAATCCTCGATCAGCGCGGCCAGGCGCTCCGGGCTGCTGGTCATGGCGCCGCAATCCACCCGCTCCAGGCTGGCCACCTTGACCGCGACCGGCCCCGTGATGGCCGCGAACCCGCGATAGATACGCTCGGCCGCGGCCTGCTGGTCGTCACGCATCGCGTCCCAAAGCCTGGCATCGACGATCCGGCGCCGGCAGACTTCGATGGTGGTGCGCCTGCGCTCATCGAAGCGCACCTGGACCGGCTCGGTGG
>JAJCZB010000053.1 GCA_029262595.1 Candidatus Babelota bacterium | reverse complement strand
TCTTCGTTAGAAAAAGTAGAAAGCCCCGGATTTACCCGGGGCTCTTTTTTATTTTAATGCAGCTTCAATTGCTGTTTTGAGGTCATCTTTACTTTTATATCCGGTCTCTTTGCCTTTCACCTCACCATTTTTCATGAAGAGAAAAGTGGGCACAGAAATTACGCCGTATTTGATAGAAAGATCGCGCGCCTCATCAACGTTGAGCTTTGTAAACTTATAATCGGTCATTTCTTTTTCAAGCTCTTCAAAGATTGGTTCCATTTGCTGGCATGGGCCGCACCACGTTGCATAGACGTCAACGATAACTGGCTTTGATTCTTGAAGTACTTCTTTTTCGAAGTTTTCTTCAGTAACTGGGATTGGCATACTTTTATCCTTGGTTGTTGTTTGGTTGTTTTATTATTCCGACATTGTCTGCGGGAACTTTAAAGCAGGGTTCATCAAGCACCAGGCTTTTAACCGATTGGAACGGCGCGCCTTTTTTGCGCAGATCATCTTTGTTAATGTTTGCACAAAAGAGCGTGCCATCTTGGCGAGTTCCTTTGATTGGTTTGTCGATTACTTCAGAATAAATTTTTATTGGACGTCGAGTATTTTCTGGTCCTAATTCTAGCAAATAATGCACGGCACTACCACTTTTCCACGTGATAACAACCTCTATAAATTCTTTTGCCATACTGGAAGCGCGCGTATCTTCTGGATTTTTCCATTTCCATGTGGTTTGCGGATTTGGAACGGTAATTTTTTTTATTTTTATGAGCTCAAGTTGTGCGGTAGTAAGCGTTTCGTAGGGGTTAACCGAAATCATATTTCCTTTTGAAGAGCTCTTGAGATCTTTAGGCATTTCATAAAGGGTTACTTTGTCGTGAGCTGAAGCGGAGCGTCCTACAGTAACATTTGTTACGTTAAATACATTTCCTTCTTGGCTCGTGAGTACACCAACAAAAATAGGATGGTCTCCATTTGCGTCTGGGCTTTTGAGTGCGTGAGCTCCTGGAATTATTGATAAGGTGACTACCGCAGTTGCGATCAATCGTTTCATAATTACTCCTTTTTATACGTGTACGGGATCAGATTTCTTAGCTAGCATATTCTTTTTGTATGCTGGGTGCAAAAAAGTTGAACAAAGACTCATTGGATCCTATAGTTAGAGTTAAATAGTTTTGATTACTTTTGCGTGCAAAGGAGCTTATCATGTACGAATCTGAATATACCGGCGATACTCGACTAGCCAATTTCATGTACAGCGTTTATGGATTAATGGGGGCGGCGTTGGCCGTTACGTGTGCAACTGCATATTACGTTTCAACCATTGCCAATATTAGAACCACACTGTTTGGCAGTCCGGGATTGATGACGGTTTTGGTTGTCGTGCAACTTGCACTTGTATTTGGGTTAGCAGCAGCGATTGAAAAATTGAGCCTGGCTTTGGCTGTGACAATGTTTGCAGTTTATGCGATTTCAGTTGGCATAACTACTTCAGCAATTTTTCTTGTGTATACCCCCGGATCTATTGTTCAAACGTTTGGGGTTGCGGCGGGAATGTTTGGCGTGATGGGCGTCTATGGCTATCTGACCGGCAGTGATCTGAGTAAACTGGGCAATATAGCTATGATGGGATTATGGGGGATCATTATTGCATTGCTTGTGAATATGTGGCTACAAAATCCAGTCATTGATTTAGTGTTTTCTGGTATCGGAGTTGTTGTTTTTACTGCCTTGACTGCATACGACACGCAAAAAATCAGGCAAATGGGCCAGTCTATGATGGGCAGCGGCCAAATGATGGGCAAGGTTGCAGTTATTGGTGCGCTTACATTATATTTGGACTTTATTAATCTCTTTCTATTTTTATTGCGCTTTATGGGAAGAAGAAGAGACTAAAGCTGATAGTTATTTAAAAAAAGGAATATGTAATGAAAAAATGGCTTGTCCTTTGTATCATTTTTTTTACTGCGGTATATGCGAAAGATGCGTCGCTTGAGCATCTTAACGAACTCATGGCAGATTTAGATGCGATTGTTGATGCCAAAGATGGCAACGACACTATCGGAGAACTGCTCAGCGGCATGGATGAATTTGAAGATGAAGGTGACGTGGTTGGAGTTGAGCAGGAAGAGAATGAGTTAGAAAGCTTTGATATGCAGGAGCCTGAGGACGAGCAGGAAGATGTATTTGAAGGCGCTGATGACGATACAATAGAAGAATTTATAGGTGAATCGCAAGAGGAAGCTGAACCGGTTACGCAAGAAAGTGATGAGCAAGAAATCGTAGAAGAATTTGATGGTGAGTCTGAGGGGGAAGATGCTTCTCGTCTTATAAGCGAGCTGGATCGAGTATTTTCGGAGGAGGTGGAAGCACCTTTAGAGGATGAATCGTTTGATTTCGATGAGTCGCAACCAATAGATGAGGATGATGACGATAATGGTGATGCAATTGAAACTGGGTTTTTAAGAGAGGACGGCACACAAAAAGACATTGCTGATCCTGTGCAAGAAGTTGAAAACTTTACGTTTGATATTAAAAAGAAAAGAGATGCGGTAGTTGAGCTCGTTGATAGAGCTAAGCAAGAACTTGAAGAACGTCCGCTGGACGTTGCCTGCAATAGATTTACACATACGAAAGAATTTATAAAAGGTGACTTGTATGTGTTTGTTTACGACATTAATGGCACCTGCTTGGCGCATGGTGAAGATGCGTATCTGCTGTGGCGGAACATGTATGACTTTACTGATTGGGTAGGAACTCCTGCTATACAGAATATGATTCAAGTGGCAAAAGAAGGGGGCGGCTGGGTTACCTATGAATGGCATAATGCTACAAAAGTAACGTATGTGCAGCTTGTTGAAAAAGAAGGAAAAGCATTCGTAGTTGGCTCTGGATTTTTCCCTCATTCAAAAAAAGAAGCAGTAGTTAATTTGGTTAAAGGTGGGGTTGCTCTTTTTGATAAAATTAAAAACGAAGGTAAGCCCGCAGATAGAGTATTTAGCTTGCTGAGCTATCCGGGCGGCTCATTCGTTACGGGGAACTTGTATCTTTATGCGCTTGATTTCTCAGGAAACATTATGGCACAGGGAGATCGTCCTGGGCTTATTGGATCTAATGCGTGGAATTATAAAGATGAAAATGGCGTATATGTAAATCGTGAAATAGTGAAAAAGCTAAAAGCGAGTAGCGAGGGCGTATGGGTTGAATATACGTCTAAGCGTGCATTGAAAAAAACGTATGCTGAAAAAGTAAAAGCAAAAAATGGGAAAGAATACTTTATTGCATGTGGCTATTATCCCGAAGCTAATCGTGAGCAAACTATGGATCTTGTGCGCTCGGCATATCAATTTATGAAGACAACCGGAAAAACAAGTGCTATTGAAGAGTTTTCTCATCGACGCAGCGATGCTTTCCGGTACGGTGATCTTTATATCACTGTCTACGACATGAAGGGCAAAATCATTGCAGATGGGGGGAATGTAGATAATATTGGGCAGTCAGTGCTCAATGAAACAGATGAAGATGGTTTTGAGTATATTAAAAGTATGCTTAAGCGCGCAACCAAGCAAGGAATCTGGGTTAACGCAAAATTAAAAGGCTCATTCCAATCAACCTTTGCCCAACACATTGATATTGGCGTGGGGCAATACGTAATTGCGTCCAGTTACTATCCGATATCAAAAACGGAAACTATGATCTTGCTCGTACAAAGTGGCGCCAGTTATTTGAAAGCAAACCCAAGAGAAAAAGCATTTGAAAAGTTTGTTAAAAAGAGCGGCCAATTTAGGCGCGGTGATCTAGAGCTCGTGGTAGTTGATACTACTGGATTGTGTTATGCCTATGGCGACGATTATGACTTGATCTGGCGTAACATCTATAATTTAAAAGATGAAAAAGGAAAGCAATTCATTAGAGATTTCATACAGGAATCTGAGCACGGATCAATCCATATAAAAACTCATTTGAATGGTGCGACAAAGCATAATTTTGTAACGTCATTGAAAAAAGAAGGCAAAACCTACGTGATTTCATCTGGATTCTATCAGTAGAGTTATTTGGGCAGAGGTATTTTGCCATGCACCTGAGGCATGTGATCATATAGAAGAACACGAATGTGTTCCCTTGCAGGTTCTAGCGCTACATCGGATGCAGTGAATACTGTCGTACATGGATGCCCATCCGTTTCAAAAGGGCACTGGGCTCGCAGCTTATGGGCGCCGGTTTGTGAGATAAAATGTGCCATTCGTAAGCATACTTTGTTTGCTTTTTGTGGTGGATGATCTTGCGGAGCTGCTGCATCATCGTCACTATCTTGCAACTGACTTAATGCTGCGTCTGCGGCTACAGCAGCAGTGCGTCTTGGTGGTGGTGGAAGCATTGCTTGGCGTGCATCATGGGCTTGGGCAAGTGCGGCATAGTGTGTGAATGAATCATATTCTGATGGCGTTCCCGGACATCCTTGGTGAGGAAATCGTGAACCGCGTGGAAAGCTACGATGGCATGCAGGGCATACAGCGGAATGCGCGTGGGGGTCAGCAGTATTGACGATCTGTGTAACCGTGCCAAGAAGGGTAAGAAAGAAAATAATATATTTTTTTTTCATGTTTTTCTTTTTGCACAATAAAAGATAAAGAAAAAGCCCCGAAATGAATCGGGGCCTTTAATCTCAAAGATTTAATTCGCGTTGATTAGAAACGACGCGGACCACGTGACTGGAAACCACCAGTGCGAGGCTTTGAATCTCTTGGAGCGCGAGGTTTCGCTTTGTTAACTACAATAGTACGACCATCAAGCTCGTGACCATTTAGTTTTTCGATAGCAGCTTCGCCTTCTTCGTCTTCAGGCATATCAACAAAAGCAAACCCTTTTGAACGGCCGCTAATTTGATCAACAACTACTTTAGTTGATGAAACTGACCCGAATTGCTCAAACAATGAGCGAAGGGAATCTTCTGTGATCGAGTAAGGCAAGTTGCCTACATATATATTCATAGAGACACTCTGTGTAAAATGTTAAAAAATACTCTATCAAGAGTATCTCACGATTTTAAAGCAATTGCAACGGGTAATTTAGGCAAAAAGGGGCATTTATCCCTTCCAATGCCACCATTTGAGCAATTCGAGATCGGGATCCTTTGTGGAGGCATAATAGACAGCACAGCGGAATACATAGAGCATGCACCGGTCTGTTGGGCCCTGTAGGGCGCATAATTGCTCATATAATGCCTCTGGATTTGCAGATGTGAGGCCTTGTATGGAACGAATGCCTAGATTCCAGAGGTCTTGCGCGATAGAGGGGCCAACCCCAGGGATCTGCTGTAGCTCTTTAAATACGGCTTTTTTGTTCATAGTTCCTCTGGTATACTGGTTTTATACAGTATAGTCCTTTTTTTCGTTTGGTGGAGGTTTTCATGAAACAGATCGAATCATTTTCGACACCGCGCACAAAAGCGCGCCGGATGACTCCCGGAGACATTGATGATCTTGCTTCCATGTATCAGAATCCTGACGTTATGATTACGCTTGGAGGCGAGCGAACGCGCGCTCAATCGCTTGAATCCCTTGGTGCATTAATTGATCACTTCGATGCGTATGGCTTTAGCTACTGGATTATTGAAGATCAAGATAGTGGTGCTTTTATGGGGCGCGCTGGCTTGAAGCATGCGAATATTGATGGCGCAGATGAAGTAGAATTAGGATATGGAGTTCTCCCAGAATATTGGGGGAAGGGGATTGCGACGGAGCTGGGAAAAGAAATTGTGCGTATCGGATTTGAGGAACTTGGCCTAAATTCTATTGCCTGCTTTGCGCTGCCGGAAAATAAAGCTTCGATACGTGTTATGGAAAAGCTTGGATTTGTATATGAAAAAGAATGTGTCTATAAAGACTTGGACCACGTTTTTTATCGACTAACTAGAGAGCGTTGGCAAGAACTGCAGAGCCTGTAATAGTCGGTAATTATTGAAAATAGAAAAAGCACCCATTAAACCGGGTGCTTTTTATTTGTATGCATTTTTCGGATGGCCTGCCATACGAAGCTTTAGCGAAGTATGGTGCGCCCAGGAGGAGTCGAACCCCCAACCTTCAGATCCGTAGTCTGACGCTCTATCCAATTGAGCTATGGGCGCATGAAATGTTACAAAACTATTACTTGGTAATGGTAAATCCATAACGAAGCTTGTAACAGTAAATACTGGAGGAGAGAGAGGGATTCGAACCCTCGATACCTTTCGGTATAGCGGTTTTCAAGACCGCCGCATTCGACCACTCTGCCATCTCTCCGTGATCTTATATTTCAATTTAATTGACGTGTATTTCTATTTTACCCGATTGCATTGTTGAAGACAATAGGAAAAGAGGTAAAAAATTTGCCGTGCCATACGATGCCTTGGCGAAGTATGGTGGAGAGAGGGGGATTCGAACCCCCGTGTCCGGTTTCCCAGACTCTTGCTTAGCAGGCAAGCGCTTTAAGCCACTCAGCCATCTCTCCATTTGAATTACATTCAAAGATAAATAAGTATGAACAGAATAAAGGTATTTGCCCCATTAGGCAAGAGGGAAGGTGGAGATTATTGCATATTTTTTAAGATAACGTAGGATGACAAGAAACAATGAAAGAGGCTATATGGCTGTAATTATCGAGGTCAAAGTGGTGCCATCTTCAGGCAGAATTGGATGTAAGCTCGAAGGCAAGCGCCTGAAGTGCTTTCTAAAAAGTGCGCCAGAGAAGGGCAAGGCAAACGCAGAATTGGTACGGTATCTTTCAAAAATGTCGAAGATACCAGAGCGATGCATTTCGATCGTTACGGGGGCTACAAGCAAGCTCAAGCGGCTTAAGCTTGAAACAGAAAAGACCTTTGATGATTTGTGCGATGATTTAAAAATAGAGAGACAAATTACGATTTTTTAAAAGAGAGTAGCAATGCCATACTATCGCTGGCGCGGAGTTGATCTGATAGGGAGAAACAAAAGAGGGACGTTATTTGCTCGATCGGCTGAGCATTTGGATGAGCTTCTTTTAAAGCGTCAGGTGGCTTTGCTTTCATGTAAACAGCAGCGCCAATGGGTTAAGCGCCCGATTGGCCTTTTGCATCGGTTACAACTTTTTCAACAATTAACCACTCTTATTGATGCGGGGATAGTAATTCCCGACGCGCTTTTAATTGTGGCAAATCAAACCGAGCATCCGCAGTTGCAAGAAAAGATGCATCAGGTTGCGCAGATGGTGATTGCGGGAGTTTCATTGAGTGATGCGCTGGCGCAAACGGGAACTATTGCAAGTCCTATTATTATTCAGCTTATTAAGGCGGGAGAAGAATCGGGAACGCTTCCCTCATCGCTGGACGCAATTTGCGCTCACCTTGCAGCAACACAAGATTTTTATCAACGACTTCGATCAGCATTATTGCTTCCCGCAATTACGCTGCTCTTTTTTTTCGTAATTATTATGATTATTTTTACGGTTATTATGCCGCGGTTTGTGGATATTTTTGCTTCAATGCAAACGGAAGTTCCTCCCCTCACGCAAAGCTTGCTTGCAATAAGTGCGTTTGTGCAGAGTGCAGCGATGGGACTCATTATTGCTATTGGCGCATTATGTATTGTTGTATTGTGGCGCATCACGCGCAAAGGAAAAGCGCGCAAGCTGCTCGATGCGCTCTTGTTGAAGCTTCCGTTTGTAGGGAGTATATTGCAGCAACGATTTCTTTCCTATGCGATGCGTGCAATAGCAGTGTTACTTGAGGGAGGGATGCCGCTTTCGCAGGCGCTCACTATTGTGCGACAATCAGTACAGAATCACATCTTAAAGCATAACCTGCAGGCAATAGAGCACGATATTATTTCTGGCAGTTCGCTGAGCGCGGCTATGGCGCAGCATGCTGAAAATCTTTTTTCTCCAGATACTATTGCGATGATTGAAGTGGGGCAAGAGTCTGGCCGTTTGCCACTTTTGCTGCAGCGCGCATCCGATACATATCACGTGCGCGTTATGCAGCGCCTTGCGTGGCTTACGATGCTTTTGCAGCCGACTGTTATGATTATTCTTGGGATGCTCGTTGCACTTTTAATTTTTGCAGTGTACGGACCAATATTTAATATGTCTCGTATTTTTTAAATTATTGGTTGGCTAGGCTCTGTGAACAAAAAATTATTTAATCAATTTTTTACTTTGATACTGAATGTTACCTCACTCCGCAAAGGATTCGTAGGGGCCCAACCGTTTAACCCCGCTTCGCAGAGCTTCGCGGGGACCCCAACCGTTTAACCCCACTTCGCAGAGCTTCGCGGGGACCCCAACCGTTCGTCCTGAGCTTGTCGAAGGAAACGAATGGTAAAATGCCCTTTTTCCGCCCGTATCCTTCGACAAGCTCAGGACGAACGGAACAAGCTCAGGACGAACGGAATGGTAATATACTTATAATAGAGAGAGTTGTAATATCATTTTTAATTTTTGTTCGCAGAATCTAGAAAAAGTAGGGTTTTTCGGTATACTGTCCCAATTAATTAAACATCAAGAATATCGCACCGGAGGAAAAAATGTTTCCTATCAAAGCGCATCGTCTTAACACTTTTTGTAAACATCTTTTATTGATTACGTCTTTATGGATGCCGGTACAGCCGGTATGGGCTGAAGTTGCTGCGCTTTCGCAGCAAGAGATTGCTGTGGCGCGGCCAAAAAAGCGAAGCGCTCGTAATAGGCAAGCACAGAGAAGTTTTTTGCAAAATTGTTTGATTATTGCACGGGGTGTTGGCCGGGGAGGTAAAACGCTGTATGAAATACTGCAAGAAGTTCCTGATGAAATAAAGGGGTATATTCAGACACTGAAAAAAGATTTAAGCCATGTCGATTACGTATGCACTCCGTTGCCCCAACTTGCCGCTAGCGCATATGGTAATGGGCCCGGACATGCTGCGCATTCGATTGTCGAAACAAATGAAATAAAAGAATTATTAATACCGGATCTTTTAAGGCATCTTTCAAAGCGGACCATCACGGCTGTTGGTGCACAGGCGATGACAAATATGATTGCGCTGCATGATCAGCGCAATACGTTAACCATACAGCAGAGCATTAGGCATTTGGTTGAAAATGATGAGGCGTTTGAGAATGTGCAATCGATATTACAGGATTTTGCCAAACACCAGCGTGCGTTTTATCGGTATTGGGATCCTAATCGGGCAGTAAGCGTGCAAGGAAAAGTGCATCTTTTTGAAAAAGCAAAAGAGCTCTATGTCGTAGAATTAGCTCGCTGGCTTTCAAATACCGTGCCACTTATTGGGCAGCAGATATTTAGCCCGATAACCAACCGATTAGAGAAGATCAAAAACCCTCAATTTTTAGGCACAAACGCTGATATAAAAATAGTGGCAAAGTTTTTTAAAGTGCTGATTGTTTTTGGATTACGACCTGTGGTTAATGATTTTCATAGTGCAATTGTAAATGGAACTGATCTTGACGATCCTTTGATTACCGCATGGGATGGTATTGCGACAGCTTTTAATGCATATAATGCGTTTACGCATTCACGGCATTTTGATCAATTACAGCAAGCGCAAAAAGATTTACACGAAAAGCATGGTGCCTTGCAAAAATTATATTTGGAGGCAGCTACGCCTGATGCAGCTGTGCGTGATGTCATGGAAGACCCCGCAAAAAGAGCTGCGATTTGTGCTTTAGATATTTCTGCTCAAGAAAGAGATGCGACTTGGAAAGCGGAGCATGATCGTTTAAAGTTTGAGAAAGAGCGAGCAAAATTTGCAGTACAAAGCTATGGAGATCGCGTTGATGCAAAGGGGACGTTAAGAGATTTATTGCCGCAGTCAGGAGAGTCGCATGCAATCGATTCTGAGTGGCATTTGGGCAAAATCGGAAGGATGATTTCTGCCGTTACTTCTATTGTGCCCGCTTCAATGTGTTACGCAAACTTTCGAAAAGATGGCACGTTGATTTTTAGTTTAGACAATCCGGGAGCGGTTCCTATTGCTGCGAATGCACTTTATCTGCTACGAATGGCATTAATGCGTACAGCTAATATTACTCTGATGATTAAAGATGGAGTTCAAGAAGGCATGGGGCTTGTGCAATCAATGAAAGACTTTAAATTGCATAATCTTTTTTTGGCCAGAAGCTTACGCTCAATTTCTCGGATGCATACGTATCTTTCAGGCGATAACTATTTCAAACAAACACGCATGGCCGGATATTTGCAAGATGTGTTTGCGCATACGAAATCAAAATCGTTTCGTTCATTGATTGAACTTGCGCATGCACCAGCATTTAGCAAGGAGAAATCAAAAGATGTGCATCGCGGTCATGCATTGGCACTGCATCCGCATATGCAAGAAAATAGTGGCAAATTTCAGAAAGCGCTCTGGGCGATAGGGGAGCTTGATGCGGTCTATGCAATTGCCAAGCTGATGCGTGAGCATCGTGCATCGGATCAATCGTTTTGCTTTGTAGATTTTTTGCCTGAAGATAGTGATCATGCGCAAGCGCGCATTGAAAACGGGACGTTGTTGATGGTGCCCAACAGTAAGCCGAACAGCATGGCGCTTGGATTTGATGATGCAAATAAGGCAATTCTTTCTGGGCCAAATGGGGCAGGCAAATCGGTATGTATTAAAATGTTTGGATGTAACGTAGTGCTTGCGCATGCATTTGGTATTGCAGCTGCTGAGCGAATGGAGCTTCATTGGCTTACGAAATTGTATACGAGTATTGATACGTCTGAAAGCGTTGCCGATGAAATGTCTCGCTTCCAGGCGCAAAAAGCAAGAATGGATAGCGTGCTGAATGCAATTGAGTATAACAATCGCCAGTATCCGCAGGCACGGTTTATGTTTTTAACGGATGAACCACTTTCAGGGACCACGCCAAATCTTGCGGCAATGTATATGAATGAAATGTGCGAAAAAATGAGACAGCTTTCGCAGCTTGTAAGTGTTATGGCGACGCATAGCGAGGCTCCAACAAAATTTGAAGGCAATGGGTTTGTGAATTATCAAGTGTGCGTTGAAACATATCGTAATGGGCTGTGCAGGCCATCGTTTAAAGTGGCTCTTGGAATTCCAGAGTGGTGGTTCAGCTCAGATGAGCACGCGCAGCAACAGCAAAAGAGTTTTGCTGATTATACTACTACCCTCAAGCTTAAAGACAAGCTGGAAAAAGAGCTGGAGCGATTACGCGGTGCGGCAGCAGAGATAGACGATGTTATACAGCATAAACGTTACCCAGATGGGGTATCTGTTCGCGAGGCGCGTACCTATTTTAGAGCACAAAAAGAGAAGGTAGCGCGGGATATTTTACAGGTACGCGATGAGCTTTCGAGTACATGCGATGCATTAGATAGAATTGAAAGTGATGCCTAGTTTTGACGCTTTTGATCTTTTGAAGTACACTAAAACTACTTGAAATAGATATGCCGAGATGGCGAAATTGGTAGACGCACGAGACTCAAAATCTCGCGGTGGAAACACTGTGCCGGTTCAAGTCCGGCTCTCGGCACCAGTCTTTGCTCTTACGGGCTTCGTCTGGCTGCGCCACTATTAGGAATGCTGTGGTGGTAGGAGTGTTACAAGCAGAACGCGAAGGCTGTCCGAAGTAGTCGAAGACAGACAAGAATTCCATTCACTAAACAGGGACATTTTATGGCATCTGATTGCATCTTTTGTAAAATAATCGCGCGAGAAATTCCCGCACAGATTATAAAAGAAACAGAAGATATGGTTGTCATAAAAGATAGAGCTCCAAAGGCTCCGATTCATTATCTTATTATTCCTAAAAAACATAGTATAAATATTGCTGATATTTCAGATGAAGATGCGTTCATTGCAGGAAAACTACTTTTAGTAGCGCGTGATCTTTCAAAAGATTTGGACGGATCTCAAGCGTTTCGCTTGATTTCCAACAGTGGAAAAGAAGTGGGGCAATCAGTCTTTCATACTCATTTCCATTTTCTTGCGGGCAAGCACATGTCTGATTTTTAATCGGATGTATTATGTGTCGTAGGAGCATTTTTTATAAAAACGACACCCCTTGTGATGTTTCGTTCTCTTTTTATGATTTTTTATGTGGGTGAGGCCAGGGCGCTCGCACTTTGTAGACCTTTTCTTTTTTGCTTTTATTTTCGTGCGTCTGCTGAGCCCGGTTAGGCCAGGGCGACGGCTTTGGTATTTTCGACGGCTTTCAGGAGTCGAAACCTTTTTTTCTTCTTCAAATGTAGCGGGTACTGGACACGGTGAAAGACGGTGTTCCATCTGATAAACGCGTTTATCCAAGTTTTCTAAGAGCCACCATGATTTGTTTTCACTTTCAGCGTGAGCTTTGAGCGATTTTCTAAGATTTTTAATTTTTTCTTTAATAGAAATCGCTTGAGTAGGAAGTGTAATAAAAATGAGTAGAGAAAAAGCTAATTTTTTCATACTTTTCTCCTTCCATAGCATTTTCTTTCAAGCTGTTCGATTCGGTCTCCGAGGCGCTTAATTTTTTGTTGTTTTTCCTGTGCTGAAGGGAAGGAGTCTACTTGTTTGATCATTTTATCAAGATAAGTATGGCGCATTTTCCTTCGTTGATGCGGCCATAATTTTCCATCATCGAGAGATTCCATTAACTTTAAGCTTCCATATTCGCGACACGGCTTAGGGCTGCTCATAAATGAAATTTTAAATTCTTCAAATTTAGTTTTCATTTTCGGCAAAAAGCTTCCATCTTGGAAAGAGCTCATGATCGAGCTACAATCAAAGGCGGCCCAGTTAACTCCAAGCGATCCTATCAAAAGGCCGGCAAAAAAGAATACAACAGGATATTTGCTCATGCCATTTTCCTTTTTCGAACTACTACTATTTTCCTTCTTTTATAATATTACTATCTGAATATGTAAATAGGCAATAGTTTGCCTGTTTTGATAAAAAAGATGTGAAATTAGAGCTATGGAAGGGAGGGAGTGGCTTTGAGCTCGTCCTTATAAAAGAGATAGAGTCCTGTCATTACTATTATGCAGGATGCATAGAAGTGCCATGTAATATGCTCTCCAAGAAAGCTCCAGCCGTAGAGGGCTGTGAAAAATGGCGTAATAAATCCTGCAAATGAAATGAAAGTAGCGGTGTAATGCTTTAGTAGGTAGCCATAGAGGTTAGCGCATACCACATTACTCACCATCACCACGTAAAAGAGCCATGGCCAGAATGCCTGCGCGTCTTTGACGGCAGAGATTCCTTCATCAAACAAAAATGAGGTGGTGAGCGCCAGCAGGCCACCAAAAAACATGGTGGCACCATTGGCGAAAATAGTAGAATCTCCATTATGTTTTACTAATTTTCTCATGAGAATCCAGCTATAGCTTTGGATTGCCACTGCCGTTAGTACCGCCACTTCAGGCCACGAGATAAAGAAAAATTCTCCAATTTCTGTTTCTACGGGAGATCCGGTAATAATTACAGGAATCAGGCCAACAAATCCTATTACTAATCCAATAAGCTGTTTAAAGGTCATTTTTTCATGAAAAAGAAGGTAGGATAATAGGGCCGTAAAGAAGGGAGAGGCGTTAAAAAAGAGAGAGAGCTTGGTTGAGCTAATATAGGTCAATCCCCAAAGGCGTATCATATAGCCTGTGTAAATTCCTATAAATATGATTTGGGCATAGGCAGCGATATTTAATTTTCTAATATCAATTCGTTTTTGCTGCCATCCAAAGTAGTAGGTAAGCAGAATTGCGCCGGCAATAGTGAATCGGCTACCAACTACAAACATGTAAGAGGCATTCGAAACTAAATATTTTCCGGCAGATAGAGAACTAGCAAATAGTGCGTACATTAAAATAATCAGTGGAGCCATAGCAATAACCTTTAGTAATTAAGTCTTTCATCTACTATAGCAAAAAAGGGCATAAATATAAACGTTTCAGGCGGTGAGAGAGTATACCTACTGCAAAAAACGTGATAAAGTTTGGCTCAATGGAGTATCGTTATGCTTTTCATCTACATCAAGGAGGATATGTGAAAATTGTGATTGCTGGTAGTGCAATTATATTGGCAACGTTTGCGACAGCTGTGATGAGTTACATATCAATGGCTACGCCAATAGGTCCGTGGATAGCGCCTACGGTTGTTTTGATTTCGATGCTGGTGTTAAAATTATTTTCACTCAAGCAACCTTCGCATGCGGTAGCATTTATTACTATTTCGAGTTCCATTGGCGGAATATTGGCAACAGCATGTGGCTTTTCGTATCCGACTCTTTATTTTTTAGAGCCGGTATTATTTGAAGGCTGGCTTTCTGATCCAGTGTATTTTTGTGCGATTTTGAGTGGGTTATCGTTGGTTGCGGGCGCATTTGGGTTGTTCATTGCGCATCTGTTTGAGCATCGTTTGATTGTGGAGGATCAACTTTCATTTCCTATTGGCCAGCTCGTGTACAAAATGATTGCGGTAGGAGACCAAATTAAAAAAGCGTATGAGTTGATGGCAGGATTTGTCATGACGTTCTTTTTTTGCCTTTTGCAAGACGGGCTTATGAGTATGAATGGCGTTGTTCCTAAAGCGATTACTCTTGTCCCTGCGCTGACGTGGCGGGTGATCTCATTTCCTCTGATACGATTTGATTTATGGCCGATGCTCTGGGCGATTGGATTTGTGACTGGGCATGTTATTGCCATTCCCCTCGCTGTCGGAGCGGTTACTAAGATTTTTCTTGTTGATACGGTCTATGCTGCGTGGTTTACTCATTTATCAGCGATTGAATTTTCGATGACATTTTGTAGTGGAATGGTCCTGTATGGTTTACTTATGAGCTTTATACCAGTGCCGAGCATGATTTTTAAGGGATTGTCGTGGCTGAAAAAACATGGGATTTATCCAGTAAATAGATCAAGTGAGAGCCTTACAGATAGTTCTATTCTCGCGGTAGGTGGATTGATAATTGCCGGCGGGGGGCTTTTTTTGCATTACTTTAACTTTTCAATGTTGAGCATAGCTTTTCTTTTTATAGCATCATTTGCATGCATTTATCAGATTATGGTTATTGCAGGAAAAATTGGACTAGCTCCGTTGGGACGGTTTGCCACCTTTGTGATGATTCCTGCGCTACTACTTTTTGGATTGGACATGATTCAAACGGTTTTTGTAGCAACATTTGTAGAAATTTGCGGTGGTGTAGCGGCAGATGTGCTTTTCGGGCGTAAAATCGCCCACTTGATGCAGCTGGACCGAAAAAAAGTAGTTGCCTATCAGGTACTTGGATTGGTAGTGAGTTCTTTGGTGGTAGGTGTCGTCTTTTTCTTTTTAATTAAGCATTTTGGGTTAGGCTCCTCTCAGCTTTTTGCCTATAAATCACAAAGTAGGGCGTTACAAATTGCCGTTAAACAGTTCGATTATTGGGGGCTTGCGTTGGGAGCACTTTTCAGCGCGATCCTGAAATATCTAAAAATAAACCCAATGCTCGTGCTCGGTGGGCTTTTGATGCCAATTAATATATCGATTGGACTTGTTTTTGGTGGATTGCTTACAGCGTTCGTGAAAAACCGTGAGCAATGGGAGCCGTTTTGGTCGGGCGTATTTGCATCGAACTCAATCTGGATGCTTTTGCGCGCAATGCTTGGGTAAAGCGGCTACTTTAGTGTGCTTTTTATTCTGACTTCATCAACTTTAGATATTCGTTTGTTTTTTAAATATTTTTTCTAAAAATATTACAATTTGTAACGATATATTGTTAGAGTGGGGACAGATAAAACTGTGTAGGGTGAAATAAAAGGGACGAATCATGAAGCGCTGGCTCGGATTTATCTGTATGCTTGCTCTTTTTGGCACGATAAGTGTTGGAGATCCTCTTTTTGGTCTTATGCCGGAATTGCGCCCTCATGCAAAGAAATGTCGTAAACTCATATTAGAAAAATATAAAGAATTTAGGAATCGGGCGCATCATGCGTGGCGGTGTCAGAGTAAAGAAAGTAAATATTCTGGCAAAAAATCTAAGCGAGTATGGGGTTTTGAAAAGAAGAGAGTTAAAAAAACTGGGTTGCGACGATTTGTAAAACCTTCTTATTCGCTCAATCGTAGATCTATGGAGCATCCTTGTAAAACAGTAAATGTGGTTGTAGAGCGAATTACTCCGGAAGAGCCATTAGTCGAAAAAGTAGTTGAAGTTGCTCCGGCTTTGCCAGAGAAAAAACTAGAAGCAAAAAAACCAAAACCGAGGAAAATAGAAAAACGGATAGACGAAGATGAGAGAGAAGTTACTTCTTACGTGCAAGCAATGCGTAAGCAGAGGAGGGAACCTCAGGTTGATTATAGCCCTGCGCAACCAACTTCTTATCCACAAACGCCTCCAATGCCCAGTTATTCACCACCAATGCCATTTGCGGCTCAAGCTCCGATTCAACCGCAAATGCATTATGCACAACCAATGATGCAGCCTCAACCACTTTATCAGAATAATGGCGGTCAGATTGCCGCATGCGCAATGCAGATGCAAGCTTCTGCGATGGCAATGCAGGCACAGGCTTCGGCGATGATGATGCAAGCTCAGCAGCCAGCAATGCCGATGATGCAGCAGTCGATACCTCAGCAACAGCCTCTTTATCTGGGGCAGGAATTTAGGGGATTGCCTAAAAAAGAGAAAGTGCATCAACTTATGCAGATACTGCAACAACTTTCTTCTGTTTCGGATCAAGGGATACACAGACTTTTGTTTTTATTGGATATAGAGTGCGATATTATAGAGCACCTTTTAGCGCGGGCAACTGGCCAGGTTATTGAGCGATTAGTGTTTGACCGTAATGCAAGTTTACGACGAAGCAACCCTTTACTTAAAAAAGCGTATGATCTTACGCTTGATTTGGCAGTTGACTCGGGAGACAGTGAGGCTGATTCTCGATTATATCACTATTTCATTCGAAGAAATACTCGATCAAAAGAATCGCATACTGTAGTGGGAAAAAAGAAATTTTTAATGCAGATGATGTATCAACTCGAGCAGTATTATCAAATGATTGAAAACATGCAAAATATTGTTTCTATTTAAGGCAGTAGCTTTTGTGCCTTGATTTAAATATCGTGCTTGCTAGAATCCATCTAGAATGATGTGATTCAAAAAAAAGGTGAGCATGGTAGTGAGTAAGCAACTATTCTTTTTCTCACTTTCCTTATTTTTTTTCACGGTGAGTTATCCCGTAGTTAAGGGTTCTGAAACGGCGCTTTCAGTTGAAGCGGTTGCTGTTTTTCCATCTGCAGATAACGATAACACCATGCTTGGTTTTGGATGGTTTAAGAATGGATTTACGCTAGAAGATTCTTTGACGACATGTACGTTCGATAGCGTGTTTCCAGTATCGGGAGATATTAATCTAAATGGCGGAACGCTTTATTTATTGCAAGATCTCATTTTGCGCGATATAGCGCTTTATGGACTTGGAAAAATTGTGGGGCATCAGCATGTTATTTCCGTGAGTCCAAATCTCTCGCAAATCTCTGCTGGAACTGCAGAATTTGATAGCGTTATATTGCGTTGTGATTCAAATTTAGATCTCGCAAGTACGGTTACGATTAAAGGCAATTCTTCTTTGTGTGGTAATGGAAAGGTATTTACCTTTACAGATTCTGCATCGATAGTGATTGATTCGAATGCTACTTTTGAGCTGCGAGATATAGAGATTCATGGCCTTAAAGATACCAATATTTCCTGCATTGATGATTCTGCTCAATTAGTATTGAATAATGCTCGCTTGGTGATGGATGATTCGTATAGTTGGAAAACAGGAAGTATCCTTTTCAGAGACAAAGTAGCATTACTCGGTACTGCTACTTTTTCTTATTCTAGTTGTCAGACAAGTACCATTGATCATCATGCGCAATTTACCGTTGGTGATGGCATGCATATTTGTCTAGGGCGTCATCCAGAGACACTTAACGATCCTCTTTATTTTGAGAACAGTACTTCTCAGTTATATTTAGATAATTGTAGCTTCATTAGTTCTTATTCGGGAATTTGTCTTACTCGTGGATCGATTGTTTTAGATCGAGAAGTTATTTTGGATGCTATGGGCACGACCACAGATACAGGAATAGTTTTGGGAGATGGCAATGCTATGAATGATATTACGTTGTGGATTCGTCCTGGAGCAGCTCTATTACACAATTCAGGTTATTGGGTATACAACAATGGTGATCCACATAGAATCAAGTCTTCTTCTAAAACATCTCGTATGATACGTGATGTTGGGTCGTTAATATATATTCCTCAAAATATTACGTTACAAGACATTACTGTTGAGCTGCTTTCAAATCTTGTGACTCCGTTGCAAGTGGAAACAGGCAAAATGGTGAGCTATGATGATGCGGCTGTGAAGCTTCCTTCTATTGAATTTGATATTTCAAGTGACCAATTGAATGCGTTTACCTATGCGCTCGATGGAAATAGTTCTCTTTTTTTAACAAAGGGTATTTTGCCATTGTATTTACTCATTAGCGGAGTAGGAAATGATCTGCGGGGTAACGGGGGATTTACGGGGGCAATAACATTATCCGATTCAACGGCGCAGCTTACATGTGGCGTTAATGGATTTTTTGGAAATTCTCTTGTTTTGAATGATGGGAAATTTACGCTTGATTATGATCTTTTGCTGCATGGCGATGGTGCGCTAGTTGGACCCGGGCACATTAATCTTCAAAAAAATCATATGACTATTGATTCAGGCTTTAAAGCGACGACGCCTTTGCTTTGGGAGTCAGACAGGGGAGTAATTAATCTTCATGGAAAAGTAACACTTACATCAACGTGGACGATCAAAGGGAGTTGTACGTTTAAAGGTGACACTACGAAGCTAGTATTGGGTGAAGGAGGCCAAATTGTTGTTGATGATGATTCTCGCCTTACGTTTAAAGACATGAAAGTTTTTGGTCTTTCAGATACAAATATACGATGTGCCAATGATGGAGGAGTGATTAATTTTATTAATAGTGAAGTTAATCAAGGCGGAAATGTGACGTTTGATACTGGCAGCATGCAATTTTTCCTGAGGAATATGCTGAGCGGTGCATACACCTTTTCATACGACAGTGCAATGACGAGTACATTGCGAACAGATGGAAAGCTGATAGTAAGAGATGGAGCAACGCTTGCACTGGGAAGAAACAATGGGCATGAGCCTCTTTATTTTCAAGATGGTACGGCAACTTTAAAATTTGATGATGCAAAATTATATGTAAAAGAAACAGGCATGCATTTCACCAGGGGACGCTTGATGACCTCGCGAGATGTTGAAGTTGATGTGAATTCTACGTCTACGGCAAATGGTCTTATTTTTGGGGATGGAAATGCTGAAAACGATGTAGATATTATTCTTAATCCTGCAGCTCAAGCACGATTTACTCGTGGGCATGTAACATATGATATTACTAAATCATCCGGAATTATTTCAAAATCGAGCACATCTCGATTAATCAGATACGCACAAAGTATTTTTTATCTACGGCATAACTTGGATCTTTCAGATATTACCATTGATGTTAGTCCATATTCTCTTTTGATGGTTGATACAGGTAAAATTCTTTCGTATAGCAAGGGGCACATTATTAATCAGCAAGATGAATTTGATGTGACGGGCATCTGGTATAACTTTTTCACCATGTTATTAAGCGGTGGTGGGATTGTTAATTTGAATAATGGAACGTTTCCGCTGTATCTATTAATTCAAAGCACGAACAATCGCATTGACGGAGTGGGAAATGTTGGGGGTGTAATTACTTTAGCCAATAGCGCAGCTGAATTGATTTGCAATTTCAATGGATGCGTTTTTAACAGTATTTCCATGAATGGTGGAGCATTGACTCTTGGCAATAATCTTGATTTTGCAAATAGTGTGATGCTATTGGGCAATGGAAGAGTAAACATGGGAACTCACAATATCAATTTTGGTAAAAGTGATTTGAATTGGTCTAATGATATGCATTGGAATGGCACGAGCGCTTCAATAAATTTAAATTCGAATGTTTCTTTGGCCGGAACTTGGACATTTAGTGGCCATTGCGCTTTGAAAGGAAATGGCCATACGCTTAATTTGGGTGAGATGGGAAATATTGTAGTGGAGAGTGATTCTCAATTGTGTTTACAAAATATTAAATTAGAAATGGTAGATGAGAGTAATATTCGCTGTATGTCTGACTCGAGCGTTATTGTGTTAGACGATATGCTTTGGATGCAAGATTGTTCACATGAATATACATTCACTACCGGTTCTATGAAATTTAAAAACAAAGTACAAGTGAGTGGGAATGGGTTGTTTGTTTATGACTCAAGTCAAACGAGCACTATATGCGCTGAATCTCAGATCAAATTTGATATGGGCATCACCTGCAGCATTAATTCTCAAAAAGCGGGCATGCATGTTTTAGAGATGGAAGATGATACTTCAACGCTTTTGCTTCAAAATTCTTCTCTTTATCTGACGTCAACTGGCTTGCAGTTAGAAAAAGGGACCTTTTTGGTTAAGGGAGAATCTGTTGTTTCAACAGAAATTCTTGAGTTAGAGGATGAGGATGGAATCGCTACGATCATTGATGGAGGATTAACTCTAGGAGATGGTGCTTCTCTGGGTAACGACTGCGCTGGAGTTATTTCAGCAGGAGCGATTTTGAGAATTATTAATGGATCGTTTGTGTATAAAAATATTGCTACTGATTCTTGGAGTATGGAAAATCAAATTTCAAGTCTAGTATTTTACTCAGGAACACATCTTAGATTATACAGTCAGCTTCCTCTTGGAGCTGGGCAAATTTTTATTAGCAAGCATGCTCATATTGATGATCAAGGGGGAAATGACATTGTAGGCCCTGTGGCAGTTGTTGAAGGATTAGAATGATAAAAAAATTATGTGCAACGACTGCAATTTTACTTTTCTTTGCGCCTATAGATGGAACTATTATAGGATCGGATGTTTCGGTTTCTCGACAAACGAGAGCTTTTTTCAAAAGGATTACTTCTAGTTCAAATCGTATGAAAGGATTTTCTGTTTTTGAAAACGGTTTTGTGTTAGAAAATGCTCAAACTACGGCCCAGTTTGATGCGTTTTTTCCAATTCGGGGGGATATTGTTTTGAATGGAGGGACTCTTGAACTTCTTAATGATTTAGAATTTAAAAATCCGTTTCGCATTGGAGTTGGAAGTATTCATGGGAACGGCTTTTCTTTAGGTTTTCCAAATAATATTTCTTATTTAGATTTTCCATCAAAATATTACATCAAACTAATTGTAAATTTGCTAGACACTGTTGATGTGGGCAAAGACGTCTATTCGGTTTCATGGTCTCATGATGATGCATATGTTGCGCTTGGTTTAAAAGGGGCATGGGGTGCTGAGTTACATGTATATCAATTTACGGGTACAGCACTTTCTTTTGTTACTCAGCAAGATTTTGGAACAAGTACGATCAACTCTTTGCAATGGCACCCAACTTCTGACTATATCGCAATCGCACTATCGAGTGGGACTGAACTGCAAACGTGGCAATTTAATAGAGGTACAGATGTATTATCTTTTGTGGACAGCTCAAATATAGGATATGCCCGTGCGGTTGCTTGGAGTCCGGATGGAAGTTATTTAGCGGTTGGAGAGCGCAAAGATAGTAATCTACATTTGTATCCTGTTACGGATGGGGTGTTAGGATCGGTGTGGAATGGATCATTGGGGGGTAATAAAGAAATTAACAACAATGCAATTAGCTGGAAAAGTACCGGTGATTATTGTGCAATTGGATTGAGGCGGACCAGCGGCGGGGAACTACGTGTAGTTCAGCGTGGGCAAAGTGATATTACTCAAGTAAGTGATGCGGAATTGAGTGCGCATGTATATGGTGTTGCGTGGAGGCCGAATAGTGATTTAATTGCAATTGGACTTGGGAATCGAAATGAATCATTGCGGCTGTATCGTTTTGATGATACGGCTCAAACGTTAACGGAGGTTACAAGCGGTAGAGTTGGGCTACGTCAGCAAGTGATACAAGCCGCCTGGGATAAGACGGGCACGTATTTAGCGCTAACTAAAGAATATTCAGCGCAAGGATATGAAGTAGAAGTATACTATTTTGATGCAGAAACCAATACGCTACATTTGGTGAGTGGCTATAGTTCAGATGCATTTAAACGCGCTGTTGCGTGGTCGACTAGTGGAAACTATCTTTTAACCGGTGATGATAGTAATAATGCTTATCTTTTTAATTTTACAAATGTTCCATTTACGTTTAAAGATTTAAAACTATATTTTGGATCTGAAGTGCGTGGACACGCAGATATACGATTTGAAGGGGCATGTACGATAAATGGCGGTGGTAATATTTTCAAGTTTGACACTGATACAAATTTAATTATTGAATCAAATTCAACATTGATTTTAGAAGATATACATCTAAAAGGAGTACAGGGGTCAAATATTCGATGCGTGGACGATACTGGTGTTATTTGCTTGCGTAATACTACGTGGGCACAAGATGGAGACTATACGTTTACGCATGGATCATTTCACTTTATCGATGATGTCACTTTGAAAGGAAACTCACGTTTTATTTATAGTTCCAATAAAACATCAACTATCGCAGCAAAATCAAGTTTTATTTTAGATTCGGGCGTTACGTTTAGTTATGATCCAACAATAACTCATACTCATTTAATTGAACTAACGGATGAAACATCTGAGTTTCTTTTGAATGGTGCAACCATAGCAACCGGACTTTCAGGTATGGAATTTTTAGATGGCACGTTGCGCGTAGAGCGAGATTCTTTTATGCAAGCATCAAATAGCGCGCCATTATATGTTGGTAATTTGGAAAGCAGTAGGGACTGTTATATTGACATTTTAAGTGGTGTGCATCTGAGAATAACTGCAGGTGAATTACATTATAAAAACGCATTAGCATCGTCTTGGAACGCAAAGAGCTATGACATTTTACATCTTGAGAAAAATACACAACTCATTTTGCACGCTCCATTAAATATTGGCAATGGAACCTTTTTCTTTAATCAGGGTTCATTAGTTAATCGGTTATTGGGTGGAGATTTAATAGGTAAAGTACACGCAGAGGGGCCATTTACATTTGAGTATGAACGATGAAAAAAATAATGCTTTATTTATTTTGTATATTTTTTCTTTTTCAATCACATGTTACGTCTGCTCTTTTAGTTGGATCCGATTTAGCAGTATCAGTTGAATCACTGATTAATTTTCCTGCAATCATTATTTTAAATGATAATGAAATTGCAAGTTTTGCTTGGATGAAAAATGGATTTGATTTAGAAAACTCTAATACTAATCTTTTATTTCGTTCTATTTATCCCGTGAGCGGAACGGTTGATTTTAATGGAGGCACAGTAACGCTTGGTACCGATATGATTTTTCAGAATGTGACCACGCTGAATGGGCTTGGCGTGGTGATTGGTGATGGGCATCAGATGCTATTTAGCTCATCTATTTCGCAATTCCCTGCAGATACTGTTTCATTTGAAAATACACATTTGTGCTTTGATGGCAATATATCTTTAGATACTGGGGTGCTCTTTACGGGTGATTGTGCGCTTGCAGGAAATGGCAAAATTTTAACGCTTGGCGATAGTGGTGAAATTATCGTTGGATCGGGAAGCATTTTGCACATTAAAGACATTGTGCTTTCTGGGCTATTGGGTGAAAAAATACGATGTGTGGATGATTCGTCCGTTATCATGATTGAAAATGTTCGGTGGCTGCTTGATGGATTTTTTACGTTTACTACCGGAGCAATTTATGTGATGGAGCAGCTGGATATGATGGGAACCGGTACCTTTTTCTATGAAAGTGTAATGACTTCCACGCTTGAAGCCAATGCTCACTGGAAACTTACCGATGATGTAGTACTTAAAATGGGTCGTGATCCCTTTACGCTCTCTGCTCCGATTTATTTTAAAAATCAGTCATCTTTTTTAACACTTGATAATGCAGATTTTGTAGCTAGCACTTCGGGAATTGAACTTACCCGCGGTTCAATATTTTTTGAGCGTTCCGTTACTATTGATGCGGTCAATACAGGCACAGATAGGGGTATGATTGTAGGCAACGGAAATTCTGGTGACGATTTGAAAGTGCGACTTGCTCCGGGATGTACCATTTTTCATAATTCTGGCTATTGGGTGTACAACAATGGCGAGCCGGATCGATTTGAATCTAGTGCGCATTCCGCAGCACTTATACGGAATGAGGGATCACAAATTGCCGTGCATAGAAATTTACAGTTTCCACGCCAAACTGTTGAGGTAACGTCTGCGCTGGTTGCTCCAGTAGAGATATCAGAGGGAGTAACGCTCAGTTACAACGAAACTAATATAATTTTGCCAAGTACAGAGTTTGAGCTTACGGGCAATCAGCTTGGGTCTTTTACGTATCAGCTTGCCGGTAGTGATTCCATATTTTTCTCAAAAGGAACATTTCCATTGGCGCTCTTCCTTTCAGGACTGGGGAATTCTATGCAAGGAAATGTTACGCTGGATGGTCCAATTAGCTTAAGTGATAGCACAGCTCAAGCAGCTATTGATATTAATCAGCCGCTGAGAAATACACTTTCTCTCAATAATGGGACGTTATCTCTGAGTAGTAATTTGGTGCTGGATGGAAATGGTGTAATTAATGGACCAGGAACAGTTAAACTGTGTCGGCATGAACTTCTGTTTAGTCCCGATCTCACCCAGTGGGATACTCCGATTGAATGGAATGCTGAAGAAGATGGACTAACATTGCAAACCGGATTGGATCTCTCTGAAACATGGACTGTAACGGGGGAACTACTCATCGATGGAAGGGGCAATCTTCTTCGATTGGTTGAAAATGGAAAAATTTTTATAAATCCAGATGGGCATCTTATTTTGAAGGATATTCTGGTTGAGGGAGTTGGAGCAGACAATATTATTTGTACTGATGATTCTTGCCGCATAACACTTTTCAATGCGCATTGGATTTTAGAAAATGATTTTACAGTTACACTTGGCAGCATCAGTTTCGAACGAGACAGTAGCATTGGTGGCCCTTACACTCTTACCTTTGATCAAGTTGGCACGAGTACCATAAAAGTATATTCCGAACTGATGTTGGATAACAATATCACGTTTTCGATAGGCAGATCATCCCAGTCGAAGGAGCCACTGTATTTCGAGAATGACACTGCAAGTCTGCATTTTAATAATGCTAATCTTGCAATAAAAGATACGGGAGCTACTTTATCTCGAGGTTTAGTGGTTTTTGACAAAAAATGCGGCATCGATTTTAATTCGACGAGTACGGCAAACGGATTACAATTAGGTTCCGGCACATCCAGTGAAGACATTACTTTGGAAATTAATCCGGCTTCAACAGTAACTATTGGCGCTGGGCATATATTGCAAAACATTGCGGATATTGAAAAAAGTTTTGTGGGTCTTTCTACTACTGCAAAGCTCACTTTTTCACCTGGGCTTTTTACCCACTATGTTCAGGACGGAAAGTTATCAAACTTAACTATTGAAACAACACCGCCAATTGCAACTACATTTGAACCTGGAATAGATGTCTTTCTCTCCAATATTATTGCGAGTCTTCCTACAGGTGACTTCAAATTAACTGGCCGTCGTTACTCTACGCTTGTGCTTGCGCTTGAAGGTGCTCCCGATGGGGTCAATATTCTTAATGGTTCTTTCCCACAACCGATAGTAGTTACTGGCAATGGCAATCTCTTGGAGGGTGGGGGGATTATGGCTGGTTCGGTAACCTATTTAAGTTCTTCTGCTGATTTGGAATGGAGAAATATAGGTACGTTAAACTCGGTTATTACGCTTGCAGGGGGCACGCTTATTTTGGGTGCAGATTTGAGTATTGTAACTGGAGGAGGAGTGCTCGGACCCGGCACGATTGATTTAAATGGGAAAAAAGCATTTTATGGAATTGCAGACATCGTACAAAATACCGCTTTAACTTTTATGGGTGGTGGAAACATTCAATTTAATTCTAATGCAGAATTGCAATCTTCTATTTTATTTCAGGACAAAACAACGATCGAAGGGTTGAGAAATATTTTGGATATTTCAACCGGCGAGCTTGTAGTTGACTCTGGTGCCGAACTTGTTTTGAAAGATATGACGATTGATGAACTTTCCGGAAATAAGATTCGTTGTGTTGATGATACAGGTATCGTGACGTTTGATAATGTGCAGCTCGTTTTATATGACACCTTTACCTTTACACATGGTGCAATGCGGTTTAAAAATGCCAATAAAATTGCTACCGAAGCAACCAATCTATTTGTGTATGAAACTCCTATGACAAGCACAATATTGCAAGATAGCAATGTGAAGTTGGATGGAGGTATTACTTTTAGCTATGATCCGCCCCATATCGAGGGCAATAATCGATTACTTGAATTTGCAGATAGCAGTGCGAAACTGATTATGAATGGCGCAAGTTTTATTACGACTTCAAGCGGAGTTGAGCTTACTAAAGGAACTTTAGACGTGAAACAAGATTCAAACATGGGGTCTACAGCTAGTCTTGAAACAAAATTTGATCGCGGGATAGCATTTGGGGATGGTGTTGACGATTTTAATATTATGATTCGTCCCGCTGTGGCCTTGACTATTAATACTGGGTTTATGGAGTATCGAAATATAGTAGGTACTTCTCTTAATATGACAACTCCTGCGTCATCAATTACAGTTGGAATAAACGCAACATTGAAATTGTATGAAAATTTATCAACTGGAGCAGGGAAAGTGGTTTTTCAAAATAATGCTCGATTGCTGCGGACCAGCTCAACCAATTTATTTGGCGCTATCGAACCTCAGGGCAACTTTAATAGGGGCCAATTTACTCCTTAGGATGTGAGCATGAGAGTAGTACAAATAATATTTTTATTGTTAGGGATGTTTTCACAAACTGGGGCCGTATATATAGGATCGGATACTGCCGTTACACGCTTTAATACTCAGCAAACGCTTGAAGACGGTGATCGCATTGCGGGTTTTGCTTCCTTGGCTGCCGGATTTGTGCTTGATAATCCATCCGTCACTGGAACGTTTGATTGTTTTTTTTCAGTAGAGGGCAATACATCGTTTCGGTTTGGCACTCTTGAATTAGATCAGGATCTTATTTTTCACAATGTTTCCGAACTGGTGACTTTGGGAAATATTGTGGGAAATCATCACATTGTTGAACTTGCATCTACAATGGATTGTATTCCTGGGATTAGTGTTGAAAATTTTTGTGCCATCACTTTTTTAACCGGCGTAACTACCGCAGATAACGTTAATTCTGTTGATTGGAACTACACTGATGAGTATGTAGCGATTGGGATGGATAATGATGGGGGAAACGAAGTGCAGGTCTATTCGTGGAATGGTACCACGCTTACTTCTATTACTGGAGCGAGCTTGGGAGATAATGTTAACTCGGTTAATTGGCATCCAAGTCTTGATCGGCTTGCGGCTGGACGGGATAGTGGTGGAGGCGATGAAATTTATCTTTACTCTTTTAATGGAGCGTCCTTAACGCTTTTGGATTCAGTGAGTACTGGTGGAGGTGGGGGGAATAATGTCAATGAAGTAGCATTTGATCCAACAGGTGATTATTTAGCAGTTGCTACAGATTCAAACGCTGCAGAATTAATTGTATACGATGTGAGTGCGGGAACGTTTGGTTCATCAGTTACTTTGAATTTAGCGGCAGACGCTAATACGGTGAGTTGGGATACGACGGGAGGTTTTTTGGCTGTTGGCCTTGATAATGTCGGAGGGGGTCCAGAATTGTTGGTCTATGAGTTTACAACAGGTCCGTTAGCCTTAACATTAGATGCAAGTGCAGAGGTTGGCCAGGCAATAAATTCAATTAATTGGAACCAAGGGGCTCCTAATACAGATATTATAGCGGTAGGAGTGCCTTCGGGTAGTAATCGTTTGGAACTTTATCGCCATTCAACAGGAAGCTTAACGCAGCTTTCCTTAACGAGTGCTGTAGGAACGGCAGTTCTTTCCGTTCATTGGCGCAATGATGGCGTTTGCTTGGCAATAGGTTTGCAAAATAACTCTGAAGGAACGGGAGGGGAAGTACGTCTTTTTGCATTTAAAGATGACGATCTGATTCAAGAAGATGATGTTGAAATTGGATCAGATACAAATTCAGTAAGATGGTCTCATGATGGGAGCTATATGGTTGTAGGAGACTCAAATTCCGCTCTTAATATGTACCAATTTGATCCTGCATTTTTCGACACATCTAATGTACTATTTTCTGATGTGTATTTGGTTTTAAATGCGAATCTTACGCTGCGAGACACCTCTATTACTTTTAGCGGTGAATCTTCTATTAATGGACGTGGAAATACGATTACGTTATCCCCCACATTTTCTCTTATAGTAAATGAGGGGGGGAGCTTGCTATTAGAGGATGTGACGATTAAAGGGATAAACGATAGTAAGATTCGAGGACTTGATTCACGAAGTACATTTTCATTGCAAGATGCAAAGTTTGTGTTGGACGGGGATTATACGTTCACAGAAGGGTTTTTAGATATTTTGGGAGATTTTACAATTTCTGGCACCCATACTTTTAATTATACGGCGGAACAGCAAAGTACAATTCGGGGTGGAAGGTTTGGAACAGATGGATGTGCGCCAACTTATTGTGGATCTTTTATTGTAGACAATCGGTCAACGTTTAATTATGCGCCCTCAAATAATTCCAATTCATTAATAAGTATGGAAAGCGAAATTTCAAAATTTATTTTGAATGGAGGAAATTTGCACGCAGATGAACTTGTGCTAACTAACGGCACGTTTCAAGCTTTTGGGCGATCTACAATTAATGCAACTTCTCTTACTTTTGGAAACGGAACTCAAGCTAATAATCTTTGTATCGATATAAAAAATGCACAATTGGAAGTTACTGGTAACTTGATAAATAGTAATGTATAGCAACTTTTTCAATTCAAGAGAGAGTTTGTGAAGCCATCCTCGTTTATAGTATTCATTGTTTTTAGTATAAATCTTGTTGCGGTAGATATTGGATCCGATACTGCTGTAACTCGTTTTAATACCCAACAAGTTGTGGCGGATGGCGATAGAATTGCGGGATTTGCATCATTAGCTGCGGGATTTGCCCTTGCAAATTCGGCCACTACTGGAACATTTGATTGCTTTTTTCCGGTTAAAGGGGATATAGTTTTTCGTTTTGGCACGTTGGAGCTGAATCAAGATCTTATTTTTCATAATCTTGCTTCAATTCTATCATTAGGAAACATTGTAGGAAATTTTCATGTGCTTGAATTGGCTGAATCAATTGATTGCATTCCCAGCGTCGCGAGTAGTGCGTGCTCGATCACTTTTGCAGATCAAATAGCTGCGGCGGATTTTGTTTATTCAGTAGATTGGAATAGCACTGGAGAATACGTTGCTATTGGAATGGAAAATAATGGAGGGAATGAAGTTCAGATATACTCGTGGAATGGCATTACACTTACTTCAATCACGGGTGTAAGCATTGGTAATGATGCTAATAGCGTCAGGTGGCATCCAACGAACGATTGGATTGCAGTTGGCCGGACTGGAGGTGGAGGGCATGAGGTCTATAATTATTCATTTAATGGTGTCACGCTTACACTTCTTGATTCATTTAACGTAGGAGGTGGCGGGGCTACTGTTAATGAAGTTGCGTGGCATCCCGACGGAGCACATTTAGCTGTTGCCAATAATAGAAACAATCGTGAATTAGTGATTGTTGATGTTAATGGATCGGGGGTTTTTGGGACGCAACTTTTAACTAACTTGGCTGCTGATGCCAATAGTGTCAGTTGGGATAGTACTGGTGACTTTATTGCAGTAGGTCTTGATGTTAATGGAGGCGCGGAGCTGTTGGTCTATGCATTTACGACCGGTCCACTTGCAGTAGTTCTGGATTCAAGTGCAGAAGTGGGCGTAACAATAAATACTGTTGACTGGAACAAAGGCGATACAAATACTGATTTGATTGCTATTGGCCTAAATGCAGGTGCAGATACGCTTGATATATATCGCCATGCTACTGGCAGTCTCACCCAGTTATCACCAACCACTCTTGTGATCGAACCCACTAATTCCGTGCATTGGAGAAATGATGGCACGTGTCTTGCAATTGCGGTCGAAGCGAGTGGCGATGGCGAAATCAGGCTGTACTCATTTGCAGATGATGATCTTGTAGAGCAGGATGAAGCGGAGATTGGGGCTGCAACAAACGAAGTTCGATGGTCTAATGATGGACAATATCTTGCATCGGGTGATGATAGTAGTGATTTAACTGTATTTTCAACCGATACTCCAAATGAGGTTGTTTTGTCAGATGTGCTTTTATACGTAAACAGTAATGTTACTTTACGTGACATTACGATAACTTTTAGTGGCCAATCTCAAATATATGGAAGAGGAAATACGCTTACGTTATCGCCGACTTTTTCCTTACTTGTAAATGAGGGAGGAAGTTTATTGTTGCAAGACGTAACGCTGAAGGGAGTGAATGATAGTAAAGTGCGTGGATTAGATTCTCGAAGTACCTTTTCCCTTTTAAATGCAGAATTTGTATTGGATGGAGATTATACATTTACCGAGGGTTTTTTTGATGTTCTTGGAGACTTTACTATTTCTGGTACGCATACGTTTTTGTATGGATCAGATCAGGAAAGCGTAATTCGAGGAGCTCGATTTGGATCAAATGAATGTGCGCCTCGATATGACGGTAGCTTGATTATCGATAATGGCACTACATTTAATTACGCGCCATCAAATAATTCTTCTTCATTACTGAGTATGGAAAGCCAAATTTCAAAAATAGTTTTAAATGGAGGGAATTTACACGCCAATGAACTCATTCTTACCAATGGAACTTTTCAAGCATTTGGACGTTCAACCATTAATGCTTCTTCGTTAACTTTCGGTGATGGTACGCAGGAAAACAACCTATGCATTGATATAAAAGGAGCACAGCTCGAGGTCTCTGGCAATCTGATAAATAACAATGTATGATCAAAAAACGCAAGTAGGGTAGTATCAAGGTGAGAGTAGTAGATGCATGCAAAAAATTATTTTTTATGCGTAGTTCTTTTTTTGGCAAATGCGCTATGTGCAAACACATGGCGATTTGATACTCGTTACTCAACAATCAAAATAACTGATAATGGCACCTTCACTAATAATAATCCCATTTTGAATTGGGATGGTACTCTTATTAAAGCGTCCAATGCTTCGATTTTAGGTGAACAAATATCGTTTGTAGATGGATTGCTTGAAGATGCCGGTAATCAAATTTTATTACATGGTATTTTTGATCCTGCCGGAACCATTTTGCTGCAGGGTAATGATACTTTTAATGCTCAGCCAGGCTTTATTTTACAACAAGTGCAGGTGAGTGGGGGTAACAATTGCTTATTTGGGCAACCAGTATTTTCCAGTGATCTTGCCTTAGCTGATGCAAGTACGACTCTGACCTTGGGCATTCAAAGTCAAATGAATAAAAATGTTCAGCTCAATGATGGGACGCTTGTCTTAAAAAATGACTTAATTTTTACTGATAATGCGATTATTACGGGCGATGGAGAAGTATACGGCAACGGCTACAAGGTGCAGACGGGAGGAGTCCCTTTCACCTGGACAAGTAACATTACCTGGCATACAGACATTGTATTAAGTACATGTGTTGACTTTACTGGATCCTTTACCTTTACAGACACGTCAAACACTTTAAATGGAAACGGGTATGTGCTTGATCTAACAGGAGGGGGAGTTATAACGGTTGGATCTGGGGCGACGCTTACTTTAGCAGATATAGTTGTTAAGGGCTTGGGGGATGGTGCGGGATTTGGAAAGATTGTTTTAACTGACAGTACCTCAACTTTAGTTCTCACAAATGTAACCTTCCTCTTTTCAGATAATTATACAACTTCGGATGGCACTGTCGAAGTGAAGGGCCCAACCACTGCGGTGGTGAAAGATCATGATTGGTTGTTTGATTCGGATGGAGTACTGGCTGTTGAGTGCCTTACTTTATGGAAAGATACTGCTGGGGCTGAGACTTGTGGTGATATTTTGTTTGAAGACGCTTCGAATGTAAGTTTAGTTGATGAGGGTACAATTGACTACATAACGCTTCGTTGCACCTCTATTATTGAATCCATTGATAGTGCGCTTGAAGTAAACGATAGCCGACTTGATCTACTTGAGTCTTGCTGTGAAGTAAATGATTCGCGCATTGATGTGCTTGAATCAGAGATTGATGAAATTATAATCAGCCTTCCAGATGACTTAGAATCACGCATTGAGCTCTTGGAGAGCTGTTGCGAAGTAAACGGTTCAGAAATAGATGTACTTGATTCACGTGTTGATCTACTGGAATCATGCTGTGAGGTTAATGACTCACGCATCGATGTACTTGAATCAGAAATTGATGAGATCGTAATCAGCTTGCCTGATGACTTAGAGTCACGTATTGAGCTTCTTGAAAGTTGCTGCGAGCTTAATGATTCACGCATTGATGTGCTTGAATCAGAGATTGATAACTTAAACTTCAGTATTCCAGACTCAATTGACTCTCGGTTGGATCTGCTTGAAAGCTGCTGCGAAGTGAACGGCTCAGAAATAGATGTGCTTGATTCACGCGTAGACTTACTCGAGACATGTTGTGAGGTAAATGGCTCACGCATCGATGTACTTGAATCAGAAGTTGATGGCTTTGACTCACGCATA
>JAJCZB010000052.1 GCA_029262595.1 Candidatus Babelota bacterium | reverse complement strand
TTTAGAATGCGATATTCAGTAATAATAAAAACTGGCAAAATTAAGATAATAAAAAAGAGAAAAAACTTCTGAAACGAACTAAGATTTCTTTTATGCATACTACCACTAACCAACTAACATGTTATAATTTCAAACTAGTTTAAATATAATTCAATGTCAAAGGAATTGTATTTAAAACAAGAAGATCTAGTTTGATTTAATAAAACAAAAAAACATGTTTTAACAAAAAAAAAGACCGCTTCGACAGCGGTCTTTCTTCTTTTGAAAAGTTCTGATGTATTTAGAACTTGTATACGCCCTGAAGTGATACATTCTGATCTAAACTATGGCCACCCACTTCAGCTTCGTAGCCAAGTGATACAAGCTTGTTTCCATTATCTGTAATGTATGCTCCTGTAATTCCAGGAGAAAATAGTGATCTATCTGGATTCATACCTTTTACTTTGAATGTACAATCGGTTCCTTTAAACTTTGCTTCGTAGTTTGCTCCAAAGAATCTCTCTTCACGTATCCAAGAGAGTTTTCCATCAATTAGGAACTGCGCTTTAGCTTTATTGATACATTTCGATACATTGATACCAAGCTCTGATCTAAACATGCCATAATCTGATGAATCTACATCTAGATTAATACCCCCAGCTCCTGTTTCTTTGAAACTTTCTTGGTAAAGATAAACAAAGTCAAGGGATGCAAAAGGCTGAAATTCAAACTCCCATCGTTTGAGAATGTAGGCTCCATCAAGATGTGTCATTACCTCTCCGCCGTTGAAGTTACCCTGCGCTTTTCGATTTAAGAAAGATACTTTAATATATCTTGCTTCATTGTAGTGATTGAAAGCGCCAAGTAGCGCTGCATTTATGAAGTAGTTATCACTAAAATAGGTTCCATACAAAGTTCCATAAACGGAGTTTATGTCCCCTGTTCCTCTATTTTCTTTCCACTTCATATCAGAATAGGTATAACTTCCTGTAAAACCAACAAGGTAATTTCCTACGCCTTGGTAATCAACACCAGCGAGCGCTCCCCCAGTGTTCGAGCTAAATGCAACTTCGCTATCAATTTTTTGTTGCTGATAGAAGTCACCAAAAATGTCTCCCCACATACTTATTTTACCTTTTTGCAGAGGCTCTGGCGCGCAAACCTGTCTGTAGATTTCTCTGGTTCTTTGGTTAATTGCATTTTTGATTTTGAAAGAGTTATTCTCTTGCGAGATAGCAAAACCCTTGAGTTGCGATGGTTGCATCTGTGTAAGAAGTGATCTGATTTCAGGCACTGCGCATTCACATTCAAGTTTCATAAGAATATTCGACAAATCTGAACCTGGTGCAAGATCGAGTTCATTCAAACATTTAGCAACTTTAGACCCGTTTCCACCAGCTACTATTATATCAAGCGGCTCTTTTGCAACCGTTAATATGAGATCATTTCCAGAAATAGCTGCAGTGTACGTAAATGCCGCGCCAGTGCCTGTTACACTTGTAAAGTTTCCAGTAATTCCACCTGTTGTGGTGATAATCGTATACATAGATGTTTGCGGATAAACAGCGGATTCTGTAATCACAGATAACGTTGCTCCCGGATCAATGGTTACTGTTCCTGGCGCTCCTGATACGTCTAACAAATCAGATGTAGTCAAATCATGCTCCACTTCAAATGTTGAAGTGGATATAAATGTTGCACTTCCAACAACAAACGTTGTCCCAATCGATGACCCTGGAGCCATCGTTCCATCAAAGGTACATGCAGATGTTATCGTTCCAGAACCAAGCAGTGTTGCTCCGGGTGATACGCTTAAGCTTGGCGCAGAAAAAGTCCCCTCTATTTGCAATTGTCCAGCCGTTACTGTTGTAGGACCAGTATAAGTATGCATACCATTGAGTCTCAAATTTCCAAGGCCTGCTTTATTAATCCCTCCGCCGGTAGATGAACCGCCATTGATAATCATATCATTGCTTGCTGTTCCATTAGCAATAGTAAAAGTTCGATTTTCAGTTCCAAGATCGATTGCTGCAATCGATGCTGTTCCATTATTTGTGTTATCAAACACAACTGATCCCCCAGATGCTCCGGTGAGATTGATCTGACCATTAACCGTTGTATTTCTCATGGTAAGTGCTGTGCCTGTAGATCCTAAAGAAAGCTCTCCCATATTCTGAACAAAGGATCCACCTTGAAAGGTAAAGCTATTTACTGTCTCATCAAAACCTGCCATGCTAAACATCCCAGAGACAAGTGTCACATTCGATGTGGATACAAAATTATCAGAGGATCCAAGAGTTAACATACCACCTGTAATTTGAACATCTCCGCGGATGGTACCACTTGTTCCATTACCATCAACGAGAAGCTCTCCTTGCTGTACATCTATTGTACCTGTATATGTATTAGGAGGACTTGTTGGATTTAGTTGCAACGTTCCAAGTCCAGACTTTATAAAACCACCTGTTCCTGCAAGCACCCCTGTTATATCCAAATCAGGAGTTGCTCCCCCTTGCTGAATATCGAATGTTCTTTGCACAACACCTAAGTCAAGATCAGATAGGGTTGCAATGCCACCATTGGTATTATCAAACAAAATGCCGCCGCCCATCGCTCCACTAAGTGCCACTGGACCTATAATTGTTGTATCTCTCATCGCAAGTGCATTGGTCCCTGTTGAAGTGAGCGTTAATGTTTCTGATGCGCCATGGGTAATTGAACCTGAATTGAACACTAAAGCTCCAAGAGATGTATTCAATGAATTTAAATCCAAGTTAGCTCCAGCATTACCGATTGTTAGAGTATCGGATGTTATTACCTGATTGGCATTAACCGACATTCGAACTTCTGTAGCACTTGTCAACATAATCGGACCAGAGGATCCCAAATTAGCTGACCCTTTATTCAGATGCAAATCACCAGTTGTAGGTGTAATTGTTCCTGTATAAGTGTTATCATTCGATCCAGAAAATCGTATAACTC
>JAJCZB010000051.1 GCA_029262595.1 Candidatus Babelota bacterium | reverse complement strand
GTTTTAAGTTATTCAAAAGCTTTTAGAATGATAAATTTTATACACCATTCTACACCCTCAGGGCTAACTGAGAGAGTTATTATGATTGAGTCTTTTTAGATACAAATCAATTTTCTGATTTGACTACGGCCCTATATTTATTTGGGTTGATAAAACGGGTTGCATAATAGCACGCGTTTTATAATTCTCCAAAGGGCAGTAAGTATAAACTCATTTTGCAATTGTATAATTGCGTAGCGGCTGCACGTTATCTCATAGCGGCAGTGCGCTGGGCCCAAAAGAGGCCGAAGGCCGCGTATCAGAAAAATAGCGATATGGTTAAAAACAGTTATTATTTTGAAACTGCTTGAGTAAACAGTTCTTGTAATGTGGCATAGGGGATTTCGGATGCCCCTGGCCGCGCAATGACGATCCAATCTGAGTCTCCGTTAAACAATTTGTTTTCATAAAAAAGATGCCGGATTTGGCGACGGAGTTTGTTGCGCGTTGGCGCGTTTCCAATACGTTTTGGAATGACCATCAAAATACGCCCAAGTTCTCCCGATCGAGGAGCTTTTAAAAGATGAAGCCCGTCGTGCCTTACAACGCGACGGGCTTTTTTCCATAACGAATCAATTTCGCGAGAAGAAAATTGCGTAATTTTTCGTATTAATGCTGCCATACCTAAATTAGTATTCGCGTACTGCTACGCGTTTACGGCCTTTTGCACGACGGCGATTCATAATTTTGCGACCTTGCTTGGTACGCATACGAGCACGAAAACCGTGTTTACGGCGTCGTTTTTTATGGCTTTTCTTAGCAAGTGTGATTGACATGATATACCCTTTATATGCATTAATCTATATGTATAGAGTACGGAAAAATGGGATTTTTTCAACTACTATGACTCAATTGAGCAAGATATCTCTCCGCATCGAGGGCTGCCATACAGCCACTCCCAGCCGAAGTAATGGCCTGGCGATAGCGATAATCCTCTACGTCTCCTGCTGCAAAGACGCCCTCAATCGATGTTTTGGTGTGGTTAGTCACTTCGACATATCCCCATTTATTGAGCTCAATATGGCCTCGAAATGGCTCAGTATTTGGGCGCATGCCGATAGCGATAAAGACTCCATTCACTTCCAAAGTCTCTTCTTTTTCAGTTTTACTATTTTTGAAAGTGAGCTTTTGGACGTGCTGGCCGTCCCCCTCAAATTTGGTGACGGTACTGTTGTATATGACGTTTATATCAGGATCATCCAAAACCCTCCGTTGCATCGCTTGGGATGCGGTGAGTTGATCAAGAATTTGAATGACAGTGACGTCTTTGGTGAATTTTTTCAAAAATGAAGCATCTTCCATTGCGGTATCGCCGCCGCCGACAACTACCACTTTTTTATCTTTGTAAAATGCGCCGTCGCACACAGCACATGTAGTAACGCCTTTGCCCCAGTATTCATTTTCGCCCGGAACGCCTAAGCGGTTCGGGCTGGATCCTGTAGCGATGATAACGGCCTGTGTTTTTAGTACATTATTTTTATTGGTGGTAAGGGTGAAGGGCTTTTGGCTAAAATCTACTGATGTGATTGATTCACTGATAAATTCTGTACCAAAGCTTTTTGCGTGGTCTTTCATATCCATCATCAGTTTTGGGCCCATGACACTTTTTATGCTCGGCCAGTTTTCTACCAGGCTCGTTCCCATCAACTGTCCTCCCGGCTGACTGCCTTCAAGAATGATTGGCTTTAAGTCAGCGCGTGCAGCATAAATACCGGCAGTTAAGCCAGCAGGGCCAGACCCGATAATAATGAGTTTGTGAATTTCAGTGCTCATGGTGTACCTTCAATTATTTTTTGGTCAGATGATAAATCACGTAGTTAATTGCTTTCTCGCGGAGGCAAATGCGCTTTAATTCTTCGGACGGTATCGGCGCTTCTTGGCCTTGTATTTTAAATGAAGGAATATCAAAGTAAATAAATTCTTTCATTCGGTGTCGATTAGTGAGATTGAGATAGCCTTTAATGTCTTCATCGGTCACCGTTAAATTTTCATTGTAAGCGAGCTTATCGATAAAGATTGTTTCAATAACCTGCTTTTCAGCCAGATTGCGCACGTGCGTATCAAAATCTTTTTCAGCACGATAGACGTGATAATCAGGATTATGCTGCATTCGATCTAAAATGTTTTTTTGTTGGCGCAGGATAAGATGATTTGGTACGGAAAAGGTATGCTTTGCAATAAGAGCGTTGAGTGACTCTTCTACCGTGGCATGGCGCTGTGAAATGTCTTGGCGATACGAGAAGGATTCAATCAACTTTTTATGCATATCTTTGTTTGTTTTAATGCGAAATGTTTTTTTGAAATGATCAAAACAAAAATAGCGATGTGAAAGTGCGCCAGTAATTTCTATGTCGAAAAGATACTGCGTATCAAGTTGGTCGCTAAAGTAGGATTGAAGCGCGTGGTGATCTGACTTAAATCGATCACCGAGTTTTTTTCCGATAAAAACTTGTCGTAATGGACTTTCTGTTTCGTCCGCACCAATTTTAAACCAGAAATGTTGAGAGAATCCGTCGAGCAAGAGCGTATTATCTGTATCAGCAAATGCTAAATTAAACCCTACCCAATCACCAACGCTCAGTTCTTGCGATTCAAGATTTTGCAGCTGATTTTTCTCTTCTTCCATAAAAGAGTCTACCTGCCGATCAAGATCTTTATAATTTTTTCGCTTGGGTGCTTTAAACGGAAAGTACTTCCATTCATAAATACTGAGATCAGGAAATAAACTGATTTCAAACACAAAGCGCGCGTCTTCATTTGGCCGCAGCGTTATATCCGTGAGGCGTGAATCGCCAACTACAACCAATTTATTAACACGAATTTGCTCGTATAAATAATTGATTACACAGTATTTAAATAACAGTTCTTTTACGTGTTCGGCTAAGTTTTCAGTGAAATTTTGTTTGATGTAGTCGAGAGGAACTTCGCCATGATGGAAGCCATAGGTTTGCGCTGATTTTTGTTGGGACTTTGCAGCTTCGTGATACAGGGCATCAACCATTACGGCTGGCACAATAACAGTGCCATAGCAAAAATCTGGACGTGTGCATTCAAGTTCAAATGAAAGACGATGTGGGCAACTAGAGGGTGATTCAGAATTGTCTTGGACACTTTCTTGATCAGAGAGGATCTTATTGGCCGCAATTGCTTCATTAATGGCCATGGAAGTCTCCTTTTTTAAATGGTGCAGGAGAAGGGACTTGAACCCCCACTCCATCTCTGGAACTGGATCCTAAATCCAGCGCGTCTACCAATTCCGCCACTCCTGCACGCAAATTATTTCAAAGTATCAATAGTCTACCAGAAACCATTAAAAAAGGAAGGCTTAAACAGTCGCAATATCTTTCTTTTTCTTCTCGGCCATATCGTCTGCTTTTTTTACAAAGGTATCGGTTACCTTCTGAAGGACGTCTTCGAGGCGATTATGGAAGTTTTCTGAGATGTCTTTATTTTTCTTGCCATCACGGATCAAGTTATGAAACTCCTTACGAGTGCTTCTCAAGGTGACCTTTGTTTCTTCTAGTTTTTTTCCTAGAACCTTAATAAGATCGTCTCGACGATCAGCACTCATTTCTGGCAGCTGAAGGTAGATCACTTTTCCATCATTTCTCGGAGTGATACCAATATCGGAAGCGGCGATTGCCTTTTCAATGTCCGGAATAACTGTAAGATCCCATGGCTGAATTGAAATAAGGCGAGCATCAGGAGCAGAGAGTACCGCGAGCGATCTGAGTTGCATTGGCGCTTGGCCATATGCTGCTACCTCAATGCCTTCAACTAAAGAAGTATGCGCTCTATTTGTTCTGATTTTAACAAGTTCGCCTTCGAAATGCTTAATGGGTTTTGCCATTTCAGCTTCCATTGCGTTTTGAAAGCTTTTAATATCATTTTCAGTAAGTTGTAATTCAATTGCCATAATTTTTATCCTTTGAAGATGGTTGAACCAAAGTGTGGATCTTGCGCTGCTTTGAGCAGTGCATCAGGTGCAAAAATATCAAAAATACGAATTGTTTCATCATGCTGTTCAGCCATTGCATATGCGGTGAGATCCATAATACCCAGTCGCTTTTCAATAGCATCTTGAAAACTAATTCGTTCAATTTTTTGAGCAGTAGGGTCTATTTTCGGATCAGCGGTATAAATACCGTCGATCGATGTTCCTTTCCAGACCTCATCTGCTTGTATTTGCAAGGCACGCAAAATGGCGGTTGTATCGGTGGTAAAAAAAGGATTTCCTGTTCCGCCCGTAAAAATTAATAGTTCACCTTTTGAAAGTGAGCCATTAATTGTTTGTTGTGAAATCGGTTTGCCAATTTCTGGGCTCGGCATTGCACAAAGAAGCTCTGCCGAAAGATCATTTTGCTCGGCAAAATCTTTGAGCATAAGGCCATTCATCATCGTTGCAAGCATACCAATTTGATGCCCCACTGATGGCCGGACTCCCATTTTGCTGCCGTGCTGGCTTCCGCGGAAAAAGTTACCGCCGCCAATTACAACCCCAAACTGAAACGCATCACCAAGCTCTTTCATTTGACGAATCAAAGAAAGCACATTTTCAGAGGTTGGCGTTCCATCTTTTGCGAGAAAAATCTCACCAGTTACTTTGAGTAATATTCTTTTTTTACTCATAGTAGTGCCTTGACTACGCGCCAATTTCGTAGCGAGCAAATCGTTTGATTTTGATGTTTTCGCCAGTTTTTCCAATAATTTCTTGGAGCGCTTGCGCTACAGTAAATTGATCATTTTTTACAAATGTTTGATCAAGAAGGCAGATGTCTGAATATAGTTTGTTGATTTTACCTTCAACAATTTTGTTCAGAATTTGCTCAGGTTTTCCTGAATCAGCCAGTTGTTCCATAATGATTGATTTTTCATGCTCAAGAAACTTTGGATCCACTTCATCAGAAGTTAAATAAAGTGGCTTGAGTGCAGCAATATGCAGTGCCAAATCTTTTGCAAAATCTTGCACGTCTTTTGTGTTTGCCACAAAATCAGTTTCGCAGTTTAGTTCAACGAGCACACCAACTCTGCTGCCCGGGTGAATGTATGCGTGGACTACACCTTCAGCTGTTTCTTTATCAGAACGTTTTGCGGCAACGGCTGCACCTTTACGACGCAAAATATCGACTGCTTTTTCAACATCGCCGTCAGTTTCGACGAGTGCTTTTTTGCAATCCATCATGCCAAGGCCGGTGATTTCACGTAATTTTTGGATCGTTTTTTTATCAATTGTAGCCATAGGTCATACTCCTAGAGGGTATTAATTTCATTATATAGCAACGTATATGTGCCAGAATTTTAGAGAAGTTATCTCATTTAGTCTGCCAGAAACCACTATTTTATCAACTATTGGCGTTTAGCATTGGTCGGAAATTTGACGAAGGGTTGTTTTTACGAGAATATGTGGAGATTCAAATCTGTAATCGCTTATACAATGGAGATTATATGCAGAAACTATTAGCAGTGATGGTATTGGTATGGGGTGGAATGATACAGGCAAATCCTGTGGCAGCGTACGAAGAGTATCAACTGGACCACCCGTTACACCCACATCATCAGCGAAGGCATTCACATCCGGGGGCAGTTAAGCCTCAAACTGCAGGATGCTTGATCCTCTCTGATAGCTACGGATTTGGCTGCCCTCACAGCCAGACTAAACCAGCTGAAGAAGCACCACCAGAGCAAGGTGGGGCCGAAGAAGAATTGGGATCGAAACCTGTAAAAAAAGATTAGGCTCTGTGAACAAAAAATTATTTAATCAATTTTTTACTTTGATACTGAATGTTACTTCACTCCGCAAATGATTCGTAGGGGCCCAACCGTTTAACCCCACTTCGCAGAGCTTCGCGGGGATCTCAACCGTTCGTCCTGAGCTTGTCGAAGGAAACGAATGGTAAAATGCCCTTTTTCCGCCCGTATCCTTCGACAAGCTCAGGACGAACGGAATGGTAATATACTTATTTAATTTTTGTTCACAGAACCTAATAAAAAGGGCGCATATACGGCGCCCTCTTTAATAGAACTATTGTGGCTCAATACTTTGGGCAGTAGGGTAGATAAAAAGTTTCTCTTTTCATCAGGAGATAGCTATGAAACAATTACTTGCAGTTTTCTTTTTTATAGTACCAGCATTGCGTGCGATGGATGGCGCGGGTGCAGGGCAAGATGCATCCGAGACCGATGCGGGAGAGAGGGCCAGAGTGGAATTGCTCTATCCGTGGGTGGGGGAAATAAGAAAGGGTACTGATCTCACGTTTCATATGGTTTGCAGCGTGCCTCAACATTCTTCGGACCAGTTTGCGCTATGCTTTGTTTCTGATAACTATAAGAGACCAGATGGAAAAAAAATCAAAAAGAGAGTGCCGCACGTTGGTACTGAGCGTGCTGGCAAGCGACGTGTACTTTATAATTGTCCGTTAGCGCATCTTTGCCAAGTGCGCGAGAGACTCCAAGCAAATCAAGTAGTGGTAACTCAAAAGCAATTAGACAAGCTAGAGTATCTTGCCAAAAGCGCGGAGCTTTTTGGCAACGACCAAAAGTTTGTAGATGCATTATTTGTGCATGCACCAGAGGTGCCGCAAGCGCCATCAGCAGTTGTCGCTGCTCGTGCCCGAATCGAGCGAAAAGATTCTGTTGCAAGAAGAATGGGGACGTTGATTTTAGGCAAAAGGCGTTAACTTTACATTTTATTCGGTTTGCCCAGGCCAAGCAGATTCAGGCACACATCTAATGTTTGGCGCACAATCATAACGAGTGCCAATCGTGCTCGACTTTCTGGAATATTTTCAAGATTAATCACACGATTTTTGTTGTAATATCGATTAAAGAACTGTGCGAGTTCATGCGTGTAATACGCAAGTAAATGCGTTTGATGCGTTTGCTCAATTGTTGCTAAAATTGAAGTAAGCGAAACTATCTTTTTGAGTAAAAAGGCATCTGCGTTCGATAAATTGGTGATATCTTTTTGTGTAATATCGGCAAGCGCTGTTTCTGCATATGCTTTTTCTAAAATGCTTCCCGTGCGAACGTAGGCATATTGAATGTAATAGACCGGGTTTTCATCGGTATGCTTGAGCGCCAAATTAAGATCGAATTCAAGCTGCGCATCAGCTTTTCGTTGCAGATAAAAAAATCGTGCTACGTCTTTGCCAACCGTATCAATTACATCTTGCAGGGTGACGATAACGCCAGCACGTTTAGACATTCTCAGTTGCTGGCCATCTTCCTTGATGCTCACGAGTTGATAAAGTATTACGTTGAGCGAGGACTCAAGTCCAAGCCCTTGGCGAATACTTTGTAGTCGCGTTGCATAGCTATGGTGATCGTGCCCTAAAATGTAAATCAATTCATCGGCAGATCGATTTATTTTGTCTTGCATGTAGGCAATATCGGCCGAAGCATACGTAAGCGTGCCATCTTTTTTGCGCAGCACGCGATCTTTGTCATCGCCAAATTTTGTAGATTTAAACCATACTGCGCCATCATCTTCATAGAGCAAATCTTTTTTTTCAAGAAGAGCGAGTGCCTGATCAATGGCTCCGCTTTCGTGTAATGTTTTTTCAGAAAACCATTCATCAAAATGAATGCCATAATCAGCGAGCGTTGCTTTGATGTGTTCGAGTAGTTTGGTTTGTGCGAAACTTTCAAAAAATTCTTGCGACTGATCGAGAAGTCTGTCGCCATGTTCTGAAAAAAGTTCATTAGCCAGATCAACCAAGTATTGCCCGTGATATGCATCTTCTGGCAGATCAACCTTCATACCCGATACCTGTTGATAGCGAGTGAGTAATGAGTTGCCAAGTTTTTTCATTTGGGCGCCGGCATCATTAATATAAAATTCTTTTGTAACGCGGTTACCTAAAAAAGAAAGCACGTTGCCAAGAACGTCGCCAATAATACCGCCACGACCATGCCCAAAATGAAGCGGGCCGGTTGGGTTAGCGCTGACAAACTCAATATTAATTGATTTGTTTGAAGGTGTAGTTGGCTTGAAAAATGCAGTTTTTTGTTCAAAAAGTTCCTTGCCCACTGTATCAAATGCAGTGCTAGCAAGGGTGAAATTTAAAAAACCTGGACCTGCGATTTCTATTTTTTCTACAAGCGGATTCTTAAAATTGTCAGCAATTTGCTGAGCGATTTGGCGAGGACTGCGTTTGAGTTCCCGAGCAAGGCCCATAGCGGCATTGCTTGTTAGATCGCCAAACTGCTGTTTTTGCTCGTCCACATTGAGCTCAAGAGTATACTTTTCAGCTTCGGATTTATCGATTGAGAAGGTGTTTTCAAGAAAAGAGCAAAATGCTTGAGAAAGCTTTAAAATCGTATTCATAGCGGGGCCTATAGTTCGGTTTGTATATCGTCGTAATGCTTCTAGTCTACTGGATGCAGGGGCAAAATCAACGTATGCAGCTGGAGTCGCTTAATAAGAGCTGCTTTTTGAGGCAAATATGCTATACTAATCGTAATAATAATGGTGTATGGAGAATATATGAAAATCGCTGTATTAGTCTCTGGGGGCGTTGATAGCTCAGTAGCTTTGAAGCTACTCAAAGACCAGGGGCATGATGTTACCGCTTTTTACCTTAAAATTTGGCTTGAAGACGAGCTTTCTTATTTGGGCGATTGCCCGTGGGAGCAAGATTTAGCCTATGTTCGTGAAGTGTGTGAAACACTGAACGTGCCACTGCGAGTGGTTTCTTTGCAAAAAGAATATCATGAACAAGTGGTTGGCTATACTATTGCCGAAATCAAAGCAGGCCGCACTCCAAATCCTGATATTCTCTGTAATAGTCGAATTAAATTTGGCATGTTTTTCAATGCACTTGATGAGAGTTATGAAAAGGTAGCAACTGGCCATTATGCGCAAGTAATACAAAATACTGATGGGCGATATGCGATTGCGCAAGCGCCAGACCCTGTGAAAGATCAATCCTATTTTCTTTCTCATTTAAGCCAAGATCAACTCAAACGAGCTCTCTTTCCTATCGGGCATTTACAAAAAGATGAAGTGCGTAAACTCGCTCACTCATTTGATTTACCAACCAAAGACCGCAAAGACAGTCAGGGAATTTGTTTTCTTGGCAAGTTGAAGTTTCGCGATTTTGTGAAGCATTATTTGGGTGAAAAATCAGGCGATATGATTGAAGTAGAGTCGGGCAAAAAAATGGGCACTCATAATGGATTTTGGTTTTATACGGTTGGCCAAAGGCAGGGGTTAGGGCTTGCTGGAGGGCCATGGTATGTTGCGCAGAAAGATCCTGAAAATAATATCGTATATATTTCTCGTAACTATTATACCGATGATAAAGTGCGTGACACGTTTAAGGTAGCCAATTGCAATTGGTTTACAAAAGCACCGCATGATCCGGTGCAGTTAAAAGTGAAAATGCGTCATGGGCCGCATCTTCATTCAGCAACGCTTACTCCGCAAAAAGATGGAACGAGTGTTGTTCGTCTGCATGAACGCGATCAAGGAATTGCACCCGGGCAATTTGCAGTCTTTTATTCGGATGGTTTTTGCTTGGGCGGCGGTGTGATTAGTCGAGCTGTAACGAAATAAAATGTTTCAAAAACCGTTCGCCCTGAGCGTGTCGAAGGGTCTCGAACGGTCGCATATCGGAAGCCTTTTGGAAGAAGGTGCTTTTTGTGATTTTTTTAATACCAAGTTATATTTTTTTGAAAGTTTTCAGACCCTTCGACATGCTCAGGGCGAACGGAGAGGGGAGTAGAGTTTTTTCCGTATTTCATTATTCTGTGTTATTTTTTAGTAATGCCAATGAAAGCCTTACTACTTAAAAGCTACGCAGATGATCAAATTAAATTTTCATTTTTTTAAACGTCTTCCACCGCATGAAAAACGAATCACATTTTCAACTGTGTTCACGCTTTTGCGTATCGCATTGACGCCGTTTATTGTCGCTGCAATGGCATGGCACGCATGGGGCGTTGCGTTTGTATTGTTTATTATTGCATCAGCATCAGACTGGGTAGATGGGTATCTTGCGCGGACATTTAAAGAGCAAACATTTTTGGGCGCGTGCCTCGATCCGATTGCGGACAAAATTCTTCTTCTTTCTTGTTTTTTTGCGTTGGCTTTTATTCAGTCGCCGCTTTTTACTATTCCACTTTGGTTTGTGCTGCTTATTTTGATTAAAGAGATCATTTTAGTTGGCGGTACATTTTTTATTTTTCTTCAGAAGGGCCATATCGAAGTACGCCCTCGTCTTTTAGGAAAGCTGACTACGTTTGTACAGATGATATTCATCATTTGGTTATTCGCCTGTTATTTTTTTCAATGGGTGCCGATCAAGACATATTACACAATGCTTGGCGTTCTTTTGGTAATGGTATTTGCTTGCTTGGTTGAGTATACTCGTATCGGTTTGTCTGCATTGCGATAATACTAATCAAAAAGTAAAGGAGCAGCATGCGTAGGGTGTATTGGTATCCTTCGATACAATTTCTCACAGGATTCGAAATCACTCAGGATGAGCGTAATAAATCATATTAAAACTATCCGCTCATCCTGAGTGTTCTGCTGAGCATGAGCGCAGTAGAATGTATCGAAGGATACATTAAGATAAGTGTATTTTATCTACTCATCATAAAATCAGGAGGACTGCATGGTTTCAAAAAAAATATTTTATTTACTTTTTTCGATGATCGCTTGCTCACTATTTCTTTCAGCTCAATTTACAGAAAAGCGCATAAAGCGTGGCCCATCACTGAGCGCGCTTAAAGAATCGTGCTGTAAATTGTTTGGTGATGTATTGCAGTCATCAGCCCAGCTTTTGTGCTCGTTAGGAGCGATACAAAAGTATGCAATTGCATCGATTGATGGGTATGTAATGGGTGATAAAGCATCATGGTGCCAAACGGCATCGCGCGAAAAACTGATGGTATGCACACAAAAATTAGAGCGATTGCATGCAAAAATTGAAGATCTAATACATGAATGTAGTGATACGCTTAACGCATTATCAGTTCCCTAATTCAGGCAGCCATTTTACTTGGCAGATGATTATGCTATAGTTATCGCATCTTTTTTACTTTAAGAGCGGGGATGACTGTGAAAAAAATAGCATTGATGACTTTTTCTTTTCTATATTGCTCGAGTGCGATGGGGTATCATGCACAAGCTCCCGAATTTCCGAATGCTTTTATTGGTTCTGTACAAAATAAAATTGATTACACGCTTGAAGCGGTGCAGGAATGTGATTCGGTAAGCTGCGTTGTTGGGCCAATCTCTTTAATGAGTAGAACATCGTCTCTTGATCAAGTAAAAAAACTTCTTGGGCAGCTTGATACGCTTACTATGACTGATGTCGCGGGTTCGGAAAGTGATTCGATTAGACTTTCATCGTTGTATAAGCTCATTGTTCCACTAGTGGTATTTATGAATAATCAAATCTTAGATCATTTGCAGCAGGTAGATACTCTTCTTGAATATTGGAAAGAGGCGCAAGAATACACTGTACAATTTCATTTACATGCAAAGTCTCCGCGCGCAATTGTTAGAAGATTAGAACTTTTGCAAGAAGAGTTGTGCGAGCGATTGGGTTCTATTGTAATTCATATTAATGGTGCGCCGTTTGATAAAGATGTGCGCGCGCAATATGAATGGTTTCAGGAGTTGTGTAATCATTTTAATGCAGTGATTCCGAATCAAACATCACTTTTAGCACAACCCGTTTTTGAAGCGGTTGCCGTGATGCTTTCTAAATCGATTACGTCAGTAGAGAAATTTTCTGCTGTATGGCAAAAGCGCTTGGATCAGTATCAACAGCCGTCATTTTTGCGTAGACGTGTGGGCAGCATCGTTGGAGCGGCGGTTGCATGCGTTGGGGGTGGCCCAGCAATAGTGAAAAATAAAGACACGATTCAAGCGAAATCGAAAGAGGCCTATACCAATGTGAAAAGAGTGGGTGCTGATCAAGCTGAGCTTGTTCGAGAAGCTTTGTTTGATCAATCAAAGGGCCTTGCAGATATTGCCCAAAGAAGAAGAGATATTGGTGATCAATATCGTGATTTTTTATATGGACAATTACTTGAATATTCTTCTGTTGAAGCTGATCGTAAAGCAGCGATTGTGCATGCGTTAGTGAGAAAGAATGATGTTGCGGATAAAGCAGCAGTGCGCCCTTCGGGTGATGCGGCAATTGATGATGCTGCTTTTGAACAAGTTGCGCCTGCATTATTAAAGGCTCATTATGATGCGATGAAGATCGATGCTTTGCAGGCTCGATATAAAGCGCTTCATGATGACAAGAAGGTCCCTGAAGCAAAGGCATGTGCAAAAAGATTGCATGCTGATTTTCTTACTCCAGATGCGATTGAGGAGGCTGCCGAATCAGCCGACCCTAACTTTTTAGTAGAAAAAGTGATCCCACTTATCTTTAGTACATTGCAAGAAGAGGGTGTAGACGTAAAGCAAGCATTACATATTTTGGGACCAGTTACCCGTCATGTATTGGATGAGTTGGCACCTATTTTGGAGACACTTGACGCGGTAAAGCAAGCACAAACAAAAGCAGGTGGGATTTGGAACGCGTTGTTTGCAAAGCAAGATTCAAAAGGCGCTAAAGGCGATGAAGATGATAATGCTGATGCTTCTGCGGCTGCGCATAACACAGCTCTTTTAAGCCAGTCTGCAATAGATCTTACTCAGTACCAAAAAGGTGATGGAAAATTAGATCTTGCCAAAGTGGTTCCGGGGCTAACGAATGGAGTTACTCCGCCTGTGCGAACAGCGCTTTCAATTCCGCAAGCATTTATGCTCGTTGCCAACGCAGGTAAGCTTTCAGCTGAGCGATTAAACTGGCAATTAAAGTGGGTCAAAGCACTTGCATTGGGGGGTATAGCAGGTATTCCAGTGTATGGTGTATATAAAGGAGCGGCTGCATTATATGGACGCACTAAAAAAACTTCGTCATACGATGGCTTACTTGAAACGCTTCGTGAATTGAAAAAATTATTTTTAGTGAATGGTAATAAACAGCAATCTGAAATGGATCCATGCGACGTTGGTTTTACGCATTACTTGGTATACAAACTCGAGCGGGAGCGTGTGCCAAAAAAGTATCGCAACAATTTTCGAGCGGATGTGCGTGCGCTACAAAAGCCAGATTTATCGGCTGGGCAAAAATACAACTTTGTAAAAGATGTATTGCAAGATGGATATCCATTTTTGAGACCAGTTGCACCAGTTGAATAATAGCTATTCCTCAGTTGCGTAGTTTGTGATATGCTCGTTTTTACGGTATCTCTTGAGTGTGTAGGGGTGCCTTCTTTTTAACATCATCAAATCTTTTAGTTTTTGAAGGGTAATCCTATGGCTGGTTACAACCGTGTAGTACTTGTTGGAAATTTAACGCGTGATCCTGAATACAAACAACTTGCTTCTGGGCAAGCGGTGTGCAGACTTGGGCTTGCAACCAACAGACAATTTAAAAATCGTCAATCTGGGCAGATGGTACAAGAAGTATGTTACGTTGATATCGATGTATGGGGTGCGCAAGCTGATAGTTGCCATCAGTATTTGCAAAAAGGGCGTTCCGTTTTGGTTGAAGGGCGTTTGAAATTTGATACGTGGGAAGATCCATCAGGGCAAAATCGCAGCAAGCATTCAGTGGTTGCTGACCGCGTTGTCTTCCTTTCATCTGCTTCAGAGTCTGACGGACCATCGGCAGAAGCACCGAATAGATTCTCAGGGAAAACAGAAGCTCCCGTAAAAGCGGCAGTTAAGAATCCTAAGCAGGAAACGATGCCTGCTCCAGAATCTGAACTAGAAAAAGAATTATTCGATCAGATTGAATCTATTAAAAAGAAAAATCAAACTAAGGCTGCGCCAGCTGCGGCCAAAGAAGCTAAACCATCGGGTGAAGTTGAATTTAAAGATCAGCCCCCATTTGAGGACGAGCTTCCATTTTAGTAAAAATGAGTAAAAAACCGCGCGTAAAGCGCGGTTTTTTATTGTCTGTTGCCGTCGCTTATCCAGGTTCGCGCTATTTCTTAGAATGTGCGCCCAGGCGCTAGATTTGGACTATTGCCTGGGGGGAGTGGATTCTTGAAAAACCCCCATTCTATTGACTTTTTGCCCCGTTATTTGAAAGACTTATAGTAGAAAGTGGGGCACAAGTGCTCTTCCTATAGAGGTATGAAAGAGGCAAAGGAGTAGGTATGAAGTGGCGAAGTATTTCTTCATTAGTTTTCGTCTTATCCGTTATGCTTGAAACGTTTTTTTACACTGTATGCGCTGCAAGCGAACCATTTCAGTTTGATACACTGTATCCAAAAAGTTTTTGCACGAAAGCAACCGAACAATGTGTGCATGTGTGGGGTGCGTGGGACGCGCTGCTTGCAGACAAAAATGTTTCACCGGTTGATTCTACGCGCACAATTGATCGCTCAATTGGGCAGCTTGTGCTCGCGCAACGATTTTTAGGGGCAATTTCAAAAGATGAAAAAAAGTCACTTGCAGAACAGGTGCATTATTTATCCCGTGTTATTGGAACACTGTCTGAGCGGTTGCCGCAATTGCCGTACCTTGATGCAGATCGCAGTGCCTGCCTACAGGATCGGGTTGAAAAAATAAAAATGTTAGTGAAGCAAAAATTGTATCAGTAATCGCTTATTGCAATCCAATAACTCCTTGATCGGTTCCGGCTAATGTAACGCCGGTTGGCCCGATTGAACGTACCCAGTAAAAACGACGAACGTTTGAAACTGTTGGATCGTTCAGAATATCTGGCGATACAATATTCCATTCGGCCACGTCATAGGGAATGACTCCCAGTTTAGTTTGATCGGTAGGATCAGTTGTGCGATTAAAAACAAAGAATCGTCGGCCACCATCAGAGAAGAAGTAGATAATAGGATCGAGTGTTTTAAATGCGTTTAACGTTGAGTTTGCATTAAACTTTGGTGGCTCAAAAAATTCAGCAAATTCTGCAGCAGAACCAGTACTATCTCCAATTCCGCTATATTGATGGATAGCGCTACGATCAAAGGTGCTGAATCCAAATTGATCCTGCACGCTGAATGGCCATGTAGTATGACGAATAGGGGTGTCCATACCACCAATTCCATTAAACATAGTTGTTGCAGTTGTGTTGAGTGCATTAAGAACAACGAGTTGCCAGTTTGCAGCTGCTTGTGTGGTCACTGTGGCGACGCTTGCGCTCCCTGCTTGGCTTGCATCGGATCTATAGAGCCCTTGGTTGGTGGTTAAAATAAGTTGCTCTTTATTTTCTGGATTTGCTGCGAGTGGATCATCCGTTGCAACGATCTGTACCCCATAAAATTGTAATGTATCAGCAAAAATACCGGTTCCCGTTTGTGCGATCGTGTTAATGTTACTGGATGCAAACATAGCTGTGCTGGTAGATGCGAATGGAATGCTGAATACGGTACCGCTCAATGGCTGCGTTGCAGTGGTGAGGGAAGTCACTACATAGAGTGTATTTCCCGCACCAGATGTTTTAATATCGACGACGGATCCAATGATATTATCCACTTTTTTCCATGCAAATTCTGTAAATGGTGCATCATCGAGCTTGCCTAAATCAATTGGATTGAATCCACTATCATTTGATATTTTGGAATAAACATATAATCCGTTATCAGTGCCGGCAAAGAAATAACCAAAGTCGGTACGTGCAGAATCATTATCGGCGGTAGTACTCGTACGAGAATATTCAAGGACGTTACAGCATGCAGAATCTCCCGGAAGGGTTGTTGTTCTTAAGTTAATGTCCAGTGAATAGTCAGTGATTGCAGTTTGCGGACTAGAAGCGACGGATTTGTCTGTTGCGGTAGCAGTGCGGGTAATGACAACTTTTTGCACACCGCCAAAGAGTGCATATCGCTCAGCAGTAGTATCCAAAAAGCCGCGAGTATTTTGATTAAGATCGAGAACAGAATAGGAACTTTGTGATACGGCTGCTCGCACTTGCGTTATGAGATCGGTTGCAAGTACTCCAGTTGACCATGAAGTAATTCCAACAGTTCTGAGCGTGTCGGCTTCTACAAACCATATGTTGCCTGTTTTTCCATCAACTTCTAAAAAGGCAATTGATCCAGAATGCGTTGATCCTCCAGGAAGTATAATTCCCGGAAAAGCGTTTAGGGGAATGACGCGTTTTGACGTCCATGGCGTCCAACGGATAATTTTTCCCGTATCATCAAACATTGCTTGCGATACCCAAATGCCACTATCGGTATTGCTATCTGGCGATAACGATATTGAGATATATACTGCATCATCAACTACAACCATGTCGGATATCATTTGGCCTGGTTCGATAGGAAGATCCCCAGCGCCAACAACTGCCTGTGGATCCGTAACAGTATTATTTTCGGGCAACTCTCCCGCTGATACCGCAGGCACAGTAAATTTGTGGGTAGTGGCATCTAGCGTACTATCTTTATCTGCGATGGTCCCATTGAGTGAATCGGCAGGGTCAGTAGTGTCGTTCACTAATGGCAATGCAAATATTCGATTACATGCAGCAGATGATGTTCCGGTTGAGCAATCTACAATTAAATAATCCGGGCCGGTGCTTGCATGCATCACGCGTAAAAAATTTGGCTTAACAAAAATATCAGCGCCTTCAGCGACAATAATTTCATCTGTGCCGCCTCCACTGATCGCGCCATCGGGTGCGATAGCTTGAAAATTGAGTACGCCACTATCGAGACGCCCAACAGTTACACCTTTGGCGATATCAGTTCCGCTGCCAGCGCTTTGAATATGGACCCCCACAAACAACCGCTCTAATTCAGGATCCCAATGCATTGCTGCGGTAGTATTTGTAAACAAGGCATCAGCTCCCCCACTATCTCCCTTAAGAACAGTAGACGATTTATCGAGTGGCGCTGCTTTATTACCAGTGTTTCCAGTTGTTGCATCTTTTACATCAAGCGTGATGGTATTTCCACTTGTCCCTAATCCAATAAGGGCTATGCCAGTATTAGTATCGCCAAAGAAGCTTGTATTGGGGGAAACTGCTGCATAAATATTATTATCGTCCACTTCGATCTGTACGATGTCAGACGTCGTTGCAGATCCACTTGCATCGTTCAGGGCGTCGGAAGTTGTTTCACCAGCGCCATCCGTAAAAAGAGAGGTGACGGCTGTCGCAGTGAGTGGATCAGTTCCTTGCCCAACCGCTGTAAGCACGCCGAGGCCGGAAGTTTGCGGAGAAAATTTAAGAAATTCGATTGTATCTTGCAAAAGGGTGCTGCTTGCTTGCAATACGCTTGAAAAAGAGGGAGTTTTTGCAAAAGTGGGGCGGCCTGCTTTTGATAGAGTGTATGCATTATCGACGCCGCTTGTTGCGAGTCCAACAAAAAAGGTTCCCGTTTGGCGATCGTATGTTTGTGCGGTGATATCGGAGGTAAATGCTTTGGGAGCAGCAGTATCATTTCCCGTGACTACTATTCCGGCAGAAAGATAGTGACAAGAAAGTATCACTATCCAACCTAAAGAAACTCGTTTCATCACTATCCTTTTTTTTGTACGTGTTTGCTTGTATGGTTCGAATTATAGATCCCACGCAAATTCAACACCAAAATTAGCACCACCAACATTGGTGGTAAATATGCGTTCTCCGCCGACTACCCAGTTATAGTATCCGGCGATGCGAGGGCCAACAATTTTGTTTTCTTGTGAAAAATCATACTCTACAAAGAAATTAACGGTATGCATTTTGTACCCAAAGAGTGCTTGATCTGTATTGGCGATACCGAGATCAAATTTTTCACAATCTTCAGGAGTGACAATATCTTTATTTTTGCTGACAAAACTGTAGCCAACAATGAAAGACAAGCCGCGTACGAAATGATCCAGTTTTAAGTATCCGCCAACTTCCCACTGGGAGCCACGCTCTACTTTTGAGCACCCTTTTGCAAGCTTTATCATACCACTTTGTGCTTGGCCTGTTTTCAATCGAATTTCTTTTGTTTTATTGCCAAAGACCATTGCATCAAAATGAGCGCCAAGAGTGAGCCAATCAAATGCTCCAAATGCAAGGTCTCCAGAGAGTGTAGCGCCGAAGTGGCCGTTATACCCAAACGGGATTGAAAAAATGCGATCTTCGCAGCGCTCTTCCCCAGAAGGAATAATTATGCCGAATTTGAAAGTAGTATCTACAAAGTCTAACACCTCTGTTTTTTGAAATGAGTGAGTCCATCCGATATCAAGTGATACGTCTCCAATATTGGTGAGTGAATAGCACTCTCTGCTCAGGCAATATCGCGCAAGAATATCATCAAAGTTATTTTTAAATGCTTGCCAAATGGGGGTATTGATATTGGGGCAGGTATTATCTGTGGGGGAGATGTCGCAAAAGCAGACATCCGATACTTTGAGACGTCTTATGGGGAAAAAGAAATGAAAGAAAAAACCCCGTTTTATATTCTGCGCAAGAGATATAAAACTTTCCATGACGCTGAATTTTCCTCCAATGGAGTAATTTGCAAATTTTGAGATATCTTTGCAGGCATCATTTGAGGTAACGCAGCGAGAAGGAAGGAGAGAGAGCTGCTGTATAATGAGGTCGAGCGGGTTGGAGAGATCCTTGCAGGGGACGCCAACTGCAAGCTCGTGCATATCGCTTGTTCCATAAATATCAAAAAGAGGCACAGTATCATGATCTCGATTGCGCGCGTCACGCGTTGATCCGCTTTGAAGGAAAAGGTCAAATGAGGTTAAATAATCTCGCTCGAGGCGGGGTTCAAAAAAAAGGTTGGTAGCTCGATAAAAATGGGCATTATCTATTGCCCACAGCTGACTGCTAGCGATACAGGCGATTAGTATAAGAAGATGTTTAGCATATTGATTCATTCATAAATCCTTTTTTGGCAAAGTCAGCAAGGGATGATCGAATTTAGTTATAAATGAAATAGAGCAAAAAGAAAAGGAGAGGAGAGAAGATCTTGGGCAATTGCTTTTTTATATGGTATTCATTACACTTTTTTACTATAACTGCACTATGCATTGGCTTTTTATGCCGATGCTCATACAAAAAGAGAACTGCATGAATACAGAAAAAGATACAGATTTAAAAAATACGTCATCAGAGAATGAAGCTTCAATGGACCCATCAGAGGAGTCAAAGATTGAATTGAATGACGCAGAGCTGCTGGATCAATGCAAGGTGACTCTGGCCGAATGGCAGGAGAAGTATGCGAGATTAACTGCGGATCTTGAAAACTACAAAAAGCGAACGATCAAAGAGCGCAGTGCATGGGCGCAATCCGCTCAAGAAAAAGTGCTTACTCAATTGCTTGGTATTGTAGATAACTTTGACCGCGCAATGGAGCATTCGGTTGAGGTGCCTCAGGAGCTGCAATCATGGACGGATGGTATTGCTATGATTCACTCATCATTTAAAGATTTTTTGAAAAATGCTGGCGTGAAGGAAATGGCTTACGATATTTTTAATCCAGAACTTCATGAAGCGTTGATGCAAGTTGATTCCGATGAAAAGCAATCGGGAGAAATTGTGAACGTAATGGAAAAAGGGTATACGCTCAATGATCGAGTACTTCGCCCAGCAAAAGTGAGTGTGGCGAAATAAAGCAAGGAGGTGCCGCGGTGAAATATTATTTAATTGTGTTTCTGCTGAGCACTTCGATGCTCGGCGCGGCTGCTCCGAAGCAACTAGACGATCGAGCATCACAGCGTGAAGCCCTTTTGCGGCAGGCTATGCATTTACTACAAACGGCCCAAGCGTTAGACGCTCAATCAGGCGCTGGGCAACCGGCACTGGTTGCAATGCCACCAACACGCGCAATTGTTCCGGGGCGTCAAAGACTTGCTACGGTGGATGGTCCTAAGCCAGCCTGTATTTTATGTTATAAGTTGGCGATAAGCGATGCTGATAAGGCTGGTATGGATGAAGGAAATCCGGATAAATATGCTGTGATTGAAGAATTTACTCACGGAACAGTTTTGTTTGCAAATCAAATGCCGTATCTTGATGGGCATTGCTTAGTTTTGCCCAAAGGCCATGTGAATCAAGCAGTAGATCTTTCACGTCCGCAAAGACATGAGTATCGCGATGTGGTTGATTGTGCAGTTCCAATGTTTAAACAGATTTTCAATTCGAAGGGCTTAAACGTAGGCCTTAATGATGGTGAATTGGCAGGAGCAAGCGTCCCAGGGCATCTTCATACGCATGTTATTCCCCGCAAGCCAGAGGGCTTTCTAAACCCTGCAGCTGATACATACTTTATAACTAAAACAGTAAAAGATGTGCATACTCTTCTGAAGGGACCATTCTCAAGATTGAAAGCTGCATTAGCAGATGAGCAAGATCCGAGTGGTATTGATTTTGGTCATGTTATTACTCCGGATGATGAAGAATAAGTATTGCTACTAACCGCCTTTTACGTAATGCAAAATACCAATTACCAACTCAATAAAAATTAAGATTACGATTAAAACTTCAAGAATGTTTTCTCGAATAACGTCTGTCTTGTGTTGGTAAATTAGTAAGACATCTTTAATAATGTCGAGCTTTCTATCGATGGCAGACTGCCACATTTTAATGTCTAATTTTTTGATAAGCTGTTCATAAAATTCTGAGTAATACGGATCGCCTGCAATTTTAATGCTGCCCTCTAAGCGCTCTGTTATTACCGAAATATCTACTTTTAATTTTCCAAGCTTCGCTACAGGGTCGGTGATGTTATCAAGAAAAGGAAAGTAAGCCGCAAGGGGGATTTTTTGGGTGCCACCGCTTTCATAAATTTTATTGAGTTGCTGATCAAGTAAGCGATCAAAATATTGTAGCTCTAGTTGTTGTAAATTCGCAAACTCAATAAACGAAAGTAGATCTTGGTAGTCGTCATCATAGATAAACGTAGTATCAGTGTCGACGATAACGAGATTCCCTCGATAATATCCGATAGCAGAATCTAAAATTTCATTGCGTTGGTATTCAGATAATGTTTCCGTTTCAAAGCGAATGGTGGATGCGATAACACTTCCAAACTCTTTTTGCAGTTGTGCAAGATTAATTTTTTTAGGTTCAGGGTTTACTTGAATTATGTTGTATGAAGAACGGGTATGAAAAAACTTTGGTTGGGTGATGAACTGTTCTATTTTTTTATAAATAAGCTTTAAATCCGTTACGCTTTGCTCTTGGTATTGATAATATTCACCATAAAATTCTTTTCGAAAATTTTCGAGCGTGCCGGTGTATGGAATTTTATACGTCAGTGATATGGCGCCAAAATTATGTAATTTTACGCTGATGCATCGAGCGCTTTCATTAGGGTGAGGCAATTCAATAGCAAGCGGTGCGTTATAGTTTTTGAAATACTTAGGCAGTGAAAGTGGGACGGTTTTTATTGCACGTAACTGCTCAACTTTTTCCAAATTAATATCATCACCTACGTCGAACGCATGAAAAATATAAATATGTCCTGAAAATTCATGATCAGGGTTAATTTTTTTCTCCGGGGATTGTTCTTGCATAGTGGTCCAACTCCTCAAAGGGAAGACGTTTTTTTACTACCATACCATACGTTGAATTTGTCTCAACTGGATAGCGGTGAACTTAACTTTTTTTAAGAATACTTAGGAAGGCTTCTTGAGGGACCTCCACGCTTCCCACTTGTTTCATTTTCTTTTTACCTTGTTTTTGTTTTTCTAACAGTTTGCGTTTACGAGTAATATCGCCCCCGTAACATTTTGCAGTTACATCTTTTCTGAGGGGAGCCACACGTTCTCGCGCAATGATTTTTGCGCCGATAGTTGCTTGAATAATCACTTCATAGAGCTGGCGTGGAATTGCTTTTTTCAGGCGTTCAGCCAAACCGCGTCCAATAGTGTATGCCTTATCTTTATGTACAATAACAGATAATGCATCTACCGCTTTGCCGTTGAGCAATATGTCCATTTTAACAAGATTCGATGGTTCATATCCGGCTTCCTCGTAATCAAAGCTTGCGTATCCAGAGCTTAAAGATTTGAGTTGATCATAAAAATCAGTAGCTACTTCATTGAGGGGAAGTTGGTATTTTAAAATAACGCGTCCTTCATCGAGATAACTCATATCTTTTTGAATGCCGCGCTTTTCTTCGCAGAGCTTGATTAAGTTGCCTAAATAGTCGGTTGGCACAATAATGGTGGCATTTATTATTGGTTCGTAAATAGTTTCAATCGTACTTGCATCAGGAAAATCTGAAGGGCTTTCAACGTCGATTTTCTCGTCGCTGTGCTGAAGCTTGATTTTATAGAGCACGCTTGGAGCGGTAGGGATTACGGTGAGTCCGTATTCTTGCTCGAGTCTCTGATTGAAAACATCCATATGAAGTAATCCAAGAAATCCGCAACGAAACCCGAGTCCGAGAGCCGCTGACGATTTTTTCTCAAAGGTCACACTGGCATCATTGAGTGTAAGTTTTTCAATTGCTTCTTGAAATGCCTCAAAGTCTTCACTATCAACGGGATATAATCCAGCAAAGACCATCGGCTTTGCCTCTCTAAATCCAGGAAAGGCTTCAACCGGTTTTTTTGCATGATAAATAGTATCACCTACTTGCGCTTCTTTTACACTTTTCATACCGGTAATAAGATAGCCAACTTGCCCTGGGTAGAGCGCTTGCATAGGAGTTGGCTCTGGATACATGATGCCAAGTTCAAGTACTTCATATGAAATGCCAGCTTGCGCTAACGTAATCATATCGCCTTTTTTGATAACACCATCATGGATAGCGATCAAGCAAATTACCCCGCGATAAGAATCAAACCACGAATCGAATAATAATGCCTTGAGTGGTTTGTCTGGAGAGCCAACCGGCCCTGGCATACGATCAACAATAGCGGTAAGAATTTCCGGTATACCAATACCTGATTTTGCCGATGCGAGTATAATTTCGTTTTCTTTAAAATCAAACAGAGTGTCCAATTCTCGCGTTACGCGTGGAGTATCGGCAGTTGGTAAATCAATTTTATTGATAATTGGTACGATGGTAAGATCTTGATCAAAGGCCAAATAAAAGTTTGCCATGGTTTGCGCTTGCACTCCTTGAGCGGCATCAACGAGCAATAATGCTCCTTGGCAGGCATAGAGCGATCGCGATACTTCATAAGTAAAATCAACATGGCCGGGAGTATCAATTAAATTAAGAAGATAGGTTGTGCCGTTGTGCTCATAAAACATAGAAGCGGTTTGTGCTTTTACTGTAATACCACGCTCTCGTTCTACTTGTAACTTATCCATGAACTGATCTTTTTTTGTGCGATCTGAAAGGGTGCCCGTATATTCAAGGAGGCGATCAGAGAGTGTTGATTTTCCATGATCGATGTGGGCAATGATAGAAAAGTTACGAACGCGATCGGGAGTGAATTCTTTGAGATTAATTTTTTTAATGTCCATAGTGCTTTTTCTTAAGGGTGATATAATAGTTTCCAGTGTAAATGAGGTGCTAAATTTGTAAATAGCACTTTGAGATGAGGAAATGTATGACGAGCAAAAAACATGATAAATAGAGAGCTCGAAGATAGTTTGTAAGTGTGGCTCCTCCTTGTCATATCTTGCTATTCAGGGTACGCTATATATATAAGGATATAGAGCCAATTCATTAATTTCTGAACCTTTTCATAAGGGACCAATCCTATGGAGCCTATCCGCCCTACTGAAGAACAAAAATTTGGTGTTAAGCCAGTATTGATTGAAGATGAACTAAAAGAATCGTTTCTTGATTATGCCATGTCTGTGGTGGTCAGTCGTGCCATTCCAGATGTGCGCGATGGATTGAAACCAGTGCATCGTCGTATTTTATATACGATGCATCAATTAGGTTTTTTCCATAATCGCCCCTACCATAAATCTGTGCGTGTTGTTGGTGACGTTCTTGGTAAATTTCACCCGCACGGTGATCAGGCTGTGTATCAAGCTATGGTTGGCTTGGTGCAAGATTTTTCCAAGCGTTACCCTCTCTTAGATGGCCAGGGTAACTGGGGTTCGGTTGATGGTGATAACGCAGCGGCAATGCGTTATACCGAAGTAAAAATGAAAAAGATTGCGCAAGAAATTCTTGCTGATCTTGATAAAGAAACGGTTCCGTTTGTACCCAACTTTGATGAATCTACGGTTGAGCCTGTTATTTTGCCAAGTAGACTGCCAAATTTATTGATTAATGGTACTGCGGGTATTGCGGTAGGTATGGCGACTTCGATTCCGCCCCACAATTTGCGTGAGGTAGTTGATGGATGTTTGGCGCTTTTAAGTAATCCAAATATTTCAGAAGAAGAGTTATTCGAGCTTATTCCTGCTCCCGATTTTCCAACGGGTGGAATTATCTGTGGGCGTTCGGGTGCCGTTAAGGCATATAAGACGGGGCGCGGAAACGTTATTTTGCGTGGCGTCGTTGAGATTGAAGAGACTAAAAAGGGTGGTTCCGCTCTTATTATTACGGAGCTTCCGTATCAAGTAAACAAAGCTGACTTAGCAGTTAAAATTGCTGATTTAGTTAAAAATAAAGTTATTGATAGCATTTCAAATATTAAAGACGAAACAAATCGTCGTGGTATGCGGTTGGTGATTGAGTTAAAACGCGGCGAAATTCCGCAGGTTACCTTAAATCAGCTGTATAAGCATACGCCATTACAAAATTCGATTTCGATTTTAATGCTTTCTCTTTTGGACAATCGTCCAATGATTTTTACGTTGCGACAAATGCTGCAAGAGTTTGTATTCCATCGCAAGCAAATCGTATATCGTCGTAGTGCGTATGATTTGAAAAAGGCTAAAGAGCGCGAGCATATTTTGCTTGGGTTCATTACTGCGCTTGATAATATCGATGAAGCCGTGGCAATGATTAAGCGTTCAGCTTCCGCGGATGAGGCGAGTGCGAAATTGCATGATGCATTTGGATTGAGTGCCGTACAGTGCAAAGCTATTCTTGAAATGCGCTTGCAGCGCCTAACTGGCATGGAGCAGCAAAAAATTCGTGCCGAAATGGAAGAGATTAAAAAGCATATTGCTTACCTTAATTCTGTGATTGAAAATGAAGAAATTCTTATTCAAGAAGTAGTTAAAGAGCTTGAGGAAGTTAAAGAAGTATATGGCGATGATCGCCGCTCTCGCATTGAAGGGCCGATTGATATTCTTACCGAAGCAGATTTAATTCCTGACGAAGAAGTGGTTGTTACGCTTACCGTTAAGGGATATATGAAGCGTGTGTTGCTCTCAACGTATGGAGTGCAGCATCGAGGCGGTAAGGGCAAGATGGGAATGGTATCGCTTGATGAATCTGATGATGTAATGCAGGATCTTTTTGTAACAAAGAACCATGATACGCTTCTTTTCTTCACTAACTTTGGAAGAATTTATAGCTTACAGGTATTTGAAATCCCTGAAGCATCTCGTATGGCGCGTGGACGAGCAGTAGTTAATCTGCTTCCACTGCAACCAGGCGAAAAGGTTGTGAAGCTTTTGTGTGCGCGTGAACTAGAAGATAAATTCCTCGTGATGCTCACTAAAAAGGGAATTATCAAACGAACAAAAGCGTCTGATTTTTCAAAAATTCGTTCAACAGGGATTCGTTGTACCACTCTTCGAGAGGGTGACGAATTGGTATTTTGCGCATTGAGCTCGGGTGAGGATACAATTGTTATTGCCTCTGCTCATGGCCAAGGTATTCGATTTAAAGAGCAAGAAGTCCGCTCAATGGGGCGCCAAGCTGCAGGAGTAATTGGTATTCGATTACGAGAAGAAGATTTTGTAGTTGGTATGGAAATTATTGGAGCAGATTCAGGTGATATTCTTTTTGCTACGGTGAATGGATACGGCAAAAAAGTACGCGTTGAAGATTTCCGTGTAGCGCATAGAAGTGGCGTTGGTGTTCGTACTATTCCAACTGATAAGCGCAATGGCGATGTAATCGGATTAGCGATTGTACATCCCGATTCGAATATTCTTCTTATTGATCAAGCGGGTAAGATTATTCGTCTACCAGCTTCAGAGATTCGTACGATGGGTCGCCAAGCAAAAGGTGTTCGTTTAGTTCGTCTTGATAAGGGCCAAAAACTTGCTTCTATTTTTGCATTCCGAGAAGAGGGTGACAAAGAAGGTGGCGATGGCACTGGAATTAAAGGTGCGGTAAAAGCGGATGATACTGAGTCTGGCGTGGTGCGTATCGTAGCTCCCGATCAAGAGCCGCAGCCTGCTGTATTTCAGCAAGTAGATGGCGAGAGTGCGGCGACGCAAGTGCACGAACAAGAAATAAATACTGCATCAGAAAGTGTTGATCCTGTTGTGCCAGAGCAAGAGGAAGTGCACGCGGAGCAAGCTGTAGAATCTCCAAAAGATTCTGATTCTATGCAAGCATCAGCTGCGCAAGCGAGCCTTTTTGAGGATCCGTCATCGCAGGATGATCCTTTTGGAGGTTTTTAATATCGAATCATGAGTGCACGCGAAATTTTATTGCATCTATCTCTCATTGAGGGAGTGGGCCCTGCAGTTATACAAACAATTATTGCACGTAAACCAAAAGCGCTTGCTTGGCAGGCGCTTTACTCTGCAACTTTTTCCGATTGGCATCAATGGGGAATTTCGCAAAAAGGAGCTGCCCTTTTAGTGGAAGGGCTACGCGATAGATCGCTTTTAGAAAAAGAATTGGCATTGATTGATCGCAGTGGCGCACAATGGGCATGCATTGCAGATGATGCATATCCTGAATTGCTCAAACATATTCATCTTCCCCCACCAGTTTTATTTTGGCATGGAGATATTTCATATCAAAAAGCGATTGCTATTGTGGGATCTCGAGATGCCAATCAGTATGGCGAGCGCCAGATTAATGGCATTGTGCCAGAATTAGTTGCGCAGAATTTTTGCATTGTAAGTGGTGGTGCATTGGGCGCAGATACGATGGCCCATCGATCGGCACTCGCAGCACGGGGAAAAACGATCGTAGTGCTGGGCTCGGGGCTCAATCATTTTGCGCCGCGGACTAATGCGCGTCTTTTTGAAAAAATAATCGAAGAAGGGGGAGCTGTAGTAAGCTCTTTTACGTGTGATATCAAGCCGCGTCCAGAATGTTTTCCAATTCGAAATCGAGTGATTGCCGGGCTTTCTCGAGGTATTGTAGTGGCCCAAGCGGCAAAAAAAAGTGGCGCGCGTATAACGGCGCAATTTGCCCTCGAGCAAGGAAGGGATGTATTTGCCATTCCCGGATCTCTGGATGATCCATTGAGTGCGGGGTGCCATGCCCTGCTGCAGGAGGGGGCAAAGCTCATTACGGGCCCAAAAGATATCCTTGAAGAGTATGGGATTGGGCAATCGGTGCGCTCAGAAGCGCAATCAGCCATCCCTTTTGACAATTTGCACAAAAAAAGGCATTCTGAGAGTAATGGAAAAGCCTTGAAAGTAGAGGGCAATCCTCTGCATAAAAAGATCGTTTCAGCATGCGTGCATGCGCAATCGATTGATGCGCTGGCGCAGGCCTGTAATCTTGATCTTGCGGCGATGCAAAAAGAGCTTTTTGATTTGCAAATGAGTGGAGTGATTGAGCAAGATTTTAGTGGAATGTGGAGAGTTATTTAATTCGTTTTTGGGGGTTTATTATGAAAAAGTTATTATTTTTAAGCTTGTTTTTAATGATGCCAGGATTAGTCAGTGCTAATAAGCATGAATTTAATGAGTGTCCGGACTCTACAGGCGAACTGTTTCGCTTTGGTTTAGAAAAGCCTCAAATCAAGCCGGTTGATCTTCTGGATATTTGTTTTTGTGAATTTTGCGAAGAAGGAGGCTCTAGGCATGTCAAGAGAGATAGCTTTGTAAATCTTGCAGATGCAGAGGCTGGATCTCTGTCCAAAGATGATGAATCTGCAGCTCAAGCAAGCGCAGAGTGGTGCGATGTAAGCCGTGAAGAACAGGCTGAGCTTAAGGCTCGTGTTGCTGCCGGAAGGGCTGCAATGCTGGCTACTCGAGCTGAGGATCTTTCTTGGGGGGCTACGCGAGAAGAAAGGCTTGCCGCGCTTGAGAGAGAGGCCACGAAGCAAGAGGCAATGGAAGTCAATTTAAGTGCTACATTGGGATCGCAAGCATTGCAAGATGAAGTGAGAGCGTATCGTCGCGAAAGATTTCGCGGTCGATCAGTGACAAGCGGTGATTCTAGGCTTTCTAGAAGCGAAGATCCTGCTGCACTGTTGGTAGGGCGTGTTTTGTTTTAGAGAACTAATGAGGTTATTATGAAAAAGTTACTATTTTTAAGTGTATTTTTAATGGGTGGATTGGTGAGCACAATTAAATGTGCCGATCCGGATTCACTTGCGGGATTAACTCCGGAGCAGCTTTTGGACTTGGGCCTTAAAGCGCCTGATCATCCAGGCGTTGTTGATACCGCTGCTGCTGCGAGTGCACCAGAAGAAAGTGGTTTAACTGAAGATGATGTTTTGAGACGATTGCATGCACCTGTGAGCCCAAATAGTCCAGATCCTCTGACGCGGGAAGAATTAAGCAGATTGCAGGAATTAGTAAGACATAGGACGCCAGGTGGATCGCCGTTCGGATCTCCAAGCACTGCAGGGCGGTATCGCGGGGCTAGAGGAGTGGGAAAAAGAACAAGAGGCAGGGCAAGTACAGTTCGAAGGCGGCTTGATTTTTCTAAACCGGATAAACGATAAGCGAGAGGTTATGATGAAAAAGTTACTATTTTTAAGTTTATTTTTAATGGGTGGATTTGCGAGCACAGCTAAGTGTGCCGATCCAGCCGCTCGTACAGTATTAGAAGAAAGATATGAGAGAGTATGTCTTGAGGATGCTGCAAAGCGACGAGCAGCTAAACAGCGCCGCCTTCCTGCCAGGCGTAGACGCAGAATGCCTATAGTGGGTCATCAGAGGCCAGGCGTGGGTGTTGCACGCCGTGGTAGAAATGATCAAGATGACGCGTTGAATATGGCTGCCGTAGCAGATGCTCTTGCAGCGATCGCTAGCTCTGGTGCTGGTGAGGGTGCCGTAGTCGGGCCGTGGAATGTAGGGGATTTGCGCGCAGCGTTGCCTGGTGCGGGAGCGGGTGCAGCGGATACGCTAGAAGGATCTCCAATTCAATCAGATGGCGAATAATATAGAAGAGGTTATGATGAAAAAATTATTTGTAATGGCTCTCTGCTTTATGACGAGTGTGGCATGCGCTGAAAAAAGTGGACGTGCTACGCGTCTGAGAAATTGGGATGATCGTCGGGGGGCAGTAGGTTGGAGAACTGCTGGTGGCGCTGGAAAAAGAGCGCATCGACCTCAGGCTTCTTCTGGAACGCGGGGGTTGCATTTTTCAATTTTTGGGACCAGTGTTACGATCGAAGATTTAATACGCCGGCAACGAGCACGTAGAGCAAATCGACGTTAATCATATGCTTTAAAGAAAGGGCGACTATCAATGAAAAAAGTTTTTGTTTTGATAGTCGCTTTTTTGTGTTTAATTTTCTCTCTCCCGTTCTTTTTTAACTCATCGCCTAAAAATAAAAAGCCGCTAATTGTTTGCACCACCAGTATTATTGCTGATGTGGTGCATTTCATTATTGATGGGCATATGGATGTTAAAACATTGATGGGCCCGGGAGTGGATCCGCATGTCTATCGCCCGCGCGAAAGCGATGTGCAAGCGCTGAGTTGTGCAGATGTAATTTTCTATAACGGATTGCATTTGGAAGGCAAGATGGCGGATATGTTTGCGCATATGCAAGATCGCGTTCCAACGATTGCCGTAGCAGATGCGCTGTGCACGAACGACTATATAGCTTCTGAATTTGAAGGATTATATGATCCGCATATTTGGCATGATGTATCTCTTTGGGCGCAAGTGGTGCCCTGCATATGCCAAGCGATTTGCCAATTGGATCCTGAGCATGCATTGAGGTATGAAAAGAATGCGCGCGACTATATGGATACATTGCATGCGCTTGATGCGTGCGTCCAAAAAACAGTAGCGCTGATTCCCGCTGAAAAGCGCGAACTTCTTACTGCGCATGATGCCTTTAATTATTTTGGCCATCGATACGGATTTAAAGTAGTGGGCTTGCAGGGCATTAGTACTGATGCAGTTGTAAGCACTCGTGATATTCAAAAGATGGCTGATCGCATTGCGCGCAAAAAAATTCCTGCAATTTTTTTAGAATCCTCCATTCCTTCAAAAAGTATTGAGGCGGTGCAGAATGCGGTTACTGCAAGAGGGTGGCACGTTGCAATTGCGCCAGAGCTTTTTTCTGATTCTTTGGGGGATAAAAGCACGACAGCCGATACCTATTGTGGTATGATCAAACACAATGTTGATGTAATTGTTGATTCGCTCACATGTTAGTTTTTCTCCGTTCGCCCAGTGCGTGTCGAAGGGTATCGAACGGTGGAATACAGAAAAATAAATGGATTATATCGT
>JAJCZB010000050.1 GCA_029262595.1 Candidatus Babelota bacterium | reverse complement strand
TGATCATATTAAATTGATCGTACTTTATGCCGCGTTGTGCCATGATTTAGGAAAAGTTTCTACTACAGAAGTGGCGGATGACGGCCGAGTAACGAGTATTGGGCATGCGCAGGAAGGGCATGATCTTACGCGCCGGATGCTCAAGCGCATCACGCACAATAAAGAGCTCACTGATACGGTAAGTAAATTAGTAAACTATCATATGTCTCCATTACAATTTATTGAAAACGATGCTGGAGTATCCGCATATAAACGGCTTGCAAATAAACTAGCACCGCATGCTTCTCTTGCGTTGCTTGCCGATTTGGCGCTTGCAGATAAGCGCGGAAGAAATCCGGAGAGTAGTGAGCCGCTGCAAAAAGACTTTCCAGATATCGCGCTTTTTCGAAAAAAAGCTGAAGATGCACACGTATTGCTGGCGGTTGAGCAGCCGATTTTACAAGGAAAAGATATTGCTGACTTGGTTGAGCCGGGTCCAAAAATGGGCGAGATGCTGCGCCGTGCGTATGAACTACAAATTGATGAGGGCATTACGGATCAAGAGACATTAAAGCAGCGATTAATTCAAAAACTACATGATGCATGATATAGTGCATAGCAAGCTTTAAAAAAAGGAACGAGCAATGTTTGATAATCTTATCGGAAACACCCTCTGGCACTTAGTCTACAATTCAGATTGGCTTTCAAAATCTGTTTTAATTACTCTTTTTATTATGTCTGTTCTCTGTTGGACAGTTTTTTTATGCAAATTTATTTTAATGCGTCTACGAAAGCGTGATATTCGTCGCGTGCAAGATCAATTACAAGCGGTTCGTACTTTGAATGATGTTAATGCAGTTGCCGCGAGTTGTGCGCACACGATGCCTGGCCGCTTTCTTACACAAACGTTAATGGTGTTGAGCACGCTTGAAGAGCTGCAGCCTGATAAGACACGGCGTAATTGGGATATTATGCAATATCACCTTGATCAGACCGCTGATCGGTTGATTGCAGATGAGGAATCGTATTTGCCTGTTCTTTCTACCTGTGCAGCAGTAGCTACGTTATTGGGTTTGTTTGGTACGGTATGGGGTTTGATTCACGCATTTATCAGTATTAGTGAACGGCAATCGGCTGACATTACTGTCGTTGCACCCGGTATTGCAGCAGCGCTCCTTACTACACTGGCGGGACTGGTTGTCGCGATTCCTGCACTGATAATGTATAACTATCTACTCAATCAAGTACGAAAAATTGAGACGCAGATTGTGGGCCTTGCAGATAAAGTGAGCTTTATCATGCAACAAGCATTATTGGGGTAAGCCATGGCAAGACGCTCATTTCGCTCACGCCGCAGGCGCGGAGCTTCAGAAATGCTGGATATCTCTCTCACTCCACTCGTTGATACGGCATTAACGTTGCTGGTTATATTCATGATTGCCACACCAATGATTCAAAACTCTATCCGCGTGAACTTGCCTAAAGGCAAAGCAAAAGAGGATGCTGGCTCTAAGCAGGAACTTGTTGTGTACGTCGATAAAGACAAAAAGTTGTTTTTGAATGGGACGGAGCTTGCAGATGAGCGAGTGATTGAGCAGCTCAAAGAACGCATTGGATCAGATCAGAATAAAATGGTGTTTGTAAAAGCTGATCAGGGAGTGCCTTACGGCACGGTATTAGGGCTTGTGGATCGCATTAAAGTGGTGGGGGGTATATCTCACGTTGTTTTGGCGACGCAAAAATATGCGTAATTTCTGTTTTTTTAGTTCCAAAATGATCGACAATTGAGGGGTTTTGCCCTAGAATAGTACCCAGTATTGCGATCAAGGTCCCTTTATTATATAATATTCTATTAGAAAAAGGGTGTGTTTTTTAGTCGAGAATAATCGACTTTTACTCATCCTCATTTTTATGAAATACAATCCAAGAGGTAAAAAACGATGAAAGCAAACAAGCCAAAAAAATCATTCCTCAGCGGTGGTCCGCGTAATTTACTGATTGGCACAATGGTGCTGCTCGGTTTTATCTTTATTTTGCATACTCTGACTGAGCGTAATCGAGTTATTCAGCCGCTCACCTACTCTAAGTTTTTAAACTTAATTGAGCGTGATGAGGTAAAACGCGTACACGTTGCAGGGCATGATGTACACGGTTTTCTAAAAGATGGTACGCGGTTTGAAACAACGATTGCCAATAAGAGTGGCGATTGGGAACTTTTGAGAAAACATAACGTTGAGTTTTCAATAGATAGCCCAGATGGAGCATTTAACATTTGGTATCTGCTTCCTCTTCTTTCTTTGTTTATGGTTACGATGATGGCGCTGTGGTATTTTCTTCGCCAGTCGCGTGGATCAAATGGTGGCGGGGGCAACAGTATCTTTACGATGGGCAAAAGCAGAGCTCGCCTTTTTATGCCTTCTAGTATCAACGTAAAGTTTGATGATGTTGCAGGAGTGCAGGAAGCAAAAGAAGAATTAAAAGACATTGTTGATTATCTAAAAAATCCTGAAAAATATCAGCGCATTGGTGCAAAAATTCCGCGTGGAGCGCTTTTGGTGGGTGCGCCGGGAAATGGTAAAACCATGCTTGCACGTGCAGTTGCTGGCGAAGCAAACTGTGCATTTTTCAGTGTAAGTGGGTCAGACTTTATTGAAGTGTTTGTTGGTGTTGGTGCTGCACGAGTGCGGGATCTTTTTCAGCAAGCGCGCAAACATGCGCCATGCATTATTTTTATTGATGAAATTGATGCTGTTGGGCGTCAGCGAGGATCTGGTTTGGGCGGTGGGCACGATGAGCGTGAGCAAACGTTAAACCAAATGCTTGCTGAAATGGATGGTTTTCAAACTACGGGTGGTTCTGTGATTGTTCTTGCAGCCACAAACCGTCCAGATGTGCTTGATAACGCATTGCTTCGCCCGGGACGCTTTGATCGTCGCGTAGATGTGCCGTATCCTGATTTGAAAAGTCGCGAACAAATTCTTGGAGTGCATGCTAAAGAAGTGAAAATGAGCGACGAAGTTGATTTGTATAAAATTGCGCGAGGAACTCCTGGATTTTCTGGGGCAGATCTTGCGAATTTGATTAATGAATCGGCTATTATTGCTTCCAAGGCAAATAAAGAAAAAGTTGATATTGCGGATATGGAAGAAGCGCGCGATAAAATTCTTCTCGGTAAAGAAGTGAAAAGTATCGTGCAAACTGATGAAGATCGAAAAGTAACATCGTATCACGAATCAGGCCATGCGCTTGTTCGGCTTTTAATGCCGGATGATAGTGATCCGCTTCATAAGGTAACTATCGTTCCGCGAGGGCGCGCATTGGGCGTGACGCATGCGATGCCGGAGCGTGAAAAATATACACATACCAAAGAAGATATGATTGCAAACATTATGTCTGCCTTGGGTGGGCGTGCGGCAGAAGAGTTGGTATTTAATAAGTTAACGACCGGCGCATACAGTGACTTTAAAGCAGCATCGAGCATTGCGCGAGACATGGTATGTAACTACGGCATGGGCTCTGATCTTGGTCAAGTAATTTATGCGCAAGGCCATGGTGATTTTGTTTATTCACAAAAGACTGCAGAGCGTATTGATGGTGAAGTTCAGCGTATCATGGATGAATGCTACGGACGCACAATGACATTATTGAAAGAAAACAGAGAAAAGCTTAATCTTCTTGCAGAAACGTTGTTTGAACAAGAGACGATGTATGCAGAAGAAATTTACGAACTTCTTGGCATTGAGCCTCGTGCACAGCATCGTTTCTCATAAACGAGGGCGATATGCTTCCAAATATGAAACAAGACGTTGAGGTAATTATGAAAGAGGCAGGTAAACTGCTTCTTTCTTATTGGCACAACGGCGTCTCTGAAAAGAAAAAATCGGCAGGGTATGTGACCCAGGCTGATCTAGATTCGGAGCGGCTTTTAAAGCAAAAACTCTTTGACCTTTTTCAGGCAGATTTCATGGCTGAGGAATCAGGCCAATCAGGGACCAAGAATAATGGCTATCAATGGGTGATTGATCCGCTGGATGGAACGACCAATTTTGCTCACCATATCCCTTATTTTTGTATTTCCGTGGCTTTGACCCATGAAAATGAGCCTATTTTGGGTGCGATTTATAATCCATTGCTCGATGAGCTGTTTTATGCTCAGAAGGACCAAGGAGCCACTTTGAATGGCAAGCCAATTCAGGTATCAGATCCCAAGGCCTTTTCAGACGCTCTTATTGGATTTGGGCTGGCTTATGATCGTAGACATCGAGCTGGAGTGGTGAATCGAGCGCAGATAATAGCCACAAAAGCACGAGCTGTACGTCATTTTGGGGCCGTTGCTCTTGATTTGGCCAATGTGGCATGCGGGCGCCTGGATGGAGCTCTTTTTTCTCATCTCTATTGGTGGGATATTGCCGCAGGGATCATTTTGATCCGTGAGGCAGGGGGCAAAGCCTCGCAATTTGACGGATCGGCGTTAGAGCCGAAATTTGAGAGTTGTATGGCTGGGAGCGATTTGATACATAAGAATATGAAAGAATTGGTGAAAAGCCCCTCGGATAGTTGAAAAAACTAGCTAATGCGCTAGACTGATAGTAAGCATTTATAGAATGCATTTCTTGAAAGATACCCTCAAAAGGATTAATTCATGGCAAGAATATGTGGAGTCTGTGGCAAACGCCCACAGGTGGCAAATTTAGTGAGTAATGCAAAAAACCGCGTCAAGCGCTGGGTTTACCCAAACGTGAAGACAATGCGTTACACAAAGCAAGCAGATTCAAGTGGCAAAGTGTCACGCGGTAAAGTGTGTGCCAAATGTGTTAAGGGCGGTAAAGTAACAAAAGTTGTTTAAAGGTAAAATATGCCAAATATCAAATCGTCTAAAAAACGCGCAGTTCAATCAGAAAAACGTCGAGTGCGTAATAGTGCTCGTAAAAGTGACGTTAAGACAGCAGTGAAAAAAGTGATCGATGCTGTTGAAAGCAAAGATGCGAGTTCTGCAAAAGATTTATTGCGTATTGCTCAAGCAAAATTAGCGCGTGCAGGCGGAAAAGGCCTTTTGCATAAAAATGCTGTAGCACGTAAAATGAGCCGCTTGGCAAAAAAAGTTAAAGCTATTGATACGCCAGCTGCGTAATTATTTGCTTTAAAAGTTTAAAGGATCCTCATCGTGAGGATCCTTTTTTTATAATGGGGGTTATTGTGAATAAATTAGTTCTGTTTTTACTTTCTTTGATCGCTTTGCCGCTTACTGCAATGGATGGAGGGGCGCCACGAAATGATGGCTGGTTCGCGTGGCTTTTTCCAAGTGTAGCGGGTTTCATTATGGGGGATATTGAAAGGCGGGTACGACGCATTTCTTTTGAACGCCCTGCACGCATTTCCAAGGCAGCAGAAGCTGAAAAGAAGAGACTTAGTCGATAAGGCTTCAGTGTTCATTTTTTAGTGTTAAGTATTCTCTATACTTTTCGGGGCGCTGTCGAACTTTAGAAATTGCTTCCCCCCAATCATTCAAAATAGCCGGATCTGCATCTGCAGTAGTACTATTTGGTAGAAACAGCATGGAGCGTAATAGCGATTCAACGTCATTTGAATGAGTCATTTCATAGTATTTTTCACCATTTTTATTTTCCTTCAAAAAATTCTACTATCGGATCTGAATCGTTAATTACATCCAATACCGAATCCATTGTTCTAAAGGAAAAATGTTGTAACTGTCTATTGTCGGAAATAGTATGGGACTCTTGAGATAGCCATTGTATATATTGAGAATTGGTTACCTTAAAAAACGTCCAGTTTAAAAAATTTTCGCCATATTTTTTTTTAAGAAAATTAATTTTATTCAGGGCAAAGATTTCTTCTATATATCGGTAGGAATATACCCAATCAGAAAAAAGAAATGTTGCCTTTTTTTTTCTATTTTCGAACTCAACTAATTCAATTTTGAATCCCGCATCATCATTATCTGTAACCGAATTTAAATAATATTTTGTACTTAGCCCTTTAACAGGTTCCCATTTCATCCATTGTTCGTTCATTGTTCATACCCTGTGTATCTAATTTTTATACTTCTTTTTATGGTCGGATCATATATTTCTAAAGTTGGTACTTTTTCAGTTGAAGCTGTTCTTACATTAATATCTCTACCGTCTGGTAATTTTCCACGCTTCCCTAGGGGAAGGGGTTTAATTTCAGAAACCTCCAAAGAATCAAAGTCCTTCAATGAAACGCCTAGGCTGCATACGATCGTGGGTAAAAACATGTTGTGCGTTAGTACTTGGTGATGCCCTGCATAAAAGGTATGCGTTTTTTCCACTTCAAGCGCAAACACTTTGAGCGGCTGTGCAATAAATTGTATTGATGTAACTTCTCGTATTCCTTGCGCAGTCAGAAGTGTGTCGCCAGAGTGTAACTCTATTGCCGACACCCAACGATCTTTGTGTGTATCATAAAATGCCTGAGAAGGAGTGCAGATCAGATCATGTGTTGAACACCTATCAAAACTAACTCTGCAATAACAATTAGAGCTACTTGTGCCAGTTTTTACAATGCGAGAACATTGCATGCTCCGCGTCTTAAAATTGAAGCTGGTAGCATGCGTTTTATTTTTTGCGTGTTGATATAAAGATCCAATAGCTTGGCTATGATTGATATGTTTTATCGGCGTTGAAAACGCAAATCCATGGCAATGCAATGATAATGAGGGGAAAGCAAGCAAGAAAAATAGATATATTCGCCAAAGCAACATTTCTACCTCTCAAGTAAAAAGGTCGCTCTAGTCTAGAAAATTTTTGAAAAAAAGAAAGGGCTGTATTTTTTATGGATTCGGTAGACTCTTACTCTGTTTTTTGAGCTCGATTGCCAATTCTCGTGCAATAGACGAGGCTACTTGCGAGCTTCCTGCATTTTCTACCAGTATCAAAAACACTAAAGGTTTTTCTTTTTTATATTGAAAGTGAGCGGCAAACCATGCGTGCTCAAGGTATTCTTTTCCAAGTTTTCGTTTTGCTAAATCGGATAGTTGTGCGGTACTTGTCTTTGCTGCGATACGTACTCCCTCAATGCCATTTACTTTTTTACCGATTCCATTCGTGACTACTAATCTCATGCATTGGCGCAAAAATTTTTGCGTGTTCGGGTGCAAATTAAGAGGGAAGCTTTCAACTTCTTCACTTTCTAATATCCGAGGCCTTACAAGAACCCCGGTAAAAATTGCGCTGATCATACGAGCAACTTGCAGTGGGGTAGCCATTAAGAAACTTTGGCCAATAGCTACGGATAATGTCTCTCCGGGCCACCAGCGCTCACCGCGTGTCATCATTTTCCAATCACGAGAAGGAACGATGCCGGGGCTATCAGGAAATAAAAAATTCGTTGAATGCCCGAGACCAAATCGCTGTGCATAATTTGCTAGCATATCGATATCCATTTCTTTGCCAAGTTCAAAAAAAAGCATATTGCATGATTTTGCAAACGCATGCGGTGTGGTCAATTTCCCATGGCCCCATCGGCGATTACACCAATATTTTCTACCCGCGAATGGGACAAAACCTTCACAATTCCAGCGCTGATCTGGATGGAGAAGGCCATGCTCGAGCGCCGCGCTGATAGTGACGAGTTTGAAAATTGATCCGAGTGGATACGGCGTAATGGCACGGTTTAAAAAAGGTTTTTTGTGCTGAAGGTCAGCCCACGTTTGGTAGGAAATAGGTTTTAAAAAGAGTGCAGGATCAAATGCGGGCCGGGAAACGAGTGCGCGAATCGCACCATTTTCTGGATCCATAATCAGAATGCACCCAGATTGATTTTCCGGATAGATGCGTTCGGCAATGCGCTGCAGTTGGATATTGATGGTGGTATAGATATCCGTACCAGAAAGCGATTCGTGCTGCGTGGCGGCTGCGACATTTCTTCCGCGGGAATTAACTGTTTTAATGCGTGAGCCCTCATGCCCTTTTAAAAGATCATCGCATATTTTTTCTAGTCCCATTTTACCCACTGGCCCGGAATCCCCCTCAGTGTAACGGCTCAAATAGCCAATGATGTGGCTTGCTTGTGAGCCCTCGGGGTAGTAGCGCTCAAAATGCGTTCGAATGCCAATGTTGGGATTGTTAGGGTAATGTTCGGTAATGGTACTCAGTTGGGCAAGAGAAACATCTGGAGCGATCACGCATTGCTTGTGTTGTTTTTCTGCAATCGTTATAGGATAGGGAATATTTTTGCTTTGTAGCATGTCGCTTTGCGTAATGGTTCCCATATGCTCAAGAAGTGTTCGCTGTGTATGCGAAAGGGCGTCGTTGCCTGTTCCATTCCACACCAAATGAGTAATGGGCCGATTTGTGGCCATTAATGTACCGGTGCAATCATAAATGTTTCCTCTTTGGGGAGGAATTGATTCAATGCGTAAAAAGTTTTTTTCTCCGCGAGATGCATAATGATCGCAGCAGATTACTTGTAAATAAAAGAGGCGAGAGCTGATGAGCAGCATTGCGCAGAGTATTGCAAGTGTGATGTAACCAATACGCTGCTCGAAAAATTGCCTGTGATACATGAGATGCCTATTTTTTGAGCATGCGCTTTATCGGATGAATGTCGTTGCACATCTGTGTAAGATCATCGAGGGATACGTGCGTATATTTTTCGGTACTGGCGATTGTTTTGTGTCCTAAAAGTTCTTGAATAACGCGCAAATCAGCGCCTTGATTTAAAAGGTGTGTGGCAAATGAGTGGCGAATTTTGTGCGGAGTGAGCTGCTTATCGATTTTTAAAAACTTTCGAAACATTTCAATGATGCGCTGCACTGATCGAGTGGTGAGCTTGCCATTACGATTATTTACAAACAGCGCTTCATCGTGATGATTCACCGGAAGCCGCTCTTTGAGCAAATAAGCTTGAATTTTATTTTTCGCTTTTTTTCCAAAAAGAACGATGCGATCTTTGTTTCCTTTCCCTTGGATGCGAATTGTTTTTTCTTGCATGTTGATATCTTGAAAACGAATGGCTACGAGTTCTGAGCATCGAATTCCCGTCGCATACAGTAGTTCAAGTATGGAGTGATCACGCAAGGGAGAGCGGCTGGGAAGGTCTTCTGTTTTAATCGTATCGAGCAGATAAAAGATCTCATCAACGCTTAAAAAAACCGGTAATTTTTTATTAATTCGTGGGCGCTTTAAATCTAATTCAATGGTAATGCCGTATGTTTTTAAAAATTTAGCAAATGAAGTAAAGGTAGAGTATTTACGCGCAATAGATCGTTTATCAATTTTAAGATAATAAAGGCTCACTAAATAGCGTTCGAGTATTTGTCGCAAACCAAGATTCTCCTGGTCCTGCTTTGTAAGTTTGGTTTTCCAAAAGGTGACGAATGCGCGCAAGTCTCCCTCGTAGGCCCGAATAGTATGCGCTGAAAGGTTTCGTTCTACATCGAGATACACGAGAAACGCTTCTTTTTTTTCGAGAAACTGTTTGATTGTCATGCAATTCCTTCATTATTTTGGCCAATTTGGAATGCTTTAAATCGACGATTTACCGATGATCGGTTTACTCCTAAAAAGAGCGCTATTTTATTTTGGTTTTGAAACTTGTTCCATAGCATCGTCATAATGTGTTCATTTTTGAGTGCTTGTTTGCCCAGCCGCCCAGCGAGTATTAAATCAGGGTCCTCAAATCCATTGATATTGATATTTGCACTGTGCGTAGGCAGTGTGTCTACTTTGTTTACAAGCATGTTTTCTACGTTTGCCCGTAATTCATGCAAGCTCGTTGGTTGCATCTCAAGTATTTTTTGCTTTTCTTTTTCGGTTAACGCAAAAATATTTTTAACCGAGTGTGAGCTGATGAGTGCATCCGAAAATCCTGAAATAAGACTTTCTTGTTCTTTTTTTGAGAGCGTTATGAGGGAGGGAATGGTAACGGCTTCTTGTTTAAGTAATCCATAAAGCTCGGGAGAAAAGCGCCCTTTGTGTACCAGATCAGAAAGCGACTGATGAGACGAACTGATAAGGCGTGTTGTGCTTGAAATGATTTGCTCCGATTCATGTAGGCGATACCATCCATATGAAATTAACTCAGTGAGTTTGTTTTGCATGGCGCTATCAAGGTGTTGAATGTCTTTAATAAATAGTGTGCCATTGTTTAATTTTTGCAGCAGTGGCAGCTCTGGAGAGGTGTGATGCTTTGTGCCAAAAAGAGTGGGGGAAATGGTATCAACAGCTGTGGGGGATGAAAGAGAAAGGGTGTGTAAATTTTCGCGTAAACTGATTGCATGAATCATCTTAACGGTTGGGAGTACGTCGTCTTCCGGCACGTCCAAAAAGAGGGCTTTTTTACTTAATGCTGCTTTTAATAGTTTTATTTTAACGTTCAGTAACAGCTCTTCATTGCTGGGAATGAAGGCATTAATTAATGCTCCTGCTTTCGTGGAGGAAAGATAGAGCAAATAATCCCAGTCATTGGGATTCTGCAGCAGATGCATTTGTTGTAAAATAACGTCCGAAATATCGGGATAGCATATAGTGATAATTGTATGACTGTGTTGTAGGTGCGGTACTCCCGAAAGAAGAAGGGGATGTCCAAAACCATCTTTTGCGTGCACTGTGTATGGGGTGTTGAAGGTTTCAACGTATCGTGCTACTTCTTTCAGCGCTTTTGAAAGAGGGTTGCCTTCTTGGAGATTAGGATCAAAAGGTATCAGTTTTTGCGCATCATTGTTTGCGCGATTAAAGTGGCCGTTTTTATAAAATATAATACCGAGCATTTTTTGTTTGGTTTGTCGCAAAAAGGAATGCACGCTCTCTTTATAGTGATTGATCTCTTGGTGCTTGGTGTATAGGGAATCTTTCAGTTTTTTTTCTTTATGAAGCAGCGTGTGTACATTGCGATGCTGTATTAGGTTGATCACGTTGCCCAAGTATGTAGCAAATGCGGCCATTGCATCTTGTTCGCTGTGATTAACGCATTCTTTGCGGGCATTTTTGTTTACTCGGATGTAGCCGGCGATATGTTTATTGCTATACACGGGCAAGAAAATGTCGGCATTGATTTTAGCAGCAAGAAACGTGATGATATCGTTATTTTCTGGGGTGGGATCATAAAAATTATTAAATGCTATTTCATCGAATACAAAGATGGAAGCGGGCGTACCAACCTTGGGGCGAAAGAGCTCGTTATGCTTTGCAATGAATAGTTCAGTATGGTTATCCAGGGGGGAAGATTGGGTTTTATCTTCTTGCGGATATTGCTCTCGAATAGTGAGGTGTATTGCATGGCCAGGGATATTAAACGCTTCTTTAAAGAAGAGCTGCGTAATGTGCGTGAGCTCTTGAATATTTGTAGCATTGCTGAGTTCTCTTAATACATTTTTAAACTCATTAATGACATGTGGTTTTTGCACACCTTGCACGCGAGAAGTAGTGTTCACTAAGCGGATTTTTACGACGTTGTGCAGGCAATAATAGACGGCAAGCGCAAGCGAAAGAGTAGAAGTACTTACGACAAATAATAGTTCGTTAATGGAGGTGAACCATGTTGCCAAAACGAACTCGAGAAAAAAGTACGGCATGAGAAAAAAGAATGTAAAGAGGCGTACTTGTTTTTGAACCAGCTTTGGCAGCCCAGTGTGAACTAAATTTTTAATTGCTACAGCGATTCCAATCATTGAAAATGAGCCAATGAGAAAGGGTACAACGTATCTCATGATAAAGAACTCTGGGGTATCGCCTGCAAGTAATGCAGCAAGACGTTCCTCGCGATTAAAAAAATCGAATGGTCGCAAGAAAGCTAAATAGATAAAGTAGCCAGCGCAGATAGCAGTGATGCCGCTTGTTATATAGTAGAGTGCTCCTTTTGAGAATCGAGGCTGCGTAAGGGCTTGCAGAAAAAGCGAAAGGCTTTGGTATTGTAACAAAAGAGCAGCCCAGGCGATCCGAATTACAAAAACAAGTACATAATATGGCAGAGGAATGAAAAGCGTTTGGATGAGTTTGGTCATCCAACTAATATCGCCAATTAATGCAGATGAAATACATAGAAGAAGAAAAAGCAATGGCCGAACAACTACATTTTTTCGCCAGCTGGCAGTTGCAAACTGAATGATATAATATAGTTTTACCGTGCTAGAGAAACACAAAATGCCCAGTAAAAAATACCGACTTTGAAGTGTATCAAAAATAGATGCAATAAAATTTTCCATATTCGTATTGATCCCGGGTCACTCAATGGTTATACTACTCAGAGTCTTAAGCTTATTTAACAAACGTAATCAAAGGGATCACATGGCACACATAATGTTGACCATAGTACACCATGTCGCAGAATTTTTAAATTATTTTTTAAATCTTGGGTATCCGCCAGGAGCGTAAGACTGCAGACGAGTAGGGGGAGAGTTGTAAAAAAATAAAAAAGCTACCGCATGCGCGGTAGCTTTTCGTTTTGTGCACTGTTATGAGAATTATTTATTCTTCTAAAAAATATTGCTTACATCTACGATTAACAGACGAGCGATTTACGCCAAGAAATGAAGCAATTTTATTTTGGTTTTTGAATTTATTCCAAAGAAGAGTCATTGTTTTTTGATCTTTTAATGCTTTTTTTCCAAGACGAGCGGCTTGTACGAGCTCCGGATCAGAAACTTCATACGCACGATCAAACTGCGTTTCATTATAAATATCACTTTTTTTCGATTTTTGAATTAAAATCTGCTGCACTTTTGTTTTGAGTTCTTCCAAGCTAGCAGGGCGTTGGTGTGCCAATTTATATTTATCTTTTTCAGAAAGAGAAAGAAGATTTTTATATGTTTGATTTACAATTGCTTGTTCGCTAAATCCTTCAGCAAGGATATTAAGCTCTTCCTCAGGAAGTGAAAGAAGAGATGGCATTTCAAGCGTAGTTTGCTTGAGCTCATTAAAGAGAGCTTGCGAGAATTTATCTTCGCGCACGAGTGCGCCCAGATTTTTATTGCTCGAGCAAATGATGCGTACGTTACTTGCGATTTTATGTTCACTTTTAAAGACCCTGAAAAATCCGTAGCGAATAAATTCAGCTAAATATTCTTGCGTTTCTTTGTCAAGCAAATCGACGTTTTGAATAAAGATCGTGCCGATATTATCCAATTTTTCAAGGAGGGGACTTTCTGTATTTTTCGAGGTGTTAAAGAGGGAATTGATGCCAAACAATTTGATAGCAATCTCGAAATTTTTAGTCGGTTGCGTGAGCTCAATCGTATGAAGTGTTTCTCGCAGGCTAACATGATGAAGAAGCTCAACGAGCGGTTTTAAATCTTGCTCTGCCATATTTAAGAGCGTTGCTTTTTTGCTGAGTGCTGTTTTAAGCAATGAGATTTTAAAGTTTAAAAGCGTTTCTCCAGAGCCAGGGATCAGCAGGTTAATCAGTTTTCCCGGCTTAGTTGTCTCAAGATAGAGAAGGTAATCCCATTCAGATGGATCGCGCAAGACGTCTATTTGTTTTTTGATAATGTCTGTTACTTCAGGATAGTAGACGCTGATGATTACATTATTATGCTCAAGGCTTGGCATGCCAGAAAGAATCAGCTTATTGCCATCACCATCTTTGGTGTGTATCGTTTGCGCAGATTTATATGACTCTACTTGATGAGCAAGCTGCTTGAGCGCTTTGGCCGTAGTATGCCCTTCTTGCATATTTGGATTGATACCAATCAGCTCTTTTGCTGCTTGATTGCCGAATGTGAATCGTCTATTTTTATAAAAAATAATACCGATATCTTTATGCTTTTGATTGCGCAGAAATGAGCGGATACTTTCTTTGTATTGGCTAATTTCTTGATGTTTGGCATAGAGCTCTTCTTGCAGATCTTTTTCTTGCTTGATCAGTACATCCAGATTTTTATTCTGCATGAGATTGATAATGTTGCTCAGGTACCGAATATAGATGAGCATTTCATCATACTCAGTATTAGTATAAAACGTATTGAGGCGCGCAAAGCGATCTACGATGATATAGGCAATCATCGAGTCTTTTTCATAAATAGGCAGAAAGATATCCGCTTGAATGCCATCAAGAAATGCTGTCGCACTCGAGCTCTCTTGCGTTGACTCATAAAAATCACTAAACGCCAATTCGTCATACACCAAAATGTTTGTTTTTTTAAGATAGTTGCACATGCCCTTTTCGTGCGTACTTAAAAACGCTTCCACTAAGGCTACAGTGCTACCATTTTCTTGCTGTGGCACGCGATGATGCTGTGTCGCACGAATATGCAATTGTACTCGATTATAGGGAATACCAAACGCTTCCTTGAAAAAGCCCTGCGTGATATGCGAGAGCTCTTCTAGGCTGGTTACATGGCTAAATCGCTCTAAAATAGTTTTGAAATTTTCCATGAAGTTGATATCAATGGGCGATTGTACTTGATTGGTTAGGTTTAAGAACCGTAGCCCGATGATTCGTTTTGAGCAGTAGAGGATTGCAATAGTGAGCAGAATGGTAGAGGTGCTTGCGGCTGCATAGCTAGTATTAAACCACAATTCAAAAGAAAAAATAAGTGGGGCAATTTGTATTAAATCAAAAAACCAAAAGGGAATAATTACCATTGAAAGCAGTAAGCGTAGCTGTTTTTGTAATAATCGAGGGAGGTATGATTTTTTTATCTGCCAGATCGCAAATGCTAGCGAGGTAATAATTAATGGAAAACAAATATAAAAAATGGTGATCTTTTGGAGGGCGATTTCAAACCAGTATTTATCAGCTATTCGAACGCATCCTATATGAAAAATAGATATGGCTAAAAAAAACAAAGAAAAAAAAGAGCTTACTGTGAAAAAAGCCTTGTGCCTTGTTTTGAATTGAAATTGTCGTGTTGTAATGCTTTCAAGAAAAAGGGCAAGAAATTGGTATTGCATGGCAACCGCTGCCCACGCCATTCTTCTTAAGAAAATAAAAATTTGATGATTAAAATTGTTAAGAAAAATTTCACGAATTAAGCCAATCGCAAAGTCGCCTTCTTGAATCATCGTGCTAACGAGCATCCCAATTAAAAAATATAATGGAAGCGAGGATTGAGTACTTTCTGTTCGTTTGAGAATCAATTTAACTAGGATGAAAAACTTTAAAGAGATTGATAGCAACAAAACGCCGAGTAAAAATGAAGGAGAAGCAAGAAAGATGTGTAGTTGAGAAAATATATTTTCTAGTATCATGATATTGAATTATTGCTATTCGTTAAAACGCCCTGTATAATAACCTTTATTCTAAATAACTTTGTATCTCTAAAGGATTATAGATGAACAATCTTTTAAGTTTGTATGTATCAGTTCTTTCGTTATTGCTACTGGTAGCTCAATCTGGAATGCCCGGCAGTAGCTAATTTCTACCTTCCACTTTACCACAATAAAGCGACTAGAACAAACGATTTGACGCATTTATTGAGGGTTTTTCCAATATGAAACAATCCCATAGCAGTGTGCAGCAGCGAGCGATAAAAATTATCCAGATGTTGCGGGGGGCAACGAAGAGGATGCCAAAAACGGCCTCGACGTTGATAATTGAGCGTTATGGGAAGAGCCCTTACCTTATCTTGATCAGCTGCTTGCTGAGCCTTAGAACTAAAGATACCACTTCATATCCCGCATCCTGTCGGCTTTTTGCAAAAGCAAAGACGCCGCAAAGCATGCTCAAATTACGCCTTTCGGCCATTGAAAAACTGATTTATCCGGTCGGCTTTTATCGCAATAAAGCGAAATCGATTCTCTCAGTGAGTGAAGATATTCTCGATCGATTTGATGGAAAGGTGCCAAATAGTAAAGATGACCTCCTTTCTCTGCATGGCGTTGGCCTCAAAACGGCCAATTTAGTCTTGGCGGAAGCGTTCGATGTTCCTGCTATTTGCGTTGATACGCACGTCCATAAGATTTCAAATAGACTCGGACTCGTTAAAACTGAGACGCCGGATGAGACGGAATCAGCTTTGAGGGAGCTTTTGCCCAAAAAATATTGGATTGAATATGGTCGCCTCTTAGTGATTTGGGGCCAAAATATTTGCGTACCAATCAGTCCATTTTGCTCGGAGTGCGCGATTGCAGATCTGTGCCCGCGCATTGGTGTGACGCGGTCTCGATGATTAGTCGAGTCAAGAATTTTTTAACTAAAAAAATTACCTTCCCTTCTTCGCTCGTCCTGAGTGATTTTGAGCAAAGCGAAAAATTGTATCGAAGGATAAGAAATAAATACAAATTCCATTCTACGTTAGAAAAATAATTATAACTTGAAGGGTCGCTATCCTTCGATACATTCTACTACGCTAAAGCTACGTAGAACACTCAGGACGAGCGTGAAGGGGGCTTTAAAGATATTTTAACTTCAATGTTTAATTTTCTGATTCGATTATAATTTACTTAGGTTGCTCTGATCGGAATAATTTTCTTCGTGCTTCATCAATGGTTTTAACTACAATCCCATTAAGGTCTTGCATGCGCAAGCGCTGTTGCGTTTGTTGTAGTTGCCGCATAAGGCCAAAGTGTTCACTATTTAAGAAATAACATTTTCTGTTTTTTCCCAAGAGCGAAGGAAAGGTTGGGCATTTGTGTAAATTTTCGCGCTCTTGTTGATCTCGCGGAGTGCAGACGACGTCGGTTCGCGGGAAGGAGATATAGCAGCGATAGGAAGGAACGCTATTATCATCTTCTTGAGTATCATACGTTATTTGCGCTTTCCACTTGAGCGCGGTATTGGTATCGAGTTGTTGTGCCAAGCGCAATGGAAAGCAGACAGCTTTAACGTCCGTCGCGAGCTTTTGTGGAGCCTTACTTCTATGCATGACAATCACTGAGATTGCCAGCAATGAGGCTATGAAAATAAAGCGCTTCACGTTTTCCATTACAATGTCCCTACAATGACCGTTTTGTGTACTACTTCCTATTCTTTAGTATAGGAAAGGCGGTAGAGGCAATGCAAGAGTTTGGGCTTTATTTCTGGGCGATTTCGGCCTTTTTGAGCAAATCATCAAGTGAGAGGCCAAATTCTTGTTTTCCATCTCGATGGCGCAGCGTAATGGTATTATTTTCAAGCTCTTTTGCGCCCAGTACAAGCATCCATGGGACTTGCTGCAATTGCGCGGCTTTAATTTTGCCCGAAATCGGATCCGATGACTCATCCATGCTGGCGCGATAGCCATGTGATTTGAGCGTGTTGAGTAGCTCATGCGCGTATTGCTTTTGATCATCGGTGATAGTAAGAATTTTCATTTGAACCGGCGCGATAAAGAAGGGTAAGCGGCCTTTATAGTGCTCAAGAAGTATTGCAAAGAATCGTTCAAGTGATCCATAAATTGCCCGATGCACCATAACCGGTTGCGCACGAGTTCCTTCAGGGGTGACGTATTCAAGTTCAAAGTTTTTCGGTAAAAAGAAGTCAACTTGAATAGTGCCGCATTGCCATTCGCGCCCCATAGAATCTTTGATGCGAAATTCAATTTTTGGGCCGTAAAATGCGCCTTCACCTTCATACATCTCAAACGGCACACCTTCACTTTCAAGAGCATGCTTTAATGCGTCCGTTGCTTTATCCCAGAGCGCATCATCACCCATTGCGTCTTCTGGTTTTGTGGAAATACCTACGCGAATTTCTTCAAAGCCAAATTTGTTGAGCACTGAATATGTCATAGAAACCATTTGCTTAATCTGCTCTTTGAGTTGATCGGGAGTGCAAAAAACGTGTGCATCATCAATAGTAAAAGCGCGTGCTCGAAAGAGGCCATGCAATACGCCCGATAGTTCGTAGCGATGCACCAATCCAAATTCAGCAAATTTTAACGGTAGGTCACGATATGATCGAGGACGTTCTTTATAAATGAGAATTGCACCCGGGCAGTTCATTGGCTTAATGGCAAAATTGCGTTTATCAATTTCACTGAAGTACATATTGTCGCGGTAGTGATCATAGTGCCCAGATCGCTTCCAAAGCTCATCACTGAGCATCATAGGAGTAGCGATTTCTTGATAGTCAGCTTGCTGTAATAATTTTTTTAAATGGCCAACGAGTAAATCATATACAATTTTTCCACGAGGATGAAAAAATGGAAACCCGGGCCCTTCTTCGTGCAATGAAAAAAGATCCAGCTCTTTTCCCAATTTACGATGATCATATTTGAGAGCCTCTGCAACGCGTTTTTCATACATTCGTAGTTCTTTAGGAGTGAAAAATGCGGTGCCGGAAATACGTTGTAATGGTTGGCCATCACGATCGCCGCGCCAGTATGAACCAGAGACATTGAGTAGCTTAAAATTTTTTAAAAGCCCAGTATGCTCAACGTGCCCTCCACGGCAGAGATCATGAAAATCGCCTTGTGAGGCAATGCCAACAGTATCGCCTTCAATACCGTCAATGAGTTCAAGTTTAAATTGATTGCCTTTAAACATTTCGCGCGCAACGTCTTTCGGGACTTGTTTGTGCGTAAGTGGAAGTTTGCGATCGGCAATTTCTCGCATTTTTTCAGCGATAGCGGGTAAGTCTTGTTCTTTAAAGTTGGTGGTTGGCAAGAAATCATAAAAAAAACCCTCAGGAGTAGCAGGCCCGATCGTTAGCTTAGTATCGGGGTAAAGCTCAACAACAGCGTGAGCCAAAAGATGGGCAGCCGAATGACGTAAAGAATTAAGATCTTGCTCCACGGGTGATTCCTCAAAAGATAGGTGGATTATAACGATTCAGATTCGTTCTGAATTAGTGTAAAAAAAAAGAGCCAGTTTGGCTAGTGCAAACCGAGAGATTACGCTTCATTATTGCGTGCATGTGGGGTGCATGATACTCTTTTTGAAAGTTAAGAGTAGTAACCCATATTTACAACCCCTTCACGAAAAAGAGAGTATATGGCTGAGCAAAATAACACTCGCAAAATGTATGTTCTTGATACAAATGTAATTGTTCATGATCCTCATGCGTATAAAAATTTTGAGGGAGTGCATGTTGGTATCCCGGCAATGGTCTTGGAAGAACTTGATTCGTTCAAAAAAGAAGGTACCGATCGCGGTCGAAATGCACGTGAATTTATTCGCGAGTTAGATGCGCTGCGTGAGCGAGGTTCGCTCAGAGAAGGCGTACAGTTAGAAAATGGATCAATTGTAAAAGTACTTTTTATCGGCTCAGATTTTCCAGATCTTCCGTTTCGGATGGAAGAGCAAGATAATCGTATTTTGCTTGCTGCGCTCGGGCTGGTAAAAGAGGGGTATGAAGTAAAGTTTATTTCCAAAGATTTAAATGCACGCGTGAAAGCGGATGCGCTTGGTATTGCGTCGCAGGATTATTTAAAAGAGCATGTCAGTGAAGAAGAGTTTTATAAAGGTTGGATTTCCGTTGACATTCCAGCCGTTGAACTTAAAGCAGATGAGCCATCGATTTTAAAAGATATCGCAAAAGAGGTTGATATTACGTTTAATGAGTTTGTGCTTTTGCAAAGCCAGAATAATCCAGAAAACAATCGAGTTTTTCGTTATTTGGGCAGTGGAAAGTTTATACCTGTGTATGCACCCAAGCTTAAGTGGCCATTAGAGCCGCGTAATGCACAACAAGCAATGGCGCTCAATTTACTTTTAGATGATTCTATTCCGTTTGTTACGTTGCTGGGCCCGGCAGGGACGGGTAAGACATTTTTAGCACTGCTTGCAGGGCTGTACAAGACATTGGTGGAAGATGATTTTAAAAAATTGATGGTGTCGCGCCCGGTCGTGCCGCTCGGAAAAGATATCGGATACTTGCCGGGCACATTAGAAGAAAAGCTGCATAGCTGGATGCTTCCCATTTACGATAATTTAGAACTTATCATGCACTCGGTAAAGCTTTCTAGTTACATGAAAGAAGATAAGCATGATGATAAGCATCATAAAAAAGAGCGGGGCCACGGCGGAAATGGCCGCGGGAGAGGCGATGGGCGTCATAGAGAAGGGCGTTTTGAAAAGCATTCGTATCGCAATAGTTATAAAGAGCGGGCAGGCACAGGTATCGGGCCGGTAGATGCATTGGTAAATAAGGGCAAGCTGAGCCTTGAAGCGATTACGTATATGCGGGGACGCTCAATTCCGTATCAATATATTTTAATTGATGAGTCACAAAATTTAACGCCACATGAAGTGAAAACAATTGTAACGCGCGTAGGCGAGGGCAGTAAAATTGTATTGGTTGGAGACCCGTATCAAATAGATTCGCCGTATTTAGATTTTAGTAGTAACGGGCTCGTAACTGCGAGCGAGCGATTCAAAGGGCAGCGCTTATTTGGATCGGTCTACTTGCCAACCAGCGAACGATCTGAATTGAGTAAGCTCGCAGGCAAGATATTATAATGAGATAGATAGTTAAAAAAAGAAGGCCCGGATAAAACCGGGCCGTTAATTGTATGTGTCAGGTGATAGTTTTACTTTTTAGGCTGGAGTGACACAATCATATGCATATGCAAAGCTTGGCTTTGTAGCATCGCGTTCAATGCTCCATTGCACTCGCCTTGTGAGTAAGGTAGCACCTCGTCCCCTTGCCCTATTAGCGTTGGCTTCAAGGAGGTATGATACCGTTGCATCTCTAACACTAAAGAATCGTATCGAGACTCTTCTTTTGGGTTTTTTTCCGTTGGAAGTGCAGACTTCAGCAGAGGCAAAGGTAGTGCTAGTGATTCTCTGAGGTTGTGTGCAGTGATTAGCATGTCCTGCATCTTACTTTTCACCGCAGGCACGTTTTGAACTTCAGGTTCGTTGCCTGCAAGTTGGTCAGCAGCTTTTTGGTGCTTTAAGTATTCTATTACTAAATTAAATGCGTCTTGTGTATGCCACTGATCATGCTCATATTGAGCTGCTTGGTCCCAAGTGTAGTCTTCATCTGTAAGTCTAACTTGGACACCCTTGACTTCTACAGTGCTTGGCAGGTTAGTTGCCGTGCTACCTTGCGCTGCGGCCCCGGCGGCACCAAAAGATGTGCTGAAGGTAAAAGCGCAGAGCGCAAAAAGAGTAAGTGATGTGGTATGTATTTTCATGCGAGTCCTTACGTTATGAGAATAACTGTATTGTTGTGTGTAGATAAGTATAATTATTATTATTGATAAATAAACTACCAGGCTAGTTTTTCAGGGAAAAATTGGGCAATAAGTGCTTTATAATACGGCGCTAGCTTTTGCTGGTTTGGCTCTTCCGGGCACTTTGAATACAGATCGTATTTGTTAAACAATTGTACCCATTTGAGCATTTCGCGATCATAATCATCTAAAAGGTGTTGATATTCGTTTTCTTGATGGAGCGCATAAAATGAGTGAAAACGAATAATATATGCCGCCTCTTCTGGCAGATAGTTTTTTACTACGTGATATAAATAGCCATCATGCCCCCAAGACATTAAGACATTGCGCAAGCCGCAGTTTGGCGAATATATTCCATAATCAGTTTGATAGAGGGGATTTTTTAAATCAGGATTGTTTGCAAATAAATCAGCATGCACAATTTTATCTGAGAATCTGCATCCGACGGGGAAGATATCTCCAACAACTGCCCACTGCGGCTCTCCAAAAAAGAAAAGCATTTTTCCGCAATCGTGAATTAAGCCAGTTAGAATTAACCAATCGGGATGCCCATCTTTGCGGATAGCTTCGGCTGTTTGTAGTGCGTGTACCATTTGAGGAAGATCAAGATCGGGATCGCTATCGTCTACGAGTGCATTTAACTTTTCAAGGACGTCCCACATTCCTATGGCGGCATGATTGAGTGGGAGGTATTTTGCAAGCTGTGCTTTTACAAACTCAACTGTTTGATAGGTGTGGTTTAAGCGGTAGAGCTCTCGAACACAATCGCGTTCGGTTTCTTCATAATCGCGGTATACTGGTGCGTCTTTTGCTGCAAGGGGTGCGAGCGTAAGAAAGGATAATGTAAAAAATAATTTCTTCATTGTGATCCTTTTATATTCGTGTGTGTAAAATACTCTTTTACGCTCGCCCTGAGTGATTTTGAACGAAGCGAAAAATTGTATCGAAGGATAGCGAACATTCAAAAAAAAAGAAAACTTTTAAAGAAGAATGAAATAAGTAGGTATAGGTTTTTATCCTTCGATACATTTTGCTCATGATATTCGCAAAACACTCAGGACGAGCGGGGAAGGACCTAGCTGAATCAGGAAGTTAAAAAAACTCAAAAATAGCTTTATAACAAGAAAAAAGCAACCACTTAACCCAACCGTTCGCCCAGGACGTGTCGAAGGGTGTCGAACGGGCGAACGCGTATGGAGTGTTGTTATTGATTGGTTTAGGTGAGTTGAGAGGTTAGAGAGTG
>JAJCZB010000049.1 GCA_029262595.1 Candidatus Babelota bacterium | reverse complement strand
CGAGACGCCGGGCGGGCCCGCGACCATAGCGCAGCCGGCCCGCGTCCCGGAACGCCTTTCTCCGGCGGGTCTCAATCGCTGACTTCGCGGCCGCCGGCAAGGGCCTCGCGCAGCCCCGCATCGAGACTGAAGGGCGGCCGCCAATTCAGACAGGCCGCTATTTCGCCGTTGTCGACGACTTGCGACCCGAATAGGCGCTCGACCGTCTCGCGCCGGCCGGACAGCCGCAGGGCGAGCGCCAGAAGTCCGGGCGGTGCCCAAAAGACGCGTGCCGGCCGTTGCAGGTTGCCGCCGATGCGGCGCGCTAGCTCGGGTGTCGAAACGGCCTCGCCGTCACTGACCGAGAAGACCCTGCCAGCGGCGCCGGGATGTTCGAGGCAGCGCAGCACCGCCGCGCTCAAATTGCCGACGTAAATGAAACTGCGGCGGTTTTCGATGCCGCCCAGAGGCAATGGCAGGCCCTTGGCGATGGCGCGCACCAGGCGCCCGAAGTTGCCCGGCGCGCCGGCACCGTAGACCAGGGGCGGGCGGAGCACGACGAGTTGCAAGCCGGACCCGCCGCAGAGCGCCCGCAGGGCCTGTTCGGCCTCCCACTTGCTTTGCTGATAAGGTTGTTGCGGCGCCGCGCCTGCAGCGAAAGGGATGGTGCCGATGCTGCTGAGAAAGACGATCCGCTTGACCCCGGCCGCAGCGGCTTGCCGCGCCAAGGCCAAGCTGCCCTCGACATTGACGCGGCGAAAGGCCGCCAAGGGGTCGGCCGCGGTCTCCCGCAGGACATGCACACGGGCAGCTGTATGGACGACACTGTCAACATCCCGCAGCGACGCCCGCCAGTCGGTCGCCGCGTCGATGTCCGCGATCGTTTCGTAGTCGACCCCGGCCGGGCCACCGGTATGTCCGGCGCGGCGGGCGCCGCGCACGTCGTGGCCAGCGGCCAGCAGATCGCGGCACAGCCGCTCCCCGATGAAGCCGTTGGCGCCGGTGACGAGAACGCGGCTCATGCGAACTAGAACGCCTTGCGCTTGGCGGCGGCGCGGGCGACATAGTGCGCCAGGCACCAGGCGGCGCGCAGTGGGTTGAGCTTCTCGATGTCTCGGTAGATATGCCAGACCCAGCCGATCGAACGCAGCGGGCGGCTCGACACGGACTGCTCGACGACGCGGTAGCGGGCCAGATCCTCTTGCAGGCCCAAGGCGGTGAAGCCGCGTCGCAGCAACTCCAACCAAAGTATATAGTCGTCGTACCCGGCATCGGTCATCTCGAAGGGCCCGGTCGCGTCGCGGTCAACCATCGAGGTCAGATTGGCGATCGCGGTGTTCTTCAACAGCGCGTCGTAGTCCAGACATGGCGGCACGACTTGTACCTGCCCAAGGCATTTGCCATCGGCGCTGGTGCGGCGGAACGCCGTGTAGCTTACCGCGCAGCCCTTGTCGCGCATGAAGGCGAGTTGCCGCGCCAATTTTTGCGGCAACCATAGATCGTCGGCATCGAGAAAGCAGATGTAGCGGCCGCGCGCACGCGCCAGCGCGCAATTGCGCGCGGCAGCGGGGCCGCTGTTGCGATCCTGACGGATGAGGACGATGCGCCCGTCGTCGGCCGCCTTGGCGGCGATGCGTGCCGCCGTGTCGTCGCGTGAGGCGTCGTCGGCGATCAGCATTTCCCAGTCGGCAAAGCTTTGCGCCTGCACCGAGCCGATCGTCTCTTCGACGAACTCGGCAGCGTTGTAGGCGGGCGTTATGATCGAGACGAGCGGCGACACGGGCATCTGTCGGGTGGCCGGCGAAAATGCGGATTGTGGGCGGTGCAAGGCCGGGCGACTATGCCGCGCGGCGCGGGGCAGTGTAAAGCCTGGAATTCCAGGCTTAACAGTGTCGCTTTGACCTGCAAACCGGCCCCGGCCGCGCTTGCGGTCTTGTCGGTCAGGGGCTAGAAGTTTAAAGCCTGCTTAACCGGCGACGGCATAGGCTGCGCGGCGCGTCGAATTGGCTCGAAGGTGGGCGGACCCTCTACGGGATTTGAGCCGAATTCTACGAAAAATCTTAGCGCGTTGCGGTTTCTTGAATTTCTCGATCTCTGAGACATCGGATCATTCGCGAACAAGGCTGCTGGATGAATAAGTCGACTGCCCAGGCCATTTCGGCACGCGGTAAAATCATGTCCCTGGAGACGCTTGCGGGTATGGCCGACGCCGCGCGCGAACGCGGCGAAAGGGTCGTCCTGGCGCATGGAACCTTCGATTTGCTGCACATGGGTCATGTGCGCCACCTTGAAGAAGCCCGGCAGCAGGGCGATCTGCTTCTGGTCACAGTCACCGCCGACGAGTACGTCAACAAGGGCCCGGGTCGGCCGGTCTTCACCGCCGATCTGCGCGCCGAAATGCTGGCGGCCCTGGAGTATGTTGCCGGTGTTGCCGTCAACCAAGCTTCAGCTGCCGTCAATGTCATCGAGAAGATCAGGCCCGACGTCTATATCAAGGGCTCAGACTATGCCGAGGCCAGCGAGGACGTCACCGGCAAGATCGTCGAGGAACGCGAAGCCGTCGAGTCGCACGGCGGGCAGATCTATTTCACCAACGACATCACCTTCAGTTCCTCGTCGTTGCTGAACCAGCACTTCGACGTGCAGAGTCCGGCGCTGAAGGAGTTTCTCGACGAACATCGCCAGGCCGGCAGCGTCAGTCGATTGATGGCGCTGCTCGACAGTGTCCGCGACAAGCGCGTGCTGCTGGTCGGCGACACCATCATCGACGAATATCAATACGTCTCGCCCTTGGGAAAATCGCCCAAGGAAAACCTCATCGCGACGCTCTATCAGGAAAATGAGCTCTTCGCCGGCGGTGTCATCGCCGCGGCCAATCACGTCGCCGGCTTCTGCGCCGAGGTCGAGGTTCTGACTTGCTTTGGCGAAGCCGACAGCTACGAGCACCTGGTGCGTCGCTCGCTGAAGCCCAATGTCAAACTGAACATGATGATGCGGCCCGGTGCGCCGACGACCCGCAAGCGACGCTTCCTCGACGCCGACTATCTGCGCAAGCTTTTCGAAGTCTACTACATGGACGATACCGCGATCGCCGGAACGTTGGAGGAGAATTTCGTCAGCGAAATTGCCGCCCGCGCCCGCGCCTTCGACGTGGTCATCGTCACCGATTTCGGCCACGGCCTGATTACCCCGCGCTGTATCGAGGCCCTGACTGAAAATGCCCCCTTTCTGGCTGTGAACGCGCAAAGCAATTCGGCCAATCACGGCTATAATCTGGTGACCAAGTATAAGCGCGCCGACTATCTTTGCATCGACGCACCCGAGGCGAGGCTGGCGGTCGCCGACAAATCCGGCGACCTGACAGCCATCGCCAGCGAAGCCCTGCCGGCGCGGATCGACTGCAAGCGCATGATTCTGACGCACGGCCGCTATGGCTGCGTGACCTATGACGCCGGCATAGGCGTACGGCGCATCCCCGCCTTTACCGGGCGGGCACTCGACACCATGGGGGCCGGCGATGCCTTTCTGGCGGTGACATCGCCGCTGGTCGCGGTCGGCGCCGACATGGACGACGTCGGCCTTGTCGGCAACGCCGTCGGCGCCATGAAGGTCAGCATCGTCGGCCACCGCAAATCGGTCGAAAAAGTCCCCCTGATCAAGTATCTGCAAACGCTGCTTAAGTAGCCGGGAGCCAGCATGGAAAGCGAACTCGAGAGCTATCTGGGAAGTCTGGGCGCTGTCTTGACGGCATTGCAGGCGACCGACCGCGCCGGCGATCCCATGAGCCTGGCGCAGGCGCAGGGCTGGGCCATCGACCGGATGCTTGCGGTCAAGGCGTCCGGCGGCAAGGTGATGTTCGTCGGCAACGGCGGCAGCGCGGCGATCTCCAGCCACATGGCGACCGACTATATGAAGAACGGCGGCTTTCCGGCGCTGGCCTTCAACGACGGTTCGGCGCTGACCTGCCTGTCCAACGATCTCGGCTACGAACGGGTTTTTTCGACCCAGGTGGAAATGCTCGGACGGCTCGGCGATATGCTGATCGCGATCTCCAGTTCCGGAAACTCGCAGAACATCCTCAACGCCGTCACCGCGGCGCGTGACCGCGGTGTCGACGTGCTGACCCTGACCGGCTTCCAGGCCGGCAACAAGTTGCGCGCCATGGGGGACGTGAACATCTACCTGCCGAGCGACCTCTATGGATTTGTCGAGGCTGGCCATCTCGCCATCCTCGGTGCCGTCCTGGACATCGCCATGGGCTGGCAGTCCGATGGCACCAAGCCGGCCTATGCCCACGGTTAGGGGCTCGGCGATAGAACGCACTCGGTAGAGCTGACGCAAAAGAACCGACGGACAAAGGAATGACCTGCAGATGAACGCTGTGCGACACCCAGATCGCCCCAACGTCCCGGATCGACGTAACGTCCCGGTTCGACGTAACGTCCCGGTTCGACGTAATGTCATGGTAACCGGCGGCGCCGGTTACGTCGGCTCGGTGCTGGTGCCCAAGCTGCTGGCTGCCGGACACCGCGTTTCCGTCCTCGATCTTTACAT
>JAJCZB010000048.1 GCA_029262595.1 Candidatus Babelota bacterium | reverse complement strand
TTGCGCAAGTTGCAGGAGAAGTGAACTGTACCTTTGGAACTGCTTCAGATGTGTGGGGGCATCAAATGGTACTTGGGTTTTCTTCGCTCATGCTTTTGGCTGTTGCTCCGGTTGTATATTTTCTCATGAAAACAGTGGGTGGCCGATATTTGCATGGTTATGAGGCGGTATACAAAGCTGAAAAAACTATAAAAAAAGAGGGCGAGGAAAAGACTGGCATGTGGGAAGGGCTTACATTGCTCCTTAAGTATCCGTATGTACTGGGTATTTTTGGTATGATTTACTTTTATGAAGTAGTTGCGACAGTGTTGGGTTACTTACGTATTGGTGTTGCACAAGCGCATTCTCATAATATTGCCCAAGTGAGCGCGTCTCTTCTTCAGATGGTTTTTTGGGTACATTTCACTGGATTTTTCATGTCGGTATTCGGTACGAGTGTGCTGATGAAAAAGCTTGGGGAGCGTACGTGTTTAATGTTGGTGCCTTTGTTGAGCGGAATTTTGCTTCTCTATCTTATGATTGAAACAACTCCTGCTGCTATTACTATAGCATTTGTTCTTCTTAAGACGGTGAACTATGCTTTTGCGTGGCCGGTACGAGAAAGTCTCTATATACCAACCATTAAAGCAATAAAATTTAAGTCGAAATCTTGGATAGACGCCTTTGGAAGCAAGTTTGCTAAAGCAGGTGGTTCTACCTTTAATATTTTTGTTTCACACCTTGGGCCCGCACTTTCATTGCCAGCACATTCATTTTTCTTTGCTGGTTTGGTAGCTTCGTGGTTTGTCGTAGCCTTTCTTTTAGGTATGCGATTTGATCGAGCAGTGGCTCATAATGAGGTAATAGGCCTCGATGGGCACGATTTAGAAGAATAACCACTAACAGGTTTTCTTGGATATAACGTTGAATTATTGCTGTATTTTGGTACAATTTACCTATAGTTACCGGTATGGCATTTAGAAAGGACATTTTGCATGATTGATTTCAAAAAGCTGATTAAAGCGGGCGTTCACTTTGGCCACCAAGCATCTCGCTGGATGCCTAAAATGGATCCGTATATTTGGGGAGTTAAGAACAAGGTTCATTTAATTGATGTTTCTAAAACAGCGCATCAATTGGAAAAAGCTGCCCGTTTTTTACAAGAAGTTGCAGGTCAAGGGAAGCAAATTTTGTGGGTTGGTACAAAAAAGCCAGCGCGCGAAATTATGAAGCAAACTGCTACTTCATTTGAGATGCCATACGTTGATTACCGTTGGATTGGCGGAACACTTAGTAACTATGCGCAAGTAAAAAAATCGGTAACTCGATTGCTTCACTATGAAGATGTTTTAGCTAAGTCGGAAAACTTTCCGCATTACACAAAAAAAGAATTGAACAAGATTCGTAAAAACGTAGAACGCTTGCAGGCAATTGTTGGTGGTATAAAGTCACTTACATGGCCTCTTGGTGCGATTGTGATTGTTGATGTGAATAAGGAGCAGTCCGCATTAAAAGAAGCGGTAAGTGTTGGTTTGCCTGTTGTTGCATTGGTAGATACAAATGCGGATCCTTCATTGGTTGATTATGTTATTCCTGCAAATGATGATGCGCCTCGCTCTATTGCTGTTATCGTCGACCATCTTAAGCAAGCAGTAGAAAAAGGCTTGCAACAAAAAGATGTGCAAAAAGAAAAAGCAGTAGAAAAGCAAGTGGATACTTCGCAGCAAGCTACTGAAAAAAAGGTTGAAGAGCCTAAAAAAGTAGTTAAAAAAGAAGCGGTTTCAAAGGAAAAAGCTGTAGCAAAGCCTGCAAAAAAAGAAGCAGTTGCTAAAAAGGCAGCGCCGGATGAAAAAGCTAAACCTAAAGTTGCACCAGCCCGAAAAGCTGTTGATACTAAAGCGGCAAAGTCTGAAAAAAAAGACAGTAGTCTGTAATTGATTTGAAATTATTTGAGCTTTTTCGGAGAGGTGTCTGAGTGGCCGAAGGAGCATGATTGGAAATCATGTATGTCTCGAAAGAGGCATCGAGGGTTCGAATCCCTCTCTCTCCACCAGCTTTCGCTTAGCTCTGGGTAGTTGAGAATGATAAAGCAATTTGCTTCAGTTGGCAGGCTTAGATAGTTCATTAAGCAAAACTTTGGGGAAGTAGATAAGAAATACGGTGCATACCCTGTCAGGTTCGAAAGAAAGCAGCAGACGTACCATTATTTTTGTATATGCTTCCCCTTTCTTTGTCGCCAATGAGACATCAGTAGAGGCGTTTCATACAAAAAGTGACGAGATAACTATAACGAAATCGTGCACCATCGCAACTAGGATGCGTGCTTCATTTTAAAGCAATGATTGGGGTGAATTATGAGTGAGATCAAACTAAATCTTGCTCGTAAGTGGCGTTCAAAGCAATTTGAAGAAGTCGTCGGGCAAGACCTGTCGGTTCGCATGCTCAAAAATAGTCTTTTTTTGCAGCAATTTTTTCCCGTCTATCTTTTTTCGGGACAACGGGGATGCGGTAAAACTTCAACTGCTCGTATATTTGCGGCAGCACTTAATTGTCATAACTTGAGCGAGTTTCAAAAAAATCCACAAAAGCAACTTGTGCCGTGCCAAGCGTGCGCATCATGTAAGGCAATGGAACAGGGCAAGCACCCTGATTTTATTGAAATTGATGCAGCATCGCATACTGGGGTGGATAATGTTCGCATGCTCATTGACTCAGCATCACTGCTTCCATTAATGGGCAGTAAAAAAATATATCTTATCGATGAAGCGCACATGCTGAGTAAGGCGGCATTTAATGCGTTATTAAAAATATTAGAAGAGCCGCCAGCATCTGTAATTTTTATGCTTGCAACGACGGATCCTCATAAAATAATTGAGACGGTTCGCTCTCGCTGTTTTCAACTATTTTTTAGATCGGTTGAAAAAGATACATTGTTCCAGCAGCTACAGAAGGTGTGTGATAACGAGAAGATTCAGTATGATGATGCGGGCTTACATCAAATCATAAAACAGACAGAAGGTTCTGTGCGTGATGCGCTTAATTTATTAGAAACGGTTCGCTTCTCTCATAAAAAAGTAACCGAAGATGCAGTAGCACAATTACTCGGGCGCATAGATGATAAGATGTTGCTTTTACTTTTTAAAACAGCTCTTTCGGGGAATGCTGCGCTTGTCTTGCAACTGATCAAAAAACTTGCATGGCAGCAATACGCGGCACCTCTTATTTGGGAGCGTCTGCTCGAGCTTGTTCGCGCGGCTCTTTGGGTAAAGTATAATGTGACGCCGGATCAATTTCTTGAACATTTGGATGATATTAAAACGATTGTACGAACTTGCTCAATTCAGCAATTAACGCGGTTTATGCGGAATATGTATGATCGAGAATTGCTTTTTACTAAAACTACTGCAAAGCATGATGTCCTTGAAATGGTATTGCTTTCATTGTGTGGTCCGGTAAAAAAAACTGACTCTGAAGGAGGCAATTCTTCTTCAACTCAGGCTACGCCCGTGGCGCAAGCGCTTGAGCAAGATAGTCAAGAGCAGGACGAAGAGCAAGATGATGACCAAGAAGAAGATGAGGAGGAGGAGCAAGGGTCGTGGAGTCGATTTGTTCGTTCAGTAAATGAGCTTGATGAGCCGCTTGTAACTTCAGTATTTCAGCAAGGGACCGTTAAAAATTATGATTCGCAAGCTCATACGTTGCAGGTAGAGCTTCCAAAAGAGCTTGTGCTCTTTAGCGAGTGGCTTGAAAACACTAAGCATTTGTGGCTGCCATTATTACAAAAACAGTTTGGTAATGCGATTACGCTGCAGCCATTATTTACTGGAGCTGCAACTACGGTTAAGCCTGTATCGCCTCGCGCAGCTACGCGTCCAGAATCAAAACCGGCCACGCAGCCTCGAGAAGCAAAGGCTGCACCAGCTCCAGCTCAACAAAAAAACAGTCAGTATCCACGTACATTTGGTAAGCGTTATGCTCGTCGTGAGGTAAATCTTTTTCCTAATGAAGCAAAAATTGATACTTCTGATGCAAGCCAGTGGCCCATTGCGCATCTAGTGAAAAAACATTTTTCCGGAACCATTACTGAAATTCGAGAGTAACGTATGAAGAAAAAATTACCTATCGTTGCTATTGTTGGGCGTATGAATGTTGGCAAGTCTACTCTTTTTAATCGCCTTTCTGAGTCCGCTAAAAGCATTACGTATGACTATGAAGGAGTAACGCGTGATGTTATTACTGATACCGTGTGTTGGAAGGACCAGTGTTTTAAATTGGTTGATACTGGCGGAATAGCACTAAAAAAAATTACCGATGACCCTATTGGAGAGCAAGTTCGTATGCGCGCAATAGATGCAGTGCATGATGCTGACGTGGTGCTATTTGTGTGCGATGGAACAATTGGTATTTTGCCGGAAGACCGAGCGCTATCTCGCTGGCTTCATAAACAAAAAAAACAAACCGTTTTGGTTGTTAATAAAATTGATGCAAAAGCAGCAGTTGAGCAGCAGCATGAGTTTGAACGTCTTGGATTTGAGCGTCGTATTGCTATTTCAGCACAACATAGCATTGGTATAGCAGATCTTTTTGATGATATATTGGCTCTATTGCCTGCACCAAAAAAAATAGAAGAAGTGGAAAAGCCGGGATGCCGCGTCGTTATTCTGGGTAAACCAAATGTCGGCAAATCATCTTTGCTCAATCTTTTGTTGAGAAAAGAACGTGCAATTGTTGCCGATATGCCGGGGACTACGCGTGAGGCGATTAAAGAGCAGCTTCATTTCTTGCAAGAATCGATTGAAGTAACTGATACTCCTGGCATCAGGAGAAAACGAGGCGTTACTGAGCCAATCGAAAAATTGATGGTGAAAAGTGCTCTTGCGAGCCTTGATGAAACGGATGTGGTGTTACTTGTTATTGATGCGTCTCAAGCCCGCATGGTTGATCAAGAACTAAAGCTTGCGTTTTATGTATTTGAAGAGCGCTATAAGGGACTCATCATTCTATATAACAAAGATGATTTGGTTGATGAGCAAACGAAACAAGACCTTGAGTATGCACTGTCCGAATACAAATATTTTCTTAAAAAAGTAGAGCAAGTGCGTATCTCTGTTCTTGAGAAAAAAAACATTGGTAAACTGCTTACTAAGGTTGCATCGGTTTGCAAGCGATATACACAGCGCTTTTCAGGCGAAGAGCTCTTTTTGCTTTTTAAAGAAGCATTGCAAAGAAAGCCGCTTTATCGCGCGCAGCAGCGGTTGATAGTCTATCGAGCTGAGCAGGTTAAAACTGGCCCTATCACGATTGCTTTGACTGTGGGAGAGCCCAAGTGGTTTGGCCCGAGTCAACTAGGCTTTTTTGAAGGGATTCTTCGTAAACACGCCGATCTGAAGGGCGTTCCCATCAAGTTTGTTCTTCGCAAAAAACGACCAAATAAGTAGAGACCTCCTAAAGCTTGCGATTTTAATGCTCTTTTTGCTACCTTGAAAGAGTTAAGGGGTAATAAAACGCAGTTAGGGAGCGTAGCTATGAAGAAGTTTGGATTATCTATTCTTGTATTGTTTTCTATTCTTTTTATGATGCCTAATGCGGATGCATCTCAAAGTGGGATCGTTGGGAGGGCAAAAGGTTTTATACCTCGCGTTTCACTACCGCAGGTGAAGCTTCCGGATTGGCCAGTAGTGGAGCGAGCGCAACGTATTGTAGATGCATTGCCTGCCGTAAACGTTGATCCTCGACTCGCACAAGCAGCTCAATCATTCCAGCAAGCAATAATTCGTTTTAAAAATTGTGTTATGCGCCATGGAACATGTTCAACCGCGCATAAACGCGTCATAGCAGCTGCAATTACGGTAACCACTTATTTTGCTGTTGTTGGTGGCTTGTCTGTACGCGAAATTAATAGATTGAAAAAAGAAATAAAAGAAGTTGAGAATCGTATACGTCAAACGGGTAAACTGCAAGTATTAATTAGCTTTGGTCCAGAAAATGAAGAAAAAATAGCCGAAAATCATATTAAGGACATTAATTCGCTGCGAAGCTATCCAGAAAGACTTGCACAGATGAAACAATTAGAATCGCTACTTGAACGTTATGTTTTTCAGACGCCTGACAAAGATGAATAAAAAAGGAAATAAACATGCATAAAAGAGTTACGTTTAAAAACATGGATCATTCAGATGCAATGGAAAACTACGTTCATCATCAGTTGAAAAAAGTTGAAATATTTCTTGAGCGAGAGCCAACTCCAATCTATATCGACGTAGTACTTGAAGCATCCAAGACGCGCGAGCATCCATTTGTAGAAATGCGCGTAAAATCACCAAATTTTGATTGCGTTTCAAACTACGAAAAAACAGGCGTCGATATGTATGATTGTATTGATCGTGTGATTGATACAATGGCGCGCCAGTTGAAAGAAATCAAGAAAAAAAAGGTGGATGATCGCAAGCAGCGCGGCCGCCATGACGAATTTAAAAAGCAGCGCTAAAGATTATTCGTTTCTGGCTCTGGATGAAGCTCTCTATGCATGATATTAACGATTGCCCGTTGACCAATTACTAAACCGTCAAAATAGTCACGAGGATATGACCTTTCGGGAAATTGATTTGCATCGTTTTGCATCTGATAAAGTCGGCGTCGTTGTATTTCTAGCCCTCCTGGAGTATTTGCAGGTGGCATGTACAGTTCGCCATGCAATTCTAATCTTAATCTATTGAGCGCTCTCACGAACTGAATGGTAAGAGCGTCTGCTTCAGCAGCCGCTTGGCACATACTGGTTGCAACTAAAAATAATAAAACGAGGCGTTTCATATTTATATTAACTCCATAAACTCTTCCGGAGTGAGCTCATACAGTTCGCCCCCCCAGCGTTTAATTTCTTTGTCTGCTTTTGGATCATAGATCAGTATAGTGGGCGCGCCGATGATCGCAAATTTCTTTGCAAGCGCCAGAGTTACTTTGTTTTTTTCGACATCATCTATTTTCACTGCGATGAACTGGCTCAACTTTTTTTGTACGTTTGTATCGGAAAAAATTTTTTTATTAATTGCTCTGCAGATGGAGCAGTAAGGAGCGCTAATATCAATAAACATTTGTTTGTTTTCTGTGTTTGCGAGTGCGAGCGCTTGCGTATAATCATGCATCCAGATGCTGCCACTTTGTGTGCCGTACAGATGAATATCGGTTTGTTTATATGCTTCATATGAGAGATATACAGAGAATGCGATTAAGGAGATGCCGACGATGTTTTTAATTATTCGTGTAGTTAATGATGGTGCTTTATTGGCGGCAACGAAATAAAAGATACCAACGCTTACGCTAAAGAGTGCGCTCATCCATGCAATGATATATTCTGGAACTATAGTGCCCAAAAAGTAGAGGCTCGTGGCGAGCATGATAAACCCAAAAAATTGTTTTACATCGATCATCCACATTCCTGCTCTAGGCAGTACGCTTAATGAGCTAGAAAATGTACCAATAATGAGTAACGGAATACCAAGGCCTAGGCCAAAAAAGAACAGTAATAAAAACCCAAGCCACATATTGCCGAGTGCTGTTACCATCGAAAGCAGAAGTACAAGCCCGGGTGATAAGCAGGGAGAAGCAGCTGTGCCGCTTGCTGCGCCGAATAAAAAGATAGAAAAAAGAGAGCGGCTTTTTATTTCTTTTTGGTTGCCTTGCAAAAAGCGTGGCACGTACATATCATAGAGTCCAATCATTGATCCTGCTAAATAGATAAGTAGCAGGACGATTCCGAGAATGACGAAGGGATTGCACATGATGCTGCCAAACATTTTTCCACTGAATGCTGCAATCGTTCCGAGCGTAGAAAACATAGTTGCAATACCAGTTACATAGGCCAGCGCGCTTAAGAAATTACGGCCAACTGATGCGCTCCCTTGCGCTTGCAATACGCCAATGGTAATAGGAATCATGGGGTAGATGCAGGGGGTGAGGCTGAGTAGAAGTCCAAGCAGAAGAGCAAGAAGGAGTCGAATTGGCCATGACTGTGTTTTGGTAAAAAGCGCTACGAGTCTGTTTTGTAATGAGCATGTTTCAGATTCTTCAGAATCTTGAGAAGCATCGATTGTAGCAATCTTTTCAGTAGATCGCATTTCCGCATGAGCATTTTCAGGAATTTCGGCAGATGCAAAGGATAGTTCAAATTGCTGTTGTTGTTGCTTTTGGCCTGCGCGAGAAAGAGTGGTCATATGCAAGGTAGCGGTATCGATAGAAGGGTCCGAGAGTGATGCCTGCAGTGTTAGTCTGACTGGCTCGGTAAATATTTTTTTTGTTTGCTTAAAGTGCGTATCATATTTGCTTATTGGTTCTTGAGAAGCTTTCCATTCAGAAAGAATGATATTCGGGTGATCAATCGAAAATGAAAGATAATCAGCATAGAGAGCATCTCCTTTTGGGATAGATGCGTCAATGGAAAGTTCGTAGGTGGTACCATCAAGTTGCTGTTTGGTGAGCTGATAGGGGCTACTCGCCCAGCAGGCAATGGGGGTAAAAAAAAGGGCTACAAAGCCCAGTTTTGAAAAAATTGAATGCATAAAATGTCCTTCAGGGCGGTCTATTGGGAAGCCTTATGAATTTATTGATTTCTTAGTATATACTATCATTGTATGAATGGATACTGATGCACGGCAAGCATGAGAGTGGAGGTTTTATGAAGAGGTTATATAAAATAGCTTTTGCTATTTGTCTTGCTTTATCTGCGATGGTAGGCGGTTTAATTTTTAAAAGAGTCTCACCGAAAAGTGATTTAGTGAGTTCGTTTTGCACGCTCAAAAGTGATGCTGAATCATTTCATTTTCATGCATTTTCGCAGCAGTGTGATGAGCAGCAAACAGACTATTTTGCGTGCGTAAAGCAATTTATTTCTCAGAAAAAAGAAGCAGGCCTGCAAGCGGTGCGGCAAGAATGGCGCATTGATCGCAAGCAACTTGCGCAGGTTCTTGAACGCCAAAAACGCTATGTGGCGCACATGAGAGGCGATGTGAAAGAGGGCCATCTCATTACGGTACCGCGTTCTTTTTCAGGCATGCGCATAAAAATAAAAGATATGATTTCCGATATACTCAACGGCAATGGCATTCGTAATGCACGTGTGGAAGTTGTGAGCTCACATACAAGCTGTCCTGTTATTTTTTTCTACGATTACACGTCCGATTTTGATGTGCTTCCGCATTTTATTTTGGAACTTCCCAAAGGATTTGAGCGTCAGAATGAATCATTTCAACGCGGAAATTTGGAGCATGAATTAATGCACTTGGTGTGTGGTCATGGTATTGCAATATATGATCTTGGGTGTGACCTTGAAGAGCGTCATACTATTGCGCGAGATTATATATTTGAATCTTCAAGCTTTCAAAAATTACGTCGAGCTTATGAGTATGAGGCGGATCTTATGCCGTCATTAAAACATCCGGAAATTGCGAGTTCAGTGCTTTGCGCGCTCAATGAGGTAACGTTAACGGATGATGGGCATCCATCAACGCGCAAACGCAAAAAGATGGTCATGCGCGTGCAGCGCTTGGGAGAGCTTGAGAGCTTAAAAACGATTTAGTTAAAAGCATTTTTTGATTGATTATGCAAGACATAGTATAATGTTGGCATAATTGCTGGTTTGTTTTGCAGATGTGATTGGAAAGAAAAATGCATAATCGTGAATATATCTCTTTAATTCGCTACGTTGTAGTCACCCTTGTTTTAATCGCATTCGGATTTTTAATTCTTGCGGGGTCTCCAGTCTTTATGGTTGATCCTGGGTTTGCAGGAATTCATTTACGTCTTGCAAGTGTGCATGATGTAAAATTATCATCGGGTTATTATTTTAAATATCCATTTATTGATCGAGTTATTCCAATTGATATGCGCATTAAAAAATCTGTGATCAAAACGGAAGCGTTTTCGAAAGATTTGCAGACTGTTGATATTGAAGTTGCAATTAACTATCGGATTAAAGACCCTCTTGCGTTGTATCAGGATATTGGTTTGAATTATGAGCAAATAGTAATCGATCCGTTTACACAGGAAAGTGTAAAGGCGGTGATCGCAATGTTTACTGCAGAAGAATTAACACAGCATCGAAATAAAGCGAAAGAGTACGTAAAAGAAGATCTGAAAAAAGCATTGGAACAAGTTAATATCACTTTGATTGATTTTAATTTTATTCATGCAGATTTTCAGCAGGAATTTATTCGTGCAGTGGAGCAAAAGCAAATTTCAGAGCAACATGCAAGACAAGCAAAGTTTTACACAGAAACAGTAAAAGAAGAAGCACAGCAGGTTCGTGAACGGGCGGATGCGGAAGCATATGCAATGTCTGTAAAAAAAGATGCAGTTACGCCAAAGCTTGCTCTATTAAAAGCGATTGAAAAATGGGATGGTAGGCTTCCGCGGATTATGACTGCTGCGGATGCTTTGCTGAATATTCCATCAAAAGAGTAGAATGATTGAAAATGACTTGAAATTCTATGGGGATATAGCTTACGCCGTCGCCAAGGCTATGGCGCACAAGGCAGCTGGCTCAGCTTCGCTTTGAAAGTAACTTGAAATTGTATGGGGATATAGCTCAGCTGGTAGAGCGCACGCATGGCATGCGTGAGGTCACGGGTTCGACTCCCGTTATCTCCACCATACTTTATTAAAGGCTTTGTCTGGCTGGCGCCACTAACTTTAATCTAATGGACACACTCGAATAATATGACCGTCGGGGTCTTCTGCAAGGTTCTGTTATTGAATTTAAAAAATAGTAATTGTAGACGATAAAAGCTCGGGTACTTCCCCGGCTTTTTCTATTCGCTTCACTTTTTTGAAAGATTTCCTACACTAGAGCAAGTTTTTTACTCAGTAGGTAAAAATGATTCTTTATGTAGTAAGTCTTATTTTCTTTTCTTGCATGGCCCCATTATATGGGCATGGGCTTGCATCTAAAACTCCCATAAAGCATGTGAGCAGTAGTCGATCTATTGCATGTTTATATCGTGATGCAAAAAATAAAGCGCATGTAACGACTTTCGATTTTGGTACACATAGTATGCGATGCTCTCGCATCGTAAAAACAGGTAAAAGTACTTCTAACTGTTTTTGCAGCATTAGTTTTGATACATGTTCAGCTCATGATTTAATCTGTACGCCATCCCAGGCTTTTTATGATGCACGAAAATTGCGTTGGGTATCGGCGATAGAGTTACGCTCTGGTGATACATTACTTGCTGCTCAGGGTGTACGAGAAGTTACATCAATACAGTTTATTGTACAGCCGCTCCAAGTGTTTGCGCTTGAAGTTGAAAAAACGCATACCTTTTATGCGGGGCATTATCAAATACTAACGCACAATATGTTTTTACCCACGATCGTATGTGGCCTGGGCGTTTCATTTGGAACAGGTGCTTCAGTGGGCGGTACAGCTGGAAGCTTTTTCGGGCCTATTACTGTGGTTGGTGGGGTAGTAATTGGAGGAATTACTGCGTGTGCGATTACGATGCTTACGCGAAAACGGAGAGTTGAGTATCAGCTCAGTTTTGATGTTGATAAAATAGGTTGTTTAATTCAATGCAATGAGCCAGAAACACCACGCGAAGAGTATAGGATTGAAGAACAAAACCCGCCACCACTTGGGGGAAATAATCCCGCTCCTAATGATGAAAACAAGAAGAAAAGCAAAAAAGATGGTGATACAAAATTGCAAGCTTCCAACAAAACAGTTGATGATTTAGTTGGGGAGGCTACGTTTAAAGAACAAAAAAGAAGAGCAATTTTATACGAAAAAAATGGTGGATATAAGCAGGCAGAAATAGATTATAAGTCTCTACAGCCAGATAATGTGCGAGATGGATCAAAATTAAAAGACGGTTCAGTTCTAATAGGAGATTTATCGGATGGCTCAACTGCAATTCTTAGAAAAAGTAGTAGTAAGGGGCCGGAGTATCCTTCAGGAGCACCAACTTTAGAAATTCAAAAGGTGCCAGATTCCAACCATTTTTTTAAATGTCGCTACCTAGTATAAGAGGAAAACAATGGAACAATGGAAACAGTGGATTCCATCAACAAAATTAAATGCTTTTTTATATGTAAGTCGTATTGAAATTTTGGGTAAAGAATTAAAATTGACCTGCGAATATGAAAATCTGTCAACCTTGATCATATTACGATTTAAATCTGGCGTGCTAGCTTATCGCGATACTTACGAAACGGCCTTATTGCAACGCTTTGAAGATATAACCATAGAAAAGGCCGATTCAGAAGTTGAAAAAGTCAAAAACTGGAATTTGTTTGTGGTGGTAGACTCACAATATGTTCAGGAGTTTAAAAAGGAGACCTTAGGCGCTTATAGCAATCTGAATATTACGCATTATATTATAAGTTCCGATGATGCTGTTACAGAGATACTGTCATTGCAACCACCATCCATAGAAGTGTTAGATGGGAAGGCATAAAATGGAAATCTGGAAAAAATGGCCTGAGAAGTTTCTAGACTTAATTGTTGCAGACATACAGATTTTACATGATATACAGTTTTTAAAAATTATTTTTAAGCAGCCAGGAAAAGATGTGATCATGCAATACGATCGGGGATGGTTTTCTTCCAGAGCTACCGCATGCGAGGCTTTTGAAAAAATGGAGCTTCTTAAAAAGCAAAAAAACACAAAAATTCCTGACAATACTTATCTTTTTAAAATTGAAAATTCAGACTATTTACAATGGCTTCATAAGGAAAGTTGTGGCATTTATGAGAATTCTACCCACAAAATGGAGCATTTTGTATTCATAGGATCCAACTTTGTCTTTGAAGTGCTTGCAATAAACGATCCCGAAATAAAAATTATACCGCGTTAATTTTGCTCAAAGAGCAAAAACTATATTCGCTATATAGTAATAAATGGGTAGTCCAATGATAATATTAAAGGGGAGTGTGATACCAAGCGAAAGGGGTAAGTAAATTGCTTCTTGTGCATCTTTTGCTTGCGTTTGCATAATTGCAGGCACAGCAATATAGGATGCGCTCGCCAGAAGGATAGCAAATAAAACAGCTGACCCTGGGAAATAGACAAATTGTTTTGCAATCAATACGCCAATGCATCCATTGATGAGTGGCACGTAAATACCAAAAGCGATGAGCGATAACTTAAATTCTGACAGAGCTTTTTTTTGCTTTGCAATTTTGATTCCAATATCGATCATAAAGAGTATGAGCATGAGCGTAAATGGCCAGATAATTGCAGTACTAATTGTATCCGGCAAATACCAGCTGACAATTGCTCCAACGGCAAAACCAACAAAAATAGCGCAAATTTTGATAGATGAAAGAATTGATCGAGTGATTTGTATAAATGAACGCATCAAGGATGCTTTTTGATTATTGTGTTGTAATAGCCATATACCGCTAAAGAGTGCAGGAATTTCCATGATGCCTGCAATGGCGGACATGAATGTGTCATGCGAAATGCCTTGATCATTTAAAAACGTCACAGCGGTAATAAAGGTTACCACACTAATAGAGCCGTATTCAGCTGCCACTACCGAAGCTGTTTGAGTATCAAGAGATGTTGTTTTTTTCAAAATAAAATAATGCAGAAATGGCTGAAAGAGCCCCAGTATAATTCCCACGCACGCGAGCGCAAGTAAGGGTGGTGTGCACGCATTTGCCACTCCCAGGCACGCGCCTCCTTTGTATCCAATAGTAAAAATTAGATAAATAGAGGTAAAATCCGTTAGCCACTTGGGAAGTGAAAGTGAGCTTGAAAGTCCAATAATAAGACCCGCACATAAACTGATAATAGCGGGGTTCAAAAGGATCTGTATAAAAGCATTCATGGTGAAATAGTGTATACTATTTCTATAGTTTTTCTAGTGTGTATGTAATCTGAATATAAGTATCACAAGTTCCAGGGCTTAATATTAAAAAATGGTTTTTTTTAAATATCTCTTTTTACTGCCATCCGGTTTTTCATCTGATAAAAACGATGGCATGAGTGAGCCTGAAGAGGAGCGATCTCAGTATTATCCTACGATTGAAATGGCTATTTTTCTTTATGGATAACTGGAAAGCCTTCCAATTCCACCTTTGGAAGGATGTTTTGGAGGGCTTGCTTGACAAGGTAGTGCTATTTGGCATAATTGAGATTAATGAGGTTGTCCGGTTTATATAGTCAAAATGGGGTTATGATGAAAAATACATCAAAAAAATCACTTTTCTTCGCAGTAAGTTTGATTCTGCTTGTAGGGCTATCGGGGTGTGCTCGATATAAAGCGCGTGCACTACCAAAGCTTGTGTCAGAAACGAATTCACAGTTTTTGGATAATAAGTCGATTAGTTTTGCCTATCGTGTGTTTGATAAGAGCGATTGCAAGAAGTATCTTGATCGCGATGTGATTAGTGCAGGGTATCAACCAGTTCAAATTACTATCACGAATAACTCAAAACGATCAGTATATTTTTCTCGTAAAAATATCAATCGTGCTACTGTTGATCCTCGTGAAGTTGCACAATCAGTGCATACTAACACAGCAGGCCGAGCAACAGCATATGGAATTGCAGCATTATTTGCGTGGCCCTTTGCGATACCAGCAGTGGTTGATGGCGTTGGTTCTGCGCAAGCAAATGATAAATTAGATGAAGATTTTGCTCGAAAAGCATTGGATGATCAAGAGCTTAAGCCATTTGAAATAGTTAACGGTTTGATTTTTGTACCAAAGCAGGCAGACCTATCAGATTTTCAAATCGCCCTTTCTGAACCAAAAGCATCACAGCGTATTGTTTTGAGTGCTGAAAAACCACAGGCAAAAGTGCTCTACGCATAAATGGGTATTTAATTTTGATTAAAAAAGGGACTGGCAAGCACCAGTCCCTTTTTTTGTTTTACTGAATCAACAATTACGTTGTTTTAGTCTCAAGAATCTGAATGTTACCTTTATTACTCGTTAAGCGAATATCAGCTTCCCCAGTTCCCATTACGCCATCAACTTGGC
>JAJCZB010000047.1 GCA_029262595.1 Candidatus Babelota bacterium | reverse complement strand
TAACAAAAGAATTGAGGAATTGTGAGTGAGTTAATAATTTTTTAGAACGTAATTTTTATCAGAATGAACGAGACCCTTCGACACGCTCAGGGCGAACGGAAAGAGGGGTAATTAATAGAAATATAACAATAACAGTCACACTCTATGGTGGGGTATATTTATTATGGCAAAACATGTTGGTGTAAAACTTCCAGAAGATTTGGTAAACGTTTTGAAAAAAGGTCAAACAGTTGGTGTGCTTGCAACATTCTCAGAAAAAGGATTACCGCATACTACTCCGTTGCAATGCGTATACCCCAAGGGTCTTGAGAGTATTTTGATTTCAATTCACAAAGATCATATCGGCTATCAAAATATGGTATGGCAGAAAAAAGTTATGCTGTGTTTCATGGATGAAGGTAATGTTGCGTATAGCGTATTAGGCAGAGCAGGCGTTGTGCGAGCCCCATCGCAAGTACATCCATTGATGAATATCGTTCGTATTGATATCATTGACATCAAAAGTGATCGCTCAGTGTTAACCAAGGTTGAATCGGGAGTGCGCTGGTCGTATACCTCTTGGGATGCTGAAGAGTTAACAAACGCTTTGATGGGTGAATTAAAAGAGCTTGCTGAAACATTATAAGGAAAAAGTAATGGCTAAAATGCTGCGTTGGGTATTCGTACCATCTTTGGTAATTGGGATTACGTGTTGTGTGTATGCGCAAGAAGAAAAAAAAGAGGATGCTGCACAAGCAAAACCATTAGCAACAAAACCAGCAGCAGGTGACATGGCGCAACTAAAGCCTGCGCAAGAAACAGCAACAACGCCAGAAGATGATACGGAAGAAAAAAAGCAAGAAGAAACAAAAACTGAGACTGCAGCAAAACCAGCAGAAACAGCTGCTGCCAAACCGGAAGAAAAAAAAGAAGAAAAGCCAGCAGAGACAAAAACTTCTGAAACAACTGAAACAAAAAAAGAACCAGAGGCTCCGGCGCCAACGCCAGAACCAGAAAAACCGGCTGAGCCACCTCAGTGGGAGGAAGTTGTAGCGGTTGAGCAGGAGGATGTTGCTCCAGAAGTGCCGCAGCAAGATTCAGAACAACAATCAGATGGATCGGCGGATGATGAGGTAATGGGAATAGATACCGTAGATCTTGCAGACCCGCAAGGTAACTGGCTCTATAAACGAGTATGGTGGGAACGCGCGGAAGCGAAATACGAAAAAATTCGCGAGGTTGTTAATAAGGTGCTTGAAGTGCGAACTAGTTTTTTTGCAAAGCGAGCAGAGCTTGATAAAAATGTACTTGATCCTTTCTATATGAAGATTGGTATTAGTCAGGGTGAACTGCAAGAAATACTCAAAGAGTTACTCGCAAAAGTAGAAAAGTTAATTTCTAATACTGAGAGTGAATCTCTTGCAGACAAAGCTGAAGCTGATAAAAAAATCTTACAAGATTTGCAAAAGCAGGTTGAGCAAGTTGTTAATCAAGATGAAGAAGTTGAAAAAGCGATTATGATGCTTGTAGCGCAAATTACAAAAATTCGCGGGATTGAGCAGCAGGCATGGCAAGACTTTAAAGGTATTGCGCGTGTGCTTGATGATCGCAAAGCGCGTGAACTTTTTTACAAGGTTGACGCAGCGTGGAGAAATATTAAAGATCTACAGCAGTATATTGAGCAAAAATTTGCGGGAAGCTTTGATCAACTAATTGCAAAAGTAAAAGATGAAGTAAAGCGCGTTGAGCAAGAAATGGCAGCCGTGCGAGAGTCTGGCATTGATTTGCAAAAGCGATTGCTGAGCACAGAAAAAGCACAGCTAGAAGCCCAAAGAAGAGCGCAAGAAGAGGAAGATGAGCAAGATGAAGAGCCAGGATTTTTTACGCGCTATATCATAAATCCAATTAAGGCAGTCTTTGAGGCGGTATGGTCTGTGATTACGTGGCCGATCAATAAGATTTTTGGCACAGCTGATTCTGATGATGAAGATGAGCAGGAAGTGGAGGTAACTGAAACGGTTACTACAGAGGCTCCAGAGATCAAAACAGAGGTTACAGTGACTGAGCCGGAATCCACACCGCGAGAGCCCGAAACTCCTGTCGTTGAAAAAGAGGATGAGACACAGGAAGTTACAACCGAGGTTGGGGCCACTGAACCACAAGAGGCTTCAGAGACCGAGCAAGAACCCGCACCGCAAGAGCAGCTGCAAGAGGCGGACACTGCTCAAGAATAGTATGGTAGATCATGAGGGCATTCTGTATGACGAATGCCCTCATTTTTTGTATACTAAAGTTTGATAAGATTCCTTAATTATGGTACCTTTCTTTCCAGATTCTTTGAACACATATAATGCCGAAGTGGTGAAATTGGTAGACACGCAGCCTTGAGGGGGCTGTGGGAGAAATCCCGTGGGGGTTCGAGTCCCTTCTTCGGCACCATCCGCCGTCGCGCGAATGCGCTATGGCGTGATGCCACGACGTAGTAAGTAGAGCGAACGTAGGCGGGCTTTATTGTATAGTTTATTATCAATCTACTACGCGTTATTTAAGAATCTCACGGAGAGTAATGATAATCTATTCACCATTGCATAAAGGATACAAATGAACCTGTCACTACGTCGCATGTTTTTTTCCGAATTAACATTTTGGTTGGTTGTATGTGGTATTGGATTGTATTTTCTTTTGCCTCTGCGCAAGTCGTTGCGTTTTGGTATTGATTTAGTGGGTGGTACGTATCTGACTCTTGAGGTGCAAACTGAAAAAGCAGTTGAAGCAGAACTCATTGAACAAATGCAAGCGGTAGACGCAAAATTAAAGCGCGCACAAAAAGCGCTTCCCACTTCAAAACACATTGAAAATAACACTATTATTTTGACGTTTAGTTCTATGCAAGATGCGCAAATGGCTGCAATTGAGCTCAAAGGTAGTATGCCAGATATGGATCAATCTACAGATGGCACTACTGTTCGCTTCTCTTTTCCGGATCGTATGATTCATATTATTAAAGAAAATGCAGTGAGCAGAAATATTGAGGTATTACGTACTCGTATGCGAGATATTCCAATTGCGCAGCAGGGTGAAAAAAACATTGTGATTGAATTGCCAGATACGGCAAATCCTCAAGAGGCAAAAGCGCGTATCGGTAAGGCTGCTCAGCTGGAGCTGCGGATTGTTGATAAAGTAGCCGCGACAAAAGAAGACCTTTTGTATGATTTTGATGGCGATTTACCATTAGATAAAGAAATTTTACCGGGCACAGACGGATATTATATTCTCGATAAATACGCAGAAGTTACCGGGCGTATGCTGAAAGAAGCTCGTGCGCAATATGATGAGAGCAAAGGTTTTCAGCACGTAGTTACGTTTAAATTGAACGATGCTGGTTCTGAGAAGTTTTTTGATTTAACGAGTAAGCATTATGGCCGCCCGTTGGCTATCATTCTTGATGGTGTAGTGATTCAAGCGCCTCGAGTGAATGAGCCGATCAGTGGTGGAAATGTTCAAATTTCTGGTGGGTTTACCGCTGAGAGCGCTCGCGAGCTTGCGTTGCTCTTGCAATCAGGATCATTTACCGCACCAGTTACTTTCGAAGAGGAGCGCCAAATTGGGCCATCTCTGGGACAGGAATCAATTCGCCAAGGGCTCATTTCTTGCTTGGTTGGCTTGGGCTTACTTTTCATCTTTAGCCTCTTTTACTACAATCTTTCTGGCCTGTTTGCTTTCTTTGCCTTGGTATACAACTTGGGTCTCATTTTGATGGGGCTTTCATGGCTTGAAGTACCGCTTACGCTGCCGGGTATTGCCGGAATGGTATTAACGGTTGGTATGGCGATCGATGCTTCTATTCTGATTTATGAGCACATTAAAGAAGAGCTTTCTAAGGGAGTGACCATTAAGCAAGCGGTGCAGACTGGATTTAGAGATGCGATGGTCGTGATTCTTGATGCGAATATTACCACCTTTATTGTGGGTGTAGTGCTTTTTAAATTTGGTACAGGGCCGATTCAAGGGTTTGCGGTTACTATGATGCTTGGCATCTTGGCTACATTGATTACCGGGCTTTTTTTCCTTCGATCATTATTTAACTTTATGTTGAATAATTTTAACGTGCAAAAGTTGCGTATTTAGGTATACTATTACCATTGAAATGTACTAGTGAAATGGCGGCGTAGCTCAGTTGGTTAGAGCGGCGGAATCATAATCCGTAGGTCCGGGGTTCGAATCCCTGCGCCGCTACCAGTTTTTCGCTAACGTGTCCTTCGAAGCTCGAAAGAGCGAAGTAGGAAGCTTCGTCTGGCTTACGCCATAACGTTTCTTGGCGAAGATTGCCTGAAGAAGTCGTAGACGAAGACGGGCTGGCACTATAGAATTATCTTGCTTGCTAGTCTCATTACTATAAAGTTATGCCTATGAGTGCACTTACATTACCCATTCGATTAACGCTCGTTCGATTAATATTTTCTCCGTTAGTATTGCCCTTATTACTCGTGTATTTATTACCGTACAATTCATTATTAATTAATGGCTGCTTGGCTGTGGTTTTTATGCTGCTGGGAGCGACTGATTTTTTTGATGGATATTTTGCGCGTAAGTATAATCAGGAATCTACTCTTGGGCGCGTACTTGATCCGCTAGCAGATAAATTTCTTACGTTTTCAGCGCTTGTTGCATTGCTCGCGGCAGGAAAAATTTATTTTTTCTGGGTGGTGCTTTTGATTGGTCGTGAATTTTTTGTGATGGGATTACGGCATGTTGCGCTTGAGCATGATTTTAGTGTGTCTGTCTCAAAGTTGAGCAAATTAAAAACGGCCCTTCAAATGATAAGTATTACCATGATTATCGTAAATCCTTTTCAAGCTCTGGGCGTGAAAGCATTGTATTGGAATGGGATTGAAATGGGGCTGCTTTTAGTCACGCTCGTTCTTGCTATCATTTCTGCAGAGCAATATTACGATGATTTTATGAAGCGATTTGCGCAGCACTTGCAAGAGCCCGAGGGGTATAAGGAGATACCGCATGATTCAGTTCAATAGTAATGCGATGAGGTTAGTGCTGATTCCTGTATATCTTGTGCTCGCATATGGTGCATTTGTTTTTGTAGAGCAACGATTTATTGTCACCATTGCAGATCTTCAGACTATGAAGCCTGCTGTATTGATCATGGTAGCATCAGCAGCTGTACAGTTGATCAGTTACTGTATGAGCGTTGTGCGTGGAAGAAAAAATGTTTAATATATCGATCGGTTTTATTTCTTTGTTATGTGGCGCATATATAATTGGTGCACTTCCTATTGGCTACTGGATTGCGCAATGGGCGGGTATTCAAGACATTCGGCGTTATGGATCGGGTAATATTGGTGCCACCAACGTTGCACGGGCGCTGGGGCTTCACTTTTTTTTCGTTGTATTTTTTTTAGATGCACTTAAGGCGTTTCTTTGTCTCAAGCTTTGTGCTGAGCTTGGTTATTCTCCCTTCGTTGCAATGTTATGCGCGTATGCATTATTAATTGGTAACGCGTATTCTTTTTTACTTCAAGGATCAGGCGGAAAAGGTATGGCGACGTTTGCGGGCATTATGCTTGCGCTCAATCCGGGTTTGTGCGTGGCACTAGCTATGACGTGGCTAGCAGCGCTTTCATTTGTACGTGTCGTGGGAATAGCCTCCGTCTTTACGGCGTGTATGCTCCCGTTTTATGCGTTACTGTTTACCAACTTGTATGGATTTGTATTTTTATTAAGCATCGCTTTTTGGATAGTTCACCGCCATAAAGAAAATGTACGCGTGTATTACGCAGGAAGGTAGTAATGAAATTTCACGTTGTGAGCGAAATATTTCAAAGTATTGAGCAAACCTCTTCACGCCTTGAAATGACTCAGTTGCTTGCTGATCTATTTAAAAAGGCGACGCCACACGAGGCGGAAATTATTTCTTATCTTTCTCTTGGAGAGCTCTATCCACCCTATAAAAATGAACAGTTTAATATTGCTGAAAAATTGATGCTTCCCATTGTTGCTCGGTTGATGGGAAAGAGTGAAAGTGTTGTTAAAACGGCTGTGAAAAAAGCAGGAGACCTCGGCGCAGTAGTAGCTGATGGCTCATGGCTACAAAGCAGTACCGATTTGACGGTAACAAAAGTATATTCAAAGCTCTGCGCAATAGAAAAAATTGAAGGGACAGGATCTCAAGAAGATAAAGCGGATGCATTGTTTGAATTGCTTGGGGATCTCGATGCGCTTTCTGCTAAATATGTGGTGCGCATTGTTTTGGGTAAGTTGCGATTGGGTTTTTCAGATATGACGGTTATCGATGCGCTTTCTTGGATGGAAGTGGGCGATAAATCACTGCGCAAAGAGATTGAGCATGCGTATAATATTTCTGTAGATATTGGGTTGATTGCAAAAACAATCAAAGAGGGCGGTATTCAAGTCATTGAAAAAATGAAAATTTCGATCGGTATTCCTATTCGCCCCGCAGCAGCAGAACGTCTTCCAACAGCAAAAGATATTGTAGATAAATTAGGCCCATGCGTTGCGCAGCCAAAGCTTGATGGATTTCGTTTGCAAATTCATTTAGATAAAACGGGCGCCAAGCCAAAAGTATATTTTTTCTCGCGCAACTTAAAAGATATGTCCGATATGTTTCCCGATTTAGTTACGCCGATTGAAGAACTGAAGGTAAAGACGCTGATCTGCGAAGGGGAAGCGATTGGATACGATCCCAACACCGATACGTTTTTGCCATTTCAAGAGACGGTAAAGCGTCGGAGAAAGCATGGCATCGAGGCGGCAGCGACAGAGTTTCCACTCAAACTTTTTCTTTTTGATTTGCTATATCTGAATGGCAAGCCGTTGCTTGATGAGCCGCATGAAGAGCGGTATGAAAAAATGAAAAAATTGGTAAAAATTGATCCTGATAATCCGTTGCAATTTATTCAAGAAAAAGAAATCAAAACAGCCAAGCAATTGGAAGATTATTTTCATGAAATGATTGAAGAAGGGCTTGAGGGGGTGGTCGTTAAACGGATGGATGCGATTTATCAGCCGGGCAAGCGTAACTTTAATTGGATCAAATTAAAGCGCCAAGACGAGGGCGAGCTTGAAGACACGATCGATTGCGTAATACTTGGTTATTATGATGGATCGGGTAAACGTGCCAGCTTTGGGATTGGTGCCTTTTTGGTTGGCGTTTTCAATAAAAAGAACGATCAATTTGAGACGGTTGCCAAGGTGGGAACAGGGCTTTCGGATGCAAAATGGAAAGAGTTGCGCAAAAAACTTGATGCAGTGGCGGTTACCAATAAACCAAAAGACGTTGTGTGCGCAAAAGATTTATATCCGGACGTTTGGACTGCGCCTGAGATTATGTGTGTAATTCGTGCCGATGAGATTACTCGATCGCCGACGCACAGTGCGGGCAAAAAGGATAAAGATCAGGGCTATGCTTTGCGCTTTCCTCGCTTCATGGGATATCGTGAAGATAAAAGCCCAGAAGATGCTACGTCGGTATCTGAATTAAAAGATATGTTTACGCATCAAAAAATGCGCTAAAGAGACCCAATCGTTCGCCCTGAGCGTGTCGAAGGGTATCGAACGGTCAATTGTCAAAAAAATTACGGAATTTAATTTTGCGTAGCACTTCGCACGTTCAAAGCTTAGAGATTGAGAAAGTTTATAAACCCTTCGACATGCTCAGGGCGAACGGGGAGTGATAATATAAATATTTATAACTAAAAACTATAAAAAAGCCTTGAATCAACTATACTTGAGCCAGCAATAATATTATACACTTCTTAGAGGGAGTACGCGGATGAAATATTCTATGCGTCTTTTTTCACTTCTGTGTTTATTATCTGGCCAATCTATGACTGCTGCGGATGTGCAATTAAATCCTGCAGATGTTCCCGGCTTTTACGTGGAATGGCCTGAGCATAATGGATTACCCACGATGGTTGGGGTCAAGAAGCGTGTTGAGCGATGCGTTACAGAGTTTCAAACAATTGAGATATATGAGACTGCAACGTTTGGCAATATGATGGTCATCGATGATGTGATCATGCTTACGCAACGAGATAATCACGGATATCACGAAATGATTTCACACATAGCTTTGAATGCGCATCCAAATCCACAACGAGTTTTGATTGTGGGTGGCGGTGATGGAGGGACGCTTACACAAGTTCTCAAGCATCCATCAGTTAAAGAGGTGGTTTTGTGTGAAATAGATGCAAAAGTAATTGAATTGAGTAAAACATATTTTCCAGAATTTTCGGCGTCATTTTCGGATGCGCGTACGAATATTGTAGCGCGTGATGCAACGCAATACATCAAAGAAATGAAAAATGCGTTTGATGTAATTATTGTGGATTCAACCGATCCATTTCCGAATACTCCTGCCGAGGCTTTGTTTGAGCGACCATTTTATCTCGATATGCATGCTGCTCTTACTGCTGACGGCATTGCGATTACGCAATCAGAACCACATTTCTTATACACTGATTTGGTTGAGAAGTTGTACAAACAAAATCGGGAAATTTTCGCACACGCTGCGTATTACTTTACGTTGGTACCAACGTATCCAAGTGGCACCATCGGATTCTCATTCTGCTCAAAAAAATACGATCCGTTTGAGAATGTTGATACTGCACGTATTGCGCAATTGAGCGGATTGCAGTACTACACACCCGAAATTCACAAAGCGAGTTTTGCATTGCCGAAATATGTGAGTGATCGATTAGGTTAGTAAGTTCGTTAAAAAATAAAAGCGAGATCGTGTAATGCGCATCTCGCTTTTTTATGCGCCGCGAGTAATGTCATAGAAAAATTTTGCTTCTTCTTTTGGATCTGCCGCCTCGATAATGGTGCGCCCTAAGATAATTCCATGCGGATTGATACGCAAAACTTCTTCAATATTATCTCGTTTAATAAAAGATGATACAAAGATGGGTAAATCGGTATTACCGCGAATTAATTCCCATTTATCTAAGAATACTAATGGATTTTCAACGTCGTAGGGTTGATGAATGAGCAGTGCATCAACGCCCAAGTTTTTAGCCTCAAGAGCGGATTGTCCAACTTCTTTTGAGTCAATTAGATCAAGCATAACCTTGGTTTTATTTTCGTGAGCAGCGGTACATGCAGCGTGAATAACGTTTTTATTGGTTCCAGCCATGACAGTAATCCAATCGCTCTTCGCTTTTGAAAAGAGATGGGCTGAATCTTTTCCTCTGTCTACAATTTTTGTGTCAGAGCTGATTGTTTTATCGGGAAATAGTTCGCGAAAGCGGTGCAGTGCTGGTACGCCATGGGCAAGTAATAAAAGAGAGCCGATATCAATAATATCGGCATACTCGTGTACTTCTTGCGCGATTGCTAACGCTTTTTCTAGATCTGTCATATCAAATGAAATTTGCAATTTCATACGCACGTTTCCTTTGCATCTTTTTTCTTAAAAGTTAAGCGGGACCAGTATACCAACAAATAGTATATTTTGAAAAATGGGTAGTTTTTCCTATTCTGCGAGTAAAGTGCCATACCGAGTTTTTTCTTTTTTATACAAAAGATCAACCGGTCGAAACAAAAAAGAAATGTTTAGCATAAACAATGCATTCCGCACTGTATTAATGCCGCGGCGAGCGAGTATGTTAGGAAGTTTTAAATTAGCATCCTGAGCGGCAAGTGTTGCGCCAAGCGGTACGTATATATTTTTTGGTTTGGCGAGAATGATGAGCGTATCGGTTGGAGGAATTTGCCCATTCTCAGGGACAGCTGCTTGCGATACTTCCCATAATGAGAGCTTTGTTTCTTTATCTTCTTTGAATGCAAATGTGTAAGCAGCGGCAGGTGATCCGGGTACAAGTTCCCAATGGCTTACAGTATTATTAAACATCATGATGGGGCTTATTTTTTGAGTAGTGATTACGGTGAGAGGTTTTTTGCTTTGTCGAAGCGGAAAGGATGTTTGGCCAATACTATCTGAGACGTTTAAAAAACCGTAATATGTGGAAAAGATACCCTCGATTGGATTGCCTCCACCCAAGTTAAGCAATGATCGTTTTGCGACAGCGTGGGGTTTTTTGAATTTATTTGCCATGTGGCGTGCGCTGTCTTCATTTGAAAAAGGCACAAAGAAGAATGTGAGAATATGACCAGCTGAAATTTCGCTCGCGAGAAGCAACAAAAAAAGAACACTTTTTTGTTTCATGGTCGGTTGCCTCTATTTAATATTACCTTATACTCAGTACTATACAGGGACTTTAGCATACGCTTTTAGAAAAAATCTATGGTTTACAAAAGGATCGCATGACAAAGAAAGCATCAGCGGCACAAATTGAGGCGCGGTGGCTTCAATTTATCAATCAAGACTCTCTTTCCAATAAAGAACTTGATCGATTCAAAATGTATGCTCAATTATTATATGAGTGGAATCAAAAGTTTAATATTACCGCTGTGGAAGAAATACCTTCAATTATTTCCCATCATTTTCAAGACTCATTGCGATTGGCTACTGCCGTAGATATTGCATCGTTTTCCTGTATTGCAGACGTTGGATCCGGTGGAGGGTTTCCCGGTATTCCCTTGGCAATTAAGTATCCCCATTTGAAAGTTATTCTTATTGAAGTAAGCCAGAAAAAAGTTCAATTTTTATCGACCGTTATCGAGCGGCTTGGGCTTGAAGATCAGGTGAGCATTTGCGATAAAGATTGGCGCACCTTTTTACGTACCACCGATTTTAAAATCGACTGTATTTGTGCGCGTGCGTCTTTGCAGCCGGAAGAGCTACTTCGTATGTTTAAGCCTGCATCACCGTATAAGGATGCATTACTCGTCTATTGGGCTTCAAAGTTATGGGAGCCATCGGAAAAAGTGAAGCCATTTGTTCTGGAGTACGCCACGTATAAGGTGGGGCACAAAACAAGACGCTTGGCGTTGCTCAAAAGGCAATTGCCTGAATAGTTTTACTTTTTTCCCTTTTTCTTCTATACAAGTAAACCATTATTCATTAGTTACTTTAGGAGAACTATGAAGAAGGCATTGCTTGCTCATTCGAGTGCTACATTTAGTTCTGAGTTGCCCGGACAAAATTATGTAACTATTGCACGTTACGTTTTTCCTGAATTCATCTCCGCTCTGCTTGTTTATTCGTTACCCATTTTAATCGACTCTTACTTTGTAGGGCAGTTGGAATCTACTGTGGCATACGCTACTTTGGGCGCCACTAATAATATTTTGTATTTTATTACTAAGCTGGCCGAATCATTTGCCGTTGGTGCAGTTATTATCATTGGTCAATACAATGGCGCGCGCAGCTATGAGAACGTTGGGGCTGCGTTTAAAGATGTTTTTTGGGTGGCATGTGGGGTAGGGATATGCTTTGCGATTTTGTTATATGGAGGGGCGCATGCTATTTATGCCTGGTATGGCGTTCCAGATGAGATGGTTGCATTGGGGGTGCCGTTTTTGCGCATGCGGGCAATCAGTGCGTTTGTTTCATTTATTTATTTAGCGCTTGTAGGGTTTTTGCGTGGAATAAAAAACACAACAGCTCCCATGGTTTTCTGTATTATCGGTTCGGTGGTTTTTCTTGCGCTTGATTATGTTTTAATTTTTGGTGAGTTTGGTTTTCCAAATTTGGGATTGTTTGGCTCGGGTATAGCAGGAGCACTTCATTATGGTGTTATGGCCATTGGCTTACTTGCGTATATTTTGCGAAAGCCTGAATATGGCAAATATCAGATTCGTCTTTTTTCAAATTGGTTTCGCTTCTCCTATGCCAAGCGATTACTTGTGCTGAGTGCTCCCATTATGATCGATAAAGCAACAATGGCATGGTCGTACATTTGGCTTTGTAAGATGATTAATCCGATGGGGGCGGGCGCCGTGGCGGCGTACTGCGTTGTCAGGGATATTGCTCGATGTGCCTTTTTGCCAGCGATGGCAGGGGCGCAAGTAATCACCTTTTTAGTAAGTAATGATCTTGCAGCCCAGGCGTGGGATGCTATTTTTAACAATCTCAAAAAAGTGTGCATTGTATCTGCTGGAATGGTTTTTTCCATTTTCGCGCTCGTTGCGTATAACTCGACACTGGTTATTCAGTTCTTTGATAAAACGGGGGAGTTTACGGGGCTTGCGCTGCATGCTTTGCCGACTATCGGTGTACTTGTATTTGTAGATCTGGTACAATTGATTCTCTCAGGCGCCTTACGGGGGGCAGGAAATGTAAATATAGTTATGTATACGCGTCTGGCAGTCTGTTTTGGGTATTTTATACCGTTGTCGTTTTTACTCGCACAATTACAGATCGATGCATCGTTGAAATTTATTCTCGTGTACGGATCATTCTATGTAGGCAATATGCTGATGGCAGTTGTTTATATTAATCGCTTGCGAGGCGATACATGGAAAATCCCTTCGCTGAAAGGATCAGTATGAAAAAAATTTCTCGTGAGGAAGTATTGTCTATTGCTTCTATGTCGCGGATTTCATTGAAAGAAGATGAGATTAATCCGCTTATTGAGCAGCTGGATCAAGTGCTAAGTTACGCTGAGCGCGTAACGCAGGTAGCTACTGAAATGTTGCATGAAGAAGTCTCTAATAAAGAGATCAATGTCTTTCGGGATGATCTTGTGGTGCCGCAAGATCCGGAGCCGATCTTGGCGCAAGCACCAGAACGAGAAGGCAATTACTTTGTAGTTCCCGTGATTTTAGAGAGTTAAGGTAGGATATGAACTTGAATGCATTTACATCGATTAAAGAACTCAAACACGCTATCGATAAAAAGCAGATTACTCCGCAAGAAGTAATTTCTTTTTATCTTGATCGCTTGAACGCATTGGACGGAAAAATAGGGTCTACTATTTCTATTTTTGATAAGCAATCAGTAGTGAAAGAGATGCAAGAAGGCGGAGTGCTGCAAGGGATTCCGGGCGTTATTAAAAATAATATTTGCATCAAAGAGCGCCCAACAACGTGCGCATCGAAAATGCTTGAAAACTATCGAGCAACGAATGATGCAACTGTGATTGAACGGCTCAAAAAAGCGGGAGCGCCATTGATTGCTACCGCGAACCTTGATGAATTTGCCATGGGCAGTTCAACTGAGACTTCTTACTTTAAAAAGACAAAAAATCCGTGGGATGTTTCTCGTGTACCCGGTGGATCAAGTGGTGGATCTGCAGCGGCAGTAGCCGCAGGATTTGCGCCATGGGCATTAGGATCTGATACGGGTGGCTCAGTGCGCCAGCCAGCAGCCTATTGTGGAATCGTTGGATTAAAGCCAACGTATGGCTTGGTCTCTCGATATGGTTTAGTTGCCTATGCATCATCTCTTGATCAAATTGGCGTTATGACTCGTTCTGTATATGATAACGCGATGGTGCTTTCAGAGATTGCCGGCCATGATGAGCGCGATTCAACAACGTTGCCCATAGAAAAAAAAGATTATACTCAAGGCTTGGATGGTACTATTCCCAAAGGGCTCAAAATTGGGATTGTAGATAACACGCTTTCAGCACAAGGCATGGATCCCGAAGTAGTTGAGCGTATTCAAGCAGCGCTTAAAGAGTTTGAAAAAATGGGAGCCACCATTCATCACATCACACTTCCAATGATTGACTATAGCGCAGCTGCTTACTTTATCTTAAGCCGGGCAGAAGCGGCGTCTAATTTGGCTCGGTTTGATGGAGTACGCTATGGCTTTAGAGATAAAGAGGCGACCACGCTTACAAGCATGTATGACGATACGCGCCATGATGGATTTGGCAGTGAAGTTAAAAAACGTATCATGGTAGGAAACTATGTTCTTTCCGCTGGCCACTCTGGCGAGTTTTATGAGAATGCCAAGCAAGTAAAGCGTGCGATTAGAAATGAGTTTATTGACGCATTCAAGCAGGTAGATATGCTCATTATGCCATCGCAGGCTGCTCCCGCATTTAAGATGGGTGCGTATGATTTGGATCCACTGAAAATGGATTTGCAAGATTACTTTACCTGCCCAATGAATTTAGCAGGTGTGCCTAGTATGTCTGTTCCGTGTGGCATGAGCAGCGATAATATGCCGATTGGCATGCAGCTCGTTGGCCCGCATCAATCAGAAGAGCTTCTGTATCGAGTGGGGCATGCGTATGAGCAAAAAACCCTATGGCATACGATGCACCCAGAGATTTAACTAACTTTGCAATCAAGAGAGCCCCGCAGGAATGCGGGGCTTTTTATTGACCCCACTCTTTAAAATTTTCTATTATGAAATTTCAAATGATGGCGAGCAGTTCTTTCTGAGGGGGGAGGATGTTCAGTAAACGGTGTGCTTTTGTTCTTTTTGCGCTTTTTATTGTTTCAAATGAGATAATCGCGAGCGAAGTTTCTTTGAGCGATAGCGCCCGGCTTTTGGCCGAAAGCTATCAAGCTCCGCGTGCGCAGGATTCTGTGCTTGTGTGTTCTGCTCGTGAGCATGTGCCATTTCTTGATGAAGCGGCTGTGGATCTTGCTCCTAAGACTGATAGGCCCTGCACTCCGCAACTGCGCAGAAGACGCCAAAATCATTCAGTAGGGCAAGCTTTTGGAGAGATTTTCTCCAGCGCTATAAAAGACATCTTGGTGTTGCATAAAAATTTGCTGACGTGGAACACCTTTAAGATAGTGTCTGCCATTTTTCCTATGTATGTCGGCGCTCGCATGATTGACGAACGCATTCAGCGTAATTTTTATGACCATGGCAATCGGAAAAACATTAATCAGCCGCCCAGCTGGTGCCACGATGTGGCAAAAACGAGTATTGCGATTCCGCTTGTAGCGCTTGGATTAAATGCGTTTTTCTCTACGCAGAACGATCAGCGCTGGACGGCGCAGATCATGCTTTTAGGGATGCCGTTTGTAATCTGGACGAAAAAGCTCGTTAAGCAGTTGAAGTTTGATGCGTGCTTGCGCCCGTGGCACGAAAAGCTCACGCATGGCAAAGAGCGATCTTTTGGAGGGTTTCCTTCCGGGCATATGGCCCAAGCGCTTTATATGGCGGTATTATATGGATCTCAGTTTGGGCCGCGTTACTCGATTCCCTTGGGCGGGATTGCTGCATTTATTGGGACTACGTTTGTTGCTTGTAATCGGCACTATCTTTCTCAAATTATTGCCGGAGGCGCATTTGGAAGTATTTATGCCTTGGCTGCCGTTAAGCTTGTGCAAAAAAAGCTCACTGATCACGTGAAGTTAACCATCGCCGTTGACGATATCGGATCTCCGACTTTTGGGGCGAAAGTAACGTGGTAATACTATTACGTGGTAATGCTATTCAATTATGCCAAAAGCCAGTATCCTAATTTCTTGTTTTTATCCTAAGTGAATTGTTATGCTGGTTTTGAAAAAAGCAGAACGATCAGCGTTAAGGGGTGCAAAGATGTCTAATAGGATTATCAAATTAATTTGTAATGGTATAGCGCTTGGGTTAGTGTTGGCGGTGATCTTTCCTACAGATGCAAGCCAATCATGGAATGCGCAGCGAGTGCGCAAGCGCGCATCAGAGATGGGCGCATCCGCTCAAGCGGGCGCGCAAAGAGCGTGGCAACGATTCTCGAGCGATGCTCGCGCTACGGGATCAGATATTGCAAAGGCGGGGCGCGCGGTAGCTCGTGGCGTACGAGCGACGCCGGGTGCGATTGTGCGTGGTGCGCAGGTAAGTCGTGAATGGGTGATGGAGCAAATTGCTAAAGCGCCAACCAGAGCTCGTGGCAGAATTGTGGCAGGATTAAAGTTGTATGCGACGCCGTCTGATCGAGAGCAGGAAGTGCTTAATAAATGGATCGTCGGAAAAAAGCGATCAAAAGTAGAAAATAAAATATTGTGGCGATTTGTGCGGCGCTCACTTTCTAATCCTAAAGCGATCGCGACAATTGTAGGTATTTTAGCTGCAGTTGGCGTGGTTACTGGTGGGACTGTATATGGCGTGCGGCAGTATAAAAAAACAAAAGAAGAGATGCAAAGTGGCATTGGGCCTGCTGCTGTGTCAGGGGCCGACGAATCCGTTGGTGCTCCATCGAGAATTCCAACTGGTACACCACCTGCAGCGGCTATGGCGTCTTCGGGCGTGGATCCAATTGTGCGCGCTCGAGTAATGAGAGCGCTCGCAAGAGAGGTGGCTCAGGCGCAACAAGCGGAGCGACTACAGCGAGAAATTTTCGAAAGATTAGAGGAAGGGACTAGGGCCAAGGCGCAAGCAAATGAAGAGTGGGGCGCAGCGCTTACTGCTCAAGACGAAACGCAAAGAGCTCAAGAATTTGTGGATCAAGTTATGCGAGATGTGCCGAGCAGCGATGCTGCAGCTATTGTGGCTGAAGCAAAAAGGCGTGCTGTAGTTGCGCGTGACCGAGAAGAGTTTGAAGCTGGCAAAGCAGCCGCAGCAGCGGCGCAAAGAGGGCCGGGTGATCCTGGAGCGGGGAGATTGGGAGACGGAAGCGCTCCAGCGGCGGCTGCAGGAGAGCGATCTCGTGCACCGCGTAGCACTGAGCGTACTGCGGAAGCGCCTGCACCAACACCATCACTGATTGGGCCTGAAGAGGGAGAGGCTGAAGGTTTAGAATTCTTTTTCGGTGAAGTAATAGAGAAAGATGAGCCCGATTTAGAACAAATTCCAAAAGATCCTGTGCAAGCACAAGAGTTTGCTCGCCAAGAGAGAATACGAGCTGCAGCGCGTCATCAGCAAGAAACGCGCAAACGAGTTGCATTGCAGCAGGACGCCCGATATCGTGCTCGAGAGCAAGTGCGGCGCCAAAGAGCGCAAGAACCTTCGCAAGGACTTGTATCATCTTTGTCGTCACTTGGCGAAAGCTGGGTAAGGATCCCCGGAACACCCCTTGAAAAATGGGCACGTATAAAAGATCTCATTAGAAATTATATTACGCGAGTTCCTACTCAGCTTGCTTCAGGCAACGTTACTGAGTCGCAAGCGCTAAACGAAGGTGTTGAAGAAATATCTGCTGAGATAGCCAAATTGCAACCAGATGCAAAAAGGCAAATGTTACAAGAGGTGGTCGCATTTACTTCTGGCCAAAACCCGGAGTCTGTTACAGCGATGGATTATAGGGTGAGAGGTTTTGGGGGAGAAATGTTGCATGCAGATTTAGAGGCAGAGTTTGGTGCTCGTAATTTATCCGCAATTCCTGATCATTTAAGGCGTGATCTTAAGCTATCACCAGGCGTGATATATTCCTTTTTAGGTCTGGATAACGCAATTGGTCCCAAAACGGACTACAGAGAAATGATGCAGCTTCTTGCGATCAAAATGGAAGAGCTAGAGCGTAATCCAAAGTACCGTGATGATGAGGGGCTAGAGTGGCTCAAGCGTAATTTGGGATATTACTTTAGAACTAAGCAAGCAAAAGAAAGATATGATGCATTTATTGCAGGTGAGGATTATACGATGCCTACTGTAGATGAAGACATAAAAGATGCTCAAATTAGAGAGAATGAAGCGCTTATGGACAAGCTATTAGGTTTACAAGGGGCATTGAGTTAGCCTTAACGTATTATCTCTCGTATGATTTTCTGTTATACTAAAAACTCGTGAACAGCATTTATAGAGGGGCATCATGAGTTTTTGGGATGAAAAAATAACTATCGGTAATCGATCTTTTGGCCGTTTTATTGGCGGCCCATTGGATGGGATTACCGATTCTCCATTTCGCCAATTAGTACGAGACTTTTCAAAAGATGAACTGCTTTATACCGAGATGCGGCATGTGCGATGCGTTGCGCATGATAAGGGTGCGCAAAAAGCATTGCGATTTGAGCAGTTCGAGCGGCCGTTAAACTTCCAGTTTGCTGCAAATGCAGTTGAAGGTGTGCAAGAGGCATGCGAAAGAGTGCTTGCGGCGGGAGTGGATGCAATTGATTTAAATATCGGCTGCCCTGCGCGAAACGTTATCGGATCGGGTTCGGGCTCTGCGCTCATGGCTGATCTTGCTCGTTTGGAAGGTATTGTAAAAGCATTTCGTGCAGCCGTTCCGCTGCCATTTACCGTAAAGATTCGTGCTGGCTTTAAAGAAAAAAATGCGATAGAAGTTGCGCGCATGCTGGAAGATTGCGGCGCAGATGCGATAGCCATTCATCCACGATTGCAAACGCAGCGCTTTGAAGGGCGTCCTGATTATGCCTATGCAGCTGAAGTTAAACGCGCAGTTTCAATTCCGGTAATTCTTTCAGGTGGGGTGGTTAACTTTAAAACAGCACAGATGGTATATGAGCAAACCGGCGCGGACGCATTTTTAATCGGGCGTGGCATTTGGGGCAAGCCATGGAAACTGCAGGAGTTGCAGGCCCATGCGCGAGGCGAGCAGTATATTATTGATAATGAGATGGTCTTGCGGTATGCATTAAAGCATCTTGATAATTTGATTTCGTATTACGGTCCGCATGGCGTGTTTATTTTTCGTAAACATTTGCCGTTTTACGTGCGCGGGCATAAAGAGGCGACGAGCGTGCGGCGACAATTGCTTGCAACGTCACAGGTGGATGAAGTAAAAGAAACGTTACTTACTTTTTTTGGAGTATAAATGCGTAGAGCGTGGCGATTTTTGATAAGTGGAGGGTGCGCGCTCTTGCTTGCTATCGGCATTGGCAGATTTACGCATATGTATCAGAATATTGCATCATGTATTTCGTATCCGGCAGTGCGAGCAAATGCATGGATGGTTGAGCCGGTTAAGCAATGGCTTTCGCGCAGAAAAAACACCGACAATTTTTTGCAGCAATTACTTGAATTGCAAGAGCAATATGCGCTGCTTGAGCGTTCGTATGCGCAGCTGCAAGCGAAGGTGTCCTATTTTGAAGGCATCAAAGAAGTGCGGGAGTTTAGCCAGCGCTTTGAAAAAACAGATAAAATCGCTCGCGTGCTTGCGCGTACCTTTTCACCCGATGAGCATTTCTTTTATATCGATGCTGGCCAAAAAGATAACGTAACGAAAGATACGATCGTACTGCATAACGGCGGCCTCGTGGGAAAAGTGAGTGAAGTCTATCCGTGGTATAGCAAAGTGTGCCTGATTACTGATGCGCGTTGCAAAGTAGGAGCGTATTGCGCGGATACTCGTGCGCAAGGCATTCACGAAGGATGCAATCAAGAGGGCCAGACGTGCATGCAGTTTGTTGATCATCTATCGAAGGTCACGCAAGGAGACCTTGTGCTTTCAAGTGGGCAAGGCATGCTTTTTCCGGAAGGGTTTACTATCGGAACGGTATCATCTGTAGCGCCAGACGGCCTGTATCAAAACGTATGCGTTACGCCGGCGTGCGATTTGCAGCGCATTGATTATTGCGTATTGATGACCAAGGCTGATGCATAACGTGCGATCGATTGCGCTTTGATTTCCCGATGCAGTATCTTTTTTTGTAAATAATAATTTTTTATAAAAAGGAGAATTATGAAAAAAGAACTGTTGCTGGGGATGCTTCTTTGCTCCGGTTGTCTATACGCAATGTCTGGTTATGAAGAAGAGTATCTGTTTGCGCAAGAAGGACTACAAGGGGGAGAGCAAGAGGCTGTGCCTGTAGAGGAGCCGGTTGAGTTTATGGAAGAAGAAGAGGGAGAAGTTGTTCTCGGTGCCCCTGCTGCATCGAAACCCTTAGATCTAGTTAAACCTGCCCCTTCAGATCACTTACTATTACTTCAAGCGCGCGCTCAAGAAATGGGGCAAGATTTAAAGAGTAAAGTAGCAAATGTGGATTCGCTTACGCTTGCAGAGTTACAAGATCTATTACTTGCAATTAAAGCAATGGGAACTGCACTCACGCAGCAAGCAGAAATGGAAGATCGAATGCCAATGATTCGTGAAGACTTGCAAGTGTTGCGTGATGGCGCATTAGTGCTCCAAGCGCAACGGAAAGTACGTGCGCCAGCAGTTGTTAGAGCGCCATTGTCCCGTCCCGGTAGGCCGTCGAGCTATGAACAATTTGGGCCGCATGGCGGTGGTTGGGCGCCAAATAGAAGAATGTCTACCGGAAGTGATCGAAGAGGAGTGCGTGCGAGAAGTCGTCGCGGTAGATAGTAAAAAAACGATTAATAACTATGCAAGGGCGTTTCAAAACGCCCTTCTTTATTGACTTTTTTCAGCATTCGAGTACTTTGAAGTGGTTAAAAATTACTTAATCATTCGATACACATCGGGGATTTTATGAAAAAGTTTTTATTGATCACAGCTCTTTTGGTGCCTGCGGTAGCATCTGCAGCTGATGCAGATGTTTTAGAGCAACCAGCGCCACGCACTACTCCTGAGTATGTAACGATTGCGCAAACAAACACTCCCGGACTTTATAGTATGACTTGGACTGATCCTGTGCGATCTCCTCTTGGCGTATCTATGCAGTTTACGCAAGAGCAAGTGGAAAACGACATCGTGCAAATTGGTTACACTCGTAACGGCGTGTTTCAAGAAAATAAATGGTACCGAGCAGATTTTTCTGATGTAGTGGTACTTTTTAAAGAAGGTACGCAAAAGCTATATACTGTGACTCCAGAGCAAAGAGCAATGATCATCGAAGCTGAATTAAGCGTTGATGAAAAAGCAGAAGTTCTTCAAACGGCACAAGATACGCGCGTTGAAAAAGTGCAAGAGATTGTTAAAAAAGCAAAAGAAGTTCTAGAGCAGCAAGCAGCACAAGAAGCTGAAGTTGCTGCGCAAGCTGAAGCGGAGCAAGATACTGCTACTGACGAAGATACTCAAGAGCAGCCAGTAGATGCTCCTGCTTATGCAGAGCGATCTGGATCAGAAGATGCAGAGGTTGTTGCGCAAGATGAAGCGGCTGTAGAAGATGCAGTTGAGCAAGAAAATGCTGATGCGGGCAAAGACGATCAAGAGCAAGTAGAAGATACTGATGCTGATGATTCAGATGAGCAAGAAGCTGATCAAGCAGATGTTCCTGCGCAAGATAGCGTAGATACAAGAGATGTATTTATTCCTGGATTTACAGACTAATTAACGAACAAAGACTATGACAAAAGGGCGCTTAAAGCGCCCTTTTTTAGTGTTTATTTTAGAGGCAAAAAAGGGTGATTTGCGCGGCAGGCAAAAAGAGTGCTTTTTTTACCATGCTTTTTTTGACTTACCCCCGTTTTTTATGTACATTTGAGACATCACTGAAATATACGAGGGCGGTTAGCTCAGCTGGTAGAGCATCAGTCTTACAAACTGGGGGTCACAGGTTCGAATCCTGTACCGCCCACCAGTCTTCGCTGCGAGGCAGCTTCGTCTGGCTTTCGCCAACAAATTGCGAAGACTGTCCGAGGTAGTTCATTTGAGCATAGTGAAAATGAACGCAAACGGACAAGTTCCTCAATTTAGTGATTTTGAAATTATAGTCCTCGGTAGCTTACGCCTTCGCTGTGAAGCTTCGGCGCACACGGCAGTTGGCAACTTCGCTCCGAGAGTTATTTGAAATAGATAGTCCTCGGTAGCTCAGTTGGTAGAGCAAACGACTGTTAATCGTTAGGTCGCAGGTTCGAGTCCTGCCCGGGGAGCCATGACTTTGAAATATAATCCTCAGTAGGACGAGAAGTTTATCCTGAGTGCGCGATATCGCGTATCGAAGGGAGTCCTGCCCGGGGAGCCATACTTCGCATAAAGCTTCGTATGGCAGGCCAATTTTTTACATTGGTCGACTTTGAAAAATTTTCCCATCTTATTTGCCGTTCGTCCTGAGCTTTTAGAAGGATGAAACCGGTGAAAAATTATGGGGCTGTAGCTCAGTTTGGTTAGAGCGTCCGCCTGTCACGCGGAAGGCCGCGAGTTCAAGTCTCGTCAGCCCCGCCATTCGTGTTGATCATGCACGGTGGCAATAGTTTTGAATGGCTCTCGCACCTCTGGAACGAGGTTTTCGCGATCGAGTTGTAAGTTCGAAAAAAAGAATCCCAAAAGTTGCTGTTTTTCATCTAAATTCGAACTAAGGAAATGCTCCTTGGCTTCTTTCATTAATGCTAATGCTTCTTGGGCCGCTATTATCTCATCTTGTTCATTTCCGTTATATGATTCTAGCTCTACTATGAGATCTTGTTGCATGCGCTTATATTCTTCTAATTTGAGTCGATATGTGTCGGCATCAATTTGTCCATCTACATGCATATCTATCAGTTTTGAAATGCGCTCTTTAGTGACTTGAAGTTTTTCTTTAGCTTCTCGATGCATCTTTTCTATTTCTGCTCGCTCTTCTTTTTCATGTCGTTCAACATACCGTGCTACTTTTGCAATTTGCTCGTCATTCAATGAGAGATTATCTAAAGCCGAATAAATTGGCTCTAACAGCTTTTCTTCTTTCACATTCTTTTTAACACAAATACGTTTTGAATTGTGACAACTGTAGTACACATACTTTTCTTTTTTAATATAACCAGATACTGCTCCTTGGCAGTTTTTACAGCTTACTAATCCTCGTAATAGGATTGGTTTGCCAGCGTATTGTACGGGGGATTTGTGGCGCTTATGCATTATTTTTTGCACCCGGTTAAAAAGTGCTTCTGATATAAGGGGTGCATACTTGTGGGGGTGGAGCTCGCCTTTGATGCGCATGAGCCCCATATAGAATGGGTTATTGAGTATAAGCTCAACAGTTCTGACTGTGATAGATTTTCCCCGCGCGGTTCTAGGAAATCCGGCTTCGCGCATTTTTAAGGTTATAGTATTAAATGAGTTATTTCCCTGGGCATACAGCTCAAACATTTTTACAACAAAAGGAGCTTGCTCCTGATTGATATGAATATCCTTTTGACTTGTTGGAAGTGTGACGTTTTTGTATCCATAGGGTGGACGAGAGAACACCCACTGACCATTTTTGATGCACTGCTCTTGGCTTCGTTTAACGTTATCGCTTAACTGACGAACATAGCTGGATGCAAAGAGCACCCCAACATCCCACTGCAAAAGCTGTGCGCTATTTGATTGCTGGTTAACAATGAGGCCTTCACGCAGAAAATGGAGCTCTAGTTTTCCCTGTTTTCTAAACTCATCAAGAAGGGGTGTTTCACGAAAACTACGCTGTAGTCTGTCAATAGTATCGATGATCAATGCATAGGATTGCTTTGATTTTTTAACAAAGGCCATAATCTGATCAAATTGTTTCCGAGTATCTTTACTCGAAGACTCAGTGACTTGAAATGTTTGTTCGATAGAGAAATTTTTTTTAAGAGCGTATTCAGTTAAACGGCGGACCTGACTAGGGATGCTCTGGCCTTCCTCCTGGTCCTTACTTGATACGCGGGCAAAGATAATAGCTTTCATTTTTACGCAGGCTGGATGTTATTGAGGAGTTTTTCAAGATCTTCTTTTTTGTAGAGGCGGTAGCGATTTAATGGATTTCGGTAGGGAGTAATTTTATTGTATCTTTCCCAATTGCGCAGGGTGTTTGGCGCTACTCCAAGAAAGTCTGCTGCTTGTTGTATTGTGAAGTAATCGATTATTTTATTCATATGAACCTTTCATTTTCTAGTTTACCAAACATTAACAAAGTGATCTATTTTACAGGGTTTTTCTGATTTCTTAATTTCTGATTCCCCTAGGTAGTAAGAAATTAAGAAAAGAATCGTTATTTGTTGATAAGCCCTTTTTCTTTTGCATTTGCTGTGCGGTATTCCACTTGCGCTTTTGTTAATTGAGTTCGCTCCATAATTTCTTTAATGGTGTACCCATTATTTTTGAGTCGTGCTATTTCATGCAGCTCTTTTTCTTGGGGTGCATCAGAGAGTTCCCATCGGTATGTATTGCCATATGATTGTAAATGAGCTTGAAATGATTTTGCATCTTCTCCTGAAAAGTGGCGTGACTTATCAAATATGATTTCAAAATGAGCGCCTTCTTCAGCTTTGTAATCATCAGCATGTTTTAAAAGTATAACTGAATCCAGAATGTCTTCTCGTTTGCTTGTGCCTCGTTGTTTGCCACTTTTACCTGCGTGATGTACAAACAAAACAGATTTTCCGCGTCTACGAAGATCGAGCGCCCATTCTTGCGCTTCTTGCCAGCTTTCAGACTCATTCTCGCTGCCATTTCTAAATAGGCAGGAAATGTTATCGATAATAATTAAATCAACATCTGCTATTAACGGCTCAATACTTTCTCTGCCTTTTTTGTCCGATAAGTCTGGCATGGTTTTTGATTGAAGGTCGGGTGTAAGTAATTGAAGAAAGTCGGTATTAGGTTTTTTTTCGCTCATGGCGGTGATCATAAGTAGCCGTTCTTTCATTAGTACAGCGGGCATTTCTCCATCAATATAGAGTACTTTTTTGGCTGCGGGTGCAGACCATCGTAAAAAGGTGCTACCGCTTGCGACGGCATAGGCTATACCTAGGGCAACGTGTGTTTTTCCCACCCCTCGCTTAGCGACAAGTAGCACGAGCCCTTGGCTCGGCAGGAAGGGATCAAGAAGCATCTCGCGTTCTGGTAGCTCTAAATTTAAAAGCTCATCTAATGAGACAGTACAAAAGTTTTGGCTTGAATCTGATTCAGGCTCGCTCTGTTCTGGTTGGTAATCAGGGGTTTGTTCTACGATACCTTTCAATTGCTCTATTGTATTTCCCATCTCGAGCCAATCAGTAACATCCAAGCCATGTGAATCACGATATTCAAGGCCAGGAAGATCAACCACACGAAGGCGCTTAACCTTTCTATAGAGTTTTTTACAAATTAAATCTCTACGCTGTAGGCCTGCTTCGTCGTTATCATAAAGTACAATGACATCAGCACCTGCAAGAGATTGGGTAAAGCTGTCATCCCATCGTTTTGTAACTGGAGTAGTAGTGGCAAGAACTAAGTGAGATCCTAATGTGTCACAATCTTTTTCGCCTTCAACGAGGTATATTGGTACACCAGCATCAATTGCCTTGTATAGTAAGGGTAGTTGATACAGAACTTTTCTTGAGCCGTTCGAGTTGTATACAGTCTTTCCATCCTTATAGCTTTGCCAATAAAACTTTTTGTGAGAGATATCCGTGGCGGATACCTCTCTGATTTTTGAATATAGAATCACTCCATTTTCATCGCGATAATTATAAATCTTTTTATCCACGTCGTACCCCTTTCTTTGGAGGAAAGAGATCCCTTGGGCTTATCTGAAGGGCCGCGCAAATATCTTTGTAGGTGCAATTTGCAAAGCAGTATAGCAGGACTCTTCCATCGTCACCTTCGGAGGCGCTCAGGCTTGGACTAGTATCATCATGGGCAGGGCAGCGAAGTTTGTATCCGTTGCCATATTCAATCGGCTGAAAATTAGTTTTAAGGGCAGTGAGGTATACAAAGTTGTTGAAGGGTGTGTCTTCTCGTTTTTGAACGAATCTGTTATTATATGACATCGTTTCTTCCTTAGGGTCGGCTTTACTCCGGCCTTTTTTTAGTGTTATTTAGGTATCAGCTTCTCTTTTTTGCTGCGTTTTTTTATGCGATACAGCAGCAGAAAAAAATTCTTCAGGTAAAAATCGTTATTCTTTTCGTGCTTCAGCACTGGTTTGCTTTTTTCCATGCGGATCAATGTATGGGGATGCTGTGGTATTGTCGTTACAGTGGGAAAAGTGGGAAAATTTCCCAGTCGGCTCTGGGAAATGGTTTATTTATTCACTTTTTTTAGTGCGCTGGTAACCTTTGGTGCAGTTACGAAATTGAAAACATCTAAGAAGGCATCCGGAAATGACAAAAAGATCCTATTCGCAGAGATTGAAGGGCAAATATAAAATATTAGGGGATTATGTTGATGATGCTGCCATTGAAGGCAAATCAATTTTTGAATTCTTTCGAATCCTAGCTACGTGTATTGTTCCTCTCATTAAAAAATCGCCAGCGTTTGAGGTTTTCGTAAAACGATGGACAGCGGAAAGAGCGGCTCACGATGACGAATATAAAAAGTGCGAATCAAAAGTGCCGGATGAAGTTGAAAGTGCATTTAAGAGCATCAAAGCAGATTTGCAAAAAGAAGGCCTGATTAAGCATACTGATATAAAAGAACGCGTGAAATCGATTGGGGACATACTTAAAAAAAGACGCTCATCGGGAATGCCTACATATATAGAGGATGCTCATGAGAAGATCTGCGATCTACTAAGTCAATTACTGTTGCTTGGGCGAAGTGATATTGTTCAGAAATATGCGAAAATAGGGTCCACTATTCAAAATGTTCATATTGATGCTCAAACGGGAGAGCGGAGGGAGAAGGAGATAACTTACTTGGGAGAGATTTTATTTTCTCCAAATTATTACCATTTAAAAGATTTGCTTCGAAAGTGGTATGAACCACAGGCATGGGTATCTTGGGATAAGCTCGTTCTATTGGAGCATGCTTGGTCTACGCCAGCTTCTTTTTTTCAAAAACACAGTCCCAAGCATCCCAGTTATGAAGCATTAAACAGAAAAGATGACACCAATAGTGCTCGTTATGCAGCAGCAAATATGTCAAATCGCGTATTGGGCTTTGGGGTGCACCGGTATGAAGTGAGCTTGATCAAAAAAAGAGAGTATCAAGGTGTGGTACTTTATAAACGAGAGATATTTTTTCAGCATTTAGAATTGCTATTGAATGAGATAATTCTTGGGCAAGAATCGCAGGGTGGAAAGATGGAAACAGAGCCCGACTTGGATCTGGCATCTGAATCAGAAAGGCTGAAACTTATTGGCCTACGAGTGGATGGCATGGTCGTTGTTGTAAAAGTTAAATGGGATGGAAGTGGGGCTGATTGGGAGCGTACTGTTGATGATTTTGATTCGAAGTCAGAACCTTATCTTTTTATTAAAGCATTGTGTGATGCTCCAATAAGAGAACATGTCGATTCAAAAAGTGTAAGCAAGGCAAGTGTTGCAAAACTATTTAGTCGCATAAAGCTTGGCCCATTAGAAGGATTATTTTTCGAAAGAGTTAAAGGAAGCAAGACGCATAAGGTTTACATGAAAAGTAGAACGGTTGATTGCTCTACGCTTGATCATGATGTGAAGCTTGAGTTGATTCAATTTATTAAGACTCTAAAGCCCTCGGAGTCGTCTTATTCTTAACAATAATGGGGTTTGCTTTGACGAGTTCTCTTTGCTTGCCCCATTTTGTGATGTCATGTTAACATTGCTTATTTTTCGATTTCAGTAAGCTCATGCCGCCATTTCATGATCTCTTGCATGCGTTTTCTTTCAGATATGCTCGCCTGTGTATAATAACCGTGTTTGAGATTTGCCTGTGAACTACGCAGTTTTCCTTCTCTTGTCTTTGGTCCGGTGCACTTTCCACCATGCATGCGACAGCGTCCATTTTTCATAGCCGGCTGCCTACATGGTAATCCATTTCTTTGTCTTGCTTTTGCTCCACAAAGAGCAACTTTTGAATTTATTGGCATGGGTTACATCCTCACTTTTTTTGCTTACCCCCACCCCGGGGTGCTTCTCCTGTTACTACAGCTTGTCCACCTTCATTCACCTGAACATATTGATGCACAACCTTTACTCGCTGCTCTCCGTTTCGTCTGTGGCGGTTTAGGGTTTCGAGTGTATCATTATGAAGGCGCATGCACTTAGTAGCATTGTTGATGTTGTTATCAATATGCTTGCGATCGGTTTGATTGGTTGCTTTATTCATGAAATGCATAGCTTTTGATTGAAGAACCATGAGCTTTGCACATAACTGAGCCTCAAAAGCGTCTTGTGGGCTCATGCTTACCATCCCTCCCAGCAAGCTATTGAGAGCTGCAGTTGCCCCTTTCTCATCCTGATTAGTTATCATCGCAGCTGATACTTCACCTACAAATCGGTTAGTATAAGCCTCATTTCCAGAGCCAGAGATAGCGAAATAGAGAGAATTTATTACATCGCTTTTTGAGTGAGTTTTCGGATCTATATCACTGGAAAGATCATGTTGTGTGCAGAAAGTGTTTTCAGCCTCTGCATGCTGAATAGCCTTGAGGTCTATTCCGGTCTGATCTTTTATGCTTTTCTCCTTCCAGGCCTGAATTCTTTGCTGTATAAGGGAATCTATTGTGATCTCATTAGAGGGGCTATCCGAGGATTTTTTGGGCTTTTGAGGCAGTATTTTTGACTGATTTGGCATATATTCTCCTTTCGTACCTTTATTTTATCATAAAAAGATATAAATAATGGGGTAGGTAGACTCTATTGTAGGGGCTGTTGCAAAGGGTTTTAGGTATGGTACTATAAAGGTATATGTTTTCTATTTGTTAATAAATATAGGGGTTTAAAATGAATTTCAATTCTTTTTCTAAGTTGTCATTACTATCTTTTATAGGGGCATCTCTATTTGTTTTTGGTGAGTATCGCAGTGTGGAAGTTGAAAATGATAGCGATCATCACATGCATATTGCAACTAATAGTGCTGATTTAAAAATTGATCATAATGTTCCTGCTCGAACTCATTCTAAAATATCTCTTGAAGCTAAATCGACTTTAAAGAACAGCAAACTGAGATTTCCAGAAAAAGCTCTTTTAAAGGCAATTATCAAAAATTCACCGAAGAAAATAGTATTAGCGATAAGAGCTGGCGCTAAGGTAAATGGTAAAATTAAAGGCAAAAAACCGCTTGCTTGGGCCGTTTTATTCAAGCATGCAGCAGTTGCAAAATATTTGGTTCGATATGGCGCGACTTTATAATATTTGCTTTGTTGCTCTGATTGGATTTTTTGCCTTAATAGTTGCAAAAGATGAACATCAATTCATTAGGGTTGTTAATAAAAGCATGCAATCAGTCCTAGTCAGAGCAAAAAGCAATAATCTGTCATTGCATATTGAGTATGCAGTTGACCCTTATACTAAGTCTTGCATTACAATTAATATTTCAAAATTAATTTATCGTGAGCAAAAGCTTTTTAAGGCTATTTTTGCTGATTCGAAAGAAAAAATTCAAAAGGCGGTTAATGCAGGGTCAGATATAAATGGAACAATTGAAGGTAAAAAACCTCTCTTGTGGGCACTGCTATTGAGAAAAAAGAATGCAGAATCATATCTAGTTTCCTTGGGTGCAGCTTTATAATTAGGGGTGTTTTATGATGGCGTTATGGAATAAAAAGTATTTGTTGCTAGGATTTCTGGTTTTTAGTGCATTTATTAGGCCCAATCAATCTATTGAGATTACCAATGCTACTGAATTGTCAGCTGAGGTAGAAATGGGAATTGCTGAAAAAACTAAAGCCACTGTTTCTTTTGAAAAGCTACCTCAGGAAAAAGATGATGATTTCGTCGTTGTGGCTTTGCCCGAAAATTTCATGGTGCACAGAAGATCAGAATATAGCGCCTATACAATCGCTGGGCCTCACATTTTTAATAATGAAGGTCAGGTAGCCGGCTACATATACGATAGAGATCAGGCATCAGTTATATCAAATCATAGAAAACAATCAGGCCATCCGTTACCTTTTAATGGTAAGGCTGCAGTTTGGGATCCGAAATACGGCTTTATTTTGTCAGGACTTCATAATTCACGATGTATGGCTATGGATGACGATGGGAATGTTGCGATTTCCCGCAATCAAGAATCAATTCCAAAACATATGGAAACGCAACCTAATATCTTTTGGAATATTACAAGTCGCAAGTTTGATTTTAATCCTAAGTATAGTGTGCAAAATGGTAAGCATATTCTTCCTAACTCATCGCTAAGATATTCTTATCTTTATATGGGAAAAGATGTTCAGGAAAAATTGAATATGTGGCATCTATTAGACACTAGCAATTTGAATATCCGTACACGAGTTCTTGTTTCCAAGCATTTGGATGAGAAGAGTGCGGAATTACTGGTATATTCTACGAGTGGATTTTCGCTTGTATCATTTGAGTATGAGTTTGATGTTGATTCGAGCAAGTGTAGAACATGGTCTCCTATGCTCCATGCTCGACTAAATGACCTTGGAGAAGTTGTAGCTCTACTTAGAGATGACAATGGAAAATACTTGATTGGTAAATGGCATTATGAGGGTAAAACAACTTTATCAGAAAGCTTACAGCGAAATTCAGCATTTAAAGGGTATAGTTCATTTGATATTGTAGGATTTAATACTTCCGGTGAGATTCTTATTTTTGCTGATACTGAAGAATCAATGCATAGTAGAGAGTACAGGCCAGTTAATCCTAGATTATTTCTTATGATTCCAATAAAAGATATTAAACGAAATTAGGGTGAAATGGGGGTTTTATGAAAAAACTGTTATTCGGAGTTTTATTCTCAATTTTTGCATCAAATTCAGACGCAACAATATATATAAGAGAAATAGTTAATAACACATATGAAGATTTGATGTTTGAATATTCAGTTCCTGTGCGATACGGATTTGATGTTTGTGGTGCTAAGCGCGTTGAATACAAGTGGGAGGATGATGGCGGCTGGTGCGACAACTATAAAGTAGATAGAAAAAATGTATATGCTACTAAGTTGATGGTTAAAGCAAAAACACGCGTTGCACTTGTTGGTGGAACTTATATTCCTGATGCAAAATATGATCCGAATAGAGTTTTAGGTAGTTACATCACAATAAGAAAAGCTCCTTCAAACGAATCTAAAAGCGAAGGATTCTATTTTGATTTAAGACAAAATTCTTTGGCATTTCTTAGGGCAAGTAATGGAATTCCAGAATCAATTATAGCATTATATGACGTAGCAAGCCCGCCTCATTTTTGTTCTAATTCACTTGTTTCGAGTTCTATAAAAGAAGGGAATGTAAAAATTGAAATTAACGAAATTTCACGTGAAATATATATACCGTATGCTTTTGGGGGATTCCAGATTAATCCAAAAGCCTTTTCTATCACTGCAAAAACGATAAATTATGAATGAAAAATATTTGATGAGTCACTAAAAATAAAAGTATGGCTGCAGAGATAATCTCCTGTGGCCATTTTTTTATCAATGAACGATAGTCCTTTTATAAGGCACTTAGAGCGAATATCATTTAAATATGTACTTATAAATCGGCATATTCATCATTGCTACAAAGATTACACCACCTTTGTTTATATAAGATGCTATCTGCGCGAGTTTCCCACTCGTGCCCATTTTTACAAATTATTTTAATTTTTTTTCTGCAGCTTACATACTGAGTTGACACGCATTTGCCGCCGTGTTTTCTTGCAAATTCTTGGAAGTATTCGATTGTGTATTTTCGAGAGTTGTTTCGTGCACAAATGGGGCATCCAGACTTGTTTCTAGTTCGATTTGAGATTGCAGCTTGCCATGAGTGACTGTTGTTACATCGCCACCATACTTTTTTGCCTACATGAGGAGTCTGATCAGATGGATTGATTCCTTTGTTTAGATCAGCATCCCATTCTTTTAATAGAGCTGGGTAAAGAACAGCCAAATTATTGGTTTCTGAAGCAAATCGCCCATAACAAAATGGGCAGTTATTTCCAGCGCTTCGACTACCGATGACTGCTTGCCATTCATGCCCTTTTTTACATATCCACCAGGCTTTTAAATTTGATTTAGGAAATATTGTTTCAGGTCGCATGTTTCCGTTTTTTTGTGAATGCCATTCTTTTGCAAGGTGAGGGTGTATGACTGCTAAGTTATTTTCGCTAGGCGCAGTCTGTAAACTACATCTTAGACAACCAGATTGGCGAAATGTGCGTTGCTGAATTACAGATTTCCAAGTGTGACCTTGTTTGCATCTCCACCACGCAGATTTGTTAGCCGATGGCCCAAAGTGTTCAGGGGTTAATGGTGCGTTTAGATCATAGGCCCATTCTTTTGCGAGGTTTGGCATTTTGTCGGCAAGCGAACGGCCAGGTGGTGGCGCAGGAAGATTAGAGACAATTTCTCGATACCTTTTTTCATTAACAAGAGAGTTTCCATTAATATAGTGATGGAGTTTGAGGCGTTCATTTTCGCTTAGTTTTGCAAATTTTAGGATTTGTTTCACCAATTTAGAAATTATAGGGAAAGTGTTGTCAGACCATTTGAAAGAAATGTCCCGCTCACTTAATAGCGCTAATCCTTTTTCTCTTAATCGAAAGAGCTGAATATCTTTGTCTTCAAATAATTTTGATTTTATTTTGTCTACCTCTGGGCGTCGTCGGTGCCAGTACACTCCATCGATTTCAATTCCAATATTTTTATCTTTAATAAAGATATCGCACTCATAACCTTCTATTTTTTCTTGCCATACAACACCTGAAAAAAGCGCTACTATCTCTGAATAAACAGCAATTTCTATTCTGGATGTTTGGAGTGAGCATTTAGGGCAGCCTGTACCATTGTTAACTCTAGTTCCAACTGTTGCTTGCCACTCGTGGCTATGCTTGCAGGTCCACCAGACTCTTGCACCACCACCAGCAATAACGTCTTTAGGAGTTAGATTTTTGTTCTTGGTAGGGTGCCAATCTTGCGCAATATCGGGACGAAGTTGAGCGAGGCTGTTGTTGTCGCACAGCTTACGATTGGTACAATATGGACAGGAGTTGTTATATTGTTTTCTCGTTCGGTTTGTAATAGTAGCTTGCCAAGAGTGGTTTTTTTCGCATTTCCACCAGACTTTTTGAGGCGTACGTGGAGATAGTGTTTTAGGATCAAGGTTTTTATTTTTTATAAAGTCTAATTCCTTCAATAACTCTGGATATTCAGTAGCAAAGTTTCTGTCTTTTGTTGGCCTTTGGCCGGCGCAGTAAGGACAGCCCATTCCACGACTTCGACTATTGATGACTGCGTTCCATTCGTGATTGTTTGAACATAGCCACCATATTTTTTTTCCTGAACCAGACGAGACGTCATTGGGAGTTAAAAGCAGATTTTTGTTTGGATGCCATTGCTTTGCTAGTTCGGGATTTTTTGATTGTAAGGATTCGTATCTTTGCACCAAGCCAAGTGCTTGTTCAATTGAGCGTCTTTTTTTTAACATTTCGATGACGTGTGTATAGGCTCGATTGAAATGCTTTGCAGCAGCTTTTATAGTTTTAAACTTTTTGCCTTTTACTTGCACAGGAATACCAGGAGTTTTACCTCCAAAACTTGGAGGCGGCACAAGTCCCATAGCTTGCTCAGGAGTCCAACCCTTTGAAAGACGATAATCGACTGTGTTTCGGTGTTTTCCAAATGCTTTAGCCGCACTTTCAAGTGAATCGTAGGTCTTGTCTCTGATAATTATTGTTCGTTTATTTGATTGCATGCTTATTTTCTAAAGAATAGATATTTTTTGACAGTCCATGACCGTCTTTATTGTATATAAAGTGGATTTATCTACAAGTAATATCCCGGGTAAAGCTCTTAGAGCATCGTCATTGTTATGTAGGATTTCTTTGCAAGGCATGAACGCTATTGATGTTAATGAATGGAAGTTTTTCTCGTATACTTTTCCACCGAAAAGTTCGCAGTGTACCTCGTGTCTGCCGCCATCTTGGTAACCTTTGGTATACTTTGATGGCATTAAATATCTTATCCTATCTATAAATCACGTGTTTTTTGAAGATTAGGATTCATTAGTCTGTAATTTCCAGAGATGTGCATAAAGTTTATTTTTTTTGATCAATTCTTCATGCGTGCCTGATTCTACAATTTTACCTTGATCTAAAACATGTATTATGTCAGCATTTTTTACTGTTGATAATCGGTGTGCAATTATGATTACGGTGTGGTCAGCTGATACTGATTGCAATGAATGATGAATGGCTCGCTCAGTCTCATTGTCTACTGCCGAAGTTGCCTCATCAAAGATATACATTGGGGGATTTTTCAATAATGCTCGGGCAAGAGAAATGCGTTGCTTTTGACCGCCTGAAAGTCTTTGTCCTCGCTCACCCACTTTAGTATTGAATTGTTGGGGCAGCTCCATAATGAATTCGTAGGCCTTAGCAGCTTTTGCAGCAGCTACTACCTCTTCAAAGCTTGCCTCAAATGAACCATACTTAATGTTATCTTCGATTGTTCCTGAAGTAAGAAATGCTTCCTGGCTTACTACGCCAAATACATTTCGAAGACTTTTGAGCGTATAGTTTTCAATATCAGTATCATCCAGATATATATGACCTTCTTTAGGCATATAGTAGCGCAGCAATAATTTAGTAATAGTGGTTTTACCAGATCCAGAAGGGCCTACAAATGCTACGGTTTGCTTTGGTTTGATTTCAAATGAAAGTTTATTAAAGATATTTGGATGTTTTGGATAAGCAAACGTGACATTATTAAATTTGATGTCGCCATTAACTGTTGAAGCTTTTAGGGTAACATCACCTTCTTTTTCTTGGATAGGTGTTGATAACAAGCTAAGAATCCGTTGAGCTGATGCCATTGCTCTCTGATACGTATCCACAAGCTGCGCAATCTGAGTAAATGGCCATAATAATCGCTGTGTAAGGAAAACAAGCGTACTATATGCTCCAATCGCAATGGTGCCGTTGAGGGCGTATATACCACCAAGTACTAATGTTACAATATAACCAATAACAATTGCCATTCGAACAATCGGAATAAAAAGCGAGCTGACACCTATAGCCTTTGAATTGGTTTCCATGTAATGGCGACTTTTTTGGTCAATTACTTTGAGCTCATGTTGTTCTGTTGTGTAATTTTTAATAGTTGAAATACCAAAGAGATTAGTTGAAAGTCTTTCTGATAACGCGCCAGCAGCTTCCCGTACATCTATATAGTATTGAGCAAGCTTATTTTTAAATAAAAATGATATGAGAAAAATGATAGGGATAGGGAGCATCGAAATACATGCGATTGTAGGAGAAATATACAAGAACACGAGAGAAATAAGTATAGATCCAATAGTAATATGAAGTAGTTGATGTGCTACTGTATTGAAAAACTGTTCTAATAAATTGATATCATCTACCAAAATATTAAGCAGTAGACCGCTACTTTTTTTTTCGAAATAATCCATCTCTAATTTTTGAACATGCTGATATGCATCAATACGTAACTTGTGTTGGATTATCTGGGCCAACTCTTTCCATTTTATAGAATAAAGGTATTCAAAGATCGATTCTAATCCATATACAAAAACGCTAATACCGCCAAGCAGAAATAACTGGGTATAACTATCATGTATGCCCCATGACGACAAATAGGAGTTTTGCCGATTGACTACAGAGTCAACAGCAAAGCCTAATATAATTTCAGGAAAAGCATCAAATACGATATTAATGAATGAATAAAGGCAGGCTAAAAAAACCGTTTTGATAGAACTGTGAGTATATTTTAAAATACGAAAGAGTGATTGCATAAAGCATCTCCACGAAATATAACTATTTTTTATTACTATTGTATCTGTATTTCCTATAAGGCAATGCTCTGTGTATTAGCTAGCGAATTGTCCCCAAAATAAAGTCATTAGAATAACGGCTATTTTGCCACTAAACACTTCCCACCATACCACTTGACCGACCGTCGGTCAAGTGGTATGGTGACTTGTATATTGGTATTTTTAGCTTTAAGGTAACTATGAAAAGAAAAATACAGAGCTCTACTGATAGAAGGACCTCCATTATCGATGCTGCACGCGATTTGTTCCAAACAAAAGAGTATGATAAAGCAACAATGCAAGGCGTTATGGATGTTTTAGGTATTGCTAAGGGGACTATTTATCATTATTTCCCTTCAAAGGAAGCCCTTCTTGAGGCTGTGATTGAAGACATTGTTGATGCTAATATCAGTCATATGAAAAAACTTATCCAAACTGCTTCTGGGACTGCCTTAGAAAAAATGCAGCTTATAGCTACAGCTGGTGATATAAGTACTGAAAATGCAAGCATATTGGATAAGCTTCATCAGCCGGGTAATAGCGCAATGCACTCTCGGATTCTTGCTTCTACATTAACAAAACAAGCCAAGCTATATGAGCGGCTTATCAAGCAGGGGTGCAAAGAAGGGCTGTTTCAGGTTGATAATCCATTGGAGTGCGCGGAATTATTTCTTGCAGGAATTCAGTTTCTTACCGATAGGGGGATTTATCCGTGGTCATCAGAAGATTTACAAAGAAGGGCGCGTGCATTTCCTAAATTGCTTGAGCAGTTGTTAAAAGCTCCACTAGGATCATTTAACTTTATGCTACAAATAACAGAAAAAAGTAATTAACGCGAATCAATTTAATGATGAATAAATAATAAGGCAATAGCGTGAATACAAGCCAATACATAAGCCGCCCCAAACTTGCAGCTCCATGGATTTACTTTCTTGCTACTTATACCTGGTCGTGGTTTTTTTGGGGTATTGCTTATCTGGTGGGTGTTAGTGGAGAGAGTGGTGAGGCAATAGGAGTTATTTTGGTTTTACTTGCACTAAGCGGCCCGATGGTTACGGGTATCACTTTTGTCTATTTTGCTCTAAATAGGGAAGGCCAAAAAGATTATTGGAAGCGAATAATAAATTATAAGTGTATTTCTGTTAAGTGGTACCTGGTCACCTTTCTACTTATACCTATCGTAAGTGCTCTAGCTGCTTACTTAAGTGGCTATTGGGCTACTTTATCAATCTCTATCATTTTGCCAACGCTATTTCTCACAATATTGACGGTTCCTCTGGTACCGATTCTCGAAGAATTAGGGTGGCGCGGCTACGTACTAGATCGATTACAGGAGCGTTACAGTGCGCTCGTTTCCAGTATAATTTTGGGTGCTTTATGGGGTTATTGGCACCTCCCAGTATTTTTTTTGAAAGGATCCGTTTTTAATCTTATGCCGGTTGGAACACTGACTTTCTGGCTGTATCCCATTCATGCTATTCCAATAAGTATATGTTTCACTTGGATTTATAATAATACTGGTCGTAGTACGTTATCTGCCATTATATTTCACATCATGCTCGAAATTTCCGCTAATTTTGGATTGATACCATGGTACAAACAAGAAGTAATTTATAACATCCTACTGGTCGCCGCTGTTGCAATCGGAGTTACTTTTATTTTTGGAGGAAAAACGCTTGTTCGCAAGAAAGAAGCATAATCAGGCAATATATTGCATCCTTTCCAATTAAACATTCAAAGTGTACTAGGTTGCTATAAAAGTTCTAAAATAGTTGATAGTGAGACTTTAAAACTACAATTGCGGTTGCAGAGATAATTCTCTGTGGCCTCTTTTTTTGCTTAAGTAGGGTAGTTTCGCTTTTATTTGTTTCCATCGAAAAGTTCGCAGTGTGCCTCGTGTCTGCCGCCAGTTTTCGTTCCTTTTGGAACTTCTTCTGGCTATCGCCGTAGAAAAATACTAAAGGTCTCGATTCGTCGGGGCCTTTTTTTGTGCTCAATTTTATGTTGAATCCATTTTTGATAAAACCCTTTACTTTACTTGCTTTTCTTTTGAATCTGAGCATAATCGATTAGTAAGTAAGTGTTTCTTTTACATCTTTTTTAGGGGTTTTACCATGGCAGTTAAAAAAGTGTCATGGAGACGTAGTAATCAAGTCCTATCTTTTTTCTTTTTCTTATTGGTTCCAAGTTATTTATTTTCAGCCAGTGCTGGCGCTGGAGCAGGGGTTGGTGCTGCTGACGCAGCCCCGGTTAAAGGACTACATCCTGATAGAGGTAAAGCAGAAGATAATCGAATACTCCCAGAATACTCTGATCGTGAGATAGAATTGCAAGATCGAGTGTTTAATGCTGCGCCCAGGTTTGCTCAGAATTTAGTGCGACACCTTCAAAATCCAAATGAGTTGGGTGTTCCGCATATGAGAGCGGTATTATTTGTAGGTGAACCAGGTACTGGTAAAACAACCATGGCATATGCCATTGCCCGCAAAGCAGGATGGCTTCCTGAGCTTATTGAGCCGACAACTGTGCGAAGTGGCACGCGCTCTGAAACGTCATTGATCTTGCGACAGAAGCTTGATGATGTAACTGAGTATGCTGATAAAACACTTATTATTTGTGATGAAATAGAGACGTTGTTTTCAAATCCTGAGCGTGAAAGCGATGATACGCGCGAGACAGCAACAGCTTTTTGGCAATGGTTTGATGGGCTTGCTCGGCATCCAAAACAAAAAGAAATCTTTTTTATAGGTACGACTAATAATATCAAAGCTCTTCCTCGACCATTTAAAAGTCGCTTTTCTGGAAAAATCTGGGAGTTTCGAGGATGTTCTACGTTGGCTGACAAAGCAGATGCACTTATGTGGCACATTGGTAGTTATGGGGCCATAGATAAAAGTGTTTCTCCCAAGTAAAAGATCCAGGATGGGAACATATGATCAATTTCTTAATAGAATAGGAGATTAAGTGTATTGTTATCGTATTACTAAATATAACCCTAAATTTCGTGATACATCAGGTGTCTATAAAAAGGACGAATGGATTTCCTATTCCGATATTAGTCATACGTTTGAGGGCGAGGTTTTATCAGCTGAAAACTACTTAAATGTAGAAGAGGCTTATATTGAAGCGATTTCTTTGTTTATAAATGCGACGAACATGGATGCTTTATCCGTTGCAGCATTAGAAAAATATGAAGCGCCGAAGAAAACTGATTATTGGTATTCTCAAGATTTACTAGATACTTATCATGCAATAGGTATTAATCAAGATTTGGATTCGAAAACTGTTTTAGTGGCAGCTCGCTTGGCCCTAAGAAAGTATTTGTGGTGTAAGTTGGAATCCGAAAATATGTTTGTTCACTTTGGGCATGACTATTATATGTATATAGGAAGCAAGAAAAAGCCTACTCATATTATTCCCCAGATAGAATCACTAGGTTTGTTTGTGGAAAAAATAGATGAGTCTCCTTATATGCAAACGGCATCTGATAATGAGAGCGATGAAAATTGAGAATTGTTTCATATAATACAACCTCAACTTTCTCAAATTCTGTAGTAAGTATAAATTTTAACAACCCCGAGGCTGCTATTGGCAGTGTGCCGGATGTAAGTATGTTTGTGTATAGCAAGGCTTTATCGAGTGGTATGAAGGCATTGAAAATGAACGATTGGCCTGAAATTATTGATTATTGCGCATAATCATAGGGCTGCATTATGCAGCCCTATTTTTTTATCTAAATTCTTAACTCAGAAAACACTGTCTTAATTTGCTGTAGCGGAAACTCAAATCCGATTGAGTAGTTAAGGAACTGGTCTCTTAAGGGCCGCCAGTTTTCGTTCCTTTTGGAACTTCTTCTGGCTATCGCCGTAGAAAAATACTAAAGGTCTCGATTCGTCGCGGCCTTTTTTGTGCTCAATTTCATGTTGAATCCAATTTGAACAAAACCCTTTACTTTACTTGCTTTTCTTTTGAATCTGAGCATAATCGATTAGTAAGTAAGTGTTTCTTTCTCATCTTTTCTTAGGGGTTTTATCATGGCAGTTAAGAAAGTGTCATGGAGACGTAGTAATCAAGCTCTTGTCCTTTTTTCTCTCTTATTAGTTCCAACGTATCTATTTTCCGCCGACCCTCGATTTGCTGCTGGCGCAGGCGCTGGTGTAGATTCTGAGCGAAGACCAGATAAAAAAATTGGGTTTGGTAGGCGTTCGCTAGAGTCATATACAGCTCAAGAAGTTGCTATACAGGATCATATTCTTTCTGGTCAAGACAGTGAGGTGCGGTCATTGCATAGAAGACTTATAAAGGCTGGAAGGAGCTGCAATGGGGCTTTATTTTATGGCTCTCCAGGGGGTGGTAAAACAAGGGGGGCGCATGGGATTATTAGAAAGGCTGGGTTTAGTGCTATCACCATTGCTCCTGATGATGTTTCATCGGGAAAGTATTCAGAGACAGCGACTAATTTAAAAAGGCGGCTTGATGATATCGTTCGTCTCTGTGTAAGAGGAACAGGGATAATTCTTGATGAGGCGGAGAAGTTATTTGAAAAGCCTGAACAGGAAAATAGAGATACGCTTCAAACATCGACTGCATTTTGTCAGTGGATTGATCGTTATGCGCGAAGTGGTCGAAGCGATATTATATTTATTTGTACTGCAAATGATATAACCCATCTTCCGCAGCATTTATTAAGTCGACTATCGGGGCTCATGTTTAAATTTGAAGGCCCACAAACAGCTGATGCGAAAGTGAATGGACTTTTAATTCATATTACCATTCCAGAAGATTCAGTAGATGCATTTAAAATACGAATCAAGGCATTATTTGAAGAGCATCCACAGTTGAATGGAAGAGACCTTGAAAAGATTTCAGAGCTTGCAGATGACTACAAAGATATGGATGAGGATGAAAGAGATATTTCTGCAGAAGACGTATCTCGTGCAATCAAAAAAATCATGGATGAGAGAGTCGAAAGTAAATACTACGAAAATAATGAAACAGAACAAGAGCGTCTTCATCGTTCAGCAATGAATCACCAGAAGGCGGGATTAGCTATGCAGGGAGTTGGATTTGCAGTGCAACTTGGTCAATTGATAGGAGTTGTACCTCCAATGCCTGCTCCAAGAGTTCCTGGAGGTGGAGCATGAAAAAGATAGTTTTATTGTTGGCTATTTTTCAGGGTGTATTTGCTGCTGAGTCAGGAATGGATCAGGGTAGTCATATAGTTTTTGGGCAGAATCCTCAGTTGCGATGTGATCGTTCTTGTAAGACAGAATCTTCTAGCGTTTCAGCGGTTAATCGGCAATATGGAATTCAAGCGCATACTCATGGTGCGTCAACGGTTGCTTATAAGGATCTTGCAAAGGCGAGTTCTGTAGGAATGGCAGCAATTGATCACGTGAAGGGCGTAGTATCTCGATATTTGCGAACAACAGATATTAAAGGGTTGTTGGAATATAGAGATGAGCTTGAAGATATGATGTATTCGCGGCCAGTGCATGAGCATGAGGAGATTGTCGCTAAGATTGATCAATTAGATTATCAATTGAATACAGTATTAGCTCCTTTGGTAAAATGCTATCGTGATTGTAACGATAAGCGGCTAAAAGGTGATTGGATATTTTTAAATGGTAGAGATATCCATTTAATGTGCCGCTTGAAAGACCCCGATCTTTCTCCAGAAGTCCGATTAAAGCTGCAGCAAGAAAAAGATCTTGTGAGTCGTGCCCTTCATGATCCGTCTACTCTGGCAATCATGGTAGTAAGAGAAGGAGAGCCGCGAGTGGCGTTACGTTATTGGAGGAACGTAGAGCAATGGCGAAGAAATGGGCAAATTGATAGTGAAGCGTTTCAAGCGGCAAGAGCGGAATACTTAGAGCGTGAAGAACTACATGAATTGGAAGACTCTGCTGCGCAATCAGAACAATCTTCTCAAGCACTAGTTCTTGAACAAACAAGATTAATTCCTTCTATATCAGAGCAACTATCTGAGCAAGCAAAGGTAGCATCAGGTAAACTTGAAGATGTTACAGACATGACTACCGATAAGCCTACAATATGGTATGGCAATACATTATCAGCTGAAAAAACGGCATTATTTGCCGCGTATCATCAAGAAGTACACGAGGCATTGATTCGTGAGGGAGTGATCGATCGTGATATGCCGAGGGCGGCTCGAGTTGCAGAATTATTTATAGAGACATTGGCGCATGAATTGCACCCTAATCAAATTAAACGTGATATTGATGGGATAGCGCAACTTGCCAAAGATGTAGCGCACAGTGCAACTTCTCCCATTAATGGAGTACAGGGACGAAGTCATTTAGGACATCCGCATCCTCGTGTAATAGCTGCGCTTGAAGCTGGAGTAAGTGGCGCGCAAGAAATTGCACGTAGATTGGTTACGCCAATGGAAGGAGCAGATAAATCTCCATTGGCTGAAGTACTTCGTGCTGCAGGAGATCTAACTCCAGAACAAATTGCAATCATAAGTGCCAAAGTAACTGCCGATTGGATTAAGTTTGAAGCACTTTCTACTGTGGGTGCGTATGTATCGCAGGCAGATGTTTTAGGTAAAGTGCGTGGTGGCGAAAGTATTCACGTTACTAAAGAGTTTGAGCGAACTTCAGTGATGGCAAAAGGATTGCATCCAGAGTTAGATCGGAATATGTCCGAACTTGAAAGACTCCATGATGCTATTGAACGAGCAAAAGAGAGGGCGACATCGGAAAAGTTTAGGCATATTTCCGATGGTGCTAGTGTTCAGGAATTTGAAAAAATTGAACAGCAGGCAATAGATTTTTATGAAAAAATCCGTGAATGTTGTGATGATGTTTCTATTATTAGTAAGAATACAGGAGTACCTGAGGATATCATTACAAGAATTAAGAGCCACGTTTTTTTAGATGAGCATTTGACTGATGCGGGAGTAGGAAGGTTTTTTCCAGATGGTAATATAGCAAAAGCATGGCAACGGCTTATGGATAATACATTTGCAGAGTCAGATTTGCTTCTCTTACAACATGAGTATGCAGAGTCATTCATTATGAATGGAACTCAAGTTTCTTGGAGAGAAGCGCATGATATGGTGGATAAGCTGTATAATTGGGATATGGCATTGAAAGGATAAGATGGCTTTTCATATTGAGATTGCTAAGGTTCGAGAAAAAAATGGTATTGGCTATTATGAGGTCTCAACTAAACATTTTGGAGGAGCTCATTTTTATATTGGTATAGATAAGGCCATGAAGAAGCTATATATATACGAATCTATGGAGCCACTTAAGCTGCTTCGCGAGATTGACTGTAAAGAGCGCGAAAGGCGTATTGATTCATTTGAAAATATATCTATGCATATAATTGCAAGAGTGGTTATGCGCGCCATGAAATCATTTGATATGGCTGAGTTTCCAAAATATCTAAGCTACGTCGCGTAAGATGGAATATTGCTGTATTAAATTGGCAAGTGTTGCTTAAAGGACAAGTAATGGGTGTTGGTACGATAAACATGGATAAAATATTAGGGAATAACGGTATCCCTTTTTATAAAGTTTCAACTGATGATTACGATAGTCGCGATTTCTACCTTGAAGTTGATTCAGATGAACGACAGCTACGCTTTTATTTTTTCAGATATTCCTTCTAATCCAGAATATATTTTAAATTGTGATGATGAAGATCATGTTATAGCTCCAATGAAAACAGGTGCATGGAAGAGCTTTTTTTGGGGCATTATCTAAGCTTTTAAAGGCTCTGAATGCGAAAGAATTTCCAGAAAAAATGAGTTATTCAGCATGATGAAGTATTTAATTAAGGCTGCAGAGGTAATACCATGTGGCCATTCTCTTTACTAGTCCAGAACGGAACTTCTTCTGGCTATCGCTATAGAAAAATACTAAAGGTCTCGATTCGTCGAGGCCTTTTTTTGTGCTCAATTTTATGTTGAATCCAATTTGAACAAAACCCTTTACTTTACTTGCTTTTCTTTTGAATCTGAGCATAATCGACTAGTAAGTAAGTGTTTCTTTCACATCTTTTTTTAGGGGTTTTGTCATGGCAGGTAAAAAAAGTGTCATGGAGACGTAGTAATCAAGCCCTTGTCCTTTAGTATCTAAGCAAGCGTTAAAAACTAATGAATCCATAGAAGAGTAACTGGCGAACAAGCCTCATAAAGTAATCAAATTTTTACGAGGCTATCATTCCCTCATCTTTCATTTTAGCAAAAAACGCTTTTGCTTTTTCAGGGTTTTCTTTTAAATCTATTATAAAATTTAAGCTATTCTGAGCACTTTCAATTCCTTCATTAAGCGCTTGTTTATAGTAGACTTCTGCTTGATTTAAATCTTGCTGCACGAAGTATAACTTTCCGAGTGTTGAGAGTACTTCTTTTTCGTTATTTTTTAATGCCCTCATAAGGTATTTTTCAGCAACATCGAATTTATTTAAAAAGATATACATGGTTCCCAAAGAATGGAGGGCGGAGCTATCTCCATTTTCGATAGCATATTTGTAGAAAATAGAAGCTAGGTGCCATTTTTCTTGAAAATCATATACATATCCAAGGACTTTATAAGCATCTTCTATCTGGCTATCGACGGCTTGTTTAAGATACTCTTCTGCGAGAATATAGTTGCCTTCTTGTAAGTATAAACAACCTGCTTTATATGCAGCATCACTATGTCCTGTATCAGCTGCTTGTTTTAAGTGCAGTATTGCTAATTCATTCTTTTTTTGGCTTATATAAAGGAGTCCCAAATTGAACAACACTTTTGCCTTATCTGAAGGGGTTATGCAATATGGGAGGGATTTTTTGAAATAACTTTCAGCTTCCTCCAGTTGATTAAGAGAAAAATATGCATTTCCTATATTCGAAAGAGATGTAGCATTTTCTACTTGCCTGTTTGCTTTGTAAAAATATGGTAAAGCAGTCTCAAAATCTGCTTGATCGCTATAAGCAAGTCCGACTTCATTTAGAGCATCGGCCAATGCGCTTTTGTTGTCCCTCTTTTTTAAAGAATGTTTTATTTTTTTAGGTGTCATGCGTTTCTGAGTATCATCAGGTACAATTTTATCGACGCATTGATTTGCAAGATCAAATTTCTCTTGTAGATAATAAAGAATTGCCAGGTCTAGATGAGTATAGCTGTGATCGAGTGCGTTTAGAGCGATATTATAATATTTCTGAGCGGAATTATATTTTTTTTGCTTTCGATACAGATTTCCTAATTTGCGGGGAGAAACAAATACCTCTCCTTGTTGTATGGCTCGTTTATAATACTGCTCGGCACGTTCAAAATCTTTCTGCTTTTCACATACCATTGCAACTTGAAGATAGGTGAAGGGATATTCATCTGATGTAACCTGTAAGAAAAATTCTTCAGAGAGTTCTAGCAGACCCATTTTTTTGAAGATCATTCCAGCGGTATATAATGAAACTGATTGGCTGTTCTGCGAGAGGCCAATACTATGCAGCAAATTTGGTAATTTTTGCACTTTTTTTTCCAAAGCGCTTAGAACTAGCAACGCGACAGCATCTCCTTGCTCAGCGGCTCTTTTTAGGAAGGATGCGCTTTTGACAAATTTTTCGGTTCGATAATATATTACAGCGAGATCTACGAGAGCTTGCGAATTTCCATATTGAGCAGCCATTTTGAGCTCTTTTTTTGCCGCATTGTATTCTTTTTGTCTATAATATGTTGTGCCTAAATGCAAGAGTGCTTCGGTAATGGTGTTGTACTGCCCTTGTGAAGGACCAGTTGCGCTGACATTTATTACCATGAATAAGGCGATTGCCATTGATTTATGCATGTTGAAACCCATTGTTTTTTTATTGATTATTTTCATTTATTAAGCAGTCCCGCAATACAGAGTTTAGTATTTGTTAGTTTATCATAAATTGTCCAGATGATTGAAAATAATTATCAATAAAAAAAGGTCCACCTTTTTTTATATTGTTGGGGCGCATGCAAGTTTTATCCAATGTAATATTTTTTCTTCCATATCGTCTATATAGAGTAAATAAAAGCGAGGTTGAATTATTTTATAAAAGCTTAAAACCTATTGAGCCTCAGGTTAGTGATTCAGTTTATTTATTTTGAGCATAAGGGGGGTCGAGGCCTTTTTTAT
>JAJCZB010000046.1 GCA_029262595.1 Candidatus Babelota bacterium | reverse complement strand
CTTTACCTAGAATGGAGGTCTCATGAAAAAGTTTATCGCAGGTACAATATTTGCCCTAACAGTTACAACTGGATTTTCTTTAAAGGCAAACGTTGAAAATTTGCAATCATGTCAATCATATAAAGAGCTAGTAAGTTCTGAGAAGGTGGTGGTCCTTTACCATTGTGCTACCTATTACGATTTGTGTGGATGCAATAAAAATGCACAAGTTTTTTACGCCGTAAACGAGTTATTGCCTGATATCAGATTCGTATTTGTACACACTTGCTTACATCCTGACGCAAGAGAAGATCTTGAATCAAAAAAAGTGCCCCTGGTACGCTTTTACAAAGGTGGTAAAATCGTACATGAGATTACTGACTCGTCTGGCATCACAATAGAAGAAGTATTGGAAGCTGCAAAAAAGCTTCATTATTAAAAGGATATTTTAGCCGATAGCATTTATTACAAAGTGCGTAAAAAATACCCATGTATATTACTAAAAAGGCCCGTATTATCGCGGGCCTTTTTAAGTGCTCATCTTTCCTAAAACACCCTCCCAAAGCCTCATTCAATACCCCTTTTGCTGATTTAAGCCATATCTGGCATTCTAAAAGAGTGAGAAAATACTCGATATTTTACCTTTAATGGAGGTCTCATGAAGAAGTATATTTTCGGGGCACTTTTTGCCCTATCATCTCTTGTACTGCATCATTGCAAGCCGGTGTAACTGAGCTTTCAAATGCTGCGCAATTTAATCAAATTGTAAGCCGTGGTAATGTCGTGGTTGCATATTATAAACCCGGTTGCCCGTATTGCGGAAAACTCAATGCCCTGTATCAAGCGGCAGGACAATTTCCAAGTGTTACTATTTTAAAAGTAAACACTGAGCGTTTTCCAGGAGTAGCAAGAGGGTTTAGAACGGTGCCACATGTTCGCTTCTATAAAAACGGACAACAAGTTGCTGCGTTCACCGATTCTCGGCAAATAACGAGTCCAAATGTAACTGACACGTTAAAACGATTGTATGGGTAATAATACTCAACAAAAAGACCCGCTTTCAAGCGGGTCTTTTTTTTACACTTTTGCAAACTATTTAGTACGAATCGAATGTACGTAATCGACTACGTCTTTCACGTTCTTAAGATTCTCTGCCTTTGCATCATCAATCTCTATACCAAATTGCTCTTCAAGCTTCATGGTAATCTCTACTAAATCCAAAGAATCTGCTCCCAAATCTTCAAGCGTTGCGCCCGTTGTCACTGTTGCAGGATCAATAGAAAGTTTCGTAGCAATAATTGCTGCTACTTTATCATGCGTGTTTTGTGCATCAAATTCTGCCATTATACATACCTTAGTCTTGACTGTTTTGCGCTGTAGTCTCAGTGCTTGGCTGCACCAATGCTACCACTTTCTTTATATCATCTGGCGTATTAACTGCCATAACTTTTTTTTCAGGATACATCTGCTTAAACCAATTGGTCAGCTGTGTGCCCGGACCAACTTCAATAATCAGATCATACTCAGCTAATTTTTCCATCACCTTGGGCCACATTACTGGTGAGTTGATTCGCGCTAAAATTTGCTCGCGAACATCATCCCCTTTAGTCAAAACGTTCGCCTGAACTGATTCAATCATCGGCACAGAAAGATCATGAAAATCAACTTTGTTTAAATACATTTTAAGCTGATCAATCACTGGGTCAACTAATGCTGAATGCAACCCAACTGCAAGCTCAACCGGTTCAATCGATATCTTTTTTTCATCAGATAATGCACTTGCCATATCGCGAACGCGCTCAACTGCAGGTTTGTTACCCGCAACTATTTGCTGCGTTAACGTTTCATATACTGAAACAAATACCTTTTCATCTTGAGTACTTGCCTTATGGCACATTTCTTCTATTTCTTTTTGCGTTAATCCGCTTACATGAATTGCAGAAAGATCCATCTCTTTTTGAAATTCGTCATACAGAGAAGCAAATTTATTTAAAAGATACAGCCCATCTGGTAAGCTCAAGCCCCCTGCCGCAAATAATGCCGCATAGACTCCATGATTAAAGCCAGCTACTACGTCTGGCACTACTCCTTTTTCTTTCAAAAGCTGTGAAATTGCAGCGCCAATTAAAAACGTGCTCGTATATGCATTACCTGCTTGCGCTAATTCTGCATCAGAAGATGCAAAGCATAATTTTACAAAGTTTGTATCAAGACAACTCGATGCTTGCTCAAAAAGCTCTTGCATCATTCGATTTTCATCGTAAAGCTCCTTGCCCATCCCTACAAACTGGCTCTGAAATCCAGGAAACATCATCGCTACTTTCATAGCAGCTCCTTATTTTAGATCACGCAATCGAGAAAGGCGCGCCATAGTCTGCGACGCACCAATAACTGCAAGCATATCAAATACGCCAGGGCCCGCTGAACTACCAATTAAAGCAATACGCGTCGGCTGCGCTAACTTCACTAACTTAATTCCCAATTTTTTTGCCAATGCCTTTATAGCATCTTGTAATACGTCTATAGAAGAATTTTCGTGTACTTGAAGCACCTCAATCAACTCACTAATATGCTCTTTTGTCTCCGGCTCAATCCATTTATCAAGATCAGCTTGCTCATAGTGCGGAGGGCCATCGTGCAAACGCTTAACCGCTTCTATTAATTCTACCAATGTATGCGCGCGCTCTTTAAACAAATCCACAACGCGCTCAATTTGTGCAGCATCCCATCCCAAAAGCGCCGCAACAAAATCAGCATCCAACTCAGTCGTAATATATGAAACAAGCTCCTGTGCAGACCGCTCTCTCATATACACGCCGTTCATCCAATTTAATTTATCAATATCAAAAATAGAGCCCTTCTTTCCTACCGAATCAAGCGTAAAAAATTCAATAAGCTGCTCACGCGTAAAAATTTCTTGATCCCCGTGAGACCAGCCAAGGCGCACTAAATAATTTACCAACGCATCGGGAAGATAGCCCATTTTTTTATACGCAAGAGCAGATGTTGCGCCATCTCGCTTGCTCAGGCGATCGCCGCTTGGCCCTAAAATAAGAGGAATATGCGCAAAGTTAGGGACTGTATATCCGCAGGCTTGATACAGAAGAATCTGTTTTGGCGTATTTGAAATATGATCTTCACCACGAATTACATCCGTAATGCCCATCGCATGATCATCAACCACCACCACAAAATTATACATCGGACGCCCATCAGAACGAGCGATAATAAAATCATCTAGCTGGTCTGCTGCAAACGTAATGGTTCCACGAATGAGATCATCAAATGATACTTCCGTGATATTTGGTAATTTAAAACGAATTACGTATGGTTTTTGCGTATCTTGATCTGCAGTACGGCAAAGCCCATCATATGAAATGAAAGCCGAGTCTCCTGCACGTGCTACAATTTCCTCTTGCGTGCAAAAACATTTATATGCTTTTCCTTGTGCAAGAAGCTCTTGCAAAATTCGCTCATGCTCTTTAATCCGCTCAGACTGCACAACAGCTGGTTCATCAGGATGTAAGTTCACCCACTCTAAAGCCTGCGTAATGCTCTCAACATATTCTTGTTTAGATCGCTCAAGATCAGTGTCCTCAATACGAACTAAAAACGTTCCGTTGTTATGCCGCGCAAAAAGCCAATTAAATAAAGCAGTACGAAAACTTCCAATGTGAAGATGTCCCGTTGGAGACGGTGCAAATCGCACCCGCACCGGCGATGAAGAACCCAACCCCATACTTATTCCTATGCAGCGCGCTGTTTTAATTTTTGTTTTGCTTCTTGCACCCAAGGGGACGGATACGCTTTATCACCCCAGCTACTGTCTTCAAGATCTTTCCACGCTTTTTGCGCATCTTCTATCTGATCATTTGCCCAGTAATATCGGCCGAGATAAAAAAGAGCCATATCTTTTAAACTATTCTTTTGATCTCTTGCTAATGATACAAGCTGCTGCAATCCAACTTTTGAAAGAGCATCATCATTCGCATCAAGCTGCATGAGTGATTGTTTAATTTGCAATAGCGGCAAGAGCGCTGAATCAGCTGAAAGGCTATCAATTGCTTGCTGCACAGTATTGATTGCTTCAACAATCTGCCCAAGCTGTACATGAGCCTCTGCTTTTAATGAAAGAAAAAGTGGTGCCAAGCTGCTATCTTTATGATCCGCATAACGATTACCAAATACCGTTACCATCCGCTCCCACTCAGGCTGAGAATTTGATTTTGATGCTGCTTGAAATTCCTGTAAGTAATCTGAAAATGATTGATGTGCTTTTTGCTCACGCATACCAACATACATCCGGTATCCCAAAAATCCGCCCACGCCAAGAAGAACAACGCTTAATGCAAATGCTCCGTATCGAAGATACTTTCCTAAGCCATTAGAATCAAAATCAAAAAAATCTCTTACTGTACGACCAACAAAAATAAAAACTGCTTTCAGCTCATCTACAAATGCCATAATTCCACCTGTCTTTACCTAAAATAGTTTTACCAAAAATCACCTGAAGGAAACTCTGCTCCTTCTTCTTGTTTTACGCGTATTTGTTGCCCCTCAAAATCAGTACCGTTCAATCCAGAGATCGCTTGCTCTGCCTCATCATCAGACGGCATACGCACGTATGCTTGCCCATTTTGTATTCCCGTAAGCTTCTCTTTGATAAAATGTACCGACTCAACAGAGCCATATGCTTGAAAAAGCTTTTTAAGCTGCTCTTCACTCGCCGATGATGAAATATTCTCTACTAAAATATTCATACTACGCTCTCAATCATAAAACGTTCGTGAATCCGAAAGACCAATACCCGGCCATTCTACTACAAAAACTACTACCGGTCTACGCATCATGTTTACCTCAATGAAATAAAGAACGCGCCGTGCGTTTCACTACTCCATCCATCTGCAGCCGGCCCTCCAGCAATCCCTGTAAGATAGCGTTAAATTTTTCCACACGCCCTTCTTGCACTACCTGCTGAGCAAATAAAATACCATTTTTGACTGCATGCGCATCTGATCTGCCATGCGCCAAAATTATTGGTTTTTTTATGCCCAGTAATAACGCACCACCCACAGATGCATAGTCAGTCCGCTTTTTAATAGCTCGAAACAGTTTTCTATTTAACCATAAGCACGCGGATTGAAACCAAGATTGCTGTGCTTCTTGCTTAATCCAAGAAAAAAGAGATCGAGCCGTTCCTTGTATCGCTTTGAGCATAATATTTCCAACAAAGCCATCGCAGACCACAATATCAACAATACCTTCCGTCATTTCTCGTGCTTCAATGTTTCCAATAAAATTTAACGACGACTGTGATAATTTTTCATATGCTTTTTTTACTTCGGCTGATCCTTTAAATGGCTCATGGCCATTAGAAAGCAATCCAATGCGCGGATATTCCATCTGCTTGGTAACTGAAAGATATGCATGCCCCATCAAGGCAAATTGATATAGGTATTCAGCTTTGCAATCAACATTCCCTCCCACATCCAAACAAAAAAAGTTTCCCTTTTGCGCGGGAAGAAACGTACCAACAGCTGGCCTATGCAATCCTGTTACGCGTCCGCACAAGACAACACCTGCCACCAATACTGCTCCTGAGTTTCCAGCAGAATAAAATGCTGATGCTCTACCATCTGCAACTGCTTTCATAGCTCGCATCAGTGAAGAGTTCGGCTTAGTGCGCACTGCACGGGTAGGCTCTTGGGCCATGCCAATTTCTTGATCGCACAATTCTAATGTAATCGGAAGGGACTGCCAATTATCAGGCAATAAAGAAAATAATACTTTTTTCGGGCCACACAATAAAATAGGGACACCTTTTCTTGCTGCAGCTACTGCTCCCTCAACGATCGAATTTGGTGCTCGATCGCCTCCCATTGCATCTACAGCTATCATGGTATCCCTTGAATAACTAAATAATCAGAAATTTATTCGGCTGGCTTAGCTTCAACAGGTTGTTCAACCTTTGCAGCCTTGTGCGCCTCTTTAGTCTTACGTGTTTCAGCACGCTTAACCGCACGATCAGCCTTAGTAGCCAAAACTTTGCGACCTTTATAGTGCCCACATGATTTGCACGCTTGGTGCGTCATCAAAGGCTCTTTGCAATTAGCGCATTCAGCCACTGAGCGATCCTTCATTCCTTTGTTTGCAAACCGTTTATCACGGCGCGCTCGCGAGCGCTTGCGTTTTGGTACTGGCATCGTAATCCTTAGATTTGGTCAATTTTTATGAGAAAATGAGAATAATCTTATTCTTCAAATATAGCGGAAAATAGGATAAAAGGCAAAATCCCCTCCCTTCTTTCCGTAATAATCCCCCTTTTTTACTAGCAGAAGGCTCAAATGGGCATATCAAGGGCTCTATTAGCACGTATAGCGATGTCTGTGAAAAGCCCCTTTATAGGCAAAAACTATACCAAATACCACTCCCGCCATCATCGCAATCGATCCCGCGATAGAAACATCGCACGCAATTGCCAAGGCATATCCCAGGCAGGTAGAAAGAATGCTGAAAAAGAGTGATAACTGAATCATTTCTTTGAGTTGTTTGGTACATAAAAAAGCAGTTGCCGCGGGAGTAATCATCAATGCAACGACCACAATGGCTCCCACAATATCAAAGGCCGATACAGCGGTAATGCTCGCTAAAAACATAATCAGATAATGCACAAAATTTGGAGAAAATCCGGACACATGTGCGTATTCAGGATCAAACGTAACAAGCGATAATTCTTTAAAGAAAAGCGTTATCAGAGAGAGGTTAAACACCACTATTGCCCCGAGTTGCCACAATGCATAGGGGCCCAGATCATATCCCCCGAGAAAGAAACGCGTAAAAGGAGCAAATGCGATATCTCCAAGCAATACCATATCCGAATCGAGATGCACATTGCGCACACACAGGGTAATCAAAATAACGCCGATAGAAAAAAAGAAGGGAAAAACTATTCCGATGGCTGTATCTTTTTTTATATGCCCCGTATGAATTAATTTTTCCGTGCACCACACCGTAACCATTCCCGCGACCGTCGCACCAATCAACAACCACGGAGAGTTCAGCTGCTGCACAATTAAAAACGTTATGACTATCCCGAGTAATATTGCATGGCTAATAGCATCGCTCATCAATGCCACGCCGCGTAACACTAAAAAAACTCCTGGCAGGCTACACGCAATGGAAGCGACCAATGCGATTGCAAGTAACTCAATCTGAATCAAACTCATTGCGCCCCCCGGTGCCTATTCCATAAAAGCCCACGCTCGGGAGCAGCGATAAGAGAAGCCAACACAATCAATGTGATAACTACCACAATCACCGGCCCCGTTGGCACATGATCAAACATCGTACTGATTATCGTGCCCGCTACACTCGCGCATGCTCCAAATAGAGATGCAATACCAATCATTTTGGGTAAACTGTTTGTCCATTGCCGAGCTGCAGCTGCCGGAGCAAGAAGGAGTGAACTCATCAATACCACCCCCACTGTTTGCAAGCCAACTACAATTACCAGCACCAGCAATAACGAAAGAAAAATATCCCACCGCATAACCGTATACCCCATGACTTGTGCATACGATTCATCAAAAGCGACCACGCTGAGCTCTTTCCAAAAAAGCATGAGTGCCACAAAGCACACTGCCGCAACGCCCACAATTAGTACGATATCATCAAAAAGAAGTGTTGCAGCATTGCCAAATAAAAACTTGTTTAATACCGCTTGATTTGAAACAGCACTTTTTTGAATATGCGTAAGCAGTACAAGCCCCGCGCCAAAAAAAACGGAAAGTACTATGCCAAGCGCAGTGTCGTACTTCAATCGGCTATACCGCGTAATAATGGTTACGCATAATGCGCCTAACAATCCCGCGCACGCACCGCCCGATAAAAGAATTAACGGATTTCTACTCAACGAAAAAAGAAATGCCAGCGCAATCCCTGGAAACGCTGCATGAGAAATAACGTCTCCTAATAAACTTTGTTTGCGCAACACTGCAAAGACACCCACTCCGCCCGCTAACGCTCCCAAGCATGCTGTTCCGAGCATTACCAATTGAAGTGTGTAATCAGAAAAAAAAGCAACCAATACATTCATGGATGCACTCTCGGGGCAACGATATTACGATCGCCATATGTCGCGCACATATATTCCGGCACGCATACCGCTTCAATAGGCCCAAGGGCGATTTTTTTCACATTCAATAAAAACACCCAATCAAAATAATCCGAAAGTGTCTGCAAATCATGATGAACCACAATCACTGTTTTGCCCTGCTTTTGCAAATCACGCAAAATACTCATAATCAATTTTTCAGTCTGCATATCAACACCCACAAATGGTTCATCGAGTAACAACAAATCCGCTTGTTGCGCAAGAGCACGCGCTACAAAAACGCGTTGTTGTTGGCCACCCGAAAGTTCGCTAATGTGCCGATCAGCATACGCTGAAAGCCCTACGCTATTAAGCGCTTCATATGCGATCGCTTTATCTTCTTGCGATGGCCACCAGACCCACCCAATATGCGCATATCGCCCCATCAACACCACATCAAAAACAGTTGCGGGAAAATCCCAGTCAACCGAAAGACGCTGCGGAATATAGGCAACGCGCGCGCGTTGTGAAGCTAATGTTTGATTAAAAATAGAAGATGTTCCAGAGTCTGGAGTTAAAAGACCAAGTACCGATTTAATAAATGTACTTTTCCCTCCGCCATTTGGCCCTGCAATCGCAAGCAATACTCCCGAAGGAATTACTGCTGAAATCGATTCAAGCGCCCGCGCAGAGCGATACGAGACAGTAAGGTCATGCACTGAAAGTGCAGGTATATCCAGATTCATAAAAAATAATCGCCTCTTTTGAACAATAACAAAGTGAACATGCTTGGACCTTACCGTTCGCCCTGAGCGCGTCGAAGGGTTTATACATTTTCTCCAACTCAAAGCTGTGAAATTTCAAAAAACAAGCAACGTAAAACGTTATAATCCAATAATTTTTAAGTATTCAACCGTTAGA
>JAJCZB010000045.1 GCA_029262595.1 Candidatus Babelota bacterium | reverse complement strand
AGGGCGTCGGCCCGCGCCGGCCAGCCGTGGCCGCAGCCCGCCAGGGACCAGGCCGTGAGGAGGGTCAGGACGATGCGTCTCATTCTTGGGGTTCTCCGAGGGCTTGGACGAACGCGCGGGCCGCGCGTTCGGGATCATCTGCGGCGCCGATGGCGGACACGGCCGCGACGCCCCAGGCGCCGGCGCTCAGGGCGGGACCGACACGTTCGGGCGTCATTCCGCCCAGCGCCAGGGCCGGGACCTCCAGGCCCCGCGTCGCGCGTGCCAGCCAGTCGAGGCCACGCCCGGGCACACCGGGCTTCGAGGGGGTGGCATGGATCGGCGACAGGGTGACGTAGCTTGCGCCGGCCCGGGCCGCCGCGCGCGCCTCGTCGCCCGCGTGGGCGGAGTAGCCGATGCAGGCCTCCGGGCCGAGCCAGGCCCGGGCCTCGTCCACGGGCACCGCATCGGCGGCCAGGTGCACGCCGTCGAGCTCGAGCGCCCGGGCCAGGTCGAGGCGGCGGCTCGCCAGCAGCCGCAGGCCCTGCCCGCGCAGCGGGGCCAGCTCGGTCACCAGCGTGCGCCAGCTCGCGGCGTCCCGCTGCCGCTCGCGCAGCACGACCATCGTGGCTCCCCCTCGGAAGGCCCGCGCGATCACCTCGGCCTGGGGCCGGCCGGCTGTGCCGCGCGCGGCGTCGGTGATGTAGCACAGGCGGGGGATCACGGAACGTCGATGCGCCCCTCCAGCGGGCTGGACGCCTGGGCGTGCAGCCGCGCCGGCATGCGCCCGGCCTCGTACGCCAGGCGCCCGGCCTCCACCCCCAGGCGCATGGCGCGCGCCATGCGCAGCGGATCCTTGGCGGCCGCGATGCCGGTGTTCATCAGCACGGCCGTGCAGCCCAGCTCCATGGCGACCGCCGCGTCGGAGGCGGTTCCGACGCCCGCGTCGACGATCACCGGGACGCTCACGCTCTCGAGGATGATGCGGATGTTGGTCGGGTTGCGGATGCCCAGGCCCGAGCCGATCGGTGCGGCCAGCGGCATCACGGCCGCGCAGCCCAGCTCCTCGAGGCGCATGCACGAGACCGGGTCGTCGGTGATGTACGGCAGGACCGTGAAGCCGTCGCCGACCAGCACGCGCGCGGCCTCGAGCGTGGCGCTCACGTCCGGGAAGAGCGTTCGCTCGTCGCCGATCACCTCGAGCTTGATCAGCGGCGTGTCGACCAGCTCGCGCGCCATGTGGGCCGTGGTGACGGCCTCCTCGACCGTGTAGCAGCCCGCGGTGTTGGGCAGGATGTGGAACTGGTCGGGCGGGATGTGGTCGAGCAGCGAGGCCTCGCCGCGCGCCGCCAGATCGACCCTCCGCACCGCGACGGTGATCATCTCGGCCCCGCTGGCGTCGAGCGCGGCGCGGTTCTCCTCGAAGGAGCGGTACTTGCCGGTCCCGATGATCAGCCGCGAGCGCAGCTCCAGGTCGCCCAGGCGATAGCTCTCGGACATCAGCCCCCTCCCACGGCGTGGATGATCTCCACGCTGTCGCCCTCGCGGATCTCGACGTGCGCCAGGCGCGAGCGCGGCACGACCCGGGCGTTGACCGCCACGGCGACCCGACGCCCGGCCAGCTCGTGGCGCTCGAGCAGCTCGTGGACCGACAGCGGGCCGCTGGCCTCGTGGGTCTCGCCGTTGAGCTCGAACTTCACGCTCCAGATGTAGAAGATGGGCCCCGCCCGAACAAGCGGTTACGTTGCCGGTGTGGAGGGCCCGGAACCGACCGCGCGCGCCTGGGCGCGCATCGACCTCGGAGCGCTGCGCCGGAACTACCGCTGGTTGCTCGGGCGAGCCAGCGGCCGCCGCCTGATCCCGGTGGTCAAGGCGGACGGATATGGCCACGGAGCCGGACCGGTGGCGCGGGCCCTGCGCGACGAGGCGGCCCCGATGCTCGCCGTGGCCACGCTGGGCGAGGCCGGGGAGCTGCGGGCGAGCGGCGACGCGGGCCGCCTGCTGCTGCTGGGGCCGCTGCTCGACCCCACGGCGGTGGGCCGGGCCCGGGAGCTCGACCTCGACGTGGTGGCCACCGGCGTGGAGGCGCTCGAGCTCCTGGCGGCGCAGGCCCCGGCCGACCCGCCTCTCCGGGTGCATCTCAAGGTGGATACCGGGATGGGACGCCTGGGCCTGCTCCCGGGCGAGCTCGATGCGGCGCTCGCCCGCCTCGGGCGGGCCCGCGGTCTGCGGCTCGAGGGTCTGATGAGCCACCTGGCCGAGGCCGACGACCCCGACTCGCCGCGCACCCCCGAGCAGCGCGCCCGCTTCGCGGCGGCCCTGGAGCGCGTGCGCGGCGCCGGCCTCGCCCCGGACTGGATCCACGTCGACGGCTCGGCGGGCATCGTGCGCGGCTGCCAGCCCGGGTCCAGCGCGGCCCGGCCGGGAATCGCGCTGTACGGCGGCGCGCCCACCCGCGAGCGCGACGCAGGGCTCGAGCCCGTGATGACCCTGCTCGCGCGCGTGGTCCACGCGCGCGACGCCGCGCCCGGCACGCGCGGGGGCTACGGCGGGGAGGG
>JAJCZB010000044.1 GCA_029262595.1 Candidatus Babelota bacterium | reverse complement strand
CTTCAATACGAACGCGATCTGCTGCTCCGAAAATCTCGACTTCTTCATCGTCTTTCCCCGCTAATGCCAGCCAAAACATTACGAGAAAATTCTCACCTCAAGCGGTCCAAGTTTTGGGGATCAGGTCATAATCTGAACTCTGAATGAGGAGGAAGAGATGAGCCGGAAACGCTACACCCCAGAACAGATTATTGGTTTCCTGCGAGAAGCTGAGGTTCGCCTGTCACAGGGCGAGAAGGTCGGCGTGATTTGCCGCGGGCTGGGTATATCGGAGCAGAGCTACTATCGCTGGCGTCGCGAGTATGGCGGCCTGAAGGTTGATCAGGCAAAGCGTCTGAAGGATTTGGAAAAGGAGAACGCTCGTCTGCGCAAAGCGGTCTCCGACCTGACGCTGGATAAGCTGATCCTGAAAGAGGCCGCCGAGGGAAACTTCTAAGCCCCGCGCGCCGCCGGGCGGCGGTCGATCACATGCAGGCCAGGTTCGATGTGTCGCAGCGTCGAGCGTGCCGGGTGATTGGCCAGCATCGTTCGACGCAACGCCGGCGTTTGGCTGCGCGTGATGACGAGGTAGCCCTGACGGCTGCCATCGTTGCCCTTGCATCCGAGTATGGCCGCTACGGCTATCGACGCATTACGGCACTGCTGAGAGCACAGGGCTGGGACGGGAACGTCAAGCGTGTCTGGCGGATTTGGCGGCGTGAGGGGCTGAAGGTACCGATGAGGCAACCGAAGCGTGGACGGCTATGGCTCAATGACGGGTCATGCATCCGCTTACGGCCGAGCTGGCCGAACCATGTTTGGGCTTATGACTTTGTTCAGGACCGTACCCATAATGGGCGTGTAATCAAGATGCTGACGGTGATCGACGAGTTCACGCGTGAATGCCTGGCGATCACCGTGGCCAGGAGGCTGCGCCACGATGACGTGCTGGCCTGTCTGACCGATCTCTTCACCCGGCACGGTCCGCCAGATCACATCCGCTCCGACAATGGCAGCGAGTTCACAGCCAAAGCCGTTCGGGAATGGCTGCCGCGGGTTGGCGTGAAGACATTGTTCATCGAACCAGGCTCACCATGGGAGAACGGCTACAATGAGAGCTTCAACGGTAAGCTGCGCGATGAACTGCTGAACGGGGAGATCTTCTACACGCTGCAAGAGGCACAGGTACTGATCGAACGCTGGAGACAGCATTACAACACCATCAGGCCGCACAGTTCGCTGAGCTACAGACCGCCTGCGCCAAACGCAATCTTGCCTGTGACGGCCAGATCGCAATACCCTGAAACCGTCCGGACTCTATCAATGCAACTGGACCACTGATTAGGCGCAGGTCATTCCTGCGTCTACCAAACCTAAGATGATAAACTCAGAATATCACGAAGCAGATTTTGGGGACTTGTTGCGATTGCCACGTTTAGGTTGATCCACGGATAATGGTAGTTCGATCCAAAACGTGCTGCCGATCCCTACTGTGCTCTCAAAGCCTATCCGTCCACCGAGGCGGTCGACTAGAAGTTTAGATACAAACAGGCCAATCCCTGTTCCTTCTCGCGTTCGTGTTGAATCAACGCCAAATCGATTGAACATTTCGAACACAGCCGGGTGGTCTTTTTGATCTATGCCCCTGCCACTGTCTGTCACCGCAATATGGAAAGTGCCATCTGCAGTTTCCCATCCGTCGACTGTTACCGAACCACCTATCTTGTTGTACTTTACTGCATTGGAAAGAAGATTTATCAGGATCTGTCTGAGCCGAAGTCTATCGACACTCACGGAGACCAACTGGTCATCCGATTTAATTCTTTTCGCGATGCGGATTTTCCGCTCGTCTGCCAACGGTTGGGTGAGCGCGATACTTTCCGAGATTGTTTCGGGTACCGAAACGTTTTCAATGTTAAATTCTATCTTATCCGCTTCGATGGCATTGAGGTCCAGAATATCATTCACCAATTCCAGCAAATGATCGCTTGCATCCAAAATTGCCGCAATATGATCATCTTGTTTGTCCGATACTGGATTCCTGCTGTTGTATTGCAGAAGCTGCGCAAATCCTGATATGGCATTTAGTGGCGTGCGCAATTCATGGCTCATACTTGCAAGAAACTCCGATTTGGCGTGACTAGCGGCTTCGGCAGCCTTAATTGCCTGACCCAAAGCAACCTCATTAGCCTTGCGTTCTAATATTTCTGTTTCCAACCGGGTCATTCTGACCGCACGCCAAGACAGATAGACAAGGATAGCCCCGATAATGCTGACAAGACCGGCGACAAGATAGATGGAATTCTTGATCCAGCTGTTACTTGTTAGAGCGTCTGGGATGGCCGATCCAATTACCGCAACAATTGGGAAGCCACTAACTTTTCGATAGGACCAGTACCGTGGAACTTGGTCGATGATACTGGTTTGACGATAACTGCCGACTGAATTTTGCCTTAGCTCGTTCCAAAGATTTGACTTTGCCACTGAGGCTCCGGATTTGACCAAGCCGTCCTGAGATATACGGACGCGTATCCGATGGTCCAGGCCAACCAATGTGGCCGTACTATTCGGCCCCGTCCGTGAAGCCTCGTAGAAACCCATTAATTGTTCTGCGTTTACTGCGGCAAAGATTACGCCGGCAAATTCTCCGTTCTCATCGGTCAGACGGCGTACCAACCGGACCGTAACAAGACCAGTATTGCGCCCCTTCCGTGCTGGAGAAATGAAAACAGAATCTCGCTCTGATTTTTGCTGATTTGTAAAATATGGACGATCTCGCCCGCCAACGCCTGGTTTTGGTTTTTTCTCCTCCCGCCCATTCCCAATAAATTGAGGAATGCCATTCGCATCCATAATCGTAATGTGAGAAATAACGGAGGGGTTTGGCGGGACATCGGTTAGCAGACGGCGGACCGCGTCGATCGATCCCTTTTCCTTAAATGCTCGGCGAACACTTCTTATATAATCGTCCGCATACCGAAAACTTGCGGACACATGATTTTCAAAGAATTTAGCAAGCTGGTCGGAGCGACCAAACAACGCGCCAAGAACTCTTTGCTCTTCATATTTCGCGCTCGCATACGCGGCGGCCCAAATGACCGCCAACAGCGCGATTAGTGCCAAAATTAAGTGAAAATTCCGACGGCTATTCATCAAAGGTGCAAAATCAATACCGACCAAAAGATTTCGGAATATACAGGGCCAACAACAATTATAGATTAATTTGAATAATATTGCACAACCGGTACGTTAGTTCAGGTTTCGATATGCACAAGCAACGATGCCTGAGGTGTGTTCCATATTCGCTATGGGTCACTAATAGACCCAATCTCAATGCTTCAATTGCTGTTTTCGTCGCTGACGGTCTGAACATTGAAGATCAAAATTTGCAGCAATTGGATGTTAATCAATTAAGACGATATTGCGTATCAGAGTACGCTACACACAGACTGCTCTTCCTCATTAGGCAAATTTAACTGAAATGCGCCACACACCCGATGCCGTACGACTTCCAGAATCTTGAGATTTTGATTGCTGATGATAATGAGTTCATGCGGCGTGTTATCCGCTCAACGCTGCAAGGACTTGGATTTCAGCGAGACAACATGTTCGAGGCATCAAATGGCGAGGAAGCCCTAAAGATCCTTGAACACAAAACCCCTGACATCATTATTTCAGATCTGAATATGGAACCTTTGAATGGGTTAGAGCTTACGCGTCACATTCGGAACAGTGAGGATAGCTTGCTCCAATTCATGCCCATCATGATCTGCACAGGGCATGCGGAAGCTAATTACATCATTTCAGCTCGTGATGCGGGGGCAACCGAAGTTGTTTGCAAGCCAATTTCAGCCCGGGCTCTTTATGAGCACATCGCTATGATTATCGAGCGCCCTCGCGAATTCGTCCGATCAGCCAACTATGTGGGTCCGGATCGGCGCCGGAAAAATGCACCCTTTGCAGGCCACGATCGGAGAGGTTCGGACGTAGACATTTAACAAAAAATCCGAGGCCACTTTCTCCTGGGGTTGGAGAATTTGGGGCGCAGCCTCGGTGAAGGTGTTTTACGGGGTATTCATGCCTCTACGGGCATGTTCGAGAGTATCCAGTAATAGTCGTATGCGCATTGATGACGGTCAACAGCGCGTTAGTCTAGTGGTTGTCGGCGACGAATTCCTCTATCTGCATTCTGCAGCGGATACAAAAGTTTGGGCCAGTGAAGTAAATCTAGCCGACCGGAATTTCGAGAGAACCTCGGACTTCCTCTTGCGAACTTATGTTGGCAATGACATGCATCCCCATCAGAAATTTGGGGCGGCCATCTTGGTTTTCTAAGGGCACCAAGACCCGTTCGTATATGATTCCGCTCCAAGGGTTCGAGGGCCATTCGAATCGCCGAAATACTGGCTTGAGATGTTCAGCAACTTCGATGAACTGAGCATGGATTCGTTTGTAGATCGGGCTTGGCACCACTTCATCGACATATCGCCCAGTAAGTTCAATCCCAGCCATCCTGTACAAGCTGGTGCCCGCAAGTCGGAAACGAACGCGATCAATTTTGGGTCCATTGTACTGCGGCTCAAGAATACAAATACCTGATAGGAGATCGGGGATTTCTAAGGGATCCATCTCTTCCCGCGTAGGCATTGGTCGATCGCCGCGTTTTTTGTTCCAGTAGTTCAAGAACATCCCAAGCTTCGGATTCAACTCGTTAGGAATGCGCCCAGACCTTTCTGTCCGATTATTATTCATTTAAGGATTGTAACTCTCGCCATCCGACTGATCGAAAATTTTCTCGTCAATCGCTTGTCCTCAATGGGTTGATAGCAGGACTCATAATCCTCGCACAGTACGACGCGGCAAGCTGTAACCGGCGGCATCACTGGACTGACTTTGTACGGCGTCATATACGCTCAGCGTGTGTTTTATCCGATAGTTTACTAAAATTTTAGATATTGATTGTACATTAAAACAATCGGACCACAGTCCGTGTGCTTGCTCTATCCCAAGACTCGACGGCTTGGTAGATGGAGCAGGTGTCCCCTAAGGATTGGCCCCGGCTCCCCTGCCGGGGCTTTTCTTTGTGCTTCTGAAGGTCGTTGGGCAGTTATTAGGGACACATGGACCGGCTCGACTAAGCAAGTTACCGCAGGAGAGTATAGCAGCAAATCGTTACCATTCGATTTGATCGACCCCAGTAAAGATCAGTTCTGATCCATCGTCGAATGTAATAACGCCCGAGGCATCTTCTGATAGGTCGAGCATGCCTTCGCCCGACGCCTCGATATGACTGTTGTCGTCGAGTTGCAACGACCATCCCTTGAAGGGCGAAGAGTTCGATTCGCCGCCTTCAAGACTAATGGCATCGGTCCAGCCGGAACCGCCCGAAAACTGGTCGCTACCGTCACCCGCACCGAATACGTAAAGATCGTCGCCGGCACCGCCGATAGCGACGTCGTTTCCGGACCCACCATCCAACACGTCATCGCCAGAACCACCAATTAGTCGATCATCGCCGGAGCCACCGGACAGATCATCGTCACCAGTGCCACCGCGCAAATCGTCGTCGCCGGCATCGCCGACCAGACGGTCATCACCGGCACCGCCATTCAAATTGTCATTACCGTCGCCACCGACCAGAAGGTCATCGCCGGCACCGCCGTGAAGTCGATCGTTCCCGTCTCCGCCGGCCAGGAGGTCATCCCCAGCACCGCCATTCAAATTGTCATTACCGTCGCCACCGACCAGACGGTCATCGCCGGCACCGCCGTGAAGACGATCGTTCCCGTCTCCGCCGCGCAAAACGTCATCCCCAGCACCGCCACTCAGGCGATCGTTGCCAGATCCGCCGGATAGGACATCGTCGCCAGAACCGCCACTCAGGCGGTCGTTGCCAGATCCGCCGACCAAGCGGTCATCGCCGCCACCGCCGTTCAGAATGTCATTGCCAGATCCGCCAGACAGGACATCGTCTCCGGCACCACCACTCAGACGATCGTTGCCAGCTCCGCCGACCAAGCGGTCATCACCAGCACCGCCACTCAGGCGGTCGTTGCCAGATCCGCCGACCAAGCGGTCATCACCGCCACCGCCGTTCAGAATTTCTTTGCCAGATCCACCACTCAGTACATCGTCGCCAGAACCGCCACTCAGGCGATCGTTGCCAGCTCCGCCGGATAGGACATCGTCGCCAGAACCGCCACTCAGGCGGTCGTTGCCAGCTCC
>JAJCZB010000043.1 GCA_029262595.1 Candidatus Babelota bacterium | reverse complement strand
TCAGCGTGGCGTCGGAACAGATCCAGAAGGCGGCGGACAGCGTCTCCGGGATCGGTCAATCCGTGCGCAGCGTCTCCGGAGTGCTGTCAGACTTCTGGCCGTTGATGCTGCTCGCGGTCGCAGGCGGCGTGTTTTACATCTGGCTGGAGCGGCGAAAGAAGTCCAGGGATCACGGTGTCTGATGCCGGGACTGGGACTTCTGCTCGCCAATCCGTTTCTGCGAAAGCTGGCCTTTGGCGCAGCCATCCTCGCCGTAGTGGCCGGGGCTTCATTCTATCAGGGCATGGTGATCCAGAAGCGCTGGTATGAGGCCGCTGCCTCGAGGGCCAAGGATCAGGTGATCGCCAACCTGAAGGCCGACGCCACCAACAATGAACGCTTGAACGCCGTTCTCCAAAGACAGAATGAGGAATCCGATGCGCGTTTCGAAAAGATCGTCCTCGAGGGCGATGCTTGCACTGTGTTTGATGATGACAGTCTCGGCCTGCTCAACCAAACCCTTGGTCACAAACCAATGCCTGAAGCCGTCAGTGGCGTTGACGGCCGATCCGGGAAAGCTGCCACGCCTAATGTCCGGTAAGGCCGCTGACGTGCGAATTTGGGCGATTAAGGCTGGTCGGAAGTACTCTCGCGCTCGGAATCAGGTAGCTGGGATTCGGAAGTGGACAACGACCAGTAAGTGTTTCTGATTAAGGCAACTGAGTGCATTCCCAACCTTTTGAGCTCCAGAGTTTGAGAGTTTCTTCACGATAATTCTCGTCGACCACGGCACCTGAGAGGATGAATAGCTCACGACCAGATTCCGTGAAATCTACATGACCTTGATCGAAGTCAGCCTTTTCGTCTCTTTCAAACTCGAATGTTTTGTCGCCGTAGGCGGCCCGTAGTTTCAATTGTTCTTTAAGTGCGAGAGTGGTGACGGGATTAAACAAGATAAGCCCAATATTATGAAGGCTGACGAGGTCTCGTTGGGAAATGTCCGTTTTTCTTAGAAATTTCGGCGCGATACCCAAAATTATGGGTGTTGGTCCAACAGGTGCTCCGAATATCCAAACATACCGACATAGGGCTCGAAAACATTCTGCCTCTTGCCGCGTCAGGTCCTTGATAATACCCAAGGTCCGCTTGCTGTAGGAACCAGGGCTCGCGACCTCTCCAGCTAGTATCTTGCCCCAGAGTATTTGCATTTCCTCGTCGCCAATGTCTTCGCATTCGCGAAAAAAGCGAACAGTCCAATCTTCATCAGGCATGTTGTCGCTGACATCGTCGGGAATCTCCTGTGCCGCAATTTGCATGACGCCATCGCGGTTTTGCTGCCTTCTCACCGATTCAAGCTTTTCCCATATCTCAAGGCGAGATTGGACATCAATACTGCGAACCTCTGCTTCCGTTTGAGCCAACTTGATGCGCCTCTCAGCCTCCGTTTCAGTTTCAATGACGGCAGCTCTTGCTTTTGATTTCGCAATCTTTTCACGGAACAATGTGCCAGCTGTCGCACCGAAGGCATCCTGCACCGCTTTGATCAGTTTTGCGGCCCCTTCGGTGAGTTTCGCAGCTGATTCAAGTTCGCTGTCTGGCATGAACTTTTCTCCCTTTAGACGGGGGCCTGGGTGCGTCAACACCCAAACCGGCAGCTGACACTGCCACGGAAAACCGCCCCGCCACCGTGATCACGGCGGGCACACAATAGGGAATATTCCGTGGAAGAGTCCACCACCTGGGCTGAGCGCTTCGTCTCGCCCGTGGATCCGGTTGCGCCGTACCTTGGCGGCAAGCGCAATCTGGCCGAAACAATCATCTCCTACATCGATGCCATTCCCCATCTCACCTATGCCGAACCGTTCGTCGGCATGGGCGGGGTGTTCCTGCGCCGCAGACGCGTGCCTAGGGCCGAAGTCATCAACGACATCAACCGGGACGTGGCGACCAGCTTTCGCGTTCTGCAGCGCCATTACGTGGCGTTCATGGAGATGATGAAATACCAGATCACGACACGGGCGGAATTCGAACGCCTTGTGGCGACGGATCCCGACACATTGACGGACCTGGAGCGGGCTGCACGGTTCCTCTATCTGCAGCGCTGCGCCTATGGCGGCAAGTCAACCGGGCAGACGTTCGGTGTCGCTGGCGATCGACCTGGGCGATTCGACATCACAAAGCTCGGGCCGATGCTCGAGGACCTGCACACCCGGCTTTCCGGCATCATCATAGAGTGCCTTCCGTTCGGCGATTTCATTCAACGGTATGACGGTCCGGACACGCTGTTCTATTTGGATCCGCCGTACTGGGGCGGGGAGACGGACTACGGCAAGGACGTGTTCGCCCGCTCGGACTTCCGGAAACTGGCGCAGCAGATGTGCGACATCGAGGGGCGGTTCATCCTGTCGATCAACGACGTGTCGGAGATCCGGAATGTCTTCGACGGCTTCGAGTTCAAGGAAGTCGAGGTCACCTACACGATCGGCAGGGACAGCGGCAAACAGGTCGGGGAGCTGCTGATTTCAAAAGGGCCACTGACCACAGTTGCCGGAGACCTTTTTACCTAAGCGCACATCACTCCATGAACGATTGCCAAAGCGGGTTGTGCGCCGTCGGAGACGTATGACGTCAAACCGCTGATCGCCTATGTCGATCAACTCTCAAGTGTGTACCGGGACTGCAAACGTTTCCAGAAGCGCAACTTGACTGTATTGCGAAGCGAGCAGAAGAGGCGTTGATTCAGAGCGCCGGATCAATAACATGTCCACACTTATTTGTCGTTTTGGGGATGGATTGAGGAGTCCAAATTGACTATCGTTGGTTTGTTGGCGCTTAAGAATCAATTTGGCGTTAACAAAAGTTAATATCCGTTAACCCCTCAAAACCGACGATTTCATATAATTCAATAAGAATCGGTCTATAAATTGGGAGCTGCTAATGAACGAATTGAGCATCGGTGATCTTATTGCTATTCCCTGTCAGGTAGAAGAAGGTCCTTTCGATGAAGAAAAACTTGTACAATTCGATACGCTTGATGGTGTAGTCTCTGGGTTTGTTCAATCCGAAGATCTTCAGGAAGATGGAGGGCAGTGGTTCGTAAAAGCTAAAGTTCGCGATCTTTCCCAAGGCTATTTAACGGTTCACGTTGCCGGGTCATTCTTCTCCACAAACGGTCTTGCCAATTTCGCGAGCAATACAGATTTTCAACGACTGGCTGCTTAAAAAAATATGATACTTTCAAATCCCGACATTCGGGAAGAAGTAAAGAAAGGGGGTCTTGTTTTTGAACCTCCTCTTGAAGAAAAACAGTGGGGCGAAGCGTCTGTCGATCTTCGGTTAGGTTTCGATTTTACAATGTTGAAACCTGCTCAGGGTGCTCAATTCTCCGTAGCAAAGGGTCTCGGCACGATTGGTAAGTCGGGTATCTACGCAAAAAAGAAACTCCTAGCCGCTGATGCAATGGGAAAACCTGAGTCCTATGTCTTGGAACCAGGAGAGTTTGTTCTGGCGCTAACCCATGAACGCGTCACAATCCCAAATCACTTGATTGGGCTTGTTGAAGGTCGGAGTACCTATGCACGTGTCGGACTGTCGATGCATCAGACTGCTCCATGGATTCAGCCAGGTTGGACTGGGCAAATTACCTTGGAAATCAGAAACAGCGGTCCTCTCGAAATATCCCTTCAACCTTTGTTGGACCGACCTTGCCAGTTGACATTTTTCCGTCTGTCTTCGGAACTTGGATCTAATGAAGCATATGGCGCCCAAGATGGTGGCGCATATCAGAACCAAACCACCGTATTGCCAGGGCAAAAAGTTTAGCCACCCCTCAACTGCATTCCGCCTACTCCATATCCCCAACCTCTCCGTGCCTGAACAGTTCTTCCGGTTCATCGTATTCCACGATATCAGGGGCGGCCGTCCGCGACCAGGCTATGACGCCGGTGCCATGGTCGTGATATGTGTACGGAGCGCGTGCAGAAGCCAATGATGGACTGGATCTGGTTACACAACGGGTGCAAGATCGATCACTGTTAGTGCTGAGTCCGGGCTCATGTGCTGTGATTTTTGAACCCGATTGAATCAAAACCTTACGCCTGTCGGAAACTATGGTGCGTAGAATGGATCTTTTTGTGTATCGTTTTGTGTATTTATACGCGTAACAATCACAATTTTACATCAATGTTATCCGCAGAAAACAGCCATACGTCGATAACTAGGGGTCTTCTCGGCCGCACCAGAAATATTTTTTGACTTTTTTATAAGTCTTTGTTTTTAAACCGCTAATCGCGCCCGCGCTTAGCGGTTTTTTCGTTGGTTTGCGTTTACCAGCATTTTCGTGCAACGATATGTGTTGCAGTCTGTGTAACAATTGCCGAGTCGAGACGTGAAAAAAGAAGACCGGTACCTAATTGAACGGGGCGGATGGTGGCATTATGTGCGCCGGGTGCCTGCCAGGTTCGAGCTGATCGACACGCGCCGGACGATCCGGCAATCCCTCCATACCCAGAGCAAGGAGTCCGCCCGTGCACGGCGTGACCAGATGGAGGAGGCGGATGCGCTGTACTGGTCGACGCTGACCACGTCCGACGCGGACACCGCCCAGCGGCGCTACAATGCAGCCGTGACGCGCGCCCTTGCCCTTTCCCTGACCTATGCGCCGGCGGCGCAGCTTGCCGTCGAGCAGGCACCCGAAGCACTGGCCGACCGGGTGGATCTCGCCCACGGCACGGAGGCGCCTGTTGTGCAGGCCGTCCTGGGCGGCGTCGAGAAACCAAAGGTGACCGTGCGCCAGGCGTTCGAGACCTATCTGTCGGAAATCGCGCCAAGGGAACTGACCGGCAAGTCCGAAGGCCAGCGCAAGGCGTGGATCAAGGTGAAGCGCCGTGCGATCAACAATTTTGTCGGGTTGTGCGGCGACATTGCCATGGATGACATCACCCGCGAACACGGCCAGAACTTCTACCGGTGGTGGTTGAACAGGATTGAGGGTGCCGAGGCCTTGTCGGGGTCGGCCGGCAACCGCGATGTGGGCAACATGCGCAAGATCTACCGTCAGTTCTATGCCTATCAGGGCGAGGAACGTCCTAACCCGTTCCGCGACCTGAGCTACCGCGACAGCAAGCGCAAGATACCGCCATTCCCGACCGCATGGATCAGAGACCGGATCATGGCCCCAGGGGCGCTGGACGCGATGAACCGCGAGGCACGCCTCATCTGCCTGGCGATGATCGAAACCGGGGCCCGGCCCAGCGAGATCGCCAACCTGCTGCCCGGCCAGATCGTGCTGGATGCCAACGTTCCCTACATCTCGATCGAACCAGCCGAAGACCGGGAAATCAAGACCACGTCGTCGGTGCGGGAGATCCCGCTGGTCGGTGTGTCGCTGGAGGCCATGCGCCTGTCGCCGGCGGGTTTTCCCCGGTACCGGGACAAGGAAACCAATCTCTCCAATGCCCTGATGAAATTCTTCCGGACCAACGGCCTGTTTCCAACCGCCGATCACCGGATCTATTCATTCCGACACTCATTCGAGAAGCGGATGGCGGAGGCCGGGCTCGACTACGGTTTACGGTGCCTGCTGATGGGACACGCGACCGACCGGCCGGCCTATGGAGATGGGGGGTCGATGGAGTATCGGCAGACGGAACTGCTCAAGATCGCGCTGCCGGTGCCTGATTGGCTGCTGACCGGTTCCGCGCGATCCGCTCGCTGATCCGGTTCTTTGTGTCGCGCTCGGCCTTCATGGCATCGAGTTCACGTTCAAGCCGTTCATAGATCGGGATGTAGACGTCGCCGTGCTTGTCGATGATTGCGGCAAGCTTGTCGAGCGTCGATTCCAACCGCTCGATCGTCAGGGGTTTCTGACGCCTGGCTCTGGTGGGCCGGGTGGTCATTCGGCGGTCCTCAGGCAATGGCTCATCGCGCCCATGCCGCAGCGCTTGCAGATCGATTCGCCGCCTGACCCGTCTTCGAAGTCGCGCCAGCCCTGGAAGTCGTGTTCGCACGGTCCACGCGGGCAGTCGCAGTAGCAGGCATCGGGGTCGAAATTGTGCACCACCTTGCCGGGTTCTACGCCCAAGCTCGCGGCGGTTTCATCGATCACCTTCCGGACCTGCTCGTTGCGGCGTGCGCGCAAGGCTTCGAAGTCCGGTTTGTCGGATGCATCGGTCATGCCACTTCGTCCTCGACTTCACCATCGTCCAGCACGGCTGTTACAAGGTCGTCGTCCACGACCGCAGAGACGATGTCGCGGGCGAGTTGATTGACCGTGATGCCCCGCCTGGCCGCGTGGGGCCTGAGAACGTGGAGGACATCGACGGGAAAGACGACGGTGCGGCCGTAGGCTTCTGACGGCCGCCTCTGCCGTTCAGCGCTGCGGGTTGCGGAACACTCGAGTGCTGAGACAGTGGTGACATTGATGCCAATCCGATCAGCGATTTGCCTAGTGTTGAGACCTTGATCCCGCAGTCCCATGACGGCCTCGGTCCGTGACGGATAGCCCAGTGTGGGTATCTTGCGGCCCATCAGAACGGTACCTCATCGTCGAGATCGGGATTGCCGAGCGGCTTGTCGTCGCCGGTGCCGTAGTCGTTGGGGCTGTCGACGGGGGCGGGGCCGCCCTTGCGGGTGTCGAGCATCTGCAGGGTTGAATTGAAGCCCTGCAGGATGATTTCGGTGGAATAGCGTTCCTGGCCGCTCTGGTCTTCCCACTTGCGTGTGGCGATCTGGCCCTCGAGATAGACCTTCGAACCCTTTCGCAGGTACTGCTCGGCAATCTTGGCCAGGCCTTCGGAGAAGATTACGACCCGGTGCCATTCGGTGCGCTCGCGGCGTTCGCCGGTGGTCTTGTCGCGCCAGCTTTCCGACGTGGCTACCGCCATGTTGGCGATCGGGCGGCCGTCCTGGGTCTTGCGGATCTCGGGATCGGCGCCCAGGTTGCCGACCAGAATGACCTTGTTGACCGAGCCCGCCATCACAGGCCATCCCATGCGTCGATGATTTCCTCGACCGAACAGAACAGATCGTCGACCATGAGGGCCATCAGTTCCGGTTCGCCGTCGCTCAGAAGGATGGCGGTCTTCTTGCCGGCGCCACATGCCCAGCCCAGTTCCAGATGTGCAGAACGTCCGCACGGCATGACCAGCAGAAACGCGTCCGCCGCCATCATGGCCCGTAGATCAGACAAATATCCTTGCGCCGCTACCGGCGAATTCAACAGTTCGTCGCGGTATTGCAGGGGCGTCCAGGACTGCCAGTCGGGTGATATCTCCGACCAGCTGAAGCCGCCACGCCCGTGATCGGGGTTCCTGAAGTCGTAGGGCACATGCCCCGCGTCGCGCAACGTGTCGACAATTATTGGCTGGTGTTCGTTGCGCCATGAACTGGCAACATAGATATTCATGTGGGGGCCTTTCTTCTTGCGGTTGAAAGAAACGAGCGGCGGGCTTTGCCCCTACGGCCTTGTCCGTTCCCTGTCCCGGTTGCGCCGTCGCGCCCACGTCTGGTTTGCCGGGGTCGATGGGTGCTGGGGGCCTTGCGAGCCGTACCAGACCGCTCCCTGGGTATCTCAGTGCCGGGTGCCGGGTTCCCGGTAGGGGTTGAAGATGGGCGTTCTGCCGGGCGTCCATTTGCCGGGTTGCCAGACCTTGGCGTTGTAGGAGATGCGGGCGACCTTGGCGCCGTTCCTGAATACCGACCCGTCGGGCCATGTCCTGAAGCCTTCACCGCTTGCGTCGCGCGCGTCTGCGTAGAGACGGGACGCCTCTATGATATCGGCGGCCTTGAGATCGGCGCGACCGGGGATGATCAGTTGCAGGGTCATGACAGAACCTTTCCTCTGTGCTTGAGCATGGCGCTGATCGCTTTGGTGCGTTTGCGCCGGGTGGTTTTCAGGAGCCGGGTGACGGAGGGTTTCAGGTTGCGCGGGCGCATGATCGGTTTGGCGGTGCGGGCGATGGCGTTCCAGTCGTCGCGGGCAAGCCTTGCGGTGCGCAGGGTGTAGGGGTCGCGGATCGGAACCCATCTGGGGCCGACACGATCGACAAAGACGGTCCGTCTGCCGGACCCGATGCGGGTGGCTTCGTCCTTCAGGTCGACGCGGTAAAAACCCCTCATGGCAGCACGTCCACGGCGATGTCGCGGTCGCGGGGCTTGATGCGGTAGACGGGTATGCCGGCGCGGATGCCGTTGACGCCGCAGCCGGGCAGGGGCTGGACCTTGCAGGTGCGCGACCGGGTGTCCAGGTCGATCATGACTGCAGGAAACGGGCAGGCGCCGCGGGTGCCGTCGGCGCGCTTGCCAAATCGGGCGACCCAGACCGGATCGCCGGTGCGGAAATGGGGCAGGGGGGTGTCCAGGCCTCGCGCTTCGCGCTCGGTGGCGAGGTCGATGATGTTGGATGTGTCGGTCATGGCTCAGCCCTCGGGCTTGAGCATGGTGACGATGCGGGGCTCAATCAGGGCGGCCTGCGCAAACGCCCTATCGCGGTACTCGTCGATCTGGATTGCTGAGAATCCGGCCTGCTGCAGGTCGAGCCGGTCGACGCAGCCGCGCGCTGCCGCCGCTCTGACGATGGTGTCGGCCATGACGGCGATGGCGACATCGGGTTTCAGCCTGACGTGGACGACACGGGTGTGCGGCCGGCGTGCCCTGGTCCGCTGCTTTTCCGCGTGGGTGTTCTCGATGGCGCGGGCGGCGGCCCATAGGTGGCCGGGCACGTGCCCGTCATGGGCGAGAGACAGTTGTTCGGTGGGGCTGAGGGGCAGATCCA
>JAJCZB010000042.1 GCA_029262595.1 Candidatus Babelota bacterium | reverse complement strand
GATATTGTCAACAGTGTTATCGATCACATCTTCTTTGCTTTCAATCACATCGAGCTGAGAATCGTTATCGCCGATGATAATATCTTCAACTAAGCTCTCAATCACATCAAGCTGGGAATCAATCTCGCATACTTTACTTTCGACAGTGTCAATCGTGTTATCGATCACATCTTCTTTGCTTTCAATTACATCCAACTGCGAATCTATCTCGCACAATTTGCTTTCGATATTGTCAACGGTGTTATCGATCACATCTTCTTTACTTTCAATCACGTCGAGCTGGGAATCATTATCGCCGATGATAATATCTTCAACTAAGCTCTCAATCACATCCAGCTGGGAATCAATCTCGCATACTTTACTTTCGACAGTGTCAATCGTGTTATCGATCACATCTTCTTTGCTTTCAATTACATCCAACTGCGAATCTATCTCGCACAATTTGCTTTCAAGGATATCAACATCCAGCTTATCCAATTTACTCAAAACTTCGTCAACCACAGAATCAACTACGCACAGTTTACTTTCAATAATATCTAACTGGGATTCTGCAAACATATCGATTTTGCTCGATATCACGTCGAGCTCAGAATCAATAAGACATACTTTGCTCTCCACAAGCTCAATCACTGAAAGGGATTCATCACAATTAAGATCGTCGATCTTACTTTCAATCACGTCTTGCTGAGATTCAATATCGCAGACCTTTTCAAGCGTTTCTTCAACTACAGACTCAATCACATCAAGCTGAGATGAATCGGTATCAACAGTAATGTTTTCAACAATGCTCTCGATAACATCAAGCTGCGAATCCATTTCGCACACTTTGCTTTCAGTAACATCAACAGTTTCAGCAATGCGCTTGGTTACTCCCCAGAGCGACTGCCCGGGCACCACAGGCCCAACTTCAGCGTGTAAAATAGAAAAAAAAACAATAAGACACAATACAGAATAGATTTTGTGAACGGTACGATTCATTACTACTCCTGCCAGGCACACTCACTACAATCTTTCTATGCACACTACTTCAGCTGGCGGGAAAGTCAAGAATGAAAAAGACACCAATACGCTATCTAATCGATTGAATAGCAGCTACAAGTTTTTCAATGTCTTTTTTTTGGGTATAGCAATAAAAACTAGCGCGAATTGCCGCATCATATCCAAGCAATCGCGCGAGCGGTTGCGCACAAAAATGGCCAGCACGCACTTGCACTCCCTGTTGATTTAAATAAGCTGCGACGTCATGCGCATGCATGCCATCAACCGTAAAGGTTACCGAATGGCCTTCTTTCTTAAGAATCTCAAGCGGGCCATATACTTTCACATACGGAAGTTTCTCAAGTTCAGAAATTGCATACGCAGTAAGATCTGCTTCATGTTGTTTTAATTGATCGAATGGTGCATTTTTTTGTAAATAATTAACGGCAGCATGGAGGCCCACTACCTGCGCAAGCGATGGGCTTCCCGCTTCGAATTTTTCTGGAGCATCTGCAAGGGTATGCGAATTCCACGCCACTTCTCGCACACTCCCTCCACCCAAAGAAAGTGGCTGCATTTCATCCTGTACATCTTTTTTGATATACAATACCCCAATGCCAGTCGGCCCCAACATTTTATGACCAGAAAACGTTAAAAAATCGCATCCAATTTTTTTCACATCAACTTTTTTATGTGGCACAGATTGGCACGCATCTACCAACACTCTTGCACCAACCGCATGCGCCCGTTTCGTAATAGCCGTAACGTCTACAGGCGTTCCAATAACATTCGATTCGTGAGTAATGGCAACTAACTTTGTATTCGGTGTAATAAGCTTTTCAGCCGCTTTCATATCAAGCATGCCGTTTTGCAAAATCGGAATAAAGACAAGTTCTGCGCCGGTCTCTTTAGCGATCCGTTGCCACGGCAAAAGATTCGCGTGATGCTCTAATTGCGAAAGTACAATCTCATCACCTTTTTTTAAATGATCGCGAGCCCATCCATGAGCAATATAATTAATGCCCTCAGTCGCACCACGTACAAAAATAATCTCAGACGGCTGCGCGCCAATAAATTCTGCAACTGCTTTTCGTGCGTCTTCATATTCTTTTGTCGCCTGCTCTGCAAGATCATAGATGCCGCGCCCCGGATTTGCATTGTATTTCGTATAGGAATTCACCACAGCATCAATAACGTGTTGTGGTTTTTGCGTGGTTGAAGCGCTATCAAGATAGCTACTTTCTTGAGCCATCAAAAGTGGGAAATCTTTTTTAATATTTTTCATGAGATCAATTCCTTTTAAAGTGCTTTCAAAAAAACGGTATCCTTCGATACTATTTTTTCTACCTAACTTGCGTTGGAGCCCAACCGTTCGTCCTGAGCTTGTCGAAGGATACGAACGTCATTATGCATTAGAAAGAGATATCAACTTTTTCCAATTTTTTTGTATCAAAGCTTCTTTTTTCTTTCTTGACCATCCCTTAATTTGCCTTTCTGCAGCCAATGCTTCATATCTTGAATTAAATGTATCAACAAAGACAACCGTAATGGGTTGTCGAGATGCAGTATACCCAGCAACTCTACCCTCGCGGTGTTCTGAAATTCTTTTTTCTATAAAATCGGTATGACCCGTATAATAACTGCCATCAGAACATTTAAGTATGTATACGTAAAATGGCTTCATAAATTTATACCCATTACCGATCGTATCCATCGACAAGCTCAGGACGAACGGAAAAACTATCTGGCGTCACCTTAGTAAAATAGGTAATACACTCTAAAGATGATTTTTCAGATGTTCGGATGAATATAACCCATCCATAAATGCGTGCAATAATAATTTCTCGGCTTGAGCAGTATCAATGCCCCGTGCCTGTAAATACAACAATTGCTCACTATCAAACTGGCCAATAGCACTTCCATGCCCGCACTGCACATCATCAGCATGTACTTGCAAACTTGGCCGCGCATAAGCGTAGGCCCTATCACTTATCAACATCGCTTTGTGATCTTGAAATGCTTTGCTTGCCTGCGCCTCAACATCTATCTGAATCATTCCCTCATAGAGTGAACGCGCGCTGCCAGCAACAATCGCTTTTACTACGCAGTTGGTTGTCGCACGTGCAGAAGCATGATGCTGACTGGTAGTAACACTATACGTTTGATTATCATCAATCTGCATGCCAACGCGTACATTAATCTCAGCATTTTCCCCGCATACTTGTGAGTCAATCTTCGTTGTCATGCTGCGAGCACCCTGTTGCCACTGCTCAAAAGAAATAACACTATCTCGATGCGCAATAAGTGTTATGGCATTATTAACTTGTGCGTCCATATTAAAATCACGCCGATCGCAATACAGTACACGTCCATTTTTTTGTACCGTTATGCGTAAACTATGCTCATTTGATACATCAAAACGACGATCATCAATACAAATAACGTTCGCTCCTGCAGCAATCAGCAGCTCAATATGCTGCGCATTATTAGCCTGACTACAAAGCATAATTGTTTGTTTAGCATTGCATGAAACGCGTATTACGTGCGGCTTCATCCGATTGATCCCTCCATCTCATGGGCAATCAACCGATTAATTTCAACCGCATATTCCATCGGAAGCTCTTTTACAAACACATCGATAAATCCATTCACTATCAATGCACGAGCCGCTTGCTCTGATAGTCCTCTGCTTTGCAAATAAATAAGCTGCTCTTCACTGATTTTACTCACTGAAGCTTCATGGCCAATATCAACGCGCTGCTCTTTTACATCAATGGTGGGATACGTATCCGTTTGTGACTGCGCATCAAATATAAGAGCATCGCACTGAATTTTGGCTTTTGAATGATGCGCGCCTTTCACCACCTTCAACAACCCGCGATAACTCGTACGGCCACCATCTTTACTTAAAGACTTTGAAATAATATTTGAAGTAGTGTGTGGCGCCAAATGAATAATTTTTGCCCCCGCATCTTGATGTTGGCCTTTGCCCGCGACTGCAATAGAAATCACTTGTCCATGCGCGCGCTTACCCTTCAAAACAATACAGGGATATTTCATTGTAACCTTGCTGCCAAAGTTGCCATCAATCCATTCAACCGTAGCATCCTCATGCGCAATTGCTCGTTTGGTGACGAGATTATAAACGTTGCCAGACCAATTTTGAATCGTGGTATAGCGAATATGCGATCCGGGCAATGCAATCAATTCTACCACCGCGCTGTGCAATGAATTTTGTTTATAAACAGGCGCACTGCATCCCTCCACGTAATGCACGTAGCTTCCCGGCTCTGCAATAATAAGCGTTCGCTCAAACTGCCCCATGCTTTGAGCATTAATTCTAAAATATGCCTGCAAGGGCATATCAACTTTTACCCCCTTAGGCACATAGACAAAACTGCCCCCACTCCACACGGCGGAATTCAAAGCGGCAAACTTATTATCATGCGCAGGAATAACGGTACCAAAATATTTTTTAAAAAGTTCGGGATGCTCTTTTAATGCTGTACTCATATCACAAAAAATCACACCCTGATCGGCCCATTTTTTTTTCAGTTGTTTATAAATCACTTCCGATTCAAACTGCGCGCCTACGCCCGCAAGCATGCTACGTTCCGCTTGGGGAATACCTATTGCCTCAAACGTTTGTTTGATTTCTTCTGGAACAGTCTCCCAAGAGTTACTTTGGGTTTCGACCGGCTTAACATAATAATGCACATCATTGTGATCCAACTCTGAAAGATCCGGACCCCACTCAGGCATTGGCTTTGCTTGAAAAAGAGCAAGCGCTTTTAATCGAAAGGACTCCATCCATGATGGCTCATTTTTTTGCGCAGAAATGTCGCGCACAAGATGCGTATCCAAACCTTTAGGGGCGGTGTAAATGGCTTGATGGTTATTTGCTTTGGTAATGTCGCTCATAGATTTGCGTATCCCGTTTTCTCAAGCTGCTGCACAAGCGAAGCATCACTTGATTGCACGATTGCACCATCAACAAGTACATGCACCCGATCTGGAGCAATATACTCAAGAATACGATTATAATGCGTAATAATAAGTACAATAAGCTTAGGATTTTCCTTTTTTACTTTTTCTATTACGCGGGCAACCAACTTCAGCGCATCAATATCGAGGCCTGAATCGATCTCATCCAAAATAATAAGTTTTGGACGCGCAACTAAAAGCTGCAAAAGCTCAAATCGTTTTCGCTCACCG